>QHVM01000074.1:13832-14406 GCA_003223555.1 Acidobacteriota bacterium | reverse complement strand
TGCGCGCGATCGCCTCGATGGTCGCCCGCCCCGGCAGCGCCTCGCTCACCAGGGCCGAGTGGGTCAGGGCCCACAGGAAGCTCCGCTCGTCCCCGAGGTAGAACTCCAGCAGGACAGTGTCCCCGTCGAGCACGTCCCGCCGGATCTGTTCCACCGTGGCCGGCTCCGGCTGGGTGAGCGAGGCGTAGCGTGGGCTCTCCTGGCGGATCCGTGCCTGGATGAGCCGATACTCCTCGGACTTGCCTTCGAACTGCTGGCGAGCTTCGGCGACGTCCGTCGCGCCCTCGCGGGTCAGGGCGCTCGACAGCCGCTTCGAGGCCCTGCTCATGTCCGCCTGGAGGGTGCGCTCCCGCTCGAGGAGCGCGGGCGGGACACCCTGGCGGATGTCGGCCCGCGCCTCGATGAGCGCCTCGAGCAGGACCCGCGCCCGGGCCCGCTCGCTGGTCTGGAGCGCGGCCGCGTCCTGGCCCGCGGACCGGTCCTGCTCATGCAGACGCGTCAGGATGTCGATGTACGTCCCATAGACGTCCTCCTCCCTGGCCACGAAGGAGGCGCGGAGGTCCGGGTTCGTGAT
>QHVM01000074.1:2788-13822 GCA_003223555.1 Acidobacteriota bacterium | reverse complement strand
GCCGCGCGCAGGTCGCCGCCATCGCGCTCGAGGCTCGCGATGACCGACCGCGTCTGCACTTCGCCATAGCCGTCGGCAACCGCCTGCCGGATGCGGAGCGCCTCGTCGAGCTTCTGCCGGGAGGCTTGCGCGTCCCCGGACTGGTACAGGTTGCGGCCGAGGAGGGTGAGGCTTTTCGCCTCGGCGGAAAGGTAGTGATCCTGGCGGTACAACTGGAGGGACCGCTCGGCATACTCGATGGCCTGCGCGTGGTCGCCGCGATGGCCAAGGATCCTGGCCATGAGGACGAGCGCCGTTGCCTCGGTGGAGGCGCCGCCTTCCTTTTGCGCCAACGGAAGCGCTTGCTCGGCGAGGGCCAGGGCGGCGGCCTCGTCGCCGAGCTGGTATTGCAGGCCGCCGATCCTGATCAGGACGGTCGCCTCGGCCACGCGGTTCTCCATACGACGCGCCCGGCGTAGCGCGCGCTCGGCGGTCTCCAACCCCTTCTGCACCTCGCCGAGGCTCGCGTACGCCGAGGTCGTGCTCCCCGCCTCCGTCGCCGCCGACAGGCCCTTGGTGAAGGCCTCGACCGCCTTTTCGGCTTCCCCCGTCTGGAAGAAAGTCGCGCCATGGCCGGTCCAGGACTCGGCGAGCATCAGGAGATTGCCGGCCGCCCGTGCATACTCGATCGTCGCTTCGCGGATCGCCCGCGCCCCCTCCATGTCGCCTCTCCCCTTCGCGTGGTAGCCGACCTCCTCGAATGCCGCGAACTCGCCTTCACGGTCGCCCAGCTCGCGGAAGAGGCTCCGCGCGCTCTCGCATTGAGCCTCGGCCGTCGGACCGTCGAGCGTCCCGCATCGGTTGAGCATGACGAGCGCCCGTCCCCGACGGTCGCCCGCCTCGACGAAGCCGGATTCCGCGGTGTCGAGCTGGGCGTGGGCGCGCTTGTCTTGCTCGACGGCCCCTTTCGACAGCCGCAAGGCCTCGGCCAGCGCTTCGTCGGCCGCGACCAGGGCGCGGTCGTGGCCGGTCTCCGCGCGCGGCTCGTCCATTCGGATCTCATAGGTGCCCGGGCGGCCCTCCCCTGACGACCGGACTTCCAGCGAGTACGTCCCACTGGCGGGAGCGATGGCGAGCAGGCGAAGCGTGGTCAATTCGAAGAACAGCGCCTGCCTGCGGGCGAGGACCGAGCCGTTCCCGTCCAGGAGCGCCAGGAGGACGCGCGGGCCCTTCTCCCGCACCTCAACGTGCAGGAGCTGACCGGCCTCGAGGGTCACGGCGTGGCGCCGCATCGCGCCGACGGCCAGCTCGAATTCGGCGGTCACGCCGGGCTGGAGGACCTCGCCATCGGCGAACGCCACCGCCGAGCCGGGACGGCCGACGATCGCCCCCGCCAGGAGGCAAAATCCGACGGCCCGAAGCGCAGTCCGATGCATCATCGGCGTACCCGGAAGAAGTAGCTGTAGAGCTCCCCGTCGGCGGTGCTGCGGACGGACAAACTAACGAGGTAGTCGCCCGGCCCGAGCCTCGCCGCGGGCACGGCGGCCGAGGCGACCGGTGAGGATCCACTTCCACGAGCGGCCGCGCGCCGGGCCTCGCCGCGCCAGACCGGCTCGCCTTCCACGGTCTTGACCGAGGCCTCGAGCGTGGCGCGTGAGGGCGGCAAAGCGGCCGGATCACCCTCCAGCTCCAAGACGACCGTCTCGGTTCCCGGGGGAATACGCAGGCCGGCGGGCTGCCCCTCCCCGCGCAGCAGGACTGGCGAGAGGGCCAGGACCACGGGGGTCGTGGCCGCGTGGCGCGGCGGTTCGGTCGACGCGGGCGTGAGACCAGGCCCCGGCGTCGAGGCTGGAGCGGTTTGCGGAGCGAGAGACGTCATCGGATGAGAGGCGGAGGTTACTTCGCGCGGTCGGGGCGGCCACCTCCACAGCGCCCCAACCGCGAGGAGCACCCCGGCGGCGATGGCCAGGCGGGCCACCCACGGTTTCGCTCGAACGATGGCCATCCGTGCCGGCAAACGGTCGGCCGAGGCCAGGCGAAGCGCGCGCGCGGCCACGACGCGATCGCGCAAACGAGGCGAGGCCAGGTAGCGCCCCTCGAAGGCCCCCTTCTCGCCCGGACTGAGCCGGCCGGCGGCATAGTCATCCAGGAGGTCGTCCTCGACGCCGCGGAGCGTTTCCAGCACCTCCGGGCGGGCAAAGTACGCCTCTTCCAGGGGTTCCGCTTCCGCCTCGGGCAAAAGGCCCAGCAGGTAGCGCCGGAGGGCGGCGTCATCCAGGTCGGGGGGCACGGCCTTCACCACTCCATAGTGAGCATTTTCATGGCTTTGTATCGCTCGTCCGAGTCGCGGCCGCCGCCGGCGACGCCAGGCAGCGCCTCACGCACAGCTCCAGTCGGTCGCGCAGGCGCTGGGCGCGGTTGCGGAGCGCGCTCTCCGAGATGCCGAGCGCTTGCGCCATGCGCTTCCGCGTCTCGATCCGGCTCCGGCCTTCGGCCCCGTAGTACTCGAGGATCAGGTCGCGGCTGTCGGGCGGCAGCTCACCGCCCAGACAACGGTTGAGGCATTCAGGAGCAGCCTCGTCCTCGGGTGTCTTTGCTGCGACCGGATGCGCGGAGCCCAGGTTCTTCAGGGGAACGGCTCGCGCATCGGGGCCCCGCCAGTGCTCCAGGAGGACCAGGCGGGCGATTCCGCGGGCGAAGCGCGGCACGTCCTCCACGGCCGTACCCTCGTCGAGGCGCATGGCCAGCCTGTCCAGCGTCTCGTCCGCGCACTCCTCCGGAGTGGCCGCACCTCGCCACGTGAAGAACCTCACCAGCGCGCGGCGCAGGTGCTCGTAAGCAGACCCGGCTCGGTCGGCGTCCGGGTCGAGCCTGGTCAGGAGACTCGCGAAGGCGCCGGCGGTGAGGCCGCGCCCAGCGTCGTTGGCGGACATCGGCGTGAGGCGAGAAACCGGCAGGCATTGTATCCGCCTGTAACCCGCGGCGCCAGCGCAGCGGGGCAGACCGGGCAGACCCGACACGTTTCGGCCCCGGCCCGCACTTAGAGGCGACATCGCCAGACGGGAGCGCCGGGCACAACGCGGGTCCCCGGCTCGTCGCGGGTCCCGGCCGCGTCACCGGGAGGAAGAGAGGTCAACATGCGCACAACCTTCCCGGCGAGCCAATGGCGCCAGGTATTGCTATGGCTGGTGGCGCTCTCGTGCCTCGGTGCAGGTGCTGCCGACGCTCAGGTTCTTGGGTTCCCGACGCTGCACGTATCCGGGGGTCTCTTCCCCGGCGACCCCAGCAAGTTCCAACCGCTGCTTTTTGGCTGGAAGTCGTACATCTTTTTCTCCGGCGGGAACTGGTACCCCAACGATGTCCTCATGGTGCACTTGTACGGTCCTCTCAACACGCTCGGAGTCGCGCCAAGCGATCACGCCCTCGGCCTGGTCTATGCGGACAACGCAGGCAACATCTCCCCCGGCATCGACTACTACCCGCGGCTGCGGGTCCCCTTCAGTACGACCTTTGCTTTGCGCCCGGGCAACTACACGGTCTACGCCGAAGAAGCCAACCCATCCCCCAAGGGAATCCCGCTGCCCCGCGCCACCGCACCGGAGCGCATCAACATTTCCCCTGAGACCATCCCGTTCGAATTTCCCGATGCCAACGGCATCCTCCATTTCTTCCAGTGGTCCCGAGCCCGTGGCGGAAGGGACGGCCTGTTGGGAGACCAGTCACCGGAGCGTACCGACCCGCAGTGGATATCCGTATGGTCTGAGGCCCCGGTGGCGGTCTACGGCACGATCGCGGCGACGGGCGGTAAGGAGCAGCCGTCCTTCATCTCGCACGAGGACTTTCCAGGCAACCACTACGCTCACGACGCCGACCTGATGCTGCTGCCGGATCAAGAGTACCGGTGGATCCTAGGCAGCGCCAACTTCAACGGCGACCTGGAGGCGGCGTCGACCGGTCGCATCGAGGTCGAGTGGGAGACACAGAACAGCGGCCGTCCGTTCGCCGACAGCTACGGGACAGGCAACATCGGCGTGCCGCTGTGGGCGATGCCGACCGCCGGCGACCGGATCTTCGTGGTCGGCCGCTGGGCCTTGGACAACGGCCACCCGGACTCGGGCGACCGCACGGAGATCCACCCGCCGCGCCTGATCGCCACCATGCGGCAGCGCCACACCGCGGTGCCGTTCTGCGCCTCCGGCGGGAATACGCGCGCGTCCCAGGTGGACGTCTTCGTGAGCGGCCACGGCGGAGGCGCCAACCAGTTCCCCGACGGCCTCGGCGCCGCGACCGACAACAACGGGCTGGGCGGGGGCCGCCTTGGGGACGTGCTGACCGACGACCTTTTTGGCATCTACTACGAATACGGTCCGGCGTCACCCTCCCTCCTCATTGACTTGGCCGCCTGGTATTCGGGATTCGACAGCAGCCGGATCCGGGAGGTTGCGGGGCCGAGTGGTGTCGGGTGGCCGAACGGCCCGGAAGAGCGTCCCGTCAACGACATGGACTACGACTTCGACGTGCCGCTGCCAGCTCCGCCGGAAGGAGCGACGAGCGTGCAGGAGAAGGTGATCACGCATGCCGAGCACACGACCGCGGTTGCCGAAGTGATCACCTACATCAAGCCCGACGCGGCCACCGGCCTGCCCACCATGGCCCACGTCCACCTGCCCTACAACGGGGCAGACAGCGGTGTCTATGCGCGAACCCTCGAGTTCTACTGGGACACTTACAACCCGCCCGGAAGGCACTTCGTCGTGAGGATGAACAACCTCACCTTCTTCCCGACGTCCTATTGGAGTGGCAGGGCCTACGTGTGGGCCGACGTCTCCGGCCAATGGACCTTCCTCACGGCGCTCAACCCCGACCGATTCCTGCGCGCGCAGGACACGCTGGGCGGCGACCTTCCGGCCTCGGCGAGGTGGGAGGTGTTTCTGGACCCCTCCGACACCTTGCGTGTCTTTGCCCAAGGCTACGACCAGCAGGGTTTTGACGATCTCTTCGGGATCAGGGATGGCGTCAACCAGACCACCCGTCCCGCTTACGATGTCGCCCAGGACATCGTCGGCGTCGCGATCGACAACAAGCTGAAGTATCCGCACAACAGCCCGGAGGACGGCGACAGCGAGGACATCGGGGGGGCACTTTTCGAGTCGTTGCCCAACCCCAAGCCCATCGGCGTCGGCACCGGCATCGTGGGCCAGCACTTCGCGCTGTCGCAGTCCAATGGCGCCTACCGGGGCGCCTTTTCCGCGGACTTCGACGTCAGCTACGTTCCCAACCCACGCATCGAGGTGACGGGCGCCCCGGTTGACTTCGGCAGCGTCTGCACCGGCTCCAGCCAGGACGGAGTCGTCCGCATCGCCAATGACGCCCCGCCTTTCTTCAGCAGCGACCTCTATGACGATTCCGACGTCCTGAAGGGCTCCGTCACGGTTTCGGGTGCGGGCTTCTCTTTGATTCCAGCATCATTGGTTCCGCAAACAACGTTGGCCATAGCGGAGTACAACGGGCAGCATGAGGATGTGATCGTACGCTTCTCTCCCACAAGCATCACCCAGGGCGCGGGCGTCCTCACGATCAACAGCAATGACCTCTGCCGTCCGGCGCTCACCGTCGACCTGAGGGGAACCCTGATCTACCCGGTGACCACACTCAGCGGATCGCTCGAATTCGGCAGGGTGCCCGTCGGCGCTCGCCCGCCTCGAGGGTCCAAGGTACTGGACTTCTCGATCAACAACACCGGCGAGTGCCCGGTCATCGTCAATTCGGTGGCGGTTACCGGCGGCCAGGTCTCCGATTTCCACATCCTCACGCCGCCGACGTTTCCTGCCACCATCCCGCCCGGCGAAAGCCTCTTGGTTCCGGTCGAGTTCAACCCGACGAGAGGTGGGCACCGTAGCGCGACGATCAGCGTCGCGCTGGGCAACGATCCGACACACCCCGTCCCATTGACAATCACGGCCAACGGCGGCCCAGAGCTCCGTTAGCTGCCGCCGCGATCACGACTGAGCCCCATCGCGCCGGGCGGTCCTCCAATGGTGCCGTCCCTCAGCTCGACCAGAGCGAGCTCAAGAACCTACCGGGTGTGAGCCTCTATGAGGAGAGGATGCTCTTGTATCCGTCGCCAACCGCAGCGTGAGTGCAGCGGAGCAGACCCGGCAGACCCGACACGTTCGGCCTCCGCCCGCACTTGGAGGCGACAGCGCCGCACGGGAGCGCCGGGCGGGGGCGAGCTGAAGCCCGTGCATTCGGACAGCAAGTCGTCTTGTGCGAAGGGAGCTCACAATGAACGCCATCCGAAAGACCCTGATGGTCGCCGTCGCGGCGACGATTGCCCTGGCCGAGGGCGCATGCAGCAAGGACCAGGAGATCCTCGCCTTCGTCGGCGAGTTCGACGCCTTCTCCGCCGCCATCGTGAAGGATGTGAAGACGGCGCCCAGCCCCTCGACCGGCGTGGACACTGCCCAGAAATACCTGGACGAGAACAGGGCGGCGATCCGCCAGAAGCTCCAGGCCATCAAGAGCGTCAGGAATTTCGAGGTCTCCGAGGACACCAGGAAGAAGGTCGAGGCCAGCCTGACGAGCAGCGCCACCGCCGTTGCCGGCCTCCCGCTCGAATACGTGTCGCAGATGGCGCGGGACGCCGCCTTCCGCTCCAAGATGGAGAAGCTCGTCAAGGACTACCAGAGCGTGCTCGAGTAGTACTTTTCTTCCTTCTTCGATCTCTTGGAGTGCAAGTAGCTATCGATTGGAGAACTGATGCCCCTCATGGAAATTGCGACCAGCCAGAACACCTCACGGGCAATAATCCGTCTTGCCCGTTTCGCGCTGGTCGCGGCTCTTCTTGCGCTGCTTCCTTCCCTGGTCCATGCCGGCACGTGGGTGGCCTTCGGGCCGAAGAGCTACACTCGAGGCAGCGGCGCTCCCATCACCGTGACGGATACCTTCGCGCTGCTCAACCCAACAACGCCGTACACCCTGAAAGCCTTCAACGGAGGGTTACAGAATGACGAGACCGAGCTGGTCTCCAACAGCATCGTCATCCTCAATGGGGTTCAGGTCATCGGACCACGTAACTTCAACCAGAACGTCGCCGAGGTCGACGTCCCGATTACGCCCCAGGCGACAAACACGTTTTCTGTGCAAATCCGCGGACGGCCTGGCGGCGTCCTCGCGATTGAGATCATCGGCGTAGACAACGATCCCCCGGTCACGTCCGCCAACATCGGTCCGCCGCCAAATGCAGCCGGTTGGAACAATTCCGATGTCACAGTGAGCTTCACGTGCTCGGACAAGACCAGTGGAGTGGCCTCTTGCCCGGCGCCGATTACAGTGAGCGCGGAAGGCGCAAATCAGGTCGTGTCCGGCACGGCCACCGACTTGGCCGGCAACACTGCCACGGCGTCTGTCATCGTGAATCTCGACAAGACGCCACCGACCATCACGGGAGTCATTGACCCGCCGCCGGATGCCGGCGGCTGGAATAGTTCGAACGTGACGGTGACTTTCAAGTGCTTGGACGCGCTGAGTGGAGCCGCATCGTGCTCATCGCCCGTTGCGGTGACCACGGAGGGCGCAAACCAGGTCATAACGGGCTCGGCCGCCGATGTCGCGGGGAACGCCGCGACGACCAGCGTCACCATGAACATTTCGACCAAGTTCTTCTACGTGCGCAGTCATGGCGGAAAATGCCTCGATTACGGTCCGCCATGGCAGCGGACGGGGGTCACGGTATTCCTCAATGACTGCGCGTCGGCGCACCCGCTTCGCGTCGTGGAGATCCCTGACCGAGTGGACAGCCAGGGAATGATCTTCCGCCACGAAGTAATGCTGTTCGCCGGCGGGAGTGTTATTGGGATTCACAACCCTCCCCAGATTGACCCGGGCGGCCCGCCGCCTCCGCCGCAAACGCATTTTGTTCTCGAATTGCAGCGATACGACCCGATCCTGGCGACTACCGCAAACCAGATCTTCAGGCTCGATGGCGACAGCATCATCCTGGAAGGCAGCCTCCCATGCCTCAATACGGACGCTACGACTCCGTCCTCTCTTTGTCCTCCACCCCCGACGCAACTCGTTGTCCAGATCCAGAACGCGCGTGGCGCAGATGGCTCGCCGCTCGTGGTTGCGCCCCGCAACCTGGCCGATTCGGAGTTCTGGGACTTCAATGCCATCGACGGTTCAGGCAAGGACCCGACGAGCGGCTTCGTGCGGGTAGCGACGAATTACGACCTCTGGAACGCCATATGCAGATCACCCAGGGTGAAGAGCCTCAGCAACGGGTCGGCAATCGACGACCCGGGGCAGCCCGATGACGGGGCGTCCCTTTCCAGTGGTCCGTTTGCTCAGGGGTGCTCCGTACCCAACGTCGGGTGGGGCAGCGTCGTTGTGGTCACTGGCAGCGACCCGAACGAATGCGGGCCCACCTATGTTCCGGACGTGGGTCCGTGCATCGACCTCAGTTACTATCCGGCCCTCGTCCTACCAGCTGGTGTGACCCTGCAGGGGAACGGCCGGGGTACGGTCTTCGGCCCCCAGCTCTTCCAGTCCAACCCGGCGGACCGCCCAAACCCTCCTGGCCTTTGCAGCAGGTGCATGTTGCAGGCGGATGGCGATTATGTGCGCATCACTGGATTGCGCATGCGAGGCGAAAGCCGCTCTACCACGTCGGGGCCCTCCAGAACCGCGATCGAGGTGCACTTCCCGCACCCCTTCGCGGGCCCCCCGCCTTTCAGCATTGCGGCATTGACTCAATACATAGCCACGATCGACCACAACGACATATCCGACTGGGGTGAAGCGGCTGTCGCCGTCACCACGCCATATTCCTTCGATCCCGACACACAGATGTGCACTACAAAGGGTGTAACGTTCAACGGCACGGACTTCGAGCAACCATGCGGCTGCACGCTCGTGGATCCTTCAACGGTGAACCCCATGACCGGGGACCCCTCAAGCGGAACTACCGTGTCCATTGACGAAGACCCTGCGACACTGGGAAATGTACGCGTCGCGCGCAACTTCCTGCATCACAACGAGAAAGACATGGGTGGCTACGGTGTGTCGGTAGGCAGGGCGCTCATCGAGGGGAATACGTTCCTGATGAACCGCCACGCCGTCACGGCCGCAGGAGAACCGCACAACGAGTACCGTGCCGCGTACAACCTCGTCCTGTCCAGCGCGCCCTCGTACTCGGGATTTTTCGGCGATTACTTCAACCAGGATTTCGACATGCACGGAACCGAAGACAATCATCACTGGTACGGCGGGCAGGGCGGATTCTACGTAAACATCCTCGGAAACACGTTTCTCGCCACAAACCGGGTCAACTACGAGTTGCGAGGGACGTCCTGCTTCGACACGGATTTCCATAGTAACGTCTCGCTCGAGGAAGAGGACGACGCGCTGCTGTTCAAGGATAGCAGCATTCAATTATTGGATAGCGTCGACCACATAAATATTGGCGCGACCCCCAACCAGTTCGAGTTGGCCAACCCGACCGATCATATCGGCGTTGGCGACTTCGACGGCGACGGGGCCGATGACCTGTTCCTCGCAACCGGTCAGGCCTGGTACTGTTCGGCAGGCGGCGCCCGCGAGTGGCGGTTCCTCAGCGCGAAGATGGAAGCGATCGACCGACTGCTGATCGGAGATTTCGACGGCGATCGCCGTGCCGACGTGGTCGCCATGCATGGCGGCCGGCTGGTGGCTTCCTGGGCAGGCATTTCCGATTGGGAGGTTCTCAACCCCACTGTTCCTGCGGGGGCTGCGATCGCCGATATGGCCGTGGGTGACTTTGACGGTGACGGGATCGCCGATGTCTTCTATGCCGACGGGACAGTGTGGTGGGTATCCTACGGCGGCAATACGCCGTTCGTGCTGGTTCAGACCTCCGTATACCGTGTGAAGGATCTTCGGTTTGGCGATTTCGACGGCAACGGGACGACGGATGTCTTTGGCGTAGTGGGCGACGGCGGGAGCAGGTTCTGGATGGTCAGCTACAGTCCGAAGTCGGCGCCGGGAATGTTGTTTTCGAACTGGGAGAAGCTGCAACCGGCCTTGACCGACACGGTCGATGGCCTGGTGGTGGCGGACTTCAGCGGCATTGGGCACGCCAGTGTCGCAGCCATGTGTGGGTTCCTGGACTCATCATGCACCTGGCGGATTTCGTACCGAGGCCTCGAGCCGTGGACGAATGTGTCTCAACCCAATTGGTCAACGCTCCCTGGCCTTTCCTTCGCGGCGGTGGGCCGTTTCCTAGGGCACGTTGAGGCGGATGCTCTCTTGTGGAATGGCATACCTGTTCCCCTCCTTGGGGCGGTCGACACGTGCGACTCCAACACAGGCGTACTGACTCAGCTCTGCATGTCCGTGGGAGCGATCCACCGGGCCACCCTCTATAGCACGCAGGACATGCGCTGAAAGCGTCTGCGTCGGGCCACGAGCCAGCGCCTCCAACCTCGACCCGCCGATCCCAGCGCGCCCAGCTTCCCGCAGTTCAAGCACCGGAGCATCAGGCTGACGGTGCTGTTCAACGATCCGGCGGACATCGAGTAGAGCGGCCATCGCGAACGTAAACGCCGAAGGCGCTCACGGCCGCCCTCGGGCACGGATCCAGAGATAGATGGGAAGACCGGTAGCGGTCATCGCGATCCCGATCACGGTGTCCCGGGGGTTGTAGGCGATCGCGCTCACGAGCAAGAGGGCCAGCACCAGGACGTAGACCGCCGGCACCAGCGGGTAGCCCGGAGTGCGGTATCCGGCCGTCGTGTTTCCGAGGCGTCGGCGCAGGCGGAAGACCGAAGCCACCATCAAGATGTTCACCACGTGCAGGGGCACGACGAAGTAGGTCACGATCCGCCGGAACGTGCCGAAGAAGCAGAGAGCGGTGATGGAGAGAGCGGCGGCGAAGAGCACGGAGCCGGCCGGGACCGCGCTCCGCGCCGGCACCCAGGCCAGGACCCTGAAGAAGAGGCCGAGCCGGCTGCCTTCCGTGGCGGAACGGTACTGCTCGGCGCCCGCGTAGTAGAGCCGGGGCAGGGTCATGACCAGGCC
>QHVM01000074.1:0-2769 GCA_003223555.1 Acidobacteriota bacterium | reverse complement strand
GACCTGGCCGCCGGTGGGCCCGAACGTGGCGAGAGCGACGGCGGGGGCGACCGCGGCCGGCGCCGCCCGCATCGCCTCCAGGGGGACGATGCGCAGGTACGCGAAGTTCACGAGCAGGTAGAGGAGGGTGAGGCCGCCGACGCCGAGCCCCAGGGCGAGGGGCAGGTGCCTGGCCGGCTCCCTCACCTCGCCGCCCACATGGCTCACGTCGATCCAGCCGTCGTAGGTGAAGAGGACCGCCGCCACGCCGAGCCCCACCAGGCGGACGAAGCCGAGGAGGCTGGCCTCGTGAGCGGTCGCCCCCGGACCGGTGGCGGCCGGGACGGCGGGTGCCGCGAGGAGCAGGCTGCCCAGGACGAGTGCCAACAGTCCCGCGACCTTGACGATGGTCAGGACGACCTGGGTGCGGCCTCCCCAGACGACACCGCACAGGTTGACGGCGGCAAAGACGGCGATGGCCAGGGCGCCCCAGGTCGTGGCGGAGACTCCCGAAGGCGCTCCGCGCAGCCGGACCGTGAACTCGCCGAGGATCACGGCGACGCCGGCCACCGAGCCGGGCCCGCTGACCCACATCTCGACCCAGATCTTGACGAAGGCCCAGAACGGCCCGAACCCCTCGCGGATGACGTGGTAGCTGGCGCCCGCGCGGGGCAGGAGCGCGGTCAGCTCGGCCAGGGTCAAGGCCCCGCAAAGCGTGATCCCGCCGCACAGCGCCCAGAAGAAATACACCTGCGAGGGCGTCTCGGCCACCGCGGCCAGCTCCCCGGGAGTGAAGAAGATCCCGGTGCCCAGCATGTCGCCCACGACGAGGGCCGAGACGGCCCAGAGGCCGAGCTGGCGGCGCAGGGCCGGTGGAGCTGGAGGCGACAGGGCGGGATCATACCGCCGCGGGCTGACAAAAAAGGCGTGGGCTCGGCCCGGTTCAAAAAAAGGCGCTTGATCTGCGGGGCGTTTCGGCCTACAAACACCGCAACATTTCCTAAGTCGATGGGTCCTGCATTCCTCCGGAGCCGCGCCGCCCGCATGTGACGGGTTCGAGACGCTGGCTGGTTTGCGGCCTCGCGCTGCTCGCCGGAGCGACGCCAGCCCTGGCCCAGACGTACCACGGCGGCTTGCGGGGCGCGGTGCGCGAGGCGGGGGGAGTGGTGCCCGGCGCCTCGGTCACGCTGACCAACGAGGCGACCAACGCGAGCCGCACCGCCCAGACGAACCACCTGGGTGAGTACGCGTTCGTCAACGTCGATCCCGGAGACTACACGCTCAAGGTCTCGATGCAGGGCTTCAAGAGCATCGAGGACAAGGGGATCCACATCGGCACCCAGCAATTCCTCACGCTGGACTTCACGCTCGAGGTCGGCAACCTGCAAGAATCGATCACGGTCGAGGGAGCCACGCCGCTCGAGACCTCGAACGCCTCGGTGAGCAGCACGCTCGACAGCAAGACGCTCGAGACGCTGCCCACCGCGGGCCGGAACCCGTTCTTCCTCGCGACCATAACGCCCGGGGTGACCCACACCGGCGACCCGCAGTTCGTCCGACAGCAGGACCAGACCAACTCCTCTCTGCTCCAGCTCGGAGGCGGACCGCGGCGCGGCAACAACTACACGCTCGACGGCGTCTCGATCGTCGACATCCGGAACCGCGCCGTGGTCATCCCGTCACTCGAGGCGGTCGAGGAAGTCAAGGTCCAGGTCACCACCTACGACGCGGAGATGGGGCGCACCGGCGGCGGCGTCTTCAACATGACGGGCAAGTCGGGCGCGAACGCCTGGCACGGGAGCCTCCTGGGGCAGAACCGGCCGGCCAAGACGCGATCCTTGTCCTACTTCGCCCGCAAGGCCTGCGAGCTGGGTAACGGGTCCTGCGAGAAGCCCGACACCTACTTCTACCTGTACGCGGGCTCGATCGGCGGTCCGATCGTCAAGGACAAGACCTTCTTCTGGGCGTCGATCGAGGGCTACAAGACCGACACGATCGACGACTCGGTCGTGAGGGCTCCGAGCGAGCGGGAGCTGAACGGCGACTTCTCCCAGAGCGGGCTCACGGTCTACGATCCGCTGACGACGCGGCCCGACCCGAGCCACCCCGGGCAGTTCATCCGCACGCCGTTCCCGGGCAACGTGATCCCGGCCGACCGCATCAGCCCGGTGGCCAAGGCGATGCGGCAATACTGGCCCCAGGCCGGGCCGGCCAGCTCGGAGCTGGTGGACCGGTCCCGGACCGCCACCGGCAAGCTCGATCAGATCTGGAGCGACAACTTCCGTACCTCGGCGATGTACGCGTACTACCACTCCGTCGAGCCTCAGCCTCGCTCGTACCTGAAGGATGGCAAGACCCAGGAGATCGGCGCGAACCATGCCGACCCGGGTGACGGAGCCCTGTACCGCACGGTGCACGCCGTGGCGATCAACAACACCATCACGCCCAACTCGACGACCGCCGCGCACGTGCGCCTCGGTTACACCAGCTTCGCCGACGACTGCGTCCCGGTCGCCGGGTTCGATCCGGGCACGCTCGGCTTCTCGTCGAGCTTCGTCAACCAGGTTCCCGTGAAGAAGTTCCCGTACTTCGCGATCGGTTCTTACGGCACGGACTACAACGGCTACATGTTCGGCGAGCGCCCGATCAACAACATCACCTATTACTCGTGGGACGCCAATACCTCGATCTCCAAGCTGTGGGGCCGGCACACGGCCAAGTTCGGCGCGTCCTACCGCAGGATCGGTGTCAAGAACTTCAACCCCGGCCAGTCCAGCGGCAGTTTCTTCT
>QHVM01000135.1 GCA_003223555.1 Acidobacteriota bacterium | reverse complement strand
CCGTGCTCGCGCATGAGGTCCTCGGCCGGCGCCACTTCGATCTCCGCGGTCGGCCGCCGCAGATGCGGCCGGGCCTTGACCCCCTGGGCGAAGGGGAGGAAGCCCGCCTCGAGGAGGAAATTCCGACGGGTACGATCAGCATTGATGCTCATGGGCCCACTATAGCTCCCGTCCGACGCGCGGGCTTGCGGCCCCGCGCGCCGGTCACGATCCTGCTCCACGGGCGTTTGCGGTTGACCGGCCCCCGCGAAGGACATAGCCTCGTCGACAGGGTGAGAACGACGACGTGCCGGCTCTTCATCGCGGCGGCCCTCGCCGCGGCGGGCGTTGCCGGCGCCGCGATGGGGCGGCCCGATCCGCATTCGGGGCCCGCCTGCCTCTACGCGGTGACCGCCGGACCAGGCGCGCGCGACCTGAGCGTCGAGGTGACGTTGCGGGCGGGCCTCGGCGCGGAGCTGGCGGTCGACCGGGGCCTGGGCGCCTTCATCCGGGACCCGGAGGTGGACGACGGCGGCGGCTGGCGCGCTCTCGAGCGGCAGGACGACCACCTCCGGGCGCCGCCTTGCCGATCACGACCCTGCCGCATCCGCTACCGCTTCGCGCTCGCCGAAGCCGCGCGCGACGTGCACGACCGCAACCGGGCGATCGAGCAGGAAGGGGCGTTCCTCGCTCCGCCGTCTTCCTGGCTCGTGCGGCCGCTCGAGGGCGGACAGAGCCGTTTCCGCCTCGAGGTCCAGGCGCCGCCCGGCACGGTGTTCGTGACCGGCCTCCTGCCTTCGCGCGGCGGCCCGGCCTCCGCCTACGAGGCCACGCTGGACGACCTGGAGGAAGCGCCCTACTCCGGCTTCGGCCCCTTCGAGACGGCGCGGATCGACGTGCCGGGAGGTGTGGTCGACGTGGCGATCGCGCCCGGCGAGCGCGACCTGCCAACGAGGGCGCTCACGGCGTGGGCGGAAAGGGCCGGAAGAGCCGTGGCCGGCTACTACGGGCGCTATCCGATGCCGCGGGTGCTCGTGCTCATCCTTCCCACCGGCCGGAGGCCGATCGGCTTCGGCACCACGCTGGGCAACGGCGGCGCCTCGATCATGATCTGGGTCGGCCGCTCGGCGACCGAGGCCGACCTGGAGCGGGACTGGGTCCTCACCCACGAGATGGTGCACACGGCCTTCCCCAACATGCCGCGCCAGCAGCGCTGGCTGGAGGAGGGGATCGCCACCTACGTCGAGCCCATCGCGCGCGCGCGCGCGGGCACGCTCAGCGCGGAGGAGGTATGGCGCGGCCTGGTGGAGGGCCTGCCGAAGGGCCTGTCCCGTCCGGGCGACCCCGGCCTCGACCGCTCCCGGACCTGGGGCAGCACCTACTGGGGCGGGGCCCTCTTCTGCTTCATGGCCGACCTGCAGATCCGGGAGCGGACCGGCAACCGCCGCTCCCTCGACGACGCCCTGCGTGGCATCAACGCCGCAGGGGGGTCGATCGCGGTGCGCTGGCCTCTTCGCCGCGCCCTCGACGCGGGTGACCGTGCGACGGGCACCCACGTCCTGCGCGACCTCTACGGGAAGATGGGGGAGGCGCCGATGCCCGTCGACCTCGACGGGTGGTGGCGCCGGCTCGGGATCGTGGCCGACGGGCGTGAGATCCGCTTCGACGAGCGGGCGCCGCTGGCCGGCCTGCGTCGATCGATCACCGCCCGTCCGGTCTCCGCCCGCGCCGCCGGGGGCGGGCGCTGAACGGGCCTACTCCTCGGCCATGAAGGGATAGCGGTAGTCGCGGGGCGGCGCGAAGCTCTCCTTCACCGCCCGCGCGCTGACCCAGCGCACGAGGTTCAGCTTCGAGCCGGCCTTGTCGTTGGTGCCCGAGGCGCGGGCGCCGCCGAACGGCTGCTGGCCCACCACCGCTCCGGTCGGCTTGTCGTTGACGTAGAAGTTGCCCGCCGCGTGGCGCAGCGCGGCGGCCGCCTCGCGGATGGCCCGGCGGTCGTGGGCGAAGACCGAGCCCGTGAGCGCGTAGGGTGAAGTGGAATCCACGAGGCGCAGCGTCTCGTGCCATTTCGCGTCGTCGTAGGCGTGGGCGGTCACGACGGGCCCGAAGACCTCCTCCTTGAGCAAGCGGTGGCCGGGGTCCGCGGCCTCGACGAGCGTCGGCTCGATGAAGAAGCCGGCCTCCCCGCGCGCCTTGCCCCCCGCCACCACCCGGGCCCCCGCGCCGACCTCGGCGATGTAGCCGCCGATCTTCTCGAACGCCTTGCGGTCGATGACCGCGCCCATGAAGTTGCGGAAGTCGGCCACGTCCCCCATCTTCAGCTCGCGCATGATGGCCACCGTCCGCTCCCGCACGTCGTTCCAGATCGAGCGGGGGACGTAGACGCGGCTCACCGCCGAGCACTTCTGGCCCTGGTACTCGAACCCGCCGCGGGCGATCGCGACCGCCAGCGCCGCCGGGTCGGCCGACGGGTGGGCGACGATGAAGTCCTTGCCCCCCGTCTCCCCCACGATGCGCGGGTAGGACCGGTAGCGGTCCATGTTGTTGCCGACGGCGCGCCACATCCCGTTGAAGACCGCCGTGCTGCCCGTGAAATGGATCCCGGCCAGGTCGGGATGGGACAGCGCCACCTCCGAGACCGACGCCGCATCACCGGGCACGAAGTTGACCACGCCCGGCGGCAGGCCCGCGGCCTCGAGCAGCTTCACGATGTAGTGCGCGGAGAGCAGCGCCGATGAGGCCGGCTTCCACAGGACGGTGTTCCCCATGAGCGCCGGCGCGGTCGGGAGGTTGCCCCCGATCGAGGTGAAGTTGAAGGGCGTGACCGCGTAGACGAAGCCTTCGAGCGGCCGGTACTCGAGCTGGTTCCACGTCGCGTGGTCGGAGACCGGCTGCTCGTCGTAGATCTGCTGGGCGTAGGCGGGATTGAAGCGCCAGAAGTCGATCAGCTCGCAGGCCGAGTCGATCTCGGCCTGGAAGGCGGTCTTCGACTGGCCCAGCATGGTGGCGGCATTGAGCGTGGCCCGCCAGGACGTCGTCAGCAGCTCGGCCGCCTTCAGCAGGACGGCCGCGCGGTCCTCCCACGGCCAGGCCGACCACTCGGCGTGCGCCGCGCGCGCGGCGGCGATCGCCTGCTGCACGTTCTCGGCCGAGGCCTTGTGCCAGTCGCCGAGCACGTGGCGGTGGTCGTGGGGCATGACCGCCTGCGCGGTGTTCCCGCTGCGGACCTCCTTGCCCCCGATCACGAGCGGGATCTCGATCCGCTCCGCGGCCATCGACCTCAGCCGGGCCTTCAGCTCGGAGCGCTCGGGTGATCCGGGCGCGTGGCCCTTGACCGGCTCGTTGACGGGCGGCGGGACCCGGCGGTTGCCGGCGAAGGACGCGCCGGGGAGGGACTCCTCGTGCTTCTCGCTCACGCCGGCCACGATAGTCCACGCCTCGGCCGACGGTCAAACGAGCCGCCGCCTCCGGCCAGGACGCCCTGCACGAGGCGCCCGAGGGTGGCCAGCCGGTAATCGCCCCGGGCCGGGTTGTGGTAGCCGAGCGAGCGCTCCGCGGGCGTCAGGTCGGCGGCGTCCTTCATCGGCTCGAAGGCATGGCCCTCGTGCCACTCGTTGAATGAGTTGATGTAGACGAGGAAGAACCCGCGCCGCGCGTTGGTCAAGGCGGGATCGGTCTGGACCTGCACGGTGCCGGCGAACGAGTCGACGATCCGCTGCTGCGAGAGCTGCGCGGCCCGCTCGCGGTCGTCGGCGCGGGCGAAATCGAGGCCCGCCGCGGCGGGGACGAAGGCGGGGGGGGCGTAGCAGTCGGGGATGGTCCGCGGCACGATGCTGTCGAAGCCGGGGTTGACGTTGAAGGAGAAGAGCAGCCCGGCCCTCGAGGCGCCGGCCGCGTAGCCGGCGTAGGTCTCCGGCCCGACGTTGTTGTCGTAGATGCCGATGCCGTCGAAGCCCGAGGCCGGCGTGCGCGCGAACTCCAGCGAGTCGGCGAGCAGGGTGACGTGGTCGAAGTCGCGCCGCAGCGCGTCGCGCAGGCCGTCGGTCTGGGCCCGCCACACCGCGTCCGGGGTGTAATCGTCCACCGGCCGCGTGACGCCGTGGCAGTCGGTCGACTCGCGGGGCAGGATGCAGCGGAAGCCCTTGAAGACCGGTCCCTCCGAGCCGTCCTCGTTCTTCAGCACGAGGAAGGCGTCCCAGCCCCGCTTGTCGCCGTACTGCTCGATCAGGTAGAGGATGTCGCTCGCGTAGCGCTGCCCGCGGTAGTCCGCGTAGGGCTCGAGCGCGAACGTGACCTTGACGTCGTGGTCTTTCATCACGTCCATGACGTAGGGGACGTTCGCGTCCTGGTCGCTGCCCCGCCCCCACCAGCTGAGCGCGATCGCGCCCACCCCGGCGTCGGCGATCCAGCGGGCCTGCGGCTCGAGGACCGCCTTGGCGCGCACGTCGTAGGCTCCCAGAAATCCCAGTGCGCATATCCGGGCGGCCCGCCGTACCAGGGGTAGTACTCGAATATGAAATGGCGGCGCAGGTCGCGGAAGCGGGCGGCCAGCGAGCGGTCGCGGAGGAGCGGCGCCGGCCCGGCCCGGGCCACGCCCTCCAGGACCTGCAGCGCGGGCAGGGCGAGGCCGGCCTGGAGCGAGGTGGCGAGGAACTGGCGGCGGCTGCGGGTCGTCATCGGCGGGCCCTCGCGAGGACCGGCGGTCGCGAGGCCTTCCCAGCCATTCTACAATCACCGCGGTGTTGAACCAGCCCTATACCGGGTTCATCCGGGTCCCCTACGAGCCTCCCTGCCGGCTGGCGGGAAAGAAGGGCGCCCAGGAGGGCCGGCTCTGCAACATCAGCGTCAAGGGCGTCTACGTCACCGTCGATCCCATACCCGACGTCGGCGACCTCTTCCGCCTGAGCTTCAACCTGCCCGACGACGAGAAGCCCGTAGAGGTGGAAGCGGAGGTCGCCTGGCGGAACACCGAGCGCGACCGCAAGGTGCTCCGGCTCCCTCTCGGCTGCGGCCTGCACTTCCTGAACCTCGGCGCTCACGACTACGAGCGCATCGCGAGCTTCGTCGATACCCACCGGCAGGACTGACGGGGCGGCGCGCTGCTGAAGCTGTCGACACCGCGGCTGGAGCTCGTCGCCGCCTCCCCCGAAGTCGCCCGGGCGGCGGCGGGCGACCGGACCGAGCTGGCCCGGCTCCTCGAGGCCCGGGTGCCGGCCGGGTGGCCGCCCGCGCTGATGGCCGGTCACCTGGAGGACTTCGCACGCCGGGTCGAGGCCGAACCGGCCCTGGCCGGCTGGCTGCCGTGGCACTGGGTCACCCGCGAGGACCGCACGCTCATCGGCAACGGCGGCTTCGGCCGTCTTCCAGACGTGGATGGAAGCAACAAGATCGGCTACGCGCTCGTCGAGGAGCGTCAGGGCCGCGGTTACGCCAGCGAAGGCGTCGCCGCGCTGCTGGACTGGGCGTTCTCCCATCCCGGCCTGACGCGGGTGGTAGCCGACACGTATCCCGAGCTGACGCGATCGATCCGGGTGCTACAGAAGAACGGCTTCCGCTACGCGGGACCGGGCGACGGCGATCGGATCATCCGTTACGAGCTGACCCGCTGGGGCTGGCTCGCCGCATCTCCGGGCGTCAAGGGTTAGGGGGCGGGTCCTCCCTCAGGGGCAGGTGCCACCAGGACACGTCGTGCCAGGCTCCGAACTTGTGGCCCACCCGGCGGAACACGCCCACCGGGACGAAGCCCACGGACCGGTGGAGGGCGATGCTCGCCTCGTTCGGCAACGTGATGCCGGCGTATGCGTTGCAGTAGCCCTTGTCGGCGAGGATCGGCATCAGCCGGGCGTACAGGCGCTTCCCGATGCCCATGCCCCGGTGCCCGTCGTCGACGTACACGGACGTCTCGACGGACCACTGGTACGCGCTCCGCGGCCGGTGGGCCGTGCCGTACGCATAGCCGACCGGCCGGCCGCCCTGCTCGGCGACGATCCATGCCCATCGCTCGAGCGCGTGGTCGATCCGCTGCCGGAACTCGGCCACCGAGGGAGCCTCGACCTCGAACGACACGATCGTGTTCGCGACGAACGGCCGATAGATCGCCAGGAGCGCCTCCGCGTCCTCCATGGTGGCGTCCCGGATGCGCGGCTCGGTCATGTCTGCCGGGGTCGCTCCTCGCTCTGCGGTGTCGCCCCCGTGCCCAGCGGCTTCGGCCGCGCGTGCCGCGGCTGATAGATGCCGAGCTTGCCGCCGCCCGGCAGGGTCACCTGGGTGAGCATCCCCCAACCCTGGTTCTGCACCGGGCCGCAGCTCACCCCGCGCTTCTCCAGCGCCGTGACGAGCGCGGCGACGTCGTCGCACATGAGATAGAGCTCGTGCACATCGTTCTCGTCGGATGGATGGACGGCGACCTCCGCCGGCGGCAATCCGAAGATGAGCCATCCCTCCCCCGCGTCGACGCTTGGCAGTCCCAGCACGTCCCGCAGGAAGGCGCGGTCCGCGCCCGGGCTCTTGCTGTAGATGATCGAATGCGCGCCGATGATCATGGCTGCTCTCCTCTACCGCGGGGCCTCACCTCCACCGGTCGATGTCCGCTCCCATCACCGGCGCCGGATCCCCCGAAGCAACCCGGCGACCGCCACCAGGACGATGGCTGGAAAATATACGCCCGGGAGATCCAGCATCCAGTGGGCCGCGCCCACGTGCCCGGTCGCGGTGTCGAAGACGTGCAGCACGGCGTGCAGGGCGGCGAACAAGGCTGCGACGGCAACCAGCTCGAACCGCGCCGCGGCTCGGACGGTCGCCCACGCCAGCGCCGCTCCCATCGTCAGGAAGGCGACGCCGACGTCCCGGACGAAGTGCGGGTTGAAGGGACCGTAGTCGGGTATCGCCGCGGGGAGGTTGCGGAACCAGTGGTGCGGTGCGAAGACCATCCAGCAGCCATTCGCCAGGCTGCCGGCAGAAACGACGGCCAGGATGGCGATCGCGGTTGAACCTTGCCTTCCTGGTTGTGCGGACATTCGACTGAAGGCCCTCTCCTACAGGGTGCGACCCAATGTGAGCCTCCAAGGCTGGGACGCTGCCCAACCATCATCGCACGGCCACTCGAGTCGGTGTCCAGACCGCACCACGCCCGGCGTTGCTACGGGACCGAGTACTCGTCGACGGACTTGAAGTCGGTCTTGGCCATCGTCTCCTCGAATCCCGCAAGGGTGTGCACTCTGGGTCCGCCCAACACTCGGGATAGGCTGCCGGCTTCCCCAGCCTTCCGCGATGCCAGCAGTGTCCGGTCAGCTTCATTCCCGTGCTTCGGCGTCACGCTGCTCCCGAGCGAACCTCGTCCACTGCCAGACACCCCCTGCGACTGTTCGCGGGAGCCGGTGCCCCAGCTGCCGTGCCACCATGATCAGCTGTCCCCGATGATGAGCCTCGTGCGCGGCAAAGTAGCTTAGGAAGTGTTCCAAGTCCGTCGGGAAGTTCTGCCACGTCGCCCGGGGCACGCGGCCACCACGGGCGATGCCGAGTTCAATGAGGTCAATCATGCCCTTGCTGCTGCGCGACAACGCCCGCACCAACTCTTTCGGTCGGACCCGACGCAGGTCGACCAGCCGCGGCACCTTGACTCCATGTCGAGCGCCTATGCTCTTGATCCAGGTGCACCGGCTGTTGTGGATGTGGGCGGCAACCATCCCGACGGTCAGCCGCGAGATGCCCGGGACCTGGCTCGACCAGACAGCAGGCGGGAGCTGTTCGACAAGGTACGTCGTCGCCCGGTTGTTCGTCCGCCATGCGGCAATGATCGCCCGACCAGGCCCGAGCTCTCTCGGCACATCCGCTCCTTCCATCCGACCTTCGAATGTACGCTGAACACTGGTTAAAAGCTGCGGCGCTCCACCGCCGGCCGGCCCACG
>QHVM01000085.1:360278-366183 GCA_003223555.1 Acidobacteriota bacterium | reverse complement strand
CCAGCGCGTGGCCCAGAACTACAACCTAGAGTTCGCCCACTATCCGTCCTCCTGGCCCGAGGTCATCTCCGTCGGAGCGACGGATGGCAACGGGCATCGATGGGTCGACGCCACCGACCCTACCCTCGGCAGCAACTACGGCGTCACGCTCGATCTGACCGCGCCCGGCAAGGACGTGCTCACGATCTCGTTCAGCAGCCCGACCCAGACCGCCGCCGACTCGTTCATCGGGAGCGGCACCAGCTTCAGCGCCGCGATCGTGTCGGGGGCGGCGGCGCTGCTGCTGGCGAACTACCCCACCATGCGCAGCGAGCAGGTGCAGGCCTGGTTGCGGCAGACGGCGGTGGACCTGGTCGATCCGGAGAACACGGGGGCGACGCTGGCCGGGGAAGACTTCTACTCTGGAGCTGGGCTGGTGAACGTGGGCTTTGCGCTCACTCGCGGGACACCCGATCCCGTGGTGGTGAGCCTCGCGATCGAGCGGCCCTGGTATCAGGACGTCATGGGTGTCGACAATGCGGTGGGCGCGACGCCGGACCTCGCCTTGCGCGTTGAGGGACCCTGGGTCGGCTCGTGGCGGCTCGACATCGGAGAAGGCGATTGGCCAGCTTCCTGGACGGCGGTCCCGGTGCCGGCCGCGGTCGCGGCGCAACCGATCAACGTCGGGGTCCAGACGGATACCAGCGAGGCCGACGTCGACAACGGTCACCGGTACCTCGATACACACCTTCTGAGCAATCGGAGGTTGTACACGCTGAGGCTCAGCGCCCGCGACTCATCGCGCAACGCGCCCCAGTACCCTGCGCCACTGCTCGGAACGTTGCTCCCGAGCCTCCCGAGCGCCACTCGCCGCGAGATCACACTGACGGTCTGGAGCGGCAACGGAACGGCGACGGTGGACCGCCAGCGCATCACCACCGATTGGAGCAACTTCCCCGCCAAGCCGGGATGGCCAGTGGCGTTGCCGCCGAGAGGGATCGCCAACGGGTATCGAAGCCTGCTCCGAGGGATCCGGGCCGTCGACCTCGGCGGCGGCACCCGGCGCATCCTCGTCCAGGTGGACGGGCACTTCGTGTGCATCCGGCCGGACGGGGCGCCGGTCTGGGACCAGCCGATCGACCTCCGAATCGACTACGGAGGAGAAGACGGCAACGCATTCCCCGCCTTCGTTGTCGACGACGTGGACGGCGACGGAACAAAGGAAATCCTGGTCAGCGGCCTCATCTGGGACGGCCTCGTGCCCCACGTCGAGATTCGGCTGTTGCGTCCCGATGGCACGAGTTACGGACCGGGCTGGCCCCTGACGTTTCCCACCGAAGCGGATGGGCTCTACTGGGAAGCCTTCGGAAAACTCCACGTCGGCGACGTGGACGGCGACGGCCGGAAGGAGATCATCTTCTACGAGAAGGCACACAACAGCATCCTCATTCCACCAGAGGCGCGCGGGATAGGTAAGATCCATGTCGTCCGCCTCGACGGCACGCCCGCGCCAGGCTGGCCGAGACAATTCATGGTCCCCCAGGGGCGGCTCGCGGTGGGCAATCTGGATGGCGACACGGCCGACGAGATCGTGCTCGACGCCGGTGACGGATTCATCGCCTTCGACGGGAACGGCAGTGTGCTCTCCGGCTGGCCCGCGCCCATCAACCGGGGTTACCAGCGCCGGTTCGAGCTGACTCAGCTCGATGCTGGCCCGGAGCTCGAGCTGTTGTACTCGCAGATCGGCGCCAACAGCGATCGCTACGAAGTGGGCGTGATCGAGCACTTCGGCCGGCCGAAGACCGGCTTCCCCGTTCTGCTGGATTCGCAGGTCTCGAGGGCCCCTGGCGAATGGCCACGCGCCAACCCCTCTTCGCCGATCTTTGCCCAGGCCGCGCAGGTCATCCCGGGCGGCGATCCTGAGATCGTTGTCGCGTACGACAAGGTCCAGGTGCTGAACCCCAACGGCACCATCGCGACCACTTTCCCGATGATCGATCTCGGGGCACAGTCATTGGGGCTGCAGGTGCTCGACCTCGATCACGACGGCTCGCCCCCTGAGTTCGTCATCCCCGTCCTCTACTGGCAGAACGACGACGGGTACATCCAGCCAGCCTATGAGGACCTGGTCGCCTACCGGCGGAATGGCACCGCAGTAGCGAACCCTTCCTGGCCGGTCCACCTGCAGATGCCGTTCTGGTTCAATCACACCGCGCCGGCCGCTCATGTCGCCGACATCGACGGGGACGGCCGATTGGAAGTGATACACGCGAGGATCCCGATGAATGTCGACGAGGCCTGGATCGACGCGTTCGAGATTCGCTGAGCGCCCGGCGGGCTTCGCCCATGAGCCGCCTCATGTCTCCAGCCGGCCCGGGGGCGTCGGCGGCAATGATCTCTACGCCGCGACGCGCGCGAACCAACCGGATCGGGGCTGCGCTGCCTGGCTCTATTTCGCCGCAGGGACCTTCAGCGCGGCCAGCCTGGCCAGCATGTCCTCGGCGGAGGTGGCCGGCTTCACCGCCTTGTCGATGGCGGCGATGTCGCCGTGCTTGTCGATGTAGAAGGTCCAGCGATTGGCGACCCCCTGGGGGTTGAGCACGCCGTACGCCGTGGCGACCGCCTTGGTGGGGTCGCCGAGCATCGGGAAGTCGGCTTTCTCGGACTCCGCGAACGCCTTGTTCCCTTTCTCGCCTTCGACCGGATCGACGCTGGCCATGAAGTAGGCCACGTCGTACTTGCGGAGCCGGTCGCCGTTGGCGGCCAGCGATTTGCACTCGGCGGTGCAGCCCTGCGTGAAGGCCTTGGGGAACCAGGCCAGCACCACCGCCTTCTTTCCCTTGTAGTGGGACAGGCGATAGGTCTTGCCGTCGCTGGCCACGAGCTTGAAGTCCGGAGCCTTGTCCCCCACGCCGAGCTGGGCGGCCCGGGCCGCCCCCGCGCCCACGATCATCACCAACGCCAGCGTCGAGACCACGCGCATCGGAATCCTCCTCGCCCGAGTGTCCACCGCATCGGCGGGCGATAGTATCCTCCGGTTGACTTTCGCTTTTTATTCGCTATGATGGGCCATCCCGTATCGAGGAGGTTCCCATGACCAATCGCGAGTTCTGCCTGGACCGCCGCCAGCGCGAGCGCAAGGCGTTCGTCAACGTCCTGAAGGCCGTTCCCCAGGGCCAGCTCGCCTATCGGCCGCATCCCCGCTGCCGGACGGCAGGCGAGCTGGCGTGGCTCATCGCCGCCGAGGACGCCGCCCTCATCCCCCTCATCCAGAAGGGCTCCGTGGAGTGGATGGAGGTGCCGCCGCCGACCAGGGTCGAGGACATCGTGGCCGAGTACGAGCGCAACGTGGCCGCGGTCGACCAGCTCATCGCCCGGACCGACGACCAGGCCTGGCAAAAGAAGGGCCGGTTCTTCTTCGGCACGCCGACGCCGTGGGAGGACACGATCCAGAACTTCGTGTGGGGCTTCCTGCACGACGCGATCCACCACCGCGGTCAGCTCAGCACGTACCTCCGGCCGATGGGAAGCAAGGTGCCTTCCATCTACGGGCCGTCGGGAGACGACCCGGGGAGGTAGTGCTCCGGGGGCGGGACTTGACGGCCGTAAACTGGTCAGTATAACCTGACCACTTGGAGGGCGGTCGTGTCTCGTGTCGCGGCGACCGATTTCAAGGCGAGGTGCCTGCAGCTGATGGATCGCGTCGCGGAGCGGCGCGAGACCTTCGTCATCACCAAGCGCGGGAAGCCCGTGGCGAAGCTGGTGCCGGTAGGGCGGAGCCCCAAGGCCAGCCTCTTCGGCTGGCTTCGGGGTCAAGCCCGGGAATGCGGCGACATCGTCGGTCCAGCGGTGGCCGCGAACGAATGGGAGGTCCTGAAGGAGTGGGACGAGTTGAACGCGGCTGCCGGCAAGCGTCGCCGGCGGAGGAACGTCGGCCGGAAGAACCGGTGACCCTGCTCGACACCCACGTCGTCTATTGGCTGGCGGTCCACCCGGAGCGCCTCTCCCGCGCGGCGACCCGCGCCATCGCTGCGGCCGACAGGTCCGACGGCGTCGCGATCTCGACGATCTCCCTGTGGGAGCTGGCTCGGCTCATCGACAAGGGACGCATCCGGGTCGACGGCACGACCGAACGTTTCCTGATACGCCTCGGGGAAAGGCCCGGTATGACGCTTCTCGAGATCACCCCCCAGGTCGCGGCCCTGGCTGTCCAGTTCCCGCCCGACTTTCCGGCCGACCCGGGTGACCGGATCATCGCCGCCACCGCGCGGGCGCACGGCATCCCCCTCATTACCAGGGACGGCGCTCTCCAGGACAGCCCGTTGCTCCGAACGATCTGGTAGCCCGCCCGCCTAGCCTCCCTCGCCGAGCTGGCGGAGGATCTGCAGGCCGAGCGGGTTCTTCGGGTTGCGCTGCAGCAGCCGCTCCAGCACCTGGACCGCCTGGCGGCGCTGGCCCGCCTGGAGGTAGATCCTGCTGAGGGTGACGTAGGTCATCTCGAACTCGGGCGCCTGCTCGAGGCTCCGCTGGAGCAGCGTCACCGCCGCGTCGCGCTCGCCGCGGGCGGAGAGGACGAGGGCCAGGTTGTTGGCGGCCTCGCCGTAGGCCGGGCGCTTGTCGAGCGCCTGCTGGAAGAAGCGCCGCGCGGCCTCGAGGTCGCCCTGCCGGCCGAAGAAGATCCCGAGGTTGTTGAGCGCCTCCGGGAAGTCCGGGTCGACGGCCAGGGCCTTCTGGTACAGCTCGTAGGCCTGCGCCGGCTGGCCCGTCTGGAAGAGCGCGAAGCCGAGGTTGTTCAGCGCATCGGCGAAGTCGGGCCGGGCCTGCAGGGCGGCCCGGAAGCGCTCGATCGCGGCCGGCACCTCCCCGCTCTGCGCCAGCAGCGCGCCGAGGCTGTTGCTGGCGTCCGCGTAATCGGGCTTCAGGTCGAGGGCGCGCTCGAAGGCCGCCCGCGCCCCCAGGGGATTGCCCCGCTTCATGTACAGCGTCCCCAGGTTGTGGAAGGTGATCGCGCTCGGGTCGAGCCTGGCCACGCGCTCGAAGGCCGCGACGGCGGGAGCGTCGAAGCCCTGCTCGGACAGCTCCAGCCCGTACTGGAAGTAGTTGCGCTGCACCGGGCTCGAGTAGAACGTCCCCTCGAAGGGGACGGCCCGGGCGAGGCGCTCGGCCGGAGATGTGTCGATCCGCGGCAGGTCCTCCAGGATCTGCGACGCCGCGATCGGGTCGCGGTAGACCTTCACGACGTCGCCCTGGGCGCTCACGAGGAAGACGGTCGGCAGCCGCAGGTCCTCGCGGCGGTCGAACAGGTAGCGGTTCACGATGTCGTAGGTGCCGGCCACCTCTTCGCTCGCCACCATGACCGGGACGGCGACGGCCAGGATGGAGGCGCCGCGCGCGGCCAGCGCCTCGCGCTGGCCGGCCAGCCCCTGCAGCGCGGTCCGGGAGGCGGGAGCCCAGGTGGCCCAGAACAGCAGCAGCACGGGCCGGCCGGCGTGCTCGGCGAGAGAGTGTTCCCGGCCGTCGAGGTCCGTGAGCGCGAGCGCCGGGGCGGGGAATGCTTCGTAGAGCCACGTCGAGGCAGGAGGAGCCGCCGCCGGCCCGGCCGGGGGGGCGTCTGGCGCCGCCGATGCGACCAGGCCGGACGGAACGCTCGCCTTGCGGAAAGGCTCGCTCCGCACGCCGTCGCTGCCTTCCGCGATCCAGACGCGACGGTTGATGGGAACGTCGGCCAGGGTCTGGGTCGCGCCGCTCGGCCACGAGACGGTCACCTTGACGATGCGCTCGCTCCGGCCCAGGCCGAAGAGCAGCTCCTTCGAATGCTGCGACAGGAACCCGGAGCCGACCTGCACGACCTTCGTCCGGCGGAGCTGGTCGGTCTCGACGCTCACCCGCGCGCCGACGGCATCGCGGTTGCTCCGGGTCCCGGCCA
>QHVM01000085.1:358303-360155 GCA_003223555.1 Acidobacteriota bacterium | reverse complement strand
CGAGGTCCAGACCCGCGCTGCCCGAGACCTCGTCGAAGCCGCCCCGGCCGTTGTTGCGCAGGAGCACGTTGCGCTCGTGCTGGGCCTGCGCGCCGTTGCTCACGAGGAGGCGGTTGGTGGCGCGCCAGCCGTCGTCGTAGGGCGTGCCGGGCTTGCGGGTCAGGGGCGACTGGGCGACCACCTGCCGCCAGAAGAAGCTGTCCACGTCCAGCGACGGGTCGTCGGCCTCCCGCGTGAACATGCCGTTCGCGACGTAGAGGTCCTCCCACCCGTCGTTGTCGAAGTCGAACGCGTCGGAGGACCAGGCCCAGCGCCCGAATTCGGCGCCCGCGCTCAGCGTCACGTCCTCGAAGGTGCCGTTGCCGCGGTTCCGGAAGAGGGAGTTGCCGCGCGTGTGGCGCCGGTAGATCTCCCGGATCTCCGGCGGGGCGTCGGGCTTGAAGGCCGGCTCGCTCGTCACGCGCTGCCCGGCCGCCGTCCACATGTTGCCGGTGTAGATGTCCAGGTGGCCGTCGTTGTCGTAGTCCACGAAGGCCGCGCTCATCCCCGCGCCGTAGTCCTCCACCCCGGCCTCGGCGGCGACGTCCTTGAAGCGGACCTGTCCGTTCACCCGGCCCAGGTTGTGGTACAGGTTCTTGCGGCCGAAGTCGTTCGACACCAGCAGGTCGGGCCACCCGTCTTCGTCGTAGTCGGCCCAGACGGCGGCGAAGCTGAACCGGTCGTTGTTCTGGCCGAGCCCCACCTCGTCGGTCACCTCCACGAACCGCCCGTGGCCGTCGTTCCGCAGCAGGACGTTCGGCGAGCCGTTGAGGGCGTCGTGGTAGGGCGAGGGCGGGCCGGCCTTGTCCTCGCTCACGCCGATGAAGTAGCCGTAGGCGCAGAGGTAGAGGTCCAGGAACCCGTCGCGGTCGTAGTCGGCCATCGCCGCCGAGGTCAGGGAGCCTTGCAGCCGGTCCTTGAAGTGGAACGCATCGGGGTCGCGCGTGAAGCGGCCCTTGCCGTCGTTGAGGAACAGCATGGGCCCGGTGCGAGTGAGCAGGATGAGGTCCTGGTCCCCGTCGTTGTCCACGTCCGCGAAGAGCGACTGCGAGGTGCGGTCGAGGACCGCGAGGCCGGCGGCCTCGGTCACGTCCTCGAAGGTGCCGTCGCCCTTGTTCCGGAAGAGCCGGTTGGGAAGGCCCTCGGGCTGCGAGACGTAGATGTCGTCCAGGCCGTCGCCGTCGACGTCGCCCACCGAGACGCCGTGATGCCCCATGCCTCGCGGCATGAAGACCGCGTCGAGGTGCGAGGCCCACGTGTCGAGGCCGGGCCCGAGCTGGCGGCGGAAGGAAGGACTGCCGCCGAGCGCCGGCTCGGTCACCTCGGTGAAGACCGGGGCCGAGGCGCGGCTGCGCAGGTGGTCGAGCGCGTTCCACTCGGTCACGCGCCAGGCGCCGCCGGCGTCGCGCCGCCACCGCATCTGCCAGTGGCCGATCCTCTCGGCGCGCCAGCCTTCCCTGGCCGGACCGGCCAGGTCGAAGCGCACGAGCGTCCGGACGAGCGCGTCCGCCCCCCGCTGCACGTCGATCGCCGTGATGAGGAACTCGGCCGTCGACACCGCCGCAAGCTCGCTCACCAGCGCCGTCAGCTCTCCGCGGAAAGCGGCCCGGTCGAGGACCAGGTCCGAAGGCATGGTCCGGGACCGGAACACCTCGAGCCGCGGGCTGTTGCCCTCCGGCACCTCGTCGGTCGGGGTCAGCCGCGCGCCCCTGAACTCGGGCGCCAGGAGCATCTCCACGGCCTCGGCGGCGCGGGCCGGGCGCTCGCGCAGCCGCGCGGCCAGCTCGCCCAGGCGGGCGGACAGCTCCTCGGC
>QHVM01000085.1:327594-358151 GCA_003223555.1 Acidobacteriota bacterium | reverse complement strand
GATGGTGACCCTCAAACGACTCGACTCTAATACCAGGGGGGCTGGATAACCAGCCCCCCTGTGTGTAGACGGCGCCTTGCCGCTTCCTTTAGTAGGTGAATCTTGCGACCAGCTCCACGATCCGCGGCGCCGAGAACGTGTTCTGGATCCTCCCGAAAGTGGTCGGGTTGGAGATGTCGGCGGATCCCGCCTGTATCGCGAAGTTGGGATGGTTCAGGACGTTGAAGGCCTCGACCCTGAGCGTCAAGTAGCGCTTGTCGTCGAAGTAGAAGTCCTTGCTGAGCCCGAGGTCCCAGTTCCAGTACTTCGGGCCGCGCAGGATGCCGACGCCGGAATCCCCGAACTGGCCCACCGGGGCGTGCTTGAAGCAGTTGATGTCGTACCACACGTCGTCGACGCCGGCGCCCGCGATCTGGCCGTCGCACACCCGGTTCGGCCGCTCGAGAGAGCGGGTCGCCTGGAGCGACTGCCCGGCGCCGTCGTAGACGGTCACCGCCAGGCCGGTGTGCGCCTGGAAGATGCTGTTGAGATTCCAGCCCCCGAGGATCGCGTTCTTGACCCCGCTCCAGTCGCTGCCGATCTTGCGCCCCTTGCCGAAGGGCACCTCGTAGTTGGCGCCGAGGCTGAAGTTGTGCCGGATGTCGTAGGGCGACGGGCCGTAGTCCTTCAGGGGATGGTTGCTGTCGAGGTAGTAGTAGCCCTGGCCCGCGGTCTGGCTCCAGCCGACGCCGTAGTAGCCGACGTTGTCGCTGAGCGCCTTGCCGTAGGTGTAGGAGGCGAGGAACTCCAGCCCCTCGGTGGGGCGCTGCCGCAGGCTCGCCTGCAAAGCATCGTAAGCGCCGACCCCGATCGAGTTGGTGCCGCTGGTGACCCCGATGTCGGGGTTCAGGTGATACAGAGGACGGCGCTGGTCGAGGGGCGCCCAGGTGTCGGGCGGACCGGTGCCCGGCAGAGGCTGGTTGAAGTCGAACGGGACGACCATGTGGCTGGCCCGGCTGCCCACGTACCCGACCTGGCCCGAGAGCGAATCCGTCAGCTTGCGCTCCACGAACACGTTCCACTGCTTGGTGAGCTGGGGCCGCAGGTCCTTGGGGAAGATCCGGAAGAGCGTGCCCGGACCGCCGTTCACGTTGGGGATGATGTCGGCGAAGCCGACCGCGACACTGCCGGGCCCGGTCGTCGCGTCGAAGACCCTCCGGCCCTCGAAGTTGAACGGCGGGTTCTGGGTGAGCCTCAGGTTCTTCCCGGTGCCCTCCATGTACTGCACGATGCCGAACCCGCCGCGCAGCACCCACTTGTCCGAAGGCGTCCACGCGAAGCCGACGCGCGGCTCGAAGCCGCCGTAGAAGGCATCGTAGAGCGCGCGGCTGTTGCCGTTCTGCCCGGCCAGGATGAGCTTGCCGGTCGTGAGGTCGATGTTGGACTGCCGGTTGTCCTTCTCGACCCAGGGCGAGGTGAACTCCCAGGTCAGGCCCAGGTTCAACGTCAGGTCGTTCCTGACCTTGAAGTCGTCCTGGGCGAAGATGCCGACCCGGTGCTGGAGATGGGTGAAGGGGGCGACGAGGCCGCCGCGGCCCTTCGCCGACACCTGGTCGAGCAGGAAGTCCGAGAAAGCGAAGCCGGTGAAGGCCCCGTTGAACTCGAAGTGGCCGAGAGTGCCCTCGTTGCCCGAATAGGAGAAGCCCTGCCGCTGATAGAGCCAGCGGCCGCCGAACTTGAACGAGTGGCGCCCCTTGAAGAGCGAGAACTTCTCCGTGAGCTGGTAGGTCTTGATGTCGTTGAACTCGGCGGTGGCGGCGTCGCCGAACCCGAAGTCGCCGATGTTGAACGCGCTGAGGCCCGCGATGGTCTGTCCGCCCGGGATGCCGACCGTCGCGTTGGCGTTGCCGATGCCGGCCCAGTCGGTGGGGATCGTCTGGAACTTCACGCGGGTGAAGCCCAGCAGCAGCTCGTTGAGGGCGCTCGCGCTCAGGGTTCGCGTCCAGTTGAGCGCGGCGCCGAAGAAGGGCGAGTCGAACGTCGAGATCAAGTTGCTCTGGATCGGCGCCCGGTCGGGCTCCGCCTTGTACTTCTGCAGCGAGACGCGCGCGAAGAGCCGATCGCTGCTCGAGAGGTTGGCGTCGAGCTTGAAGTCGCCCTGGTGGGTCCTCTGCTTGTCCGAGAAGGGCGCAACCAGGTTGTTGGTGTTGCCCGGCCGGTTGGGAAGCGGATACAGGGTCTGGTTGCCGAGGATCGCCCGGGCGATCGGGCTGAAGCGGCTGGCGGGAATGACGTTGCCCGGGAAGGGACGGCCGGTTTGAGGATCGATGATGGTCACGCCGGCGCTCGACAGATCGCCCCTGCGCCAGGCCTCGGGAGCCACGCTCCGGACCAGCTCGCCGGGACGGTCCCGGATGAAGCCCTGGTAATCGCCGAAGAAGAACACCTTGTTCTTGACGATCGGTCCGCCGAGGGTGGCCCCGAAGATGTGCTGGGAGAGCTTCGGCTTCTCGGCGGCCGGCGTCACGCGGTTGTTGTCCCACGAGTTGGCGGCCATCTTGCTGTCGCGCCAGTACTCGAAGGCGTTCCCGTGGAACTCGTTGGTCCCGGACTTGATCGTGCTGCCGATGAGCGCGCCCGCCACGTTGCCGAACTCGCTGGAGTAGTTGTTGGTCTCGACCCGCACCTCGGCCAGCGCATCGGGGCTGGGCTGGTAGGGCAGCAGGTTGTCGATCGGCTCGTTCATGTCGATGCCGTCGAGCATGTAGTTGTTCTCCTGCTCCCGCTGGCCGTTCACGAAGGGGCGTCCCGAGCCTCGGTTCTTGGGCTCGGTGAAGCTGTCGGGCTCGGTGGTGATGACGCCGGGCATGAGCAACGAGAGCTGGGAGAAGTTGCGCCCGTTGAGGGGCATCGCCTTGATGGTCGTCTCCGAGACGACGTCGCCCACCACGGCGTCCTGGGTCTGGAGGATGGGCGCCACGCCGGTCACCTCGATGTTCTCGGCCACGCCGAGCTGCATGGTGATGTTGACGCGCGCGATCTGGCCCGTCTCGAGCTTGATGGGGTTGGTCTCGTAGGCGCTGAAGCTCTGCGCCTGCGCGCGGAGCCGGTAGGTGCCGATTGGCAGGGCCGAGATCGTGTACACCCCGACCTCGTTGCTCTTGGCCGTGTACACGACCTGCGTCGCCTGGTTCGTGGCGACCAGCTCGACGTTGGGAAGGGGGTTACCGTCCTTGCTGGTGACGGTCCCGGTGAAGCTCGCGAACTGCGTCTGGGCGAGCAGAGGGACCGGGCCCAACAGCACGAGGGACGACAGGGCCAGCGTCGTCCCCAACCAGCGCGTTCTCATGGCATCGCCTCCGAAGATCCCTTGCGGCGGTAGCCGGCGGTCACGGCAGAGGTTCTGTCGAGGCTACTGCTTTCTCGGCCCAAGTCAAGGGCCCCTCCCGATCCGGCCTTCACGAGGTTCCCCCGGCCCAGGATGAGCTTCGCGTACCGGTCGACCGGCAGCTCCCGCCATCGCCACCGCTCCTGGCCCAGGCGGATCTCGACGTCCACCGGACCGGACCAGGCGCCCAGCCCGAAATGGGCGCGCAGGTCGTTCTGGGACAGATAGCTGCCACCGGAGCGCACCTCGCGGACCTGCCGCAATCCGCCGGCCTCGACGCTCACCCGGGCGCCGATGCAGAGCGGGTTGGCGCCTTGCTTCCTGAGCTGGAACCCGACCCAGTGATGGCCGGTCTGCTGGCGGTTCTCGAGGATCGAGGGCACGTCGTCCATGTGGCTGATCACGATGTCCAGGTCGCCGTCGGTGTCCAGGTCGCCGACGGCCAGGCCCCGGCTGGACCTCGGCACCTGGAAGGCGCCGCCGGCCGTGTCGGAGACGTCGCGAAAGGCGTCGCCTTCGTTCAGGAAGAGCTGGCTCCTCTGCCGGTAGGTCTCCTTCAGGGCGGGGAACTCGTCCACCTGCGGATAGATATGGCCGTTGGCGAAGACCAGGTCCAGCTTGCCGTCGAGGTCCGCGTCGAAGAACGCGGTCCCCCACCCCATGCGCTCGAAGGTCGGGGCGGCGAGCCGCATGGCCTTCGTCACGTCCGCGAAGAGGCCGTCGCCGAGGTTGTGATAAAGCGTGTTGCTGTCCTGGGCGAAGTTGGTCACCACCAGGTCCATCCAGCCGTCGTTGTCGTAATCGCCGGCGTCGACGCCCATGCCGGCCTGGGCGCGCGCCTCGTCGTTGAGGGCCACGCCGGCCAGCAGCCCCACGCTCTCGAAGGTGCCGTCGCCGCGGTTGTGGTACAGGAAGTTGGGATTGGAGTCGTTCGCGACGTAGAGGTCGGTCCGGCCGTCGTTGTCGTAGTCGGTCGCCACCACCCCGAAGCCGTACGCCCGCGCGTGGTCGCCCAGGCCGCGGGCCTCCGCGGCCTCGACGAACGTCCCGTCTCCCCGGTTCTCGTAGTAGAGGTCGGCCGCCCCCGGTATCCCGACCGGCCCCACCATCACCCTCGGCCCGCCCCGCCAGGTCATGGTCCGCTGGCCGTGGACGACCTCGTCCCAGGTCACGGTCGCGTAGCGGGCGACGTAGAGGTCGAGGTGCCCGTCGCCGTTGCCGTCGAAGAAGGCGCAACCCGTGCTCCAGCCACCCCCGCGCACTCCGGCCTTCTCGGCCACGTCGGTGAAGGTGCCGTCGCCGTTGTTCTTGAAGAGGAAGTTGGAGCCGTAGTTCGTTACGTAGAGGTCGACCAGGCCATCGTCGTTGAAGTCGCCCGCGCAGACGCCGTTGCCCCACGCGGCGGCGTCGACGCCGGCCCTAGCGGCCACGTTCTGGAACCGTCCCCCGCCCAGGTTGCGATAGAGCGCGTTGCGGTGCGGGATTCGCTCCCGCCTCTCGTCGAGCTCGAAGGCGCTCACGACGTAGATGTCGAGCCGGCCGTCGCCGTCGTAATCGACGAGGGCCAGGCCGCTGCCGCCGGACTCGAGGAGGTGGTCCTTCGTACGCCCTCCGCAATAGGTCTTCTCGGAAAGCGCCCGGACCTCCTCGAACCGGACCGGAGAAGGCCCTCGCCCGGCGCCGGGCGCCGACGGCGGCGGGCCCATCGCGGAGGCGTGTCCACCGTAGGCCGGCTCCTCGACCTTCGTCTGGCTGTAGCTGCCCTGGAAGGGAAGCTCGGCGGCGCCCCGAAGGCCCGCGGCCACGCGGGCGAGCAGCCGGAGCTCGTCATCCGCCGAGAATCCGGAGGGCGGCGCCTGGGCCCGGGTCCGTAACCGCGTCGCCGCGTCCTTCAACTCCTTTTGCAGATCGGGCGCGACTCCGCGCGCGGCGCCCAGCGAGTCGATCTTCTCGGCCGCCTCCTCCAAGAGCCGTGAGAATTCCCCTGCCTCAGCGGCCGCGGATGGGGCGGCGGCGCGCTCGAGCAGCTGGCCGGCCACCCGCTGCAGCTCCAGGAGGCGTTGCTTTTCCGGCGTCGCCAGGCCCACGGAGGCGGCGACGGCCGCGCAGGCGTAGCAGCCGAGCCACACGGGGCGCCGGCGGGTGCCGTTTCGCATGCCTCAGGCCGCAGCCTATCCCGAGAGATGGCCGGCCAGCCAGCTCCAGGCCTCGGCCTGCATCTGCTCGTTGAACTCGTGGGGCGTGTCGTACAGGCGGGTCCTCAGCCGCTCGGGAAAGCCCGCCTTCCGGTAACAGGCGGCGAGCTTTTCGAAGCTGGCCCGGACGCCGGAGGGCTCGAACAGCTCGTCCTTGCTGCCGTTGATGACCAGCAGCGACGCCGGCATGGCGAGCGAGGCCACGTCGGGATAGTCGAGGTAGCGGTAGAGGCCGGGGACGAGCTTCGTGTGGCCGATGGTGTGCTTGACGTGGCGCTTGAGCTGAGCGGGGAAGGAGGCCATCCAGCCGACGACCACCGCCGACTTGATCCGGTCATCCAGCGCCGCGAGGTGCGCGGAGCGCAGGCCTCCCACCGACAGGCCCACGCAGCCGATCCGCCGGGGATCGACCTCGGGCCGGCTGGCGAGGTAGTCCACCGTGCGGACGTCGTCCCAGAACATGACGCCCGCCCATGTGAACCCGGCGGAGAAGATCGTCCGCCCCACGAGCTGCTCGGCCTCGCCCGAGCGCCGGTTGAAGGCCGCGATGCGCTCCGGGGTGACGCTCCGCGGCCGCTCGCGCCAGTCCGGCGCGTCGTCCGCCAGCAGCATCCGCCGGTCGCCCCAGTAGAACATGTCGATCACCACGACCACGTAACCGGCCCGCGCCAGCTCGGCGGCGATGCTCCGCCCGGCGTAGTACTGCCGCTTGAAATCGGTGAGGACCGGGTGTTCGCCCTCCAGCTCCAGCAGCTTCTCCTTGCCCCAGAAGTAGAACCCGCCGTGGTCGTGGAGGGCGACGATCCCCGGCGCGGGCAGGGGGGTCTTCTTCGGGACGAGCACGAACGCGGGAACGCGGATATCCGGAGTCGTGTTGAAGGCGACCTTCTCCTGGATGTAGTCGCCCCGATCGACGCGCTCGAGCGTCTCGGCGCGCGGGTCGCAGCGGGCCGGCGCGTAATGGAGCAGCTCCAGCAGCTTCCCGCGCGCTTCGCGCTTCCAGCCCGGCAGGTCGGCGAACTCCTTTCGCAGGAAGGAGAGCGGGAACTCTCCCTCGACGGCCTGGCTCCGGACGAACGGGTAGAGAGAGCCGATGTCGGAGTCGAGGGCCGGGGACGGAACCGGCTCTCCGGAAGAACCGGTTGCGGCCAGCGCCATCAGGGCGCCGGATGCCGCCTCCTGCAGGAACTCGCGCCGCGTGCTCATGGGCTGGCCCTCCGAGGCGATTGTGGACCAGAATTCCGATGGATGAGGCTCTCATGAGAACACTGGCGCCGATCGCGGCTGCGGCAACGTTCCTTCTCCTGGCCGGCGGGCCGAGTGCGGGGCAGCAGGAGCCGGCCCACGCGCACGACTCGCCGGAGACAGCGGTACCCCTGCAACCGCTGGCCCAGCAGGTGCGCGCCCTGGCCGCGGCGCTCAGCTACCTGGGCCAGCCGCTCCCACCCGAGGAGCTCGCTCAGATCGACGAGGCCATGGCGCAGGCCGAGGAGCGGGCGGCGGTCACGCGGCTGCAGGAGGTCCTCGACAAGCACGTGCTGGTCGTCGTGACGATCAACCCGGAGAGCCGGGTGAAGGTCGCCCCGGGGCCAGCGCGCGCGGAGCTGGTCGAGGGCGGCACGCGGATCTTCCTCGTGAAGGTGTTGAACCAGGCAGGGGTCACCGCGCCGCTGGCCGTCGAGAGCCCGAACAGCGGGCGGGTCTTCGCGCCCTCGTGGGTATCCCACGGCAGCCCCGAGCCGCCGCAGACGATCAAGAGCAGCGACGTGCTGGACCGGTGGGCCGACATCTCCATCTACCGGACCGAGGCCACGGTCTATAGCCTGCCTCCCCTCGGCGATCGGCTTTCGGGCCTGCCCGTCGATTACCAGGTCCTGCAGGTCTACAGCCGCGACCGGGGCCGGCGCTCGGCGCTGCTCCGCTTCGACGTCGGACAGGGTAGCCAGGACCTCGGCTTCCGGAGCGAGGCGAACGTGCTCTTCGACGCGCTGCCCGCGCACCCGGTGACGCTTCGCGTGCGTGACGAGCGGGGCCGGCCCCTCGCGCCGGACTTCGCCTTCCAGCCCCAGGTCTACCGGAAGGACGGGGACGTACTCCGCCTGCCGGCGGGGACCTACTTCGTGACTTGTGGCCGCGGACCGGAGTATCACCCGCAGGAGCAGGAGCTGCGCGTGGACGGCCCCACCGAGCTGTCGTGCCGGCCGGCCCGCTGGGTCGACCCCGCGAAGTACGGCTGGTACTCCGGCGACCACCACATCCACGCCGCCGGCTGCGCGCACTACGACAGCCCGGCCCAGGGCGTCGAGCCGAAGGACATGTGGGCGCAGGCCCAGGGCGAGGTGCTGAACGTCGCGTGCGTGCTGACCTGGGGGCCCTGCTACTACTATCAGAAGCAGTTCTTCAGCGGCGCGGACCATCCGCTCTCGACTCTCGAGGCCCTCCTCCACTATGACCTCGAGGTCTCCGGGTTCCCCTCGAGCCACGCCGGCCACCTCGTGCTCCTCGGGCTGAAAGAGCAGGACTACCCGGGCGCGAGCCGGATCGAGCAATGGCCGACCTGGGACCTGCCCATCCTGAAGTGGGCGAAGGCGCAGGGTGCCGGCATTGGCGCCAACGAATACATCGTGGACGTAACCCACGAAGTGCCCGGCCCCGACGGCAAGCCCGCCCGCGCCGTCGATTTCATTTCCACCGTTGATACGCCTTCGGTCTGGGAGTTGAACATCTGGTATCACACACTCAACGTCGGCTTCCGCACGCGCATCAGCGGGGAAACCGACTTCCCGTGCATCAGCGGCAACCGGGTCGGCCAGGGCCGGTCCTACGGCAAGGTCGACGGCCGGCTGAGCTACGGGTCCTGGATCGAGTCCATCCGGGCCGGCCGCACCTACGTGAGTGACGGCCGCAGCCACCTGATGGACTTCGCGGTCAACGGCCACGAAGCCGGCACGGGCGGCAGCGAGGTCTCCCTGCCCGTCGGGGGCGTGGCGCGGGTCACGCTGAAGGTAGCCGCCTGGCTCGATCCCGTTCCCAACGAGGCCGTACGGAGCCTCCCCTTCTTCCAGTCGCCGTACTGGGACGTCGAGCGGGCGCGCATCGGCTCGTCGCGAGAGGTGCCGGTCGAGCTGGTCGTCAACGGGCGGCCGGCCGACCGCAAGAGCGCCCTCGCCGACGGCACGGTGCGCGAGGTGTCGTTCGAGGTGCCGCTGCGCGCGAGCAGTTGGCTGGCGGCGCGGGTCTATCCGTCCGCCCACACCAACCCGGTCTTCGCCATCGTCGACGGCCGCCCCATCCGCGCCTCGCGCCGCAGCGCGGAGTGGTGCCTGGCCGCCGTGAGCCAGTGCTGGACGCAGAAGGCGCCCAAGATTGCGCCCGGTGCGCTGGACGAGGCCCGCGAGGCGTACGCCCATGCCCGCGAGACCTACCGCAGGCGGATCGACGAGTCGCCTCCCGGGAGCTGAGCCCGAACGATGAGCTGGCGGCGCGCGACTTCGGCCGCCACACCCGGAACATGCTGCGCCGCCTCGCGGGAGCCATCGCCGAGTCGCGCGACTTCTGCAGCTACTGGGAGATCGACCACTACGACCGGCCGGCCCCCGCAGCGTCACCGATTACGTCGAACGCTGGCAGCTCGACCTCGACCGGGTGATGAGGCGGCCGCGTCACCTCAACCTGCGCGGCGTGCTCGACCCGAGCGCGGTCCAGCTCTCCTCTGGCAGGCCACGTTCGAGGGCGCCGCGGACACTCTCCGAACAGGCTGGACACGAAGGCCACGTTGGAGGGCGGGCCGCTCGGCCGCCCCGCGATCTAGGTGCGGGCCTTCGTCGCGCCGGGCGGTCGAATCACGGTCGCGGGCCGAGGCTCATCTCTTGATGCCTTCCACGCGGAACGCACTCAGCGGCCCCTCGTGCTTGGCCCGGATGCTGGTGGGCTTCGAGTGGACGAGCATGAAGACGCGCTGGTGCACCTCGGGGCTGACGAGGACCTCGCCCGCGCCCGCGCCGTCACAGTAGCGCGAGGCTCGGTTCACCGCATCACCGATGACCGCGAACTGGATGCGCTCGGCGTCCCCGATGAAGCCGTGCAGCACTTCGCCGCAATCGATCCCGATCCCGATGCCGCAGGTCTCCCTCCCGCGGGCGGCCCTTCCCGCGTTCACCTCCGCCATCGTCGCCTGCATCGCGAGCGCCGCATATACCGCTTTCTCGTGTTGATGCACGTCGTCCTCGGGGCTGCCGAACACCGCCAGGATCGCATCACCGGCGGTCCGCTCGATCGTGCCATCGTGGGCCAGGACGACCTCCATGAGCTGCGGGAAGACGTCGTTCAAGAGGTCGCCCGTGCCTCGCGCCCCCAGCCGGGCGGTGAGCTTCGTGAACCCGCGGATGTCGGAGATGAGGATGGTGATGGACGACCGCCGCGTGCCGACCAGCAGCGTTCCCCGGCTCGCCTCCCGCATCAACCTCTCGCGCGCCCGGGCCGGGAAGTGGCTGGCGAACAGGCGCCGGGTGAACTCCGAGTGCCGCTGCAGGTCATCCTGCGCGTAGTGGTTCGCCACCGCTATCGCCGCCTGCTGGGCGACCGCCGTCATCAGGCGCAGGTCCTCGCCGCTGAACGAATCACGTGACTCGCAGTTGTCGACCGACACGACGCCCAGCGCTTCGCCCTTCCAGAGGAGGGGCGCGTACATCCCCGACGCGATGCCGTACACGGACTGGCTCTCCGTCAATTGCTGGCCACGGCGCCACACGAACGACTTGCGCTCGTCGATCGCCTGCCGGGCGGACGTGAGGCTCAGGGCCGGCTCTCCCTCGGGCGCCCAGGCCTTCAAGAGCAGTTGTCCCGTTGTCCGGTCCTTCATGAGCAGGGCGCCGCGCCTCGCGCCCGGGATCACCTCGATCAGTCGTCCCACGACCGTCCGCAGCAGGTCATCCACCGCCGCTTCGGCGCCGAACTGGAGGGGCAACTCGCACAGGAGCGCCAGCCGGCGCGCCAGATCCGCGTTCGCCGTCTCGCCGACCGAGAAGACCGGAGCATCCGCGTCGATCGTCTCCGAGATGTCGGCCGGCGGCTGACCCTCGTCGTCTCCGGGCGCGACCCCGTCGGCGCCCTCGGTCTCGCTCTCCGAGGCGCCCCTGGTCGTCGCGGCCCCGCGAAAAGGCGCCCGGTCGCCGTCGTCTCGTTCGCCCGCCGCCTCGACCCGCAGCATCGTGTCACCAAGGCGGACCTGGTCGCCTGCGCGCAGCCGGCGCTTCCCGGTTCCCTTGATCTCCTCGCCGCCAACCATCGTGCCGTAGGCGCTGCCCAGGTCTTCGATCCAGCACTGGCCACCCTCGACCACGAGGCGCGCGTGCTGCCGCGACACCTTGCTGTCCGGCGTGAGGTCCAGCTGGACCAAGACGTTCTGACCCGAGCGACCGATGACGACCTGCGCGGCATCCGTCTCGAACACCGCGTCCTTGCCGCCGTACGAAGAGACGATCCGCATCTACCGGTCGCGTCCCGCTCGCACCGTCGGCATTGTAAGCCTCAGGCGGACCGCCGTCGGCCCGGCGCGAGCATCGCCGTCATCCGCTCCGGGCTCCTGATGCCCTGGCTGGCCATCCAGGCGTCGGCGGTGGCGACCAGGCCTCGACCGGCGTCGCCGCCCATCAGCTCGCCGCGGCGGCGTCGAGCGACTGCCGCATGGAGAGCCATCTCGGCGGTCACGAATCCTGCCTCGGCCGATCCCAGCAACGCCGTTGCCCGGTCGTTCTCTCCACGCGTCGCGGCGGCGCTCGCCCTCAGGAGAAGCGCCAGCGGGTCGCCCCAGTGCGTCCTCTCGCGCATGATCGTGCCGGCGTGGCCCTCGGCGCGCCGCAGAAGGGCGTCGCGCTCGGCAGGGTCCGTGGCCTGGACGGCCGCCGCGAGCCGGCGGCGAGCGCGTGAATCGAGCCCGCGCACGAAGCCCATCTGCACGAACCGCTCGAGGGCCCGGGCGGAGGCTCGCGATGCCTGGTCCACCCCCTCGGAGGTGAGACCGACCTCGCCGGTATATAGGGCGATGTCCGTCTGCGCACCCCGGACCCAGAGGCGGAGGTAATCGAACCGCTCGCTCTGTCTCCATCCCGCCAGCCCCTTCTCCAGCTCCTCCCGGGCCTTCGGGGCGTCGTCGGCCGCCAGCCACGCGACGTGGGAGCAGAACCCGGTGCGCAGGAAGGCCGCCCGCAGGCGGCTGCCCCGGCCTTCGGCCTCCTCGAGGAGCGAGCGCAGCCGCTGCGACAGGATGCCCACGTCGCCCAGGAAGAACGACGACACCAGCCCGCAGAGCTGGGCGATCAGGATCTCCCAGTCGACCCCCGTGCACCGCTCCCGCAGGATCTGCTCGGCCTGCTCGCACCGCGCGCGCGCCTCGCGCCACCGTCCGTCGCACATGGCCGCGTTGCCGGCCGTCATCGTCGCAAGGCCGATGGCGTAGGGATGCTTCACGCGCTCGGCCAGGGCGTGAGCCGCCTCGAGCAGGCGCCGGCTCCGCCGGCGGCTGCGGTTCCCGCCCATCGACACGTAGGCCCCTTCCATGGCCAGGGCCCTCGCGACACGATACGGCTCGCCGGCCCGCAGCGAGAGCACGAGGTGGCGCGCCTGGAAATCCGCGCCCCGCACCATGTCCACGATCCCCAGGCCCACGCCCACCGCCCAGCAGGTGTCGATGCGCAGCAGGTCCCAGGCCGGGATCTCCGTCTCGTCGCGCTCCTTGAAACGCAGCCCACGGAACCGGAAGCGGACCTGCGCCCGATGGAGGAGCAGGGAGAGAAGGGCCGCCCGGGGCGCCTTCGGCAGCTTCATGCCGAGCTTGGCGAGCACCCTTTCCAGGGCGCGCTCGCCTTCCGCGATGTGCCCGCTCGTGTAGAGCTGCTGCGCCGCGCGTCGATGAAGCTCGATCCCGAGCCCCGGACCAGCGGCCCTCGCCGCCGAAAGGTACGCCTGCGCCGCCTCGAAGCCCCGGCCGGCGTTGGCCAGGGCATCGCCGAGCTTGACTTCCAGGCTCGACTTCTCGAGCACCAGGCCGAGGGCAACGCGGTAGAGATCCGCGGCCCGGTCGAAGGCCAGGGCCTCGGAAGCCTTGGCGGCCGCCGCCGCCGCGTACTCGGCGGCGCTCTCGGCGTCGCCGGCCCCCAGATAATGCCGGGCCAGCATCTCGGGATCGGCGCCGCCCGTTGCGAGCAAGGCCGAGACCAGCCGAAGGTGGCACTCCTTGAGTGCCGCCTCCGGCAGCTGAGCCACGACCGCGTCACGGATGCGGTCGTGGTAGGTCTCGATCTCGTGCCGGCCGAGGGCGCTCCGCGCCCGCACGAGGTGCGCCGCGCGCAGCACCCCCAGGGCGCTCTCGCCCTCCCGCTCGAGCTCCGCCGCTCGATAGGCCACCCCCACCTCGATGGGCACGCCGCATACGGCCACGACGTCGAGGAGCCGCTGGGGACCCTCGGCGAGCCGAGCGACGCGGGTGCGGATGACGTGATCGAAGGTGAGATCCGAGGCGATCGCCCCGCTGCCGGCCTGGGAGAAGCGCACCAGCTCTTCGATGAAGTAGGGGTTGCCGCCCGACTCGCGGGCGATGGCCTCCGCGCGCCGCCTCCCGTCCCCCGGCTCGCCGCCGACGAGCTCCAGCGCCAGCTGGCGGGCCTCGGAAGCGGACAGCTCCGGCAGGAGGATGTCCCGCATCTCGAGCGACTCGCCCGTGGCGCTCCGCATGGGCAGGACGGTCTTGAGCAAAGGGCTGGTGTACGCCTCCTCGCTGCGGTAGCAGCCGATCAACAGTAGCGTCGGAGGATCCGGGGGGCGCAGCAGGACCTCGAGCAGGGCCGCGCTGTCGACGTCGCCCCACTGCAGGTCGTCGATGAAGAGCACGAGCGGCCGGCGATCGGCCAGCCGTACCAGCAGCTCGCGCAGGGCGGCGAACGCGCGCCGGCGCAGCTCCACGGAGTCGGGGATCTCGAGCACCGTGCGCCTTGCCCGGTTCACCGAGTCCACCTGGCGCAGCACGGGGAACACGCGGGCCAGGGCCAGGATGTCGTGAGGCAGGAACGCCTCCGCCTGGGCGGACGGCAGGCGCCTCAGGTACCGGCTGAGGGCGTCGACCAGGGCGTCGAGCGCCTTGTAGGGAACCGACTCCCTCTCATAACAGCGGCCGACCAGCACCACCACCTGCTCGTCCGTACTCCTCAGCTCGTCCAGAAACCGTCGGACGAGAGCGCTCTTGCCCATGCCGGAGCCGCCGTGCACGGCGACCGTGAGGGCGCGGCCGGCCCTCAGCCTCCGGTAGGAGTCCCGCAGCGCTTCGAGCTCTCGCATGCGCCCGACGAACACCGCCGGGCCGGCGGGTGCGGCCGGCGCGATCAGGGCCGCGGACGGCTCCGCTTTTCCCTGCCTCACCGCTCGCCGCACGTCCGCTCCCGAGGGCCGCTGCTGCGGATCGCGGCGGAGGAGGCCCTGGCACAGGGCGTCGAGGTCAGGAGGCACTCCCGGCCAGACCGCGCGGGCGGGCGCCGGCTCGGCCTCCTGCTTGCGTCGCATCACGTCCAGCGGGGAGCCCGCGAAGGGGAGCCGCCCGGTGAGCGCCTGGTAGAGCATCGAGCCCACGTTGTACCAATCGCTGGCCTTCGTGAGCGGGAGCCCGGCGACCTGCTCGGGCGACATGTACGCGGGCGTGCCCACGGCGTCCAGGGTGCGCGAGTCCGCGGGCGCGATCTCGGCCACGAGGCCGAAGTCGAGGAGCACGACGCGACCGCCGCGCGTGACCAGAACGTTCGAAGGCTTGATGTCACGATGGAGCTTTCCGGCGTCGTGCAGCGCGAGCACTCCTTCGACCAGCTGCGGCAGCGCCTGGCGGAGGCGGTCCAGGCTCAGGGAGGCCGCCGGCGGGCCGCTGACGGCGCCCGGCTCGTCCCCGGGCCGGTCGAAGAACGCCCGGAGGTCGGATCCGGTGGGCGCCGAGACGGCGCTGGTCGACCCCGACTCGGCCGGGGAGGTTTCCCCCCGCACGTACCAGAGGAAATTGACGCCGTCCAGCAGCTCCATCGTGAAGAACCACTGCTCCTCGTACGACGACAGCTCGTAGAGCGTCACGAGGTTGGGGTGGGAGACGTCCGCCAGGGCGCGGAACTCCTCCTTGAAGCGCACGAGGGCCTTCGGCGCGACGTGGCGCAGCGTCTTCAGGGCGACCGGCAGGTTCCGTTCCCGGTCGATCGCCCGGTACACGACCCCGTAGCCGCCCGCGCCGAGGCGTTCCTGGACCAGGAACCGGTCGGTGCCGCCGAACTCGCCGCCTTCGAGCGTAGCCATGGGCGTCCCTACTCAGCCCGCCCGCCGGCAGGCCTTCGCGAGCGTCGAGCCTCGACCAGCGAGGCGGTGGACCGCAGCAGGTCGTCCCGCATCTCGTCGAGCGTGCGGCCCGTGGCCGTCGGGCGCGCCCCGAGCCACGGCCACAGCCCCGCCCACACGGCCGGCGGAAGCACGTTCTCCAGGTACTCCAGGGCGGTGCCACGCAGCGAGGGGTCGCGCGTGCGCCAGGCGCGCAGGGCCACGCGCAGCGGCTCTCCGGGCAGGCTCAGGGACAGCAGGGCGAAGACGTGATCGAGGCCGCGAGGCGTCGACCGCGCCTGCGCGAGCTCGCGCTCCGCCGCGGCGAACCCGTCGGGGACGGGGATCAGCACGGACCGGGCCTGTTCGCGCAGTCGGAGCAGGGCCTGGGCGGACCGGTAACGCACGTCGAAGCGCTCGTCACGCAGCGCGGTGAGCAGGCCGTCCGCGGCGCGCTGGGTCGGCACGGCCTTCAGCACCCGCGGCACGCGCCGCCGCACGACGGGGTCCCGCTGGGGATCGAGGAGCACGTCCACGAGCTGCCCCGTGCAGCGGCTGGCCACTCGCCGAAGGGCGGTCACCGCTTCGGTGAAGAGTCGGTCGTCGGCCAGCAACGGGACGACCAGGGAGACCAGCTCGGGCGCCAGTGCCGCCTCGCCGGCCAGTAGCGGCCGGATGCGGGCCGGGTCACGCGAGCGCAACGCCGCGGCCGCGTCCGGCCACGTGTCGGCGCCGGGGTCGGAAGGCAGCGGCTCCCCCGCCGCAGGGGCGGGGCGGCGCGGATCCGCGTCGGCATCCGCCAGCGTCGCCCGCGTGGTCTGGTCCACGACGTCTACCGGGTCGAGGTGCACCGTCCCCGCGCGCAGGCTCTCGGCGAGCGCGCGGACGTAGCCCTTCTGCAGGCGTCGCGTCAGGACCACGGCCGCCGCGGCCAGCCCGGCGACCAGCACGATCAGCGCGAGAGTGACGCGGGCGGGATAGGCCCACAGGATGATCATCGTCACGGCGCTGCCCGCGATCGTGCCGATGCGGTCCGCTCCCACGTCGAGGAGGGCTTTCGTCGGCCGCTTCCGCTCCGGCGCGAGGGGCGTGTAGAGCAGCTCGTACGCCGATCGGAAGAGCGAGTTGCGCAACACGCCCTGCGTCCCGCGGAGCACCAGGCTCGGCCAGAGTCCCGGCACGGCCGCCGCGAGCCCGCACGCGAGGCCGACGGCCGCCGGCTGCACCGCCAGCGTGCCGCCGAGCCCCAGTCTCTCCAGCGAGCGCCGGGCCAGGGCCGTCTGCAGCCCGAGCGCCAGGATCCCGACCCCGGTATGGTACAGGGCGAAGAACGACATCAGCGGCGCCCCGCGGGTGAGCCGTGTCGTCACCGCCGCACTCAGCACGTAGTCCAGCATCGCTTCCGTCAGCGCGCAGAGCCCGACCAGCGTGGCCAGGTGCCGCAGGTACGTCTCCCTCCCGATGAGCCGGAGGGCGTGCCCGAGGCCGGCGGTGACGGGGGCGGCCGCGGGAGGGACCGCGGGTGGACGCATGGTCCGATGCATGCTCCCGAGCGCCACCAGGCAGCCGATCGTGAGGGCCGCCATGGCCAGCAGCATGTTGGGGACGCCCACCACCGAGGCCGCGCGCCACGTGAGCAGCCCGCCGAGCACGCCGCCGAGCGAAGCGCCCGTGCCGATCCGGCCGACCACGTGACGGGCCGTGTAGGGGTCGAACCGCTCGTTGACGACCGACCAGAAGCCGGAGACCAGCGTCGCTCCGAAGACGCCGACGTGCAGGTACACCACGATCGCGGCGATTCGTGGCGCGGCCACCGCGAGCGGCCACTCGGCGGCGAGCAGCACGCCGCTGGCCACGAGGACCCGGCGCATCATCACGGGGGGCGACGACCGGCCCATGCCGCGGGAGAACGCCAGGACGCCGGCCAGGGAGACCGCCGCCGCCAGGCCCGCGGCGAGCGGCAGCGCCGTGACCGGGTAGGTCGACAGGAACAGGGCGTCGCGGGTGGCCTTGGCCGCCACCTGCTGCGCGACGAGCAGCGCCGCGGCCAGGCACGCGCGAGCCACCGAGCCGTCCGGGGACACGAGGCGATCCGGACCGGAGCCAGGCGCGAGGGCGGCGAGGCCTGCCATGCGCGTTGCGGCGACGGCGCGAGCCCGTCTCCGCGTGGCCGAGTATAGCGGCTCGCGCCCGCGCCGGAGCGGGAGCTTGGTCCGCGGCACCGGATGGGATAAGATGAGCTTCTCCCGAGCCGCGCCGACCAAATTGGTCCCTCCGCGAGCCCACAGATGATCAAGGCCACCGTAGAGTACGTCGGGTTCCGCAGCGGTTCCAGCCGGCGCGAGTACGTGCTGCGCTCGCATCTCGGGGCGGAGACCCACGAGTACACGGTGGGGATCGCGCACACGGCGTTCACCGGCGGTCGCGTGCGCTTCCAGGACGGGCCCGAGATCTGCTACCTCAAGCTCCTGCGCGAGCTGGCGGCGGCCGGGGACGCGCCGGCCACGGACGACTTCACCCTCACGGATGCGGAGCTGGCCGAGTACCTGAGCGCGCATACGCCCGCCCCGCGGCGCAGCGGGTTCTCCCCTAAGGCCTGAACAGCCCGGCCACCCGGGAAACCTCGCCCAGGAACACGTCGAGCCCCAGCGCCGAGGCGGCCCCGTAGATGGGAGCCACCGCTTCGAGCAGGGGCTGCCGGCCGCGCCAGAAGGGGAACTGACCGAGACGGCCGAGGAGCGCGGCCGATACCGGTGGCGGCTCCACCTCGCCCAGGAAGCCTTGCGGCAGGTCGCTTCCGCGCCAGAACCCGGATGGCGTCTCCGGGAGCGGCTCCGGCGCGATGGGCGGGGCCGCGCGGGCGGCCTCGGGCGGGGCGGGCGTCGCCGCGGCCGTTCGGTCCAGCAACCCGACCAGTTCGTCGCGGTCCAGCCCGCGCAGCCGGAAGATCAGGAACGGGTCGCGGTCGAACTCCTCGCCGAGCAGGTAGTACACCGCTGCGATGTGCTTGCATGGGTTCGACCAGTCCGGGCAGGAGCACCTGGTGCGGAGGTCCGCGCGCCGCTGCGGGAAGAGCGACGAGCCCGCGCCGCGAAAGGCGTCTTCGACGTCGGCCGGCATCTCGCCCGCCAGCAGCCGGGCCGCGAACCGTGCCTCCCGGGCCAGGACTCCCGCCAGCCGCTTCCACTCCGGGGCCGGGAGCGTCTTCACCTCGAGCTTCACGTCGTACGGCGTCTCCCGCGAGCCCTGGACGAGCGCTTCGACGCGGCCCTTGCCGATTGCGATCGACACCACCTGCCCGCGCCGCGCGTAGGAGCGGCCGCGCTGGAGGCGCCCGCCCAGCTCGAAGCTCTCGAGCACGGCGATCCAGCGGCGGGCCCACCAGTTCTCGCCGAATGCGCCCCGGCGTGAGCGGGCCCGGATGCCGCCCTTCACGTCCCGCGGGCGCGACGGGGGCGGGAAGTCCCCGTAGAAGGGAGGCCTCATACCTTCGCTCGGCGCCGGAGTGGATCCGGCGCCTCACTCTTTGAGCTGGGGGGCGCGTCCGCCCCCCAGACCCCCACCGCCTCCGGCCGCAGCGCCAGCACCTGGCGCAGCTCGGCCGTCGACAGCTCGGTCAGCCAGCCCTCGCCCGTGCCCACCACCTGCTCGGCGACCCCCCTCTTCGACTCGATCATGGCATCGATCTTCTCCTCCAGCGTGCCCAGGCACACGAGCTTGTGGACCTGCACGCGGCGGGTCTGGCCGATGCGGAACGCCCGGTCGGTGGCCTGGGCCTCGACCGCCGGGTTCCACCAGCGGTCGAAGTGGAACACGTGGGTGGCGGCGGTCAGGTTCAGCCCGGTGCCGCCCGCCTTCAGCGACAGCACGAACACCGATGGGCCTTCGGCCCCGGACTGGAAGCGCTCGACCATGCGCTCGCGGGCGCCCCTCGGCACGCCGCCGTGGAGGAACAGGACCTCGCGGCCGAAGGCCTCCTGCAGGTGCGCGGTCACGATGGCGCCCATCTCCGCGAACTGCGAGAAGACCAGCGCCCGCTCGCCCGACTCCATCACCTCCTCGATCATCTCGGTCAGCCGCGCCAGCTTGCCCGAGCGGCCGGGGATCGGCGAGTTGTCGGCGAGGAACTGCGCCGGGTGGTTGCAGACCTGCTTGAGCTTCGACAGCGTGGCCAGGACCACGCCCTTGCGCTCGATCCCCTCCGCCCTGGCGATGGCCTTCTCGGCGTCGCTCAGCACGGCCTGGTAGAGCGAGGCCTGCTCGCGGGTCAGCGTGCAGTAGACCTTCATCTCCATCTTCTCGGGCAGGTCGGCGATGACCGAGCGGTCGGTCTTGAGCCGGCGCAGGATGAAGGGGCCGCTGAGCCGCCGCAGCCGCGCCGTGGCCGCGGCGTCGTGCGCGGCCTGGATGGGAATGAAGAAGCTGCGCTTGAACTCCGCCGGCGTGCCGAGCAGGCCCGGGTTGAGGAACTCCATGATCGACCACAGGTCGCCGACGTTGTTCTCGACCGGCGTGCCGGTGAGCGCGATCCGGTGCCCGGCGACGAGCGCGCGGGCCGACCGCGCCTGCCTGGTCTCGGGGTTCTTGATGTTCTGGGCCTCGTCGAGGACGACCGTGGACCACTCGAGCCCCCCGAAGTGCTCGAGGTCCCGCAGCAGCAGCGAGTAGCTCGTGACCACCAGCGCGTTTTCCCGGGCGGCCCGGCGGAAGGCCTCGCCGCGGCCGCGGCCCACGCCGTGGTGGACGAGCACGCTCAGGCCGGGGGTGAACCGCTCGGCTTCGCGCTGCCAGTTGCCGATCACCGAGGTGGGACAGACGACGAGGGCCGGCCTCGCGCCGCCCGCGGTCCGCTCGCGCTCGGCCAGCAGCAGGCCGAGCGTCTGGACCGTCTTGCCCAGGCCCATGTCGTCGGCCAGGCATGCGCCGAGCCCCCAGCGCCTGAGGAAGGCGAGCCACGAATACCCCCGCTGCTGGTAGGGCCGCAGCGTGGCGCGCAGCCCGGCGGGCGGGGGCAGGGTCTGGAATCCCGTCTGCGCTTCCAGCCGGGCCAGCGCATCGCCGACCCAGCCGGCGGCCTCGATCCCTTCTATCGGGAGCGGGCCGATGGCGGTCGTCGCGCCGAGGGCGATGCGGAGCACGTCGCGCATCGGAGCCGGGCTGGCCTTCCGGCGCCAGAGGTCGAGGGCGGCGCGGATCTCCTCGGCCGTCATGTGGACCCACTGCCCCCGCACGCGGACGAGCGGCTCCTTCATGCGCGCCAGCGCCCGCAGCTCGGCCAGCGTCAGGGCCTCGTCGCCGAGAGCGACCTGCCAGTCGACGTGGACGAGCTGCTCGAGGCCGACCCCGCCGCCGCTCTCCTTCAGCCGGGGGCTCCGGACCTGGGCCCGGACGCCGAGGCGAAGCCGCGTGCCCTTGCCGGTCCACCAGGACGGCAGGAGCACGCCGAAGCCGGCCTGCTCCAGGGCGGCCGCCGACTGGGTGAGAAACGCGTGCGCGCCGCGGGCGTCGGTCTCGTAGCCGGAAGGCGCCGGAGCGTGCAGGCTCTGCTCGACCGGCGGGCACAGGCCGGCGGCCTGGCCGAGCGAGCCGAGCAGGTGCTCGCGCACCGCGGGGTCGCCCAGGAGGCGCTCGGCCGACCGCCCGTCCCAGGCCTTCTCGGCCGGTATCAGCAGGCTCGGATCGCGCCTTCCCTGCAGGAGATAACGCACGGACCAGGACGTGGGGCTGTTATCGCCGCCGGTGGGCTCCTCGAGGCGGAAGCAGAGGCGGAAAGGCGCGTCGGTCGAGACCGCGACCGGCCGCCGCCATTCGCGCACCGCGGCCGCCAGGCGAGCCAGCTCGGCCGGCTCTCTCTCCACGACGTCGCCATCCGGGGTGCCGAGCGCCCGGAGCCACGCCTCGTCTACGCTCTCCGGCGCGGCGGGTGTGCTCACGGCCGCCGTCCTCACGAGCTGGTCGACGAGCATGGCCAGCGCGCCGTCGAGGGCTTCGAGCGCGGTGCCTTCCGGCGGCCCGGCTGCTGCGCGCGGCGAGAGGGCGCGACACGCGCCCGGCATGGCCGCCGCGAGCCTCACCCGTCGCTGGGCATCGGCGCCGTCGAGGACCGGCGTCCACTGCGCGCGCCAGCCGAGGTCGCTCTCGACCATCCCGGGCAGGAAGCGCTGCCGCGCGACCAGCGCGCCGGCGAAGCGCAGGACGAGGGCCCAGAAGGCGAGGTCCTTCGAGACGACGAGCCCCGGGGCCAGCGTGTCCCGTTCGACGCAGGCGCAGAGGAGGAGCACGGCCTGGGCGGCCGACAGCGGCACCGTGGAGACGAGCCATGGTTTCAGGTCGGATGCGGCCGGGCCCTGTCTGGCGCCGCCCGCGGCCGTGAGGAGAGGGCTCGAGGGGAGCGGCTCCCCGGCCACGCTCGGCAGCCAGGCCACCAGCGACTCGGCGGCCGAGCCCGCCATCGAGAGACCGGGGACGGCGTCGCCCAGCGCTCCCGAGAGCCGCGATGCTTCGGTGTCGTAGGGTGAAGCGGCCGCTTTGACGCGCCGCACGGCGCGGGCGCGGGCGCGGGCGCGTGCCGGACGGCGCCCCACCGGCTCGGGCGCGCTCTCGCCCCACAGGCACAGCCGGCCCCGCACGAGAGCCACGTGGAGCAGGATCATCCCGGCCCCCGATGTGCTAGGGCCCGGATGGGAGCGGGGCCGGCTCGGGGGAAGCCGCCAGCAGGTCGGCGAGGACACGCAGCCCGCGCTCCAGCTCGGCGCGGTCCCGTGCCGCCCCCAGGCAGACGCGGACGGCGTCGGGCGCGCCGGCCCGGCCGACCGCGAAGGCCGAAGCCGGGGTCACGCCGACACCCTTGCGCCGGGCGGCCTCCGCAAACGCCTCGCCGCGCCACGGCCGGGGCAGGCTCAGCCACACGTGGTAGGCGGTCGGCTGCGCCCGGTCGACAAAGCGGCCGATCACCTGGCCGACCAGCCGCTGCCGGGAGGCGGCCTCGCTCCTCTTCCGCCTCAGGATGGCCTCCGCCGTGCCGTCCTTGATCCAGGCGGCCGCGATCTCCGCCATGAGCGGCGCCGCCATCCAGGTCGTGCCGCGGATGGCCGCCGCGATGCGGCCGACCAGCGCCTCGGGGGCCACGATGAAACCGACGCGCAGGCCCGGGGCCAGCGCCTTCGAGGTGCCGGTCAGGTACACCGCCCGCTCCGGCGCGAAGGCGGACAGCGGGCGGGGCGCCCGGTGCGGGATGCGGCCATGGACGTCGTCCTCGACGATCAGCACGCCGTGCTCCCGGGCGACGTCGGCGATCTCCCGGCGGCGCTCGTCGGACATGACGGACGCCGTCGGGTTCTGGAGCGTGGGCACGCAGTAGAGCGCTTTCGGCGGGCGGGCGCGGCAGGCGGCGGCGAGCGCGTCCGGGCGGAGACCCTCGTCGTCGAGCGCGACGCCCTGCAGGCGGAGCGAGAGCAGCCCGGCCAGCGTCTTCATGCCCGAGTACGTGAGCGCCTCGGTGAGCACCAGGTCCCCGGGGACGAGGAGCGCGGCAAACACCGCGGTCATGCCGTGCTGGCTTCCGCTCGAGACGAGGACGCGGTCGGCGGGCGCATCCAGTCCCGAGCGCCGCGCCCACTCCGCCCCGGCCTCGCGATGGTCGCGCGAGCCGCCCTCGGGCGGATAGTCGAGGAGCCGCGCCAGGTCCTTTCGCCGCGACAAGGCGCCCAGGCTGCGGGCGAGCGCCCGCTCCTCGCCGTCGCCGGGGGCGCGCGGCGGATGATTGGCGCTGAGGTCGATGAGTCCTTCCTGCGCCCGGGCGGCGGCCAGGGGAGCCGCGAACCGGGTCGCCGGCCCCCGCACGAACGTCCCCCGTCCGACCTCGCCCGACACGAGGTTGCGGCGGGCCGCCTCGGCGTAGGCCCGGGTCACGGTCCCCACGGTCAGCCCGAGGCGGTCGGCCAGATCGCGGTGGGTCGGCAGCCGCGTCCCCGGCCGCAGCCGGCCGGCGCCCGCGTCGTCGGCCAGCGCCTCGGCGATCGCCAGGTACCGGGGGCCCTTGCGCTGCCGGATGTCCGGCGCCCAGCTTGTCATGGTGACAATATTGCGCTTGACCGCGCGCACGAGTCAAGACTATTGTGTCGGCTGGATGAAGACATTGCCGATAGATGTATCGATACATTCGCAGGGAGGCGACGTGAGCGACGGAGGGCTGCTGGACCGGACCGCCGACCTCGCCCGCCACTTCCTGCACTCGCTTCCGGACCGGCCGGTGGGGGCCCGGGCCGACCTGCCGTCCCTCCGGCGCGCCCTCGGCGGACCGTTGCCGGCGGCGGGAGCCGAGGCGGCGGCGGTCATCGAGCACCTGGCCCGGGCGGCCGACCCGGGAATCGTGGCCAGCGCGGGCCCGCGCTACTTCGGCTTCGTCATCGGGGGCAGCCTGCCCGCCGCCCTGGCCGCCGACTGGCTGGCCGCGGCCTGGGACCAGGACGCCGGCCTCTATGCCTGCGGGCCCGCCGCGGCGGTGGTGGAGGAGGTGGCGGCCGGCTGGCTGCTCGACCTCTTCGGCCTGCCGCCGGAGGCGAGCGTCGGCTTCGTGACCGGCGGGCAGATGGCGAACTTCACCGGGCTGGCCGCGGCCCGCCACGCCGTCCTGGAGCGGGCGGGCTGGGACGTCGGGGAGGACGGACTCATCGGAGCCCCGGCCGTGGACGTCGTCGCCGGCGAGGAAGCGCACGTCACGATCCTGACCTCCCTGCGGATGCTGGGGCTCGGCAGCCGGCGGGTGCTGCGCGTGGCGGCCGACCGCCAGGGCCGCATGAGGCCGGACGAGCTGCGCCGCGTGCTGGCGGGCCGGGAGGGACCGGCGATCGTCTGCACCCAGGCCGGCAACGTCAACACCGGCGCCTTCGATCCGGTGGGCGAGATCGCCGACATCGTCCACGAGCGTGGCGGATGGGTCCACGTGGACGGCGCCTTCGGCCTGTGGGCGGCGGCGAGCGCGGGACTGCGGCGTCACGTGCGGGGCGTCGAGCGCGCGGACTCGTGGGCCACCGACGGCCACAAGTGGCTGAACGTCCCCTACGACTGCGGGATCGCCATCGTGCGCGACGCGGCCGCCCACAAGGCGGCCATGACCGGCCGGGCCGCCTACCTCGTGCAGTCCAGCGGAGGCGAGCGCGATCCCCAGGACTGGACCCCGGAGTTCTCGCGCCGCGCGCGGGGCTTCGCGGTGTACGCGGCCCTGAAGAGTCTCGGCCGCGACGGCGTCGCCGACCTCGTCGAGCGCTGCTGCCGCCTGGCCCGGCGGATGGCCGATGCCTTGGCCGGCGTTCCCGGTGTCCGCATCCTGAACGAGGTCGTCCTCAATCAGGTCCTGGCGCGGTTCGAGCCGGCGGGCGGCGACGGCGACGCCTTCACCAAGGCGGTCATCGCCCGCGTCCAGCGCGAAGGGACCTGCTGGATGGCGGGCACGCGGTGGCACGGGATGAACGCGATGCGGATCTCCGTCTCCAACTGGTCCACGACGGAAGCCGACATCGACCGCTCGGCCGAGGCGATCCTCGCCGCGGCCCGCGCGGAAGCCGCTCAGCAAGGGGGAAGCAAGCCATGACGCAAGACGCGACGGGCACGTTGCGCATCAAGACGGGCCTGGCGGAGATGCTCAAGGGCGGGGTGATCATGGACGTGACCGACGCGGCGCAGGCCCGCATCGCCGAGGACGCGGGTGCGGTGGCCGTGATGGCCCTCGAGCGCGTTCCGGCCGACATCCGGAAGGAAGGCGGCGTGGCGAGGATGGCCGACCCGGCGGTGGTGGCCGCGATCATGGACGCGGTGTCGATCCCGGTGATGGCCAAGTGCCGCATCGGGCACTTCGCCGAGGCGCGGGTGCTCGAAGCGCTCGGCGTCGACTTCATCGACGAGAGCGAGGTCCTCACGCCGGCCGACGAGGAGCACCACGTCGACAAGCACGGCTTCACCGTGCCGTTCGTGTGCGGCTGCCGAGACCTGGGCGAGGCGCTGCGCCGCATCGGCGAAGGGGCGGCGCTCCTGCGCACGAAGGGCGAGGCGGGGACCGGCGACATCGTGGAGGCGGTCCGCCACATGCGCGCGGTGACGTCCGCCGTTCGCCGGCTCGCCACCCTCGGCCCCGAGGAGCTGATGCACGAGGCCAAGACGCTCGGCGCGCCGTACGAGCTGGTGCGGATCGTGGCGTCCGCGGGCCGGCTGCCGGTGCCGAACTTCGCGGCGGGCGGGATCGCCACGCCGGCCGACGCGGCGCTCATGATGTCGCTCGGGGCGGAGGCGGTGTTCGTGGGGTCGGGGATCTTCAAGTCGTCCGACCCGGCCGTCCGCGCCCGGGCCATCGTCCGGGCCACGACCCATTACCAGGACGCGAAGGCGGTGGCCGACGCCTCGCGGGGCCTCGGGCAGCCCATGCGGGGCCTGGACGTGGCGTCCCTCTCCCCCGCCGAGCGCCTGCAGGGCCGCGGCTGGTGACCTCCGGCGTCCTGGCCCTCCAGGGCGACTTCGCCGCCCACGCGGCGGCCTTGCGCCGCCTCGGCGAGCCGGCGCGGGAGGTCCGGCGCTGCGCCGACCTGGCCGGCCTGCGCGCGCTCGTCCTGCCCGGCGGCGAGAGCACGGCCCTGCTGCGCCTGATGCTCGGTGACGACGAGCCCTGGTTCGACGCGCTGCGGGCGTTCCACGATGGCGGAGGCGCGCTGCTCGGCACCTGCGCGGGAGCAATCCTCCTGGCCCGCGAGGTGGACCCGGCCCAGCCGAGCCTGGGCCTGCTCGACGCCGCCGTGGCCAGGAACGCCTACGGCCGCCAGGTGGACTCGTTCGAGGCCAGGCTCGATGCGCCGGCCTTCGAGGACGGCCTGCCCGGCGTCTTCATCCGAGCGCCGCGCATCACCACCGTGGGGCCGTCGGTCGAGGTCATCGCGCGCCTGGCCGGCCAGCCCGTCCTCGTGCGCCAGGGCCGCGTGCTGGCGGCGACGTTCCATCCCGAGCTCGTCGCCGACGATCGGGTGCACCGGCTGCTGCTCAAGCATTGCCGGCCGGCGCCCGGGCTATAATCGGCCGCCTTCCGACGAAACCGACGCTGGAAGAAGGAGACACCACATGGTGATCCTGCCGCGAGCGCGTACCGCTCTGCTCGTGCCCTTCGCCCTCATGGTCGCGGCCGTCCTCGCGTGCCGTCAGCCCGCCCGCGGGCCGAACGCCATCCGGCTGGTGGACAACTTCGACGCGAAGCTCGTCGAGGGGTCGCCCACGAAGGCGGCCGCCCCGGCGCGGCGCACGGAGTGGCGCTTCGACGCACCGGCGCCGAGCCCGGCGCCGTCGGCTTTCCCGGCCACGCGCGGGTGGGAGGCGGGACCCGGCGTGAGCGGGCTCGCGGTGCGCGACGGCCGGCAACGCCGACCAGCTCCAAGCGGTCGAGATCCGGCTGCGCGCGTCGAAGGGGGCCAACCTGTCGATGGCCACCCGGCCCGCCCCGACCGTCGACCTCCAGCACGAGATCGACCTGGCGCGCGCGGTGTTCCCGTGGACGACCGCGACGCCCATCATCGCCGGCGACCAGGCCCAGACCTACACGATGACGCCGGCCGTGCCGGTGGAGGGCGCGCGCATCCGGCACCTCATGATCCGCCCCACCGACGCGGCGGGGGCCGACTTCGCGGTGGAGTCGGTCCGGCTCGTCTTCCGCCGCGAGCAGCTCGCGAGCGTGCCCTCGGGCGTGAGCTGGCAGGGTCTGCGCGACATCTTCCGCGAGACGCTCGTGACCCGCTCACCCGAGACGGTGCGGTTCCAGGTGACGCTGCCGTCCCGCCCGGTGCTCCACGTCGCCCTGGGCACGCCGGAGGACGGGCCGGTCACGTTCAAGATCGGAGTCCGCCGGGGTGACCGGGACGCGGCGGTGATGACCCGCACGCTCACCACCCCCTACCGTTGGGAGCCGCGCGTCGTGGACCTCGCGCCGTTCGCCGGCGCCCCGGTGACCCTCTCCCTGTCCGCGACCTCGGACAAGGACGGTACGATCGCGCTCTGGGGCGCGCCCGCGATCCGGCAGCGGGCCGCGCCGGACGCCGGGCCCGGCGCGCCGGCCCAGATCGTCATCCTGATCCACGGCGACACGCTGCGGAAGGACCACCTCGACGTGTACGGCTACGAGCGGCCCACGGCGCCGACGCTGCGCCGGCTGGCCGGAGAGGGGGCGCTCTTCGACAACGCGATCACCCAGACGAGCTGGACCAAGGCGGCCACGCCGTCGATCATGACCTCGCTCTACCCCACCACCCACGGCGTGCACCAGATCCCCGACCGGCTGCCCGCCTCGGCGACCACGATCGCCGAGGCCTTCCGCGCCGGCGGCTACGCGACGCTGTCGTACTCGTCGGCCGCCTTCACCGGCCAGTTCACCAACCTGCACCAGGGATTCGAAGAGCTGCACGAGCTCGAGTCGGCCGCCGGCCGCACCGGGCCGCGGGGGGCCAAGACCTCCCGCGAGTACGTGGACCGGCTCGTCGAATGGCTGGAAGGCCACCGCGACGTCCCGTCCTTCGTCTACCTGCACGTCTTCGACCCTCACCCTCCCTACGAGCCGTATCGACCCTACGACACGATGTGGGCGGATCCGAAGGGACGCGACGAGTACCTTCGTGAGCAGGAGCTGCTGAAGAAGTTCATCGCCAGCCCGCTCCTGGCCGACCGCGGGATGGCGACCCGCGACGAGCTGATCAAGGCGGGCCTGGACCCGGAGGCCTATCTTCGATACTCGAAGGACTGGTACGACGGATCGATCCGGGGCATGGACGCGGAGATCGCGCGCCTCGTCGAGCGGCTGCGGGAGCTGGGGCTCGGCGACCGGACCGTCATCGCCTTCTTCGCCGACCACGGCGAGGAGTTCCACGACCACGGCCGCATGTGGCACGGCCAGAGCATCTACGGCGAGATGCTCCGGGTGCCGCTGATCTTCTGGGCGCCGGGCCGGGTGCCGAAGGGCCTCAAGGTCGAGGAGCCGGTGGAGCTGATCGACGTCATGCCCACCGTCCTCGAGATGGCCGGCCTTCCGGTGCCCAGGACCGCCCAGGGCCAGAGCCTGCGCCCGCTGCTGGCGACGGACGGCAAGGGCGGCGCGGTGGCGGCGGCGGGCGGCTGGACCCGCCGGCCGGTCATCGCCGAGCGCCAGCCGATGGGCGGCACGGAGGCGACGCGGGGCATCGAGTCCTACGCCGTCATGGAGGGCGACTGGAAGCTCATCCATAACATCGGGCCACCCCCGGACCGGCCCGAGTACGAGCTGTTCCAGTTCTACAAGGATCCCCTGGACCAGAACAACGTCGCCTCCGAACACCCCGACGTCGTCGAGCGGCTGGCCAGGCAGCTCGAAGGCTGGCACCGGATGGCGAGCCAGGCGCGGCTCAAGGCCGACCGCGAGGAGACGAAGGGGATGTCGGCCGAGCAGCTCGAGCGCCTGCGCAGCCTCGGCTACGTGAAGTGAGCGCGGTCCCTCAGGCCCGGTTGCGATAGAGCTGCCGGTCCACGACCTCGACCATCCGGTCGACGTCGAGACGGGCGCCCACGAACCCGGCCATGCGCAGCGCCTGCGGCCGGGCGGCCTGGATCACCTCGGCGTAGCTCAGCTCCAGGACCTCGAACTGCGGGCGGCGCAGGAAGAAGCGGGCGTCCCGCACCTGCTCCTCCAGGAGCTGCACCGCGCGGTCGTCCGGCGTGTCGTTGCTCTCCCCGCGCCGGGCGAGCATCTTGTTCTGCGAGGCGACGATCTCGTGCAGGCTGCGGTGCATGAAGAGCACCTTGTAGTTGTTGTCGTCGGGGAGGCTCTTCAGCAGGAACGAGATGATCTTCACGACGTCGCCTCTCGCGCCGCGGAGCCAGGTCTTGTCCCCGGCCCGGTGCAGATCCTTGACGCGCTCGTCCTCGTAATAGCCCTTCGGGTTGTCCTCGTCGGCCGCCCGCCGGCCGTCGGTCACGACGCGGAGTCCCCCCGCCTCGAGCATCTTCATGGCCATGGAGGTGCCCGAGCGGGGCAGGCCGGAGACGACGACGATCGGCCGTCCGTACCGGATCCGGCGGTAGAAGCGCCCCGCGCCCATGGCCTGCCCTTCCCTGGAGTGGGCAAGGATAGCGTAAGATGGCAGGCCCGCTGTCGAGATGAGCCGCTCTTGATCCAACCCCTGCTCGCCTACATCGGCCCCGGGGCCGGCGTCGCGCTCCTGTCCTCCTTCCTGGTCGTCCTGACCACGATGGTGCTGGTCGTCTTCAGCCTCCTCCTCCTGCCCTTCCGCCTCCTGTGGCGCGCGATCCGGCGCAAGAAGAGGCTGAAGCCGTGGGTCAGGCGGCTGATCATCGTCGGCGTGGACGGCCAGGACCCGAAGCTCACCGAGCGCTTCATGAAGGAAGGCAAGCTGCCCCACTTCTCGAAGCTGGCCGAGATGGGCTGTTACCGCCGGCTGCGCACGACGTTTCCCGCGCTCTCCCCCACCGCCTGGTCCAGCTTCGCGACCGGCACCGACCCCGCCAAGCACAACATCTTCGACTTCCTGACCCGCGACCCCCGGACGTATCTTCCCCTGCTCTCCTCGGCCCACATCGGAGACGTCGAGCGGTTCCTGAAGATCGGGAGGTACCGCATCCCGCTGCGGAAGCCCGAGCTGAGGCTGCTGCGGAAATCCAAGCCCACCTGGACGATCCTCGGCGAGCACGAGGTCTGGAGCACCGTGCTCCGCGTCCCGATCACCTTCCCGCCCGAGCGGTTCCACGGCGCTCAGCTCTCCGCGATGTGCACGCCCGACCTGCTCGGCTCGCAGGGCACCTTCCTCCTCTACACCACGCGGCCGGCGGACAAGAGGTTCAAGGAGGGCGGCATCCGCGTTCCGCTGCGGGGAGACGGAGACCGGTTCCAGACGAGCGTGAAGGGGCCGGAGAACGCGTTCCTCGAGGGCAAGCCGCCCCTCGAGGCGCCGATGAGCATCGAGCTGGACCGCGCCGCGCGGCGGGCCCGCGTGCGCCTGGACGGCACGGCGGTGGAGCTGGCCGAGAAGAAGCTCTCCGACTGGGTCACGCTGAGCTTCCGCGCCGCCTGGTCACCGAGATGGGCGACCACTTCTCGCTGTACCTGACCCCGCTCAACATCGACCCCGAGAACCCGGCCATGCCGATCTCCCATCCCTCCTACTACGCGACGTACCTGGCCAAGCGCATCGGCCCCTACTGCACGCTGGGCCTGGCCGAGGACACGTGGGCGCTCAACGAGGGCGTGATCGACGACGGCGCGTTCCTGCAGCAGGCCTACGACATCGACCGCGAGCGCGAGCGGATGCTGTTCGTCGCCCTCGACCGCCTGCGGAAAGGCACGCTCACCTGTGTGTTCGACGGCGTCGACCGCATCCAGCACATGTTCTGGCGCTACTTCGAGAAGGGCCATCCAGCCGCGCGCGGCACGGACGGGGGCGCCCACGCGGACGCGATCGAGCAGATCTACCGGCGCAGCGACGAACTGGTGGGCAAGGTGATCGCCCGGCTGCGCAAGGACGACCTGCTCATGGTCGTCTCCGACCACGGCTTCGCGTCCTTCCGGCGCGGCGTGAACCTCAACGCCTGGCTCCTGGCCAGGGGCTGGCTGAAGCTGAAGGAGGGCGGAGACGGCTCGACCG
>QHVM01000085.1:268753-327569 GCA_003223555.1 Acidobacteriota bacterium | reverse complement strand
CCGGGATGTTCTTGAACCTGGAGGGGCGGGAAGCCCGGGGGATCGTCAAGGCGGGCGAGGCGGCGGCCCGGCTCAAGGCCGAGATCATGGCCGCCCTGGCGGGTCTCCGGGACGAAGCGGCCGGCGCGGTGGCGATCAACGAGGCGTTCGACACGGCCAGGCTCTACCGCGGCCCGTATCTCCAGAACGCACCCGACCTCATCATCGGCTTCAACGACGGCTACCGCACGTCGTGGGACGGGGCCACGGGGGTCGTGTCGGGACCGGTCTTCGACGACAACGTCAAGGCGTGGAGCGGCGACCACTGCATCGACCCCCGGCTCGTCCCGGGCGTGCTCTTCGCCAGCCGGAAGATCGACCGCAAGGATCCCGCCCTGGTGGACATCGCGCCCACGGTGCTGCGCCTCTTCGGCCTCGATCCGCTTCCCCACATGGACGGAAAGCCGCTGTACGAGAAGGCCTTCAAGGATGCCTAGCCGGCGGCAGTTTCTCGGCCTCGCCGCCCTCGCCGCCGTCGAGTGCGGACGACCAGGCGACGGCGGGGACAACCGGACGAGCGTCATCATCCTGGGCTTCGACGGCATGGACTACGAGCTGACGAAGCGGATGATGGCCGAGGGACGCCTGCCCAACCTCTCGCGCCTCGCCGCCCAGGGCGCGTTCCAGCCCCTCGGCACGTCGATGCCGCCCCAGAGCCCGGTGGCCTGGTCCAACTTCATCACCGGCATGGACGCCGGCGGCCACGGCATCTTCGACTTCATCCACCGCGACCCGAAGACGATGGTCCCTTTCCTCTCCACCAGCCGCGCCGAGCCCTCGGAGAAGAAGCTGAAGCTGGGCAAGTACCAGGTCCCCCTCGCGCCGGACAAGGTCGAGCTGCTCCGGTACGGACAGCCGTTCTGGGAGCCGCTGGAGAAGCGCGGCATCCACACGACGATCATGCGCATGCCGGCGAACTTCCCTCCCTCGGGCAGCGCCCGCCGCGAGCTGTCCGGCATGGGGACGCCCGACATCCTCGGGACCTACGGGACCTTCTCGTACTACACGACGGACCCGTTCACGTGGGCCGGGAAGGACGTCGCGGGCGGAAAGGTCTACAACGTCGGCTTCAACGACGGCGTGGCGCACGGCCTGCTCTACGGCCCCCCCAACCCCTTCCTGGCGGACGCCCCGCAGATCTCGGCCCCCTTCACCGTCTACGTCGATCCCGACCTGCCCGTGGCCAAGATCGTGGTCGGCGACGAGGAGCGGGTGCTGAAGGTCGGCGAGTGGAGCGACTGGGTGCCGGTCACCCTGGCCCTCGTCCCCACCCAGAAGGTGAACGTCATCGCCCGCTTCTACCTGAAGGCGGTGCGGCCCGACTTCGGCCTGTACGTGACACCGCTGAACCTCGACCCTCGCCATCCCGCGATGCCGATCTCGACCCCGGGCTCGTTCGCCGGGGAGCTGGCCTCCTCCACCGGTCTCTTCTACACGCAGGGGATGCCCGAGGACACGAAGGCGTTCAACGGCCACGTGTTCTCGGAGGAGGACTTCGACACGCAGGCGCAGATGGCCGGAGGGGAGGTCCTGCGGCAATACCCGTACGTCCTCGACCGCTTCCGCGACGGCCTGCTCTTCTACTACTTCGGCAACGGGGACCTGGTCTCCCACATGATGTGGCGGGCGATGGACTCCGCGCACCCCGCGTACAAGCCCACCGACGCGCCTTTCGCCGACGCGGTGAAGAAGGTCTACGAGCGGTTCGACCGCGTCGTCGGGGAGACCCTGCCCCGGGTGGACGCCGGCGCCCTGCTCGTCGTGATGTCCGATCACGGCTTCACGAGCTGGCGGCGCGCGTTCCACCTCAACACCTGGCTGGAGAAGGAAGGCTACCTGGCCGCCCTCGATCCGACCCTCAAGGACGACACGGGGCTGTTCACCAACGTGGACTGGTCGAGGACCCGCGCGTACGCCGTGGGCCTCAACGGCCTCTACATCAACGTGGCCGGACGCGAGAGGGACGGCACCGTCGATCCCGGTCAGCGGGAGGCGCTGGCCACGGAGATCGGCGAGAAGCTGCTGCAGGCGGTCGATCCCAAGACCGGCCGGCGGGCGGTGACGAAGGTCCTCCGGCGGGAGGAGTACCGCGACCGGGGCCATCTCGACATCGGCCCCGACCTGGTCGTCGGCTATGCCAAGGGCACCCGCGGGTCGAACGAGTCCGCCCTGGGCAAGCTGATGCCGGAGGTCGTCACCGACAACACCGAGGAATGGAGCGGGGACCACTGCATGGACCCGGACACCGTGCCCGGCATCCTCGTCACGAGCCGGCCGCTGCGCAAGCCCGCGGCGCGGCTCCAGGACCTGGCGGCGGCCATCCTGGCCGAGTTCGGGGTGGAAGGGTTTCCGCGGCGATGAAGGACGGGTTCAACGCAGGGGCCGCCGAGGAACGCGCAGGGGCCGCCGAGAGCAAACGGAGAACGAACATGTTCGGATCGAACAAGATCAGGATCGACAAGGACCTGCTGGCGAAGATCGAGCGCTACGCGAAGATCGCCGGCTACTCCTCGCCGGGCGAGTTCATCAACCACGCCCTGGAGAAGGAGCTGGCCAAGCTGGAGGGCGCCGACACCGAGGAGGAGATCAAGAAGAGGCTGCGGGGGCTCGGCTACATCTCGTGATCCTCGTGAACCGCGCGCTGCGGGCGGCCTTCGACCGGCTGCTCTGGCCGTTCCACGCGCTGCCGCCCATCGTCGGGCTCGTGGCGGTGTCGCTCGCCGTCTCGATCGGCATGCTGTACGTCTTCAAGTGGACCTCCAACCAGACGAAGCTCGAAGCGGTGAAGCGCCAGATCCATGCCTGCCTCTTCGAGATCCGCCTGTTTCGCGACGACGTCCCCGCCATCCTGCGCGCGCAGGCGGAGATCCTGCGGCACAACTCCAGGTACCTGGCGCTGTCGCTCGTGCCGATGCTGTGGATGATCGTGCCCCTCGTCTTCGTGATCGCGCAGCTCCAGTTCCACTACGGCTACCGGGGACTCCGGCCGGGCGAGGACTTCATCGTGAAGGTGCGGCTGAAGGAAGGCTGGGAAAGGAGCGGCGCCGCTGCTTCGAGCCAGGGGTCGAGCCGGCCCGCGGCCACGCTGGAGGCGCCGGCGGGGGTCATGGTGGCGACACCGGCGGTCTGGATGCCGGCCGAGCGCGAGCTGGCCTGGCGCCTGCGGGCGCAGGAGTGGGGAGACTACGAGCTGAAGCTGCGCCTGGGCGACGAGGAGTACGCGAAGACGGCGCAGGTGTCGGCAGCCGTGCGCCGGCGCTCGCCGGTCCGGCTCGCGGGCGGCCTCCTGAACGAGTTGCTCTACCCGGCCGAAGAGCCCCTGCCGCGCGACAGCCCCGTGGCCTCCATCGCGCTCGGCTACCGCGAGGACTCCATCTCGCTCTTCGGCTGGCCGGCGCCATGGATCGTGGCGTTTTTCGCCCTGTCGGTGGCGTTTGCCTTCGCCTTGCGGGGCCGCCTCGGCGTAACGCTATAAATAAGGAAGAGCGCCCGGTGTGACGGGGTTCACACCGGTGGCCCGGCGCACGGCGCGACCATAGGCCGCCTGCGCGTGGCGCGGGGGAGGGTATATGCCCGATCAGTACCGCCTGCGCCTCAAAGACGGAACCGTCCTCAAGGTGGACCACGACGGCCTCCGCACCTGGCTGCTCGAAGAAAAGGTCATGGTGCAGCCGCCGGGCTCGCGCCGCTGGCAGCCGCTGAAGCACGTGCTGGCCCAGCCGCGCCCCGAGCCCGCTCCGCTCCCCATTCGCCCGCCATCCGTCGAGCCGCCGGCGCCGAAGAAGCTGGCCGACCACGAGATCCCGTTCATCCCGTTCGCTCAGCCCGAAGACGACGTGCTGGCCCGCAACCCCATGGTCGGTCCGCTGGCCGAAGCGACTGCCCCTCTGGCCGAGCCGACCGAGCGGCGGGACAGGCCGACCACCCCACGGGACAAGCCGACCGCGCCACGGGCCAACCCGATCGCGCCCCGGCCGGCGAGACCCGACGACGCGGTCCCCGTCATCCGGCTGAAGCCGCTCGACGATGAAGTCGCGCCGGAGCCTCCGAGCCAGAGCCTTCTCGACGTGGCCTCGGCGGAGCTGGAGCGCCACGGCGGGGGCCATGGCCCGTGGCGGTGGACCGCACCCGAGCCGCGAGCGGGTTCCGCCAGCGCCAACAGCGCATCGGCGTCCCAGCCATGGGCCGGCGAAGGTGAAGGGAGCCTGGAAGAGCTGGAGCTGATCGCGGAGAGACCTCGCGTCCCCCCGAAGGTCGCGGCACTGCTCGGCCATGTGTCGGTCGGGATCGATCGGCTCATCCGCCGGGCTCGGGCCTTCGACCTGGGCCGTCTCCGGGGCAAGCGCCCTCTGCGGATCGCCGGCCTGGCCGCAGCCGCCGTCCTGTTGGCGGCGACCTCGCCGGCATGGATCGCGATGCTCAACCGGCTGGGCCATGCGCTGCTCGCCGAGGACGGCGCGCGAGCCCAGCCGGCTCCCGTGGCGGCGCCGGCGCGGCCGAAGGAAGAGCCGCCGCTCCCCCCGGAGGTCCAGGTCGCGGCGAGCGAGCTGCCCCACCTGGCCCCCGAGACCGTGCAGCTCCTGATGTCCAGCGTCGCCGGGCCGTCCGATCCTCCGGACCTGTTCCGCCGCGCGACCACGGCGGCCAAGCGCGGGACGGCGGCCCTGACGCCGGCCGAAACGCAGGAGCTCGGCGCGCTGCGCGGCAAGGCGCTCGCCGCGCTGCGCCCGGTCGACCGCGACCGCGTGCGCGCCTACGACCGCATCAGCGCCGGGCGCGACCTGCTCTCCGGAGAGGACGCCCGCGTGCTCCGGCTCTATGCGCGCGGGGTGCGCACGCTGCCGCCGGAGAGCCGCACCCGCCTGCAGACGCTCTACAGCAAGGCGATCGCCGCCGCGCGGTGACGGCGCGGGGGGGCTGCAGCAACTGAATTAGTCGAGAGCGACAGCCTGCGCTCGGCGCAGGAGGGCCTCGGGCGGACCGGCGAAGCGGCTCCGGGCGCCGCCGAACCAGATGAGGCCCATCGCCGAGAGGACTCCCCCGACGATCCAGGCCGTCTTCTCGTTCGGTGGCTGCATGCCAATGACGATCAGCGCCACGCATCCCACGACGCTGAGGGCGGCCAGCGGCCGGTACCAGCGACCGAGAGTCCAGGGACCCATCGCCGTCCAGCGCCGACCGTAGGCCCGCAGGCCGAGGGCGGTCGGAAGCACGTAGGAGATGTACAAGAAGATGGCGGTGACGGCGGCCATGATCTCGTAGACCGGCGTGTAGACCGTCGCCAGGGCGGCGGCCAGGGCCACCGTCCAGATGGCGACCGCCGGCGTGCGGTAGCGGTCGGACACCGTGCGCAGCCTGCGCGACAGCGGCATGCCGCCGTCGCGGGCGAACGCGTAGGCGATCCGGGAGACCGAAGTGACCGCGGCCAGGCCGCACAGGTACTGGGCGACGGCGATTCCGGCAAAGATGAAGTAGGCGAGCGCCTTCGGCAACACGGCACCGAGGATCCAGCCGAAGCTGCTCGGGCCCATCGAGGCCGCCCGCGCCACGTCCGGGATCGCGACCACGACCGCGCACAGCATGACCCAGCCGGACAGGCCGGAGACGGCCACCGCGTTGACGATGCCCTTCGGCACGCGAAACGCCGCGCCGACCGTCTCCTCCGCGGTGTTCGCGGAGGCGTCGAAGCCGGTGATGGTGTAGGCGGGGAGCAGGAAGCTCAGGACGAAGAGCAGCGCCGTGCTCTGCGTCTCGGGCCACACGTCCCCCCCTCGCGCGCCGCTGAAGTTCGAGAAGGTCACGAGCGCGCGCGGATGCAGCGACGGCGCGAAGTACAGCATGGCGGCGGTGAGCAGGGCCGCGATGGCCAGGATCCAATAGCCGCTGAAGTCGGTGAGGCGTGTCGTGAGGCGGATGCCCAGGTGGTTGACGAGCGCCTGCGACGCGCAGATGGCGAAGACGCCGACGACGGCCACCGCCGTCTGCGTCGCCGGCGTCCAACGCGACGGGTCCAGCCGCAGCAGCGGCCCCAGGGAGTCGAGCGTGAAGCGCAGCGCCCCCAGGTTGATGGCCGCCACGGCCGCCACGAGGCCGAGGAGATTGAGCCACGCGGTCGTCCATCCCCAGCCCTTGCCGCCCAGGATGGAGGCCCAGTGGTACAGCCCGCCCGCGGTCGGGAAGCTGGAGGCGACCTGCCCCATCGTGGCCGCGACCGCGAGCGAGAACAGGCACACCAGGGGCCAGCCCAGGCCGAAGGCCGCCCCGCCGACGCTCGACAGCCCCTGGTGGAAGGACGTCACGCCTCCGGCGAGGATGCAGATGATGGAGAGCGAGATGGCGTAGTTCGAGAAGCCGCCCATCTTGCGGGCCAGCTCCTGCTGGTAGCCGAGGCTGTGCAGGGTCCGCTCGTCCTCGACGACGATGTCGCGCTCTCTCGGCTTCTCGCTCATCGCGTCTCTTCCTTCCTCCGACGCGCGGCGGATCACGCGCGGGCGATCCTCAGGGCCGGACGGAGAGCTGGCGCCGCGCCTCCGCCGGCTCGTCCATCTCGGTCCGGTGTCGGCGGGCCCGGCGCCCGCGGGGGCCGGAGGGGTCGCCGGCCCGCGCGGGATCGAAGAGCCGCGCGTCCACCCTGCGCGCGGCATAGGGCTCGTCGTCCGCCGTCGGGGAGAACAGATCGCCGAGGTCGCTGGCGACGGCGTCGGGCTGGTGCAGCGGCGGGAGCCCGAGGATGCGGTAGATCGTCTTGTGGATGCTCGCGGTGCTCGCGTGCCGGTGCGACACGTGGCCGCGCCGCGCCCAGGGGCTGATGAGGAGGCACAGGCTGCGGTGCGCATCGACGTGGTCCACGCCGCTCTGGGCGTCGTCCTCGGTGACGAAGATCGCCATGTCGCGCCACCACGGCGTGCGTGACAGCGCTTCCACCACCCTTCCCAGGGCCAGGTCGTTGTCGGCCACGTAGGACTCGAGGAAGGGGTAGCCGCGCTCGGGGGCCGCCTCGGCGCCGTGGTCGTTGGGGAGGAACACGTAGAGGAAGGGTGGCAGCGCCTCGCGGCCGGACGCGTAGCGCCCGGCCAGGTCCTTCAGGAACACGTCCGCCCGGTACTGGTCCGGGATGTTCATGTTGAAGCCCGGGAACTCGCGCGAGGTGGCCGCGAAGAGGACCTCCGGCATCGGGACGTTGACCGGGAGGCGGGCGCCGGTGGGCTCCTCTCCCCCCTCCTCGGCCGTCCCCGCGAACTCGAACCCCTCGCCGTAGTTCCGGAACCGGACGCCGCCCCGGGCCAGGTGCTCCCACATCGATCCGCGCTCGAGGTAGTCCTCGGGCGTGAGCGAGGAGTTCGACTCGAACAGGGCCAAGCGCCCGGGCGCGGTCCGCTTCCATCGCGCGCCGCCGCCGTAGCCCGCGGCCGTGATCGTCTCCACCCAGTGGTTCGCATACGCGCCGACCAGCCAGCGGTGCCCGTCGGCCGAGACGTCGCTGTCGACGTAGAAGTTGTCGGAGAGAGCGAAGCGCTCGGCGAGAGCCCGGTGGTTCGGCGTGACCCTGACCTGCGCGTGCAGCCCGACCGTCCGCCCGGTCGTGCCGAAGCGGGCCAGCGAGGGATCACCGTCGGCGCCCGGCAGGTCGCCGTACACCTCGTCGAACGTCCGGTTCTCCTTGGCAATGAGGACGACGTGGCGGATGCGCGACGAGGCGCCGGTGAGCGGGACGGGATGGCCGGGCGGTCGGTCCACGGGCCGGGGAACGAAGCCGTTGTTGGCCCGGACGCGATCGCTCAGCGCGCGGAGCTCCGCGTCGGCGGGCACGTCCATGAGGGAGACCGTCCCCTTCATCAGGTTGCCGACGTAGCTTCCTTCGGGCCCCTCCACGTAACCGCGTCCGCCGTTGGGCCCCGCCCCGAATCCCTTGGCGTTCGAGACGTACAGACGCCCGCCGCCGGGAGACACGGCCACGCGCGACGGGTACCAGCCGGCGGGCACGTGCCCGAGCACCGCGCCGCTCCGGGCGTCGAGCACGCCGACCGCGTTGATGCCCGATTCCGCGACGAAGACCCGTGAGCCGTCCGGCGACAGGGCGATGCCGAAGGGTAGGACGCCGCGCAGGCCTTCGATCGAGCCCTCCGGGGCCAGCAGCGCGCGCCAGCGCCGCTGGTGGGCCTTCAGGTCGTAGGCCTCGACGCTGTCGTTGGTGGCGTTGCTGACGAAGAGCGTGTCGGCCGAGACCGCGAGCCCGGCCGGGCTGCTCCCGCCGATGGCCGGGCCGACCGGCAGTCCGGTCTTGAGACGCGCGACCACCGACGGCCGGCGCGGGTCGGCCACGTCGATCCCCCACACCGAGCAGGCCTCGTCGACGCCGGGGTCGCCGAGCCCGGGCGCCTGGCGCCCTTCCGCCACCGTACCCTCCCGCGCCTCTCGCGATGGATAGCCGAAGGGCGGAAACCCGAGCCCGCGCGGGTCGTCGCCGGCCCGGGTCTCGACCAGGCTGTACTGGAAGGTCCCCATGTTGGCCACGTAGGCCCGGCGGCCGTCGCCCGTGAGGGCGAGCGCGAAGGGGTTGCGGCCCACGCCGATCGACGCGAGCACGGTCCGCGCGGCGGCATCCACGACGACCAGCCGGTAGTGCGCGAGGTCGAGCGCGTAGAGGAGCCGGCCGTCGGGGGAGAGGGCGATGTCGGTGAGGAAAGGATCCGGCAGCGAAGGGCTCGACAGGGAGATCGCGCCCGCGGCCGTGCCGTCGTCGAGGGCGAAGACCGCGATCCTCCCGTCGTCGCCTCCCGAGGCGTAGACGAGCCGCCGCGGGGCGTCCACGGCCGCGCCCACGAAGGCCGACGGCAGGGCCCGCTTGTCGGTACGCGGCGCGGGCGGGAGCTGCCTGACCACCGGCGAAGCCCCGTCGAGGTCGCGGATGACCGTCAGCGAGAACGGCTCGATGCCGCCGTTGACGGTGACGAGCACCTTTCCGTCGCCGCTGAGCGCCATCCCGAACGGGTGCGGCGCCGTCGTCACCTGGCGGCCCCGAGGGGTCAGGAGCCGCCCGTTCGGCAGGACGGTCTCGCCTTCACGGTCGATGCGCGCGTAACGCTCCCCCGCCGGAGCGTGAAGCTCCCGGACGGGCCGGACCGCAGAGGAAGGACGCGGCGCGCTCCCGGCCAGCGCGGTCAGGCCGCCGGCCAGGAGCGCACGCGCGCTACGGCCTAGAACGTCAGCCTCGCTCCGAGGACGACGATGCGGCTGCGGAGCGGCGAGCCCTCCGCGCCGGCCAGGGTCGTGATGCGGCCGTAGTTCGGGCTGGAAAGATCGGTCTCGGGAATCCCGAGGTTCGGGTGATTGGTGACGTTCTGGGCCTGGACCTGGAACCTCAGCGTGGTGTCGCCGTGGAGCTTGAAGTCCTTGAAGAGTCCCATGTCGATCGTGTAGAGGCCCGGCCCCAGGATGTTGCCCTTCTGCGCGTTGCCGAAACGGCCGGCGAAGATCGGCTGGCCGGCGGCGTCGAAGAACGCGCGGTTGCTGAACGCCCCGGTGTTGAACCACTGGTCCGTCGTCTTCGGGCCGCGGTTGGGATCCTGGCCCGCGACCGCGTCCGCCTTCTCCGGGTTGTAGCAGTTGGTGCCCGACCCGCAGTGGCTGCTGTAGTACGCCGTGAGGTGGTAGCCGGACTGGGCGGTGACGATGCTGGACAGCGTCCACCCGCCGAACGCCTTGTTGCCCTTGAAGAACGGCAGCTCCCAGATGAGCGTCGCCGTGAAACGGTGGTCGGGGATGGCGGTGACCTTCCCGCGGGTGTAGTCGGGGTCGAAGCGGTCGTCCGATGTTGGAGATCGCGTGCGCCCACTTGTAGGTGGCGGAGTAGAACAAGCCGTCGCGCGCCTCCCCGCGGAGCTGGAACGTGAGGTCGTGGTAGTCGGCCTCGCCGCCGTTGTCGCGGGTGTTGACCCGGTTCCAGTTGGGATAGGGCCGGGCCGTGCGGGGCAGGTTGCGGAAGCCGACGGTGTTCGGCTGGATCTGGTTCAGGTCGGGGGCCAGCGTGAGCCGCCGGTCACGCCGCCCCGAGTAGGTGAAGCGGAAGGCGTTGCGCAGTCCGATCTCGCGGTCGAGGCTGAGGCTCCACTGCTGGGTCTGCGGGTCCTTGAAGTGGGGGTCGTTGGCGGTGGAGAAGTTCTGGTTGCCGACCGCGGCCCCGCCCCGTCCGGCCGTCCCCGCGAAGGTGTTGGGCAGCACGATGCCGAAGGTGCGCGTCGCCGGGTCGAACGAGTTCCCGTAGGTCTGGTTGTCCGAGGTGTGGATGCCGGTGAGCGAGTTGAAGATCGCGCCCAGCATCCGCGTGTAGTAGATGCCGTAGCCCGCGCGGAGGACGGTCCGGTTGTCTTCGAACGGCCGCCAGGCGACGCCGATCCGCGGCGCGATGCTGTTGTAGTCGGTGAAGCGCAGCGCCTCGGGATAGCCCACCTCGGCCGCGGTGTAGATCTTGGAGCTTCCGAGGCCGGTCGTGAAGTCCGGCTTGGAGAGCTGCCGCGACGCCTCGTTGGGCACCACCACGTCCCCGTTGGGCGTGTCCCGCAGGAAGTTGGTGATGTTCAGCTCGCCATCCTTGAATCCCGGGTAGAGGTCGTAGCGGACGCCCAGGTTGAGGGTCACGCGGTTGCTAACGCGGAACTCGTCCTGGACGAAGAACCCGTAGTGGGTGGCGATCCCGTCCACCCCCGGCCCGGTCGCCGTCTGGTCGACCTCGCTCGGGAGCCCGAGGAGGAAGTTGGCCACGGCGTTGCCCGTGGCTCCGGTCAGCGTCGAGCGGAAGCGGAAGACACCGAAGTCGTCCGCGCCCGTGAAGTTGAGCGGGCTCGTCCAGTTGTAGTGCCGGACGTCGGCCCCGCCCTTGAACGTGTGGCGGCCGGTGCTCCAGGTGACGTTGTCCCCGAACTGGATCGCGCGCGTGGTGAGCGGCTCCTCCTTGGACTCGCCGAAACGGGTGTAGCCGGCGATGTCGATGAAGGTGGTCCCGGTGATGTCGGGCAGGCTCTGCGAGATCAGGCGCAGGCCGGTCGCCTGCACGAAGTCGCGTCCCTTGAGCCCGGTCTGGTTGGTGAGGTCCGAGGTGCTGTAGCCGAAGCGGAGCTCGTTCAGGACCGTCGGCCGCACCGCCCAGTTGTCCGAGAAGGCCAGGGTGCGCGTCGGGTTCTCGTTGGTGAGCGGTCCGGAGGCCTGGTAGTTGGTGGGGCTGATCTTCCTCCAGTTCTTGCCGCTGAACCGCACGAACGCCGTGTGGGTGGAGCTGAAGTTGTGGTCGACCCTCAGGTCCATCTGGTTGCTGACCTCGGTCGCGTCGATCGAGTAGCGGTTCAGGGCCAGCCCCTCGTTGGGCGCGGGAATGTACTTGGACAGGATGATCGCGCTCACGGGGTTGATGCGGCTGGCAGGGATGATGTTCCCCGGGAAGGGCTGGCCGGTGCCGGGGTCGATGATCGCGGAGGGCAGGCGCGAGAAGTTGCCGGCGCGGAAATCCGCCTCGGGAACGGTGGCGCTGGCCACCCCGGTCCGCGCGATGTGCAGCCGCTCGTAGGTCAGGAAGAAGAACGTCTTGTTCTTGATGATGGGGCCCGAGAGGCTCGCCCCGTAGTCCTTGTTGTCGGACTGGTTCGGGATGCTCTTCGAGAAGTAGTTGGGGTTGGCGTTGAGCCCCTCGTTGTTGTAGTTGAAGAACGCGCTGCCCTTCCAGGCGTTGGTGCCGGGCTTGGTGATCGTGGTGATGTCGCCCGTCTGGGCGAACTCCGCGTTGTTGTTGATCGAGCTGACCCGGATCTCCTCGATGCCCTCCACCGACGGGAACACGTTCCGGCCGCCGTCCCCGATGCCGTTGCGTCTCACGTTGGTCGTGGAGATCCCGTCCACCGAGACCTCGTTCTGGTAGACCTGCCCTCCGGAGAGCGAGAAGTCGGACTGGGTGCTCCCCTTCTGCACCTCGGGCAGGACCGCGATCGTGTCGACCGGCGAGGTGTTGGACGTGCGGAAGGTGAAGGGGAGCTGTTGCAGCTCGCGGTTGGTCTTGCTGCCCGAGATCGTCGGGTTTTCCGTGTTGATGAGGGGCGCGGCCCCGCTGACCGTCACCTCCTCCGTCCGTCCCGCCGTCTGCAGCTCCATGTCGATGCGCACCGTCTGCCGGGCCGCCACCGCGAACGGCTCGGAGGCGCGCTTGTTGAAGCCCCCCGCCTCGACCGTGACCTGGTAGCGGCCCTGGGTCAGGTTCAGGAACTCGTAGCTGCCGTCCGGAGCGGAGGTCGTGGCGCGCCTGACGTTCGTCTGGACCTCCGTGAGCGTCACCGGCGCCCCGGGCACGACGGCCTTCGTGGTGTCGGTGAGGACCCCCACCACCGCGCCGTATGTCGACTGGGCGCGGGCCGCGGGAGCCCCGACGGTGAGCGCCAGGCCGGTGAGCGCGGCTAGAGAGACGCCCGTCCCGGTGCTGCGAAGGGAATGGCAGCGCATGGTTGCCTCCTGATTTGAGGTTCTCGCTTGGGCGCGGAGTATATATCAGGAGGGGCGGCGCAAGTGCCAGGCCTTGGGCTGGACGAAGGCCCGGATGCCCTCCCGGCCCAGCGTGGAGCCGATGCCGGAGTGGCCGCGGCCGGACCAGGGCAGGCGGGGGCTGACGCGGTCGCAGCAGTTCCAGTACACGGAGCCGCTGTGGACGCGGGAGAGGATGCGCCGCGCGCGCGCGAGGTCGGAGCTGTAGACGCCGGCGGTCAGACCGTACGGCGTGTCGTTCATCAGCACCGCCGCTTCCCCGTCGTCCGCGACGCGCTGGACGCCGATGAGCGGGCCGAAGCTCTCCTCGCGCATCAGCTCCATCGAGGGGTTCGCGTCGGCGATCACCGTGGGCTCGAACCAGGAGCCCGGCTGCGCGATGCGCTTTCCGCCCAGAAGCAGCCGACCGCCCCTGGCGCGCGCGTCCTCGACCTGCCGTTCGAGCAGGCCGATCTGGGCCGGCCGCGCGAGCGGACCGATGAAGGTCCGCGGGTCCATCGGATCGCCGACCACGTAGGACTGGACCGCGGCGACGAAAGCCTCGACGAAACGGTCGTGAACGGCCTGGTGCACGTATACGCGCTCGACGGCGCAGCAGCTCTGTCCGGTGTTGTAGAAAGCGCCCTCGGCCACCGAAGCCGCGGCCGAGCCCACCTCCACGTCGTCGGCGACGTAGACGGGGTCCTTGCCGCCCAGCTCGAGGTTCAAGCGGATGAGGCGCCCGGCCGCCTCGGCAGCGATGCGCCGGCCGGTCGCGTACGAGCCGGTGAAGCAGAGGGCGGCCACGGCCTGGGCGGCGACCGCGGCGCCCGTCTCGCCGCCGCCCGGCACCACGATGAAGACGTCCTCCGGCACGCCCGCCTCGCGCATCACCTCGCCGATGAGCAGCCCGGTGAGCGTGGCGTACTCCGACGGCTTGTAGAGGACGGAGTTCCCCGTCAGCAGCGCGGGGATGAACACGTTCGAGCCCACGAAGTACGGGTAGTTCCAGGCCGAGACGTTGGCGACGACGCCCAGCGGCTCCAGCGTGATCGCCTCCTCCAGTCCTTCCCGGCGGAGGACCGTCTCCTCCCGCAGCACCTCGGGCGTCGTCTGGAGGAAGAAGTCGATGCGCGCCGGCAGGGCCTCGAGCTCGTTGCGCGACTGGGTGATGGGCTTCCCCATCTCCGACGTCAGCGTCCGCGCCGCCTCCTCCCGGCGATGGACGAGCCGGTCGCGGAAACGCCGGATCGCCGCCGCCCGCTCCTCGTAGGGCCGGGCGGCCCACGAGGGCTGGGCCCCCCGGGCGCGCTCGTGCTTGCCCGCGACCTCGCCGTCGCCGTCCTCGGCCAGCTCGCGGATGACCGCGCCGGTCGCGGGGTTGGCGATCTTCACGGGGAACGAGGGGCGGCCGCCCGGAACGCCTCGCCCCATAGCCGCCGGAAGTCCTCCACGGTGCACGGGCGCGGGTTGTTCAGGTGGCAGGTGTCGGCGAAAGCCAGCTCGGTGAGCCGGTCCAGCTCGGCGGGCTTCACGCCCGCCTCGGCCGGGCCGCGCGGAATGCCGATCCGCCGCTTCAAGTCGGAGAGCCAGCCCAGGAACGCCTCCCCGTCGCCGTCTTCATCGAGGCCGACGGTCTGGGCCATGATCCGGAAACGATCCGGCGCCGCCTCCAGGTTGAAGCGCAAGGCGTGCTCGATCATGAGGCCGTTGGCGAAGCCATGGTGCAGGTCGGCCACCGTGGAGAGGGCGTGGGCGAAGGAGTGGACGAGGCCCAGCCCCTTCTGGAACGCGATCGCGCCCATCATGGAGGCCATCAGCATCGCGCCCCGCGCCTCCAGGTCACGCGGCGTCTCGACGCAGCGCGGCAGGGCGCGCGCGGCGAGCCGCAGGCCCTCGACAGCGATCCCGTCGCAGATCGGGTGGTAGTCGCGGGCGAGGTAGGCCTCGATGCAGTGCGTCAGCGCGTCCATGCCGGTCGCGGCCGTCACCTGCTTCGGCAGGCCGACGGTGACCTCGGGGTCGGCGAACACGGCGCGGGCCAGGAGCTGCGGCGAGAAGATGATCTTCTTCACCCGCGTGCGGTCGTCGGAGATGACCGCGCTGCGGCCGACCTCGCTGCCGGTGCCGGCGGTGGTCGGCACGGCGACCCAGTACGGCACCGGCTGGTCGAAGGGGCGCGCGTCGGGCCGGCCGTCTTCGTAGTCGAACAGCTCGCCCGGATGCCGGGCCATGAGCGCCACCGCCTTGGCCACGTCCAGGGCGGCTCCCCCGCCCATGCCGATGAGGCTGTCGGCCCCGTGCGCGCGGAAGGCCTCGACCCCGGCCCTCACCTGGGATGCGACGGGGTTTCCCCCCACTCCCGAGAAGGGCGCGGCCTCCAGGCCGCCGAGCGAGGCCAGCACCTCGGCGAAGAGCGGCAGCGCCGCCACCCCGCTGTCGGTGACGACGAGGGGGCGGCGAAGCCCGTGCGCCTTCAGGTGCTCGCCCATGCGAAGGCGGGCGCCGGGCCCGAAGTGGATGAGGGTCGGGAAGCTGAAGGTGTGGACGGTCATCATTTCATTCATCTGGGGGGTGCTAGCGGCGCACCCCCCAGACCCCCGCTCGCTCCGCGGGAGTAAGTCCCGCTCCGCTCGCCTTGCGTTTCATATGATCTCGAAGTAGCGCTTCAGCTCCCAGTCGGTGACCGCCTGCTCGGCCTGGCGCCACTCCCACTCGCGCGTGCGGACGAAATGGTCCACGAACTCCTCCCCGAGCAGCTCGCGGGCCAGGCTCGACCGCCGGAGGCGATCGGTCGCCTCCTGCAGCGACCGCGGCAGCCGCGTCGCCTGCTCGGACTGGTACGCGCTGCCCGCCACCGGCTCCTCCTCCAGCTCCAGCCCCTGCTCGATGCCCCACACGCCCGCGGCCACCGAGGCCGCCATCGCCAGGTACGGGTTGAGGTCGGCCCCGCCCACCCGCACCTCCAGCCGGGTCGACTTCGCGCTGCCCGGGATGACGCGGAAGGCCACCGTCCGGTTGTCGACACCCCACGTGACGCGGGTCGGGGCCCAGAAGCCCTCGACGAGCCGCTTGTAGCTGTTGACGGTGGGAGCGAAGAAGGGCAGCAGGTCGGGCAGGGCGCGGACGAGCCCGGCCAGGTAGCTCCGGAACGTCCGGCTCATCCGGTGCGGGTCGGCCTCGTCGTGGAAGACGTTGCGCCCGCCGCTCCAGAGGCTCTGGTGGAGGTGGCAGCCGCAGCCGGGCAGCTCCCGGCTCCAGCGGGCCATGAAGGTGGGCATGACGCCGAAGCGCTGGGCGATCTCCTTGACCGCGGTCTTGAACAGCACGCCCCGGTCGGCCGCCTCCAGGCCCGGCGCGTGCAGGATGGCGCCCTCGAACACCCCCGGCCCGGTCTCGGTGTGCAGGCCCTCGAGCGGCACGCCGAAGGCGGCCAGCTCGTCGAAGAGCGCGGTGAAATAGGGCCGGCTGTGCGCGGCGCGCAGGATCGAGTACCCGAACATCCCCGGCGTCAGCGGCTGCGGCGAGGTATGCCCCTTGGCGGCCCAGCTCTGCGGCGTCTCCTGGAAGTTGAACCACTCGTACTCCAGGCCCGCATCGGGGACGAGGCCGCGCGCCGCGGCCCGGGCCAGCACGCGCTTGAAGAGCTGGCGAGGGCAGACGCCGAGTGGCCGGCCCTGGCCGTCCTCGAAGTCCGCCAGGAAGAAGGGCACTCCCCCGTCCCAGGGCACGTTGCGGTAGGTGGCGAGGTCGATGCGCGCCAGCGCGTCCGGATAGCCGCTGTGCCAGCCGGTGTAGCGGGCGTTGTCGTAGCAGACGTCGGAGGAGTCCCAGCCGAAGACGACGTTGCAGAAGCCGAAGCCGGACTCCGCGGCGGAGAGGAACTTCTCCTTGTGGACGTACTTGCCGCGCAGGATGCCGTCGATGTCGGTGATCGCCACCTTCACCTTCTGCGCCGGCGATCGGCGGATCTCTTCGAGCACGTCCGCCGGGCTTCGGGAGCCGTTCATCAGGGGTCCCTCCGGGAAGCGCGCGTCCCCCAGATTATGACCCGACCGCGGTCCGTGGTAGCATATGGCTCTGCATAGTTGCCGTTTGTTCGGCGCGCGGGAAACGGGTCGTTCGATCCTGTCCGGCCTTCGTGAACGCCTGCAGACAACGCTGACAACTAGGCTGGGGCTGAAGGAGGCCCGACGTTCATGATCGAAGGTACAGTCAAGTGGTTCAACGAGTCCAAGGGTTTCGGTTTCCTCTCCCGTGAGGGTGGTCCGGACGTGTTCGTCCACCACTCGGAGATCCGGGCGGAGGGCTTCCGCACCCTCAACGAGGGCGATCGCGTGAGGTTCGAGGTGGTGGACAGCCCGAAGGGGCCCCGCGCCGCCAACGTGACCCCTCTGTAAGACTCGCGAGCGAGCCGATACCGGCCGGGGCCCGAAAGGTCCCGGCCTTTTTGCGTTTTGAGCTGGGGGGCGCTAGCGGCGCGCCCCCCAGACCCCCCGCTCGCTTCGCGGGAGTGAATCCCGCTCCGCTCGCAGCTGTGGTCCCTGGCTTCCAACTCGACGCGTCAGCCCCGCAGGCTCAGCCGCTGGGCCTTCTTCTCCGCCTCCAGCGCGAGCTGCATCGCCAGGAAGACGTGCTCCTGCGGCACCGCGGTCTCGGTGCGGTCGAGGACGTCGCTCACGAGCTGCTCGCCGTAGGGCAGCGGCTGGTCCTTGCACTCCACGTAGCTCGTCTGCTTCTGGTCGACCAGGAAGAGATGGTCGCCGCCCGGCCGGCCGGCGATGTCCACGTTCTTGCGGATCTCGATGAAGCCGTCCGTGCCGAGGACCGTCAGGCGCCCGTCGCCCCAGGTGTTGAGGCCGTCGGGAGTGAACCAGTCGACGCGGACGTAGCCGGCGCCGCCGTTGCCGCGCAGCACCACGTCGCCGAAGTCCTCCAGGCCGGGGTGGTCCGGGTGATGGACGTTCGCGACCTGCGAGGCGACCACCTCCGCCCGGTTGGACCCGGTGAAGAACAGGAACTGGTCGAACTGGTGCGACGCGATGTCGCACAGGATGCCCCCGTAGCGCTCGCGCTCGAAGAACCAGGCCGGACGAGTCCGGGGGCTCATGCGGTGCGGGCCCAGGCCCACCGTCTGGATGACCTTCCCGATCGCGCCCGCCTTGACCAGCTCGCCCGCCCTGACCGTGGCCCGGTTCTCGAGCCGCTCGCTGTAGAGGATCGAGTAGATCCGCTTCGTCTCCGCCTGCACCCGGCGGACCTCGGCGAGCTGTTCGAGGGTCGTCATCCCGGGCTTGTCCACCATGAAGTCCTTGCCGTGCCGCATGACCTCGATGCCCAGCGGGGCGCGCTCGTTCGGGATCGACGCGCTCACGACCAGCTGGATGGAGGGGTCCTCGAGGATCGCGCGCTCGCTGGCGGCCAGCCTGGCCTGCGGGTAGCGCTTCGAGAACGCGGCGGCGAGGTCCGGCTCCTTCGCGAAGAAGGACCCGAGCGCGCCGCCGCCGCGGATCACCGAGTCCACCTGCCCGTTGATGTGCCCGTGGTTGAGGCCGATCGCCGCGAAGCGGATGCGGGCCGGGCCGGCCGGGACCGGCGGGCCCTCGGGGGCCGCCGCGGCCCCCGCCGGCCGCGCCGCGGTCCAGGCCACTCCCGCCGCGGTGATGGAGGACTTGAGGAACCCGCGCCGGTCCGTCCGCTGCTTCTTCATGCCTTCCTCCTCTTTCCGGATCGGGATGACGCCCATCGCGCTAGCATACGGCAGGTGCGCCTCGTCTTCTCCCCCGGGGCGCGTCGAGTCCCGATCACAGGCCGCCCGGCGGTGTGACGCCGTTCACTCGGCATCGGCGCTTCAAGCGCGACCATATCTGCCTGTCTCGGGCCTCCGGCCTCGGGAGGGAACATGGCTCGCCAGTTCAAGCTGCGTCTGGGAGACGGCACCGTGCTCGCGGTGGACGACCAGGGCCTCCGGACCTGGGCGGTCGACGAGAAGGCCATGGTCCAGCCCTCCGGCTCTTCCGACTGGCGGCCGCTGAAGGACGTCCTGGCCGCGTCGCGGCCGGCGAGGCCGGACGACGGGGTCGCGGTCATCCCGCTCAAGCCCCTCGACGGCGAGCCGTCCCCGGCGCCGGCCGGCTCGCTCCCGTCCCTGCGCCTGGCCCATGCGGAAGAGGAGTGGCAGGACGACGAGGTCTACGAGGGCGGCGGGCTCCTCGCCACCGCGTGGCTGTGGCTGCAGCGCGCGGTCCTTCTCGCCGCCCTGGCCGCGGGCGCATACGTCGCCGCCACGACGTGGCCCACGTGGCTGCCCGTGGTCACCCGGCTCGGCCTGATCTTCTTCACGAAGATCGATGAGCAGGTGCACCCGCGGCGCGCGTCGACGCCGGGCATGGACGACGCGCAGCAGCGGGAGCGGCAGGAAGCGCTGAAGACGGCCGGCGAGCAGCTCCCCCACCTCGCCCCCGAGACGATCCAGCTCGTGCTGTCCAGCAGCGCGTGGAGCATCCCCGACCCGCCGGAGGTCTTCAGCCGCGCGTACGCGGCCGCCAAGAACGGCTCGTCGGCGCTCACGGCTCCGGAAGCGGAGGAGCTGAAGTCGCTCCAGGGCGCGCTCCTCGCCGCGCTGCGTCCGGCCGAGCGAGGACGCCTGCGCGACTACGACCGCGTGCGCGGGCTGCGCGCCACCCTCCCGTCGGAGGACCGCGCCGCGCTCGGCGCCTTCGCGCGCGGGACGCGGGCGCTCTCCCCCGCCAGCCGCGGCCGCCTGCAAGCGTTGCTCGGCAAGGCCGTCGCGGCCGGGCTGGGGCCGGCTCGCTCCTGAGGCCTACGGCTTCACCAGCCGGTAGCTGACGAAGGCCAGCGACCGGCTGTCGGGCGACCAGGACGGGACGTTGATCGTGCCCTGGCCGCCGAAGAGCCGGGCCAGGATCCTCGGCGCGCCGCCCGACAGCGGCATGACGTTGAGCGCGACGTCCTTGTTGGCCGGATGGCCGCTCACGCTCTTGTCGTAGGAGAGGAACACCAGCCATTTCCCGTCGGGCGAGGGATGGGGGAACCAGTCCGCGGAGTCCTCCCCGCTCGTCACCGGCTGCTGCTCCGAGCCGTCCGGCCTCATGCGCCAGACCCTCATGAGGCCCGTGCGCTCCGAGTTGAAGAAGATGGCCTGGCCGTCGGGCGAGTAGTCCGGCCCGTCGTCGAGCCCGGGAGCGGTGGTCAGCCGCTTCTCGGCGGTGGAGCGCTCGGCATCGGCCGCGATCGTGTAGACGTCGAACTCGCCGTTGCGCCGCGCGCAGTAAGCCAGCGTCTTGCCGTCGGGCGACCAGCCGTGCCAGTACGACGGGCCGAGCGCGGTCACCTGGCGGGGCGGCCCGCCCGTGGCGGGCAGCACGTAGACGAGCGAGTCGCTCTGCGGCGAGTGGCTGATGGCGAGCCAGCGGCCGTCGGGAGAGAGGCCGTGATCGTTGTTGAGGTGATCCGCTCCCCCCGTGTCTATCCGACGAGGCTCGCCGCCGTCCCGCGGCAGGGAATAGAGGCGGCCGTGGCTGTTGAACAGCAGCTCCCGGCCGTCGCGCGACCAGTTGGGCGCCTCGATGTGGTCCCGCGTCGTGTGGACGACCGTGCGCTCGCCCGACTCGATCGAGACGACCTCCAGACGGCTCTCGAGGACGCGCTCGGCGGCCGCTACCGTGCCCCGGCTCTCCAGGCTCACGCGCGACAGGACGGCGGTCGCCGTCGACGCCGCGTCGTGCGCGCACACCCCGAGGCCGGCATAGACCGGGTCGGCCAGGGCGACCGTGACCGACCCGACGGGCTGGAACCGCCGCCCGTCTCGCGAGACCGACAGCGTGAAGAGATCTCCCGTCCTCTCGAGCCTGATCGTCGCGGGCGCCTTCACGGGAGACTGCACCTCGAGGGTCGGGCCTCCCTTCACGAGCCGGTACTGGAGCGAGATCAAGCCGTCGGCATGGACCACCGCGTCCGCGTAGGGCGAGTCGGCTTCGAGTCCCTCGCGCACGATCCATCCCGCCTTGCGATGGGCCACGCCCTCGCGCTCGGGGAAGCTGACGTCGGCGGTCAGGGTCAGGTCGCCCGGAAGGCGGCGCCAGACGAAGTGAAAGGCGTCGCGCCCGCCCCACATGTTCTCGCCCCCGCCGGTGATCCGGTACTCGCCGGACTGGGGATCGAAGCGCACGGAGCCCGCCTGCCGCACCTCGCCGACGTTCCCGTGGCTCTGGAACTCGCCCAGCTCCGGAAGGGCGGCGGGGCCGGCCGCCGCCGACCAGAGCGCCGCCGCCAGAGCGAGAGGCCGCATTTGCGTGGAGTCTACATCGCGCCCGGGGCCGGGGGTAGGATACGGCAGGAGGTGCTCGTGAGCCTGCTCGCCGTCGGGTTGCTCGTCGCTCAGCAAGTAACGCCGAACGCGCCGCCGGCGTCGGCGCCGGGCCGGCCGGAGATCGTGGCCGAGGTCGACCGCGGGCTGCGCGCCTACAACGCCCAGGACCTCGCCTATTACCAGTCGGCCCTGGCGGCGGAGGCCTTCTATATCGCCGACGACGGCGCCCTGTTCGCGGGCAAGGAGCGCGTGCTCCAGCTCTTCACCCGCCTCTTCACGCGGGCGCAGAAGCCGCACCTCGAGATCGCGGACGTCGTGACCGGAGGCCAGGGCGACTCGGGCTGGGCGCGCTTCAACTGGACGCTGACCGGCACCGAGCGGGCCCGACCGGGCGTGGCCACCGTCCTCTTCCAGCGGTCGGACGGCGTCTGGCAGGTCGTCTCGATCCAGAACACCGCCAAGGGCCATGCGATGCGCACCGGCGGCTCGAGCCCCGGCGCCTCCCCCGCGCCGTCGCCGAAGCCGCACGAGCACTGACCCTGGCGGGGGCTACCGCTAAAGCTTGAGGCTCTCCAGGTAGGCCAGGCTCTGCGGGATGTGCCCGAGCGGGTCGGCACTCTCGTCCTCCAGGTAGTACATCGACGTGCCGACCTTCTTCGCCGCCCGCAGCACGGCCGGATAGTCGATCTGGCCCGTGCCGACCGGCACGTCCACGTCGGCCTCCGCCCCCGCGCTGCCCGCCTTGATCACGTGGCCCTTCTTCATGTCCTTGAGGTGCAGCGAGCGCACGCGGGGGCCGTACCTCTCGATGAGCCGGACCGGATCGGCGCCGCCGTTGTAGGCGTGGAACACGTCGATCTGGAACGCCACCCGCGCCGGGTCGGTGGCGCCGGCCAGGGAGTCGAAGAGCGTCGCGGGCGCCCCGGCTGCCGCGGGCACGAACTCGTACCCGTGGCAGTGATAGGCGAAGCGCAGGCCGGCATCGCCGGCGGCCTTGCCGAAACGGTTGAAGGCCTCCGCCGCCTTCGCCGCGTCGTCACCGGTGAACGCGCTGCCGTGCGGGATCCACGGGCAGACGACCGAGCTCGCTCCGAGCGCCTTCACCTCGGCGAACGCGCCCGAGGGATCGTCGCGCAATCGCTCGAAGCCCATGTGGGCGGACGGGCAGCGAAGGCCCGCCGCGTCGAGAGCGGCCCGAAGCTCCGCCACCGTGTGGTGCCAGAGACCCGCCCCTTCCACCTCGCGGAATCCGAACCCCCGCACCCGGGCCAGCGTTCCGGGCAGGTCCTTGGGCAGATACTCGCGCAGGCTCCAGAGTTGGAGGCCGATGGGGCCGTTCAGCGCACTCTTGATCTCCGGCGCGTCCGCCGCCCGGGCGCGCCGGACCCCGATCGCGCCGGCCCCCAGGCCCGCGGTCATGATGGTGAGGAAGTCTCGCCGGGAGGACATGGCTTCACCTCGTTCGTCCGCGAGTATATCCGCGCGGCGGCAGCCCGCGTGCCGATCATCGCGTTGAGGCTTGCATTCAGGACGGGCCCGCCTTCAGGTCCGCCGCGGGCAGGAAGCGCGGGGGGCGCCGGGCCCGGGTCGCCTGCTCGAAGGCGTAGGCGAGCCTGATCAGCGTCGGCTCGCTGCCGGCCCGGCCGGCGAAAGAGATGCCGACCGGCAGGCCGAACACGTGACCCGCGGGCAGCGTGACGTGCGGGTACCCCGCCACGGCGGGCGGCGTGGAGAGCCCGCCGCTGAAGTGGTCGCCGGTGACGAGGTCGGTGAGCCAGGCCGGTCCGCCGGTCGGGGCCACCAGGGCATCGAGCTTCTGCTGGCTCATCACGGCGTCGATGCCTTCGAGGGCGGCCAGCCGGCGGCTGTGGGCGAGGGCCTCGACGTAGGCGAGGTCGGTGAGCGGCCCCTTCTCCTGCGCCTTGAGGAAGAGGTCCTGGCCGAAGTACGGCATCTCTTCCGCCCGGTGCGCCTCGTTGAACGCGATGACGTCGGCCAGCGTGCGCACGGGCGCCTCGGGCCCCAGCGTCGCCAGGTAGGCGTTGAGGTCCGCCTTCAGCTCGTAGAGCAGCACGGCCAGCTCCGTCTCGTCGTACTCGCCCGCGTGCGGGATGTCGGCGGGGTCCAGGAGGACGGCTCCCCGCCGCTTCATCTCCGCCAGCGCATCTTCCATGACCCGGTCCACGTCCGCATGGAAGCCGAACGACTTCCGGACCACGCCGATGCGCGCGCCCCGCAGGCCGTCCGGGTCGAGCAAGCGCGTGTAGTCGGTGGCGGCGCGGCCGGCCTCGGCGGTGGCCGGATCGCGCGGGTCGGCGCCGGCGATCGCGCCGAGCAGGATCGCCGCGTCGCGCACCGTGCGCGCCATCGGCCCGGCGGTGTCCTGGCTGTGGGCGATCGGGATGATGCCGGCCCGGCTCACCAGGCCCACGGTGGGCTTCATGCCGACGATGCCGTTGATGCTGGACGGGCAGACGATCGATCCATCGGTCTCGGTGCCGATGGCGAGGGCGCACAGGTTCGCGGAGACCGCGACTCCCGAGCCCGAGCTGGAGCCGCACGGGTTGCGGTCGAGGACGTAGGGGTTGCGGCACTGGCCGCCGCGTCCGCTCCACCCGCTGGACGAATGGCTGGAGCGGATGTTGGCCCACTCGCTGAGGTTCGCCTTGCCGAGCAGCACGGCCCCCGCCTGGCGCAGCTTCTGGGCGACGAATGAGTCCCGGGGCGGGATCGAACCCGAGAGCGCCAGCGAGCCCGCGGTCGTCGTCATGCGGTCGGCCGTGTCGAGGTTGTCCTTGAGCAGGACGGGAATGCCGTGCAGGGGCCCGCGCGCGCCCCTCGCCGTGCGCTCGGCATCCAGCGCTTCGGCCATCGACAGCGCGTCGGGATTGGTCTCGATGACCGCGCGCAGCGCGGGGCCTTTCCGGTCGAGCGCATCGATCCGGGCCAGATACGCCGCCGTGAGGCGGCGGGCGGTCAGGCGGCCCGATTCCATTTGCTCCTGCAGGCCGTCGATGGTGGCCTCTTCCAGCGGGACCTCCGCCGGGGCCGGCGGGCGTCTGGCCAGCACCGCGCCGCCGATCGCGCCGTAGCCCAGGAACTCCCGCCGGCCGATGCTCTTGGTCATCGGTGCCTCCCGGGCGGCGATCTTAGCGCCACGTTGACTTCGGCGCCGGCGCCGGTCTAGCATCCTCGTCCCCCCGCCCGCGCGAAAGGAACTCGCCCTGATGAGCACGATCCGGCCGTTCCCGATCCTGGCCGCCGCTTCGGCGGTCGCCCTGGCCCTCGGCGCCACCCTTCCGGAGCGGCCGGGGTCCGTCGCAAAGGAATCCCCCCGCTCGCGCCACGGACGCCGGGCCAAGGTCGGAGAGGCGGGTGACGAGAGCGTGGAGTCGCGGATCGCCGCCGAACAGTACGCGCAGGCCCGCACCGGCCCCGGCATCGTCTTGCCCGGCGCGTACAGCGCCGCGTTCGCGTCGCTCAGCGGCCTCCGGTCTACGGCAGCTCGTGGACCGAGGTCACCAGCCGGCCCTACGACTCCGACGACCCGCGCTACCGCGATCCCTTCGCCTCGAACTCCAGCGGCGGCGCGGGGCTGGTGGCCGGGCGGATCACCGGCCTCGCCGCCGGCGACGGCTACCTCTACGTGGGCGGCGCGGCGGGCGGCGTCTTCCGCTCCGCCGACGGAGGGAAGACGTGGTCGCCCCTGACCGACGGCCTGCCGACGCTCTCGGTCGGCGACCTTCGGTTGGCTCCGGACGGCGCCCTCTGGCTCGCGACCGGCGAGGCCAACACCGGCGCCACGTCCTATGTCGGCTCCGGCGTCTACCGCCTGGCCAAGCCGGAGACCGCGCTCTTCGCCACCACCGACCGCGTGGGCGGCAGCGAGCTGGAGAGCACCACCATCGGCAAGGTGCGCTTCGACGGCAACGGGACGGCCTATGCCGCGACCTCCCGCGGGGTCTGGAAGCACTCGGCCGCGAAGAGCTCGGGGAGCTGGCGGCGCGTGCTCTACCCCGTACCCGACCCGGTCGTGGACGGCGTGGTGCGCCCGGACCTGCAGAGCCCCTACAACGACATCTGCAACGACGTCGCCGTCGATCCGAACCGGGGCGGCCGGATCGTCATCGCCAACTGCGCCTGGCGCGATGGCGCGCCGTACAACGGCTTCTACCTCTCGAGCGACGGCGGAGAGAGCTTCGCGCTCGTCAATCCGACCGGCGGGCTGAACCCCCAGGACGTGGGCCGGACCACCTTCGCCTACTCCAGCGACGGCTCCCGGCTCTACGCGCTGGTGGAGTCGATGGCTCACTACACCCACTCGTTCCAGACCGCTCTCAGCGGCGTGTACGTGTCGCCCAGCGGCCGGGTGGACGGCCCCTGGAACAAGATCGCCGGCTCGGGGGAGCTGGGGAACAGCAGCTCGGCCCTGCACTCGGCGACCTTCTATCACCCGGGCATCCAGGCCTGGTACAACCAGTTCCTCGCCGTCGATCCCGACGACCCGGACCACGTGTTCGTGGGCCTCGAGGAGGTCTACGAGAGCGGGGACGGCGGCACCCACTGGACCGCCGTCGGCCCCTACTGGAACTTCGACTTCTCCTGCTGGTCGTTCATCGACTCGGCGAACACCTGCCCGCCCACCACCCATCCCGACCAGCATTCGATCGCGATCGCCGACGGCCGGCTGTACGTCGGCGACGACGGCGGCGTCTACACTCGGCCGCTTCGCGGCACGGTGAACGCCAACGGCAACGCGACGGACTGGCAGAGCCTCAACGCCAACGTCCGCACGCTGCAGTACTACTCGGTGGCCGTAGGCAAGGTGCCGGGCGGAGTGGCCGTGGCGGGCGGTCTCCAGGACAACGGCGGGTCGCTGCTGCTGCCGGAGGACCTGACTGGCGCGGGCACGATGGGCTCGCCGTTCGGCGGCGACGGCGGCGACACCCTGGTCGATCCCGACGACGGCTGCCGGATCCTTGGTGAATACGTGTTCCTCGCCATGGAGCTGACGCTGAGCTGCGGCCGGTCGGACGGCACGTTCCGCTCCGTGCTCGACCTCGACCCCCACGACCCCAACCCGCGCTTCATCGCCCCCTTCGAGCCCGACACGGTGAACGGCCAGCACTGGGTGGCGGCCGGCCAGTACGTGTGGACGAACACGAAGGGCTGGGCCATCCGGTCCGGGCCGGAGTGGGTGCCGGTCTTCAACAACGGCTCCGGCCATTCCACGACCGTGGTCGCCAGCCAGAACGACGTGATCTGGACCGCCTGGTGCGGCCCCTGCAACGTCGACGGCTTCGCCCGCGGCGTCTCGACCAATGCGGGCGGCGCCTGGCGCCAGGTCGCCCTGCCATCCACCGTGCCCAACCGTTACATCTCGGGACTCGCGATCGATCCCGCCGACCCGACCGGCCGCACGGCCTACCTCGGCTTCAACGGCTTCTCGCGCCGCTTCCTGGAGGGCCCGGGCGCCGGCTACGGCCATCTCTGGAAGACGGCGGACGGCGGCGCGAGCTGGGCGGACGTCAGCGGCAACCTGCCCGACGTGCCGGTCAACGACGTCCTCTTCAGCCGGGGCAAGATCGTCGTCGCCACCGACCTCGGGGTCGTGATCTCCGGCAACGGCGGCGCCGCCTGGTCGCGGCTGGGCTCGAACCTGCCCTACACGACCGCGCTCGACATCACGGTGGGCCCGGACGGCAAGCTCTACGCGGCCACCCACGGTCGGGGCATCTGGTCGATCGCCCAGCCGTAGCGACCGGCGGCCGGCTGAGACGGCGAGGATGAAGCGCAATCGACCGAGGCTTCGTTCGGGTCGCGAGGTCCGCGACTGGCTGACCAGGTGGCTCGGCTAGCCCGCGCTCACGGCCCGGCCGGAAGGTACTTCTCGACCGTCCAGCGGCCGGGGGCGGCGACCTCGATTCCTCCGGCCAGCTCCGAGCCCGTCCGCACCGATTCGCGTCCCTGGCCGTCCACGACGCGGTAGAGCGTCGTCTCGTCCACCACGAACCATTCCGGCCACTCGTTGAGCCGGACGTAGTCGCGGCCGAAGTTCAGGTCGCGGCGGTGCCGGGCGTGGTCGAAGTGCAGCCGATCGCGGTAGCCGGGCGGGCCGTCTAGCGAGACGAACAGGTGGTCGCCCTCCCGCGCCGCGCCCAGCTTCACGCCCTCGCGCCAGCCCTCGAGGAAGCAGCCCTGCGTCTTCCACATCGCATACAGGAGCAGCGTGCGGGCCCAGTTCCCGTCGCCGTACCAGCGCTCGACCGTGCCGTCCGGCTGCTGGAACGCGATGAGCGTCCTCATCTCGCTCTCGATCCAGTCCCGCGCCGCCGGGACGGGCTCGTGCGCGTAGAGGTAGAGGGCGCTCTCGATCGAGTCGGCGTAGCCGTCCTGGCTGCCGTTCTCCCAGTCGTACCCGCGGTAGCGCGGGAGGTTCTCGAGGACGTGCCGGACCGCGTCACGGTACCGCGTCTCTCCCGTGGCCATGAAGAAGGTGTAGACGGCCCCGTACACGTAGCCCCAGTTGTCGGAGAGCCCGCGGTCGAGGGGGGCGAGGTCGGAGGGCCGGATCTCGTTGTACAGCATGCCGTCGGGGTTGGCGGAGGCCAGGACGCGGTCGAGCATCCGGGCCAGGGCCGGCCGGTACGACGCGGAGCGCGGCGCCCCGTGGTCCGTCTCCAGCGCGTGCAGGAGCGCCAGCCCGACCACCATCTCGTTGCCGTGGTCGCGCAGGCGCATGCGGTCAGGGCCCTGGTGCCGGGCGAAGTCCCAGGTGTACCCGGGGAGGCCGTGGTTGCGCGGCAGCACCTCGAGGACGTACGCGTCGCCCAGCCGCTCCGCCCATTCCAGGAAGCGGCGCTCGCCGGTCATGGCCGCCAGCCGCACCAGCGTCTGCAGCACGTCGCCGTTCAGCTCCGCGCCCTCGTCGGGCAGGGCCCCGAAATCGCTCGCCACCGGCGCGCGTTGCATGAGGGCCGCGGTCATGTCGGCCATGCGATAGAACCACGGCGTGCGGCCGAGCAGCTCGGTGACGGCGAGCAGCCCGTCCTTGGCGTACTCGGCCGCCCCGAACAGGCTCGGCGGGCCGAGCTTCCCGGTCTTCAGCTCGAGGTTGGCCGGGACGCCGTCGGGCGCCGCCGTGTAGCGGATCTCGTTTCGCAGCATGTCGCGCATCCGTCCCTCGTAGACGCCGCGGTCGGTGAAGAAGGCCGTGGCCACGAGGTACGGATAGTTGTCGGCCCCGGAGTTGTGGGGCGTGTAGAGGTCGCGCGGGCGGTTGGAGGCGCGAGTGTAGCCGGGAAGGTAGTCGGGCAGCAGCAGCGTGCGCTCGTCGGCGTACGCGAGCCAGGCGTGCATCATCCGGCGCGTACGGCGGAAGACCTCCTCCACGCGGTCGCCGTTCTGGGCGGCGAGAGGGAAGGCGTCGTCGCCGAGGCGGGCGGGTGCGCCCGAGGACGGGAGTGCCGCGACAAGCGCCACCAGGAGGAGCGCAAGGCGCCGGATGCTGCTGGCCATGGCGCCGCGATCCTATCACCGCGCTGAAGGAGGCTCGTCCGCTTGCTTCCTTCACGGACGGGCGTACAATCGGGCGCAAGATCCTCCAAGGGCTCGGCTCCCTCCCCGGAGCCACGCGGCTGGCCAAAGCCGGGACCAGTCGTCTCTTCCCAGGCCGGCGGGAGGCCACAAATGCGAAACGTGAGACGCGTCGTTCTCCCCGTTCTTGCCGTGTCTGCGCTGGCGGCCTGGTCCGGCAGCGCGCAGGCGCCGTCGCTGGGCGAGCGCGCCCGCGGCGCCCTGACCCAGGTGTCCCGCGAGCGCTCCGCCTTCGCGCTCTCGGGACAGCAGGTGAAGGACACCTTCGAGGAACTGGGGATCGTCAACTCGGCGGGCGAGGTCGTGGTGGCCGCCACTTCGGACGACGTCGGCGACGCGGTCATCGTCTGGGCCGATCACCGGGGGGCCAGCGCGCCCAAGGGCGTGATACTCGTTTCCGCCCAGGACGCGGGCCAGGTGGCCGTCTTCAACACGGCCGGCAACCCGCGCTTCATCCTCGACGGCAACTCGGGGCTGCTCTCGGCCCCCGGCGACATGGCCGAGATGTTCCCGTCCGCCACGACGACGGCGGCCCCGGGCTCGGTGATGGCCATCGATCCGGAGCATGCGGGCACCTTGCGGCTCGCCGACGCCCCATACGACCGGCGCGTGGCCGGTGTCGTCTCCGGCGCCCGCGACTACCGGCCCGGGATCACGCTCAACGCCGGCCCGTCCGCGACGGACCGGGTGACGCTGACGCTCAGCGGCACCGTCTACTGTCTGGCCTCGAGCGTCAACGGGCCGGTCCGCGCCGGCGACCTGCTGACCTCGTCGGCGGTCGCGGGCCACGCCATGCGAGCCACCGACTCGAAGGCCGCCCAGGGAGCCATCCTGGGCAAGGCGCTCGAGGACCTGCGCGGCGAGCGCGGCCTGGTCCTGATGCTCGCCTCGCTGCAGTAACTAGCTATCGCCGACCGAAGAGGTACCGCACCCCGAACTGGATCTCCCGTCCGGGGAAGAACGTGGTGGGCGTGCCGAAGGACGGGCCGGAGACCGCCGTGACGTTGCTGACGTTGGCTCGGTTGAGGAGGTTGAACGCCTCGGCCAGCACGCTGAAGGCCTGACGCCCGGACACGCCGAAGGTCTTCTCCAGGCGCACGTCCACGTCGCCGTAGGCCTTGGTGCGGAACTTGTTGCGGGGCTGCGTGGTGTCGCGCTGGTCGACAAGGCCGTCCCCGTCGAGGTCGACGATGCCGCGGGGATTGAACGCCGCGCCGCTGCGCCAGAAGACGATGCCGGAGAGGTTGATGCCGAGCGGGAGGACGGCGAATCCGTTGCCCACGAACACGTGGGGGGCCGACTGGTTGGAGGGCCCGTAGTCGATCTCCGGGTGGTTGTTGTTGCTGAACTGCGAGCCCACGTTGCCGGTCAGCAGGTTGTCGCGCGCCCGGGAGCCCGTGTAGGACAGGGCGAGCTGGTAGCGCTGGCCGAAGCGCTTGCGCAGGTACACGGTGACGCCGTCGTAGTTGATGAGGCCGTCGTAGGTGACCTGGCTGATGCGCGGGCCGCCGTCGGTGGTCTTGCCGAAGTTGGGGCTGCCCGGCGCCGCGTCGAAAAGGTTGACGATCCGCCGCGTGAGCAGGTCCCGCGTGCGGCGGTGGACGTAGGTCACGGCGAGGGAGAAGTCGTTCAGGAACTGCTGCTCGACGCCCACGTTGAAGGCGTTGGTCGACGGCGTCCGGTCCTCGGCGTAGCGCGAGACGTCGCGGCTCAGGCCCAGCGGGCCGCGGGGAAAGAACGACAGCACGCGGTTGCCGACGATGGAGCCGCCCGGTACGTCGAAGAACTCGAAATCGGTGCCGGGGAACGTCCGCTCGAGCAGGGCCACCGCTTGGGCGGGGCTGAGGCCGGAGAGCTGCTGGACGTTGTCGGCGGTCACGACCGGCGGCACCGACGGGTCGCTCACCCGGATCCCGAGCAGCTTGTAGAGGGCGAGCGGGTCGGCGCGCAGCGCGTCGGCGAAGCCGCGGTAGGCGGGGTTCTCGGCCGGGCTGCGCGTGCCCGGGCCGGTCGGGAACCCCGAGGTGATGACGAGGTCGATGAGCGAATCAGTGTAGTCGGCGCCCAGCCGGGGCAGCGTCACGTCGAAGATCGAGCGGGTGAAGACGCCTCCCTTGTCGGGCACGGTGGCGGCGGCGGCGAGCAGGTTGCGGTCGAAGAAGCGCCCCCAGTTCGCCTTCACCACCGTCTTGTGCCGCTGCCCCACGTCCCAGGTCGCGCCCACGCGCGGGGCGAGGTTGTTCTTGTCGTCCCCGAAGAGGCTCGACCAGTCGTAGCGCAGGCCGTAGTTCAGGGTCACGCCGTGCCGCATGCGCCAGCTGTCCTGGGCGAAGCCGGAGAGGCTGGTGTCCTTGATGCCGAGGTCGAGGCTGCCGTCCGGGTTGCCGGAGAGGGTGAAGAAGCGGGCCGCGGACTGGGCGAAGCCGAGGCGGCGGAACAGGTCCTCGTTGATCGCCGCCGCGTTGGGGCTGAGGAACGCGGCCGAGTACTCGACGTCGTTGAGCACCTCGTCGAAGCCGCCGAGGGTGACGCGGTTCACGTCCCAGCCGAGCTTCAGCTGGTGGTCGCCGGCCGCGCCCCCCAGGGCGCGGGTGAGGGCCTGGGCGAGCTGGAAGCGCTTGCTGATCCGCTCGCTCCGGCTGCCGAACGGCGCGCCCGTCTGCAGGAAGCCGCTGCGGAGCAGGATGAGGACGGGTTCGATCCGCTGGGTGTGCTCCAGGTTCGCGCCGCTGTGACCCCGGATGAACGACGCGCTCGTCTCGAGGAAGGTCGTCGGCCGGAGCACCGCCGTCTCGCGGGCGATCACGCTGGTGCCGTCGGCGGTGGAGGTGCGGGCCGCGCTGGGTAGCGCGATCGTGCCCGCGACCGGCGAGGAGATCTCGCCGCTCACGTCCTGGTCGTACCGGGCGCCCGTGATGGCCAGGCGGTTCCGGTCGTTCAGCGTGAAGTCGAGCTTCAGCATCCCGGTGACCCCGTCGGTGCCGGGGCCGACGCTGAAATCCTCCTTCCCGCCGGGCGTGGCTATGCCGTTCGCGACGAAGGTCGGGATCTTGGAGCGGTCGATGTTCACCCCGCGCGTCTCGTCCAGGACCTCGAACGAGCCGAGGGCGTAGGCCTTGTCGCGCTTGAGGGGGCCGCCGACCGTGCCCCCCCACTGGTAGCGCTCCAGCTTCGGCGGCTCCTGGCCGGGGACGTTCGAGCTGTCGAGAGCGTCATTGCGGACGAAGGTGAAGGCGGAGCCCGCCCAGTCGTTGCCGCCCGAGCGGGTGACGATGTTGGCGACGCCGCCCTGGGCCCGGCCGAACTCGGCCTCGTAGCCGGTGGTGATCACCTCGAACTCGCGCACGGAGTCCTGGGTATAGCGCACCGAGGGACCGCCGTTCAGGGGATCGTTGTTCTCCGCCCCGTCCACGAGGAACGACAGCGCGGCGCCCCGCTCGCCGAAGATCGAGACGCTCGCCCCCTGCTGGCCGCCGGGCACGGGCAACGCCCCCGGCACGAGCGAGATGAGGTCCACGTAGTTGCGCCCGTTCAGGGGCAGCGCGTCGATGGTCTTCTGCGAGACCCTCGACGAGACCGCCGAGCGCTCGACCTCGACGAGCGGAATCTCGGCCGCCACCTCCACCGCCTCCGTGCGGCCCCCCACGGCCAGGGTGAAGTCGAGGGTCGTCTGCTGGTTGATCGCCACCTCCACGTCCTTGCGGGTCTGGGCGGCGAAGCCCTGCCGCTCGACCGTCACGTCGTACACGCCGGGCGGGATGAGCGCGACGCGGTAGGCTCCGCTCGCCCCGCTGGCCGCCGCTGCGCTCTCCTTGCGCAGGCTGGGGCCGCGGACGGTGACGGTGGCGCCGGGCAGCACGGCCCCGCTCGCATCCCGGATGGTGCCCGCGATCGAGCCGGTGATCTGCGCCTCGGCCGCGCGGGGCCCGGCGGCGATCGTGATGAAGACGGCCGCCCACGCCGCGTACCTTCCCTGCCTGCTCATGCTCCCCTCCCGGACTGCGCGGCGCTTATACCACGGTTCCCGAGGATCGAATCGGAGTTAGGATACGCGCGATCCCACTCGGCCTTTTCTCAAGGAGGACGTGATGCGCTTTGCTGGCATTCGGCCTTTGGTGGGGCTGGCGTACGTCGCCCTGGCCGTCCCGGCGTTCGCCCAGGCCGCCCGGACGGATGCGGCTCGGGCGGCCATCGAGAAGCAGAATGCCGCCTTCGTGGCGGCGTTCGGCCGCGGCGACATGGCGGCGGTCGCCGCGGCCTACACGGAGGACGCGATCGCGTTTCCTCCCGACGGCGAGATGGCCCGCGGGAGACCCGCCATCGAGGCCCTCTGGAAGGGCGCCCGCGATTCGGGCATCAAGGCGGTCACGCTCAACACCATCGACGTCCAATCGGCCGGCAACCTCGCGGTCGAGAGCGGCACCGCGACCCTGAAGGTCCAGCCGCCCAACCAGCCGGAGCAGTCCCAGAACGTCAAGTACGTCGTCGTCTGGAAGCGGCAGAAGGACGGCACCTGGAAGCTCTTCCGCGACATCTGGAACGGCATGCCCGCCCCGAAGTGAGGCCGGCGCGGCGGGTGACGACCCGCTCGGCACCGGCGCGCCCTGCCGTGTCGCCTCCCGTCCCGTTTTGTGTGGCGTCATGCCACGTCCCGGCGTAGCCACCGTCAGTAGGAAGATGGCGCATATATGCAAGAATGGTTTAGAGCCATGAGCGACGCCAAGGTCCCGCACGGCGAGCGTGAGCGGAAGGACGAGCGCTACGAGGTCGAGATCCGCGTCGACTGGGTGAGCGGCCAGATGTTCGTGTCCGACCACGTCACCAACATCGGCAAGGGCGGGCTCTTCATCCAGTCCCAGCGCCCGCTGCCCGCGCAGGGCGAGGTCGAGATGGTCCTGTGGCTGCCGGGCAAGTCGCCCGTCCGCGCCACCGGACGCGTGGTCTGGAGCCAGGACCCCAGCCGCGCCCCCGGCCAGCCGATCGGCGGCGCCGGCCTCAGCTTCATCGACATGCATCCGGCCGACCGCGCGCTGCTCCACGACTACCTGCGCGACCTCGACCGGCGGGCGCCGGCGCGCGGGCATTGACGAAGCGCCCCCCCGTCCTGCGCCGGCGCTGCGGGACCATGCAAGTCCATTACCGCCTGCTGGAGCAGGACCCGGACTTCCGCCTGCGGCAGGCCGAGCTCGAGCAGCGGGTCAACGAGCGGCTCATGGCGGGGGCGGCCGGCCTGCGCGGCAGCGTCACCACGATCCCGGCCGTCGTGCACGTCGTCTACCGGACGAGCGACGAGAAGGTCGCCGCCGCCCAGGTGAAGAGCCAGCTCGCCGCCCTCAACAAGGACTACCGGGCGACCAACCCCGACCGCTCGAGCGTCCCGCCGGTCTGGCTGGGGCTGGTCACCGACGCCCGCGTGCAGTTCGCGCTCGCGACCAGGGACCCGACCGGCAAGAAGACCGCCGGCATCGTCTACGTTCCCACGACGCTCGGCTCGTTCCCCGCCGACGACTCGGTGAAGGCGAAGGCCACCGGCGGAGCCGACGGGTGGCCTTCCGACCGCTATCTCAACGTCTGGGTCTGCACGCTCGCCGACGGCCTGCTCGGGTACGCGCAGTTCCCCGGCGGGCCACCGAAGACCGACGGCGTCGTCGTGCTGAACCGGGCCTTCGGCACCACCGGCACCGCCACCGCTCCCTTCGACCTCGGGCGCTCGGCGACGCACGAGATCGGTCACTGGCTGAACCTGCGGCACGTCTGGAGCGACACCGAGGATTGCACCGGCAGCGACTTCGTGGCCGACACGCCGACCCAACAGCATCCCAACTACGGCCAGCCGCGCTTCCCGCACGTGTCCTGCCACAACGGGCCCAACGGGGACATGTTCATGAACTACATGGACTACGTCGACGACGACGCGATGTTCATGTTCACCGCCCAGCAGGTGGTTCGCATGCAGGCGAGCCTCGACGGCCCGCGGAGCAGCATCGGCAAGTAGCCGGCCCGACGAATCATGCCGTCCGACGCGCCGCCCGACTGGCTGCACCAGCGATGGGTCCATTCCCACGAGGAAGACCACGGGGACGAGATGGTCTTCCGGCCGGCCTCCTTCCCGTTTCCACCCTCGCGCGGCCGGCGATCGATCGAGCTGGGCAAGGACGGCACGCTGAGAGGCGCGCGGCCGGGGCCGACCGACCGCAGCGAAGGCGCGGAGGGGCGGTGGCAGATCGAGGGCGAGCGGCTGACGCTGTTCTCCCCGGGCTCGCAGTCCCCCGCTCAGGCGCTGGTGATCGTGTCGGCCTCCGCGGACCGGCTCGTGCTTCGAAGCGCGAGCGGGTGATCAGCCCCCCGCGGATCGGCCCGCGCGGCCCAGCTCCGCCACCGCTGTCGTCAGGTCCTGCTTGAGCAGCCCGTAGAGACGCTCCTGCCCCTCTTCGTCCGGCGCGCGGAGCACGGCCGAAGGATGGAGTGTCGCCATCGAACGGGCCGTCCACCGCGTGGCCAGGAACAGGCCCCGCTGCTTCATGAGCCGGAAGGCGGGGCCGAAGACCGCCCGCGAGGCGGTCGCGCCCAGGCAGACGAGCACCTCCGGACGCACCGCCTGCAGCTCCGCTTCGAGCCACGGCCGGCAGGCGAGGATCTCGGGCTCCTGGGGCGTGGCGTGCAGCCGCCGCTTGCCGGTCGGGATGAACTTGAAGTGCTTGACGACGTTGGTGAGGTAGATCTCCTCGCGCCGGAGGCCGACTTCGCCGAGCGCGCGGTCCAGCACCTGGCCGGCCGGCCCGACGAAGGGAAGGCCCTGGACGTCCTCCTGGTCGCCGGGCTGCTCCCCGACGAGGGCGATGCGGGACGCTTCGGAGCCCTGGCCGAAGACGGTCTGGGTGGCGGCCCGATGGAGGTCGCAGCCGGTGCAGATCCTCGCCGCCTGGCGCAGCTCCTCCAACGAGGCCTCGGGCGGCACGAACGGAGCGGCCGAGCGCACCGCCTTCTCCATCGCGACCAGGACGCTGATGTCGGCGTCGGTCTCCAGCCGGAGCAGGTCGTGGTCCTCGTGGACGACGCGCCACAGCACCCGGTAGAGGAGGGCCCATCGGCCCGCCGACGGATGCCCGGCCACCTGGCGGGCGATCTCCACGAAGCGACGCGGGACGCGGTGGACGCCTGGCTCGCCCATGACCGGAGCCGGGCAAAACTCGCCGCCCGTCGCCTCGAGCCACTCGATCGTCTCCGGCGGCACGCCCTCCCGGAGCAGCTCGCGGGCGGCGCTCTGCCAGCTCTCGAAGCGGGGCTCGATCCGGACCTGCCTCGTCGTCACGGGCGCTGGTGTCATCATAGGTCAATGGCGAGCGGCCGAGCCGATGCCGTCGTGATCGGAGCGGGCGCGGCGGGGCTCGCCGCCGCACGCGCGCTCTCCGACGCCGGGCACGCAGTGGTGGTGCTGGAGGCCCGGCCCCGCATCGGCGGGCGAATCCTGACCGTCCAGGACCCCGAGTGGCCGCTGCCGATCGAGCTGGGTCCCGAGTTCCTGCACGGTGAAGCACGGGCCACGCGCGACGTCGCGGCCGCGGCCGGCCTCGCCATCGTCGAGCTGCCCGACGAGCACGTCTGGGCCGAGCACGGACGCCTTCGGCCCATGGGCGAGGTCTGGTCCCGCTTCGGCCGGCTGCTGGAGCGGATCCCGAGCAAGGGCGCCGACACCTCCTTCGCCCGCTTCCTGGCCGGACGGCGCGTGGGCGAGCCCACGCGGACGATGGCCCGGCTCTTCGTCGAAGGCTATTACGCCGCCCACGTCGACCGCGTCAGCGCCCGATCGCTCGCCTCCGCGGGCGGCGAGGCCGGCGACTCCCAGCGGCAGTACCGCCTGGCCGACGGTTACTTCGGCATCGTGCAGTGGCTGCGATCCGGCCTCGATCCCGAGCGGGCCCGGCTCCGCCTGGCCTGCGTGGTCGAAGAGGTGCGGTGGCGGCGGGGCGAAGTCGAGGTGGGCTATCGCTCGGCGGCCGGGTCGCAGCGGAGCCGCTTGCGGGCCCGCGCCGCGATCGTCACCCTGCCCCTGGGCGTCCTGAAGGCGGCGCCGACCGAGACGGGGGCCGTGCGGTTCGACCCCCTGCCGCCCGCGCTGCGGGCCGCCACGCAGGGGATGGAAGTGAGCCACGTCTGCAAGCTCGTGCTCCGGTTCCGGGAGGCCTTCTGGGACGAGGACGGCTTCTTCCGGCGGCGCGCCGCGCCGGCCCTTGGAGAGGCCGACCGCATCGACTTCCTTCACGACCGGCGCGGCGACTTCCCCACCTGGTGGACGGCCAACCCGTGGCGCGTGCCGGTCGTCACCGCGTGGGCGGGCGGCCCCCGCGCCGATGCGCTCAGCGAGCTTGACGAGGCGGGCCTCGTCGATCGCGCGCTGGACAGCCTCGCGCGGGCCCTGGACGTCCCGCGCCCGCGGCTGGAAGAGCTGATCGAGTCGTGGCAGTTCCACGACTGGCGGCGCGATCCCTTCAGCCGCGGCGCCTACAGCTACGTCGGCGTCGGCGGCCTGCCCGCCCAGCGCGCGCTCGCCCGCCCGTGCGCAGGCACGCTGTTCTTCGCCGGCGAGGCGACCGAGCCGGAGGAGATGGGCACGGTCGCCGGAGCCATCGCCAGCGGCCAGCGGGCCGCGCGCCAGGTCCAGGCCCGGCTGGCAAACCGGTAGTCGAACCCGATCGCCGGGGGCGCGGGCCGGGGTCGGCTCAGGATGCGGCGGCCAGGGCGCCTTCCTCGACCCAGTGCGCCAGCAGGCGGCGGACGCGGTAGGAATCGGTGGCGATGCTCGACTCGCATTCGGTGACGGTCGTCCCCGCGGCGGCCTTCGTCCAGACGTATTTGGTGAAGTCCTCGTCCTCGTCCGGGAGCGGTGTCGATGGGTGGTCGGCCACCTGGAGCCGCACCCCGTCAGGCACGATCGCCGCCGAGCGCTTGAACTCGTCGTACCTTCGCACGCCCTCCAGGATCAGGCCCAGCAGCTCCTGCGCGGCGGCGGCGGCGGCCTGGGACGCGACGTCGGCACGGCTGACGAAGGCGAACGTGCCAGGGAAAGGTCTCTCGAACAGCTCGTACATCGCCTCCTCGCCCCGGATGGTCCGGAACTGGGCGCCGCGGAACTTCCCGCGATCGAGCAGCAACGTCGCTTCCGCCTTGCCCTGGGCATTCATCAGGCTCAGCACCCCGGTGAGCTGGGTCTGGCCCAGCGTCTGCAGCAGGCCGGGCAGGCCGAACAGGTCGAGGTCGCCCGACAAGCCGGCCGGAGGCTCGGCTGGCTTGCCGGCCGCCTTCAGCGTGGCCAGGGCCTTGGTCGCCAGCTCGGCGATCCGCTGGCCGGGGTGCTTGTCGGCGATCTCCTGCATCGCCGCGGCCACCTCCGGCAGGGGCGTTCCCGACAACGCCTGGATCAGGCACGCGATCCGCTCGTCGTTCTTCTTGACCGTGAAGCCCAGCACCGTGCGCGGCAGCTCCGCCTTGAGGGCGGCGAGCAGGCGCTCGACGATGTCCTTGCTCCCCGAGAGGTCCTGGCGGCCGGCCTCGGCCAGCCGCGACATCGTGCTGCCCAGGCGCAGCTCGGTCTTCAAGCCGTGATCGACCATCGCCCGCCAGGCCCGGGGGGTCCCGTAGCGGGCGAGAGCGGCGCAGACCCGGTCCAGGAGCACCTCGATGTCCACCTGGCTGTAGACGGCGGTGTCCGGCTGGATGAGCATGCTCTCGAACACCCGCAGATACGTGATGAGGGCCCGCTCGGTCTTCTCGTGGCGCGTCGCGGCCAGGTACCCGATGACCTGTTTCACGAGCGGGGGCGGACTCGAGCGTCCGGTCGACTGCATGACGAGGCCGACCTCGTCCTCCACCGTGGAGTCCTCGGGCCGGGGGATCACGCGCAGGAGGTAGACGAGGTTCATCTGGAAGTAGGGATCGGGGTTCGCCCCCTCCTCGACCGAGGCTCGCAGCAGCTCCAGCGCCTTGGCCCGCGCCGGCGGGCCGTGGACCTCGAGCAGCCCCAGCAGCTCATGGCGCCGGTCGCGGTTGGGCTCGCCATTGAGGTCCCGCAACAGGCCATCGGGCTGCAGCGAGAGGAAGAAATCGAGGATGGTGCGCAAGGAGGCCCGGGCGTCCGGCCGCTCCGCGAGCTTGCGCAGCCGCGTGGCATCCAGGTACTCGTGGCCGCCCTTGCGCAGCGGCTCCACGAAGACCGGCTTCACCTTCTGTTCGGCCACCAGCTGCTCCGCCAGCTCGAACATCACCACCGCCCGCCCGAGGTGGCCGGCGTTGAACTGCTCGATGGCCGCGTGAACCAGCTCCCGGAAGCGCTTGGCGCCCTCGGCCGGGTCCTCGGCCAGGGTGACGATCTTGCGCATCGCGCCCAACTGGCCGCCGATCCCCGGTGCTTCCCCCCCGGCGGGGGCCGGCAGGGCGCCCCACCCGGCCAGGCTGCCCGCCAGGGCCCGGAAGACCTTGTCGGGCTGGGTGTCGATGCCGAGCTGGTGCAGCGACTCCAGGTGCTCCGCCAGCTCCTTCTCCGTCGAGGCCTGCACGGCGGCGGCGGTCATGAACTGGGACGCGACCTCGGTGCGCTGCTCGGCCGGCGCGGCGGCCGGAGACTGGGGTCGCAGGCGTTCCAGGAAGAGGGAGAGCCGGCGCAGGCCGAGGGCCACCGCCGGCGGGAGGTTGCTGGCCGGGGCGGGCCGCGTGGGCCGGGCCGCCGCGTCACTGCCCCCCTGGCGGTGGATTATGCCGACCGGAGTGGCGGCCGCGGTGGCGGCCGCGTTGGCGAGCCGCTCCAGGTTCTGCCGGAGCAGGTCCTTCTCGGCGTCCGGGCAGTAGGGCATCACCGCGTCGCCCAGCCGGCGGAGGTACTGCGCGAGCACCTCTTTCGAGATGAACTCGAACTCCCCCATGAGGGACACCTTCTTCACGGCGTGGAAGAGGAAGTCCGACGCGGGCACGTCCCCTGCGGCTAGCCGCTGGCGCTCCGTCCAGGCCCAGATCTCGGAGGCGACCAGCTTCGCGGGGTACTGCAGAAGCATTCCCAGGGAGCCGGCCACGAGCAGGGGCGAGATCCGGTCCGACAGGTACTCGTGCAGCTCGTAGACGGCCTCTTGCAGATCCTGGTCTTCTGCCACGTGCCCCCGAAACGTGCGCGCCCACGCGTTCCGGCGCGCTTCGAGCCAGCCAGGGTACCGCACGAGTCAGGGCCGGTCAATGACGAAGCTCATTGACCCGTAGCGAGTTACATCGTCCTCCCCCCGGATCCGTCGGCTGCGCAAGCCTTAAGACCGATCTGGCGGGGGTGGCCTGGGACGGGCCGGTCAGTTGACCGGCTTGAGCGGTCGGGGAAGGATCGGCGGCGCCACCGGCAAGTCCCGCGGGTCCTTGGCGATCCGCTGGAGGATCTCCTCGATGGCGTAGTCGAGCTGCACGTCCTTGCCGTGGATGAGGCCGTCGGGGGCGAGGTCCAGCTCCACGTCGGGGTCGATCCCGTGGCCCTCGATGATCCACGTCTTCCCGGCAGGGTCCCAGCCGCCGAACTCCGGCTGCGTGATCATGCCGCCGTCGCGCAACGGCTTGTCGCCCCGGATCCCCACCCAGCCGCCCCAGGTCCGGGTGCCGATGACCGGCCCCAGCTTGAACTCCTTGAAGCCGAGGGCGAGTGTCTCGCAGTCGCTGCCCCCCTGGCGGTTGATGAGGGCGGCCAGATAGCGCGGGGAGGCGTGCGACGGCACCGTATCGACGCTGCCGTAGCGGGTGCCGCCGACCGCCAGCACCTTGCGGTCGAGATGGGAGAGGATCATCGGCGCCACGAACCCGCCGTGGTTCCAGCGGTCGTCCACGATGAGCCCCCTCTTGCGCCACTGGGGAGCGAAATCGCGCGAGAACTGGCGCAGGCCCAGCCCGCCCATGTCGTAGAGATGCAGGTAGCCGATCTGACCGTTGCTCTTCCTGTCCACGTAGTCGCGCATCTCTCGGATCCAGGTGGCGTAGCGGATGCGCTGGTCGTTGCCGGCCGTCTTGACGACCACCCGCCGCGCTCCCTCGACCCGGGGTGCGTCCGCGATCGACAGCTCGACCTCCTGCCCCGCCCGGCCCTGCAGCCGGCGCAGGTAGTCTTCGCCCTTCGCCAGCGGCCGGCCGTCGATCGCGACCAGCCACTGCCCCGGCTTGACGCGGAGATCGGGCCGGGCGAGGGGAGAGCTCCACTGCGGGTCCGGATAATCGCCGCGGTAGATCTTCTTGATCTGCCAGAAGCCGCTCGCCGGGTCGTAGTCGAGGTCGGCTGCGAGCAGCCCCGTGCCTACCGCCTTGGCCCGGCGGACGTCGCCGCCCCCCTGGTAGGCGTGGCCCACGTTGAGCTCGCCGAACATCTCGCCCAGCATGTCGGCCAGGTCGTCGCGCGAGGAGATGCGCTCGGCCAGCGGCCCATACTGCTTCCACACGCCTTCCCAGTCGACGCCGTGCATCTGCTGGTCGTAGAAGAAGTCCCGGTCCAGCCGCCAGGCTTCGTGCAGCATCTGCTTCCATTCGTCGCGGGGATTGATCCGCACCGTCCAGCCCGACAGGTCGACCTTCGCCTCGGCGGCCGCCTCGTCCTTGGGCGCCGCGGCGGCGCCGGCCTCGATGCGCGTGAAGCCGTCCTTCGTCTGGTAGACGAGGACCTTGCCGTTCATCGACACGTCGTAGGCGAGCACTCCCGCAGTCACCGTCGTCGCCTTCTCCTTGTCGATGTCGAAGGTCTGCAGCTCGGCGCCCGGGTTGTCCTGGGCGTCCTCCGCCCCCGGGGGCGCCAGTCCCCGGTTGGCGACCTTCAGCCAATGCAGCTTGCCCTCCACGGCCCGCAGATCGTCGTAGTTGGCCGGCGTGACCGGCACCTGCACCAGGCGTTCGGCGAGGCCGTCGAAGTCGATCTTGATCGGCTCGACCCTGGCCTCCGCCTTCTCGGCCGCCTCCTTCCTGGCCTTCTCGCCCTTCTCGGCGGTCTCCTTCCTCCCGTCCTTCTTGTCGGCGTCCTCCTTCTTCTCGTCCGGCTTGGCGGGGTCCGTGTCGCCGCGAGGCGCGAAGGGCAGCGCCCCGTCGGCCTGCAGCGCCACCACGCACGGGACCGTGGCCTCGTCCACGATGAACCGGGCCTCGAAGCGGTCGAGGCGGGGGTTGATGAAGCGATCGGACAGGAAGTAGAGGTACTTGCCCTTCGGGTCCCAGGCCGGGGAGAAGGAGCTGTAGAGAGGGTCGGACGCCTCGTAGACCTTCCTCGCCTGCGCGTCCCACACCTTCACCTGGTTGTAGAGGTTCTTGAGGACCACGACGTAGGCCAGGTACCGGCTGTCCGGCGACCAGACGTAGCGCGAGATCTCCCACTCGCCCTGGTCCACCGGCGTCACCGCGCCGCTCGCCGCGTCGCTCACCTGCAGGTGGTATTTCTCGTCTCCCCAGGCGATCTTCTTGCCGTCCGGCGACCACGCGGGGGCAAAGTGCCATCCGGGCCCCACCGACCCGAGCTGCCTCGGCGCCGCGCCGTTGTCCGCCGCCTGGAGCAGGAGCTGCTCCTCGCCGTTCACCTCCGTCCAGGTGGCAATCGTCTTGCCGTCGGGCGAGAACGTGGGGAACTTCGTCCGGGCCAGGCTGCTCTCGGTGATGCGGCGGATGAGCCCCTTCCTCTTCGTGCGGGCCACGAAGGCGTCGCCGCGGGTCTCGAGGGCGATCCGCTCGCCGTCCCGGCTGAGGGTCCACGAGCCGGGCTTGGGGTCCACGAACCGTTCCCGCACCTGCAAGCGGTCGCTGGGAAGCTGGATCGGCACCTGCTCGTTCCGCCCGGTGGTGAGGTCGTAGGCCCAGATGTCCATCTTGTGCTGGTAGACGATCCTCCCGTCCCCCAGGGCCGGCCAGCGCACGTCGTAGTCGTCGAAGCGCGTCAGCCGCTTGACGTCGCTTCCGTCGGGCTTCATGGAGGCCAGGTTCGGGCGTCCCCAGCGGTCGGTCACGAAGTAGATGCGGCCGTCGGAAGCCCACATCGGAAACGCGTCCTTGCCGTCGTAGCGAGTGACTTCGGTGAAGGCCAGCGGCTGGAGGGTGCCGACGTAGATGTCCTCGGCCTCGCCGCCCTTGTAGCGCTTCCAGTTGTGGAACTCGAGGCCCATCTTCTGGAAGGCGATCCGGCCTCCGCCCGGCTCGTAGCTGATCCAGGCCGCGGGCTCGAGGGGCACCATCTGCGGGATGCCGCCCTCGGGTGAGACGGAGTAGACGCGGTAGTCGCCGTGCGGGTGGTCGCGGCGGCTGCGGAAGAGGACCTTGCCGTCGGAAGTCCACCCGATGGCCTGGTCGGAGGCGGGATGGAAGGTGATGCGCGCCGGCTCGCCGCCCGAGAGGGGCATCACGTACACGTCGTCGTTGCCCTCGTACTGCGCGGTGAAGGCGATGAGGCGGCCGTCGGGAGAGATCCGCGGGAAACGCTCCTCGCCCTCGTGGGCGGTGAGGCGCATGGCCACCCCGCCGGCGGCCGGCACCTTCCAGAGGTCGCCCTCGGAGGCGAACACGATGACGCCCGCCCCGATCGCGGGATAGCGATAGAAGCCGTCGGGCAGCGGTCCGTCCGCCGACCGCACGGTCGGGGCGACGGCGCACGCGAGCGCGAGCGAAGCGACGACCAGGCGGCCGGGGAGCGGCATCATCTTGATCCCTCCAGGCAGACGCGCAACGACCGCCGTTCATACGCTTTCCTCGGGGCATTGGCAACCGTCACATCCAGTCCCTTGGAGGCCGCGCCCCGCGCCTACGCTATAATCCTGCCCCCCGACATGATGCTGGCGGGCGGCGAGCGCCTCGGCCCATACGAAATCGTCGGCGTGCTCGGAGTCGGCGGCATGGGCGAGGTCTACCGGGCCCGCGATACCCGCCTGGGACGCCCGGTCGCGATCAAGGTCCTGCCCTCCGCCGTCGCTGAGGACGACGACCGCCTCCGACGCTTCGAGCAGGAAGCGCGGGCCGCCGGCGCCCTCAACCATCCGAATTTGATCGCCCTCTACGACGTGGGCCGCCACGATCGCGTCTCCTACGTCGTCTGCGAGCTGCTCGAAGGCCAGACGATGCGTGACCGGCTCCATGGCCCGCTTTCCACGCGCCAGGCCCTCGACTACGCGATCCAGGCGGCTCACGGGCTGGCCGCCGCCCACGCCAAGGGCATCATCCATCGGGACCTCAAGCCCGAGAACCTGTTCGTGACTCCGGAGGGGCGGGTCAAGATCCTCGACTTCGGCCTCGCCAAGTTCGGCGGCGCCACCGTGCCCGGGGACGAGACAGCCTCGGTGCCCGCCGTGGGCACCGATCCCGGGACGGTGCTGGGGACGGCCGGCTACATGTCTCCGGAGCAGGTGCGTGGCCTGCGAGTGGACCATCGCTCCGATATCTTCTCGCTGGGCAGCGTGCTCTACGAGATGCTGACGGGGCGGCGGCCGTTCGAGGGCGCGACCGCGGCCGACACCATGAGCGCGATCCTGCGGGAGGAGCCGGCGGAGATGGGCGTGGCCGGCGCGGAGGTGCCGCCCGCCATCGAGCGCATCGTCCGGCGGTGCCTCGAGAAGGAGGTCGACGCGAGGTTCCAGTCCGCGCGCGACCTGGCCTTCGCCCTCGAGACCCTTTCGGAGACGGAGCGGCGGACGCCGAGCGGGCCCGCCCGAGCCGGCCTCGCACCGCCGCGCCCTCCCCGGGCTCGGAGCCTGACCGCCGGCCTCGCCCTCCTCTTGCTCTGCGCCTTGGCGGCGCTCGTGGTGTGGGTGGGCCGCGTGGCCGGCCCTGACCTCGCCTCTTACCGCTTCACGCCCCTGGCCACGGAGCCCGGCTACGAGGGGTCGCCCGCCTGGTCCGCGGACGGCCGGACCCTCGCATACCTCGGCGAGAAGGACGGCGTGCTCCAGGTGTTCACGCGCAGCCTGGGGTCGTCCATGGCCGCGCAGGTCACCCGCTCGATGCGGGACTGTGACGCCCCGTTCTGGGCCCGCGACGGCCGGCGCGTGTTCTACGTGTCGCTGGCGGGTGAGTCGGAAGGGCTGTGGTCCGTCGGGGCCGCGGGCGGCACGCCCGAGCTGCTGCTCCGCGACGTCAGCGCGGCCGCCCTCTCGCCGGATGGCCTCACGCTGTTCCTCCTGCGCGAGGAGAACTACCAGGGCAACTTCCTGCAGTCGTTGTGGGTGTCTTCCCCGCCCGGGGCGGAGCCCACGCGTTACAGGCAGCCGCCCTTCGCGGAGAAGCGCTTCGCCCGCGGGTTCCTGCACTTCTCGCCGGACGGGACGCACCTGGGGCTCTGGGGCGCCGCCACGTCGAACGCCAGCGGGTCCGAGGCGGGGTACGCCAACCCAGAATTCTGGCTCGTGCCCGCGGCGGGCGGCGCGCCCAAGCCGGCGCTGCTGGCCCTGCCCCGACTGCCAGACCCGGCTCCGTTCAGCTGGATGCCGGACTCGCGCCGCATCGTGTTCGCAGGCGAGTTCCGCGCCCGGACCCCGGGGACGCACCTGTGGATGGCGGACACGCGAGGCGCCACCTTGCTGCCTATCACCGCCACCAGCGGGTCCGAGCAGTACCCGGCAGTGTCGCCGGATGGCCGTTCCCTCGCCTTCACCGTACAGGAGGAGGACTACGACCTGGTCGAGGTCCCGCTGAACGGGTCGGCGCTACGGACTGTCCTCGCCACCTCCCGCACGGAGGCTGATCCTGCGTGGTCGCCCGTGGGCAACCAGTACGCCTATGTCACGGACCGATCGGGCCGGCAGGAGATCTGGCTGCGCAGCGCCGGCGGGACGCTCGAGCGCCCGCTCGTCACGTCGGCCAGTTTCCCCGACGGCGAGACGTTCCTGCTCGGCGGGCTGGCCTTCTCGCCCGACGGCCAGCGCCTCGCCTACCAGCGCCGCGGGCCCACGGGATTCCGCATCTGGGTCTCCGCGGCCGCCGGAGGCCCCGCGGTGCAGGTCGTCACGGACGACACCTACCAGGACGCGCCTACATGGTCGCCCGACGGCAACTGGCTGGCCTTCGTGTTCCGCCGGCAGGCTCGCTGGGGCCTCGCGAAAACCCGCGCGGGGGGAGGCGGAGCGCCCACTCTGCTGAAGGAAGGCGTCGTCTACCCGTCGAACCCGCGCTGGTCGCCGGACGGGCAGTGGATCACCTGCGACACCCGCGAAGGCTTCACCCTCGTCTCGGCCGATGGCGCGAAGACGCGGGCATTGAGCGAGGACATACCGCTCGCGCATGGCTGGTCGCGCGACGGCCGGCGGATCTACGCCGTGCGGCCCGGCGAAGCGGCCCGCCTCCAGCTCGTATCCATCGACACCGCGACGGGCGCTGAGGCCGTGGTGACCAAGGACCTGGGACCCTCGCCTCCCAGCGACGATCCCCTGCGCGGGTTCAGCCTCGCGCCGGATGGCCGCCGCTTCCTGACCTCGATCCTGAGGCTGCGGGGGGACCTGTGGCTGCTCGAGGGGTTCGAGCCCACCGGTCCGCTCGACCGACTGTTCCGCCGGGCCGCCCCACCGCGCTGACGGCGGCTAGCTTCCCCATCCCCCGCCGAACTGCCAGCTCGCTCCCAGGGAGAAGGAGCGCGCCTGATGGGCGTTCTCGCCCCAGACGGTCTTGACGAAGACGAAGTATATGTCGAGCGAGTGTGTGGCCTCGAAGGTGGTGCCCGCGCCGACGTTCAGGTAGTTGGTTCGCGCCGCCCGGTCGTGGTCGCGGAAGAACCCCGGACGGGTGCGCATGTCTTCCAGGTTCAGCCCGCCGTGGCTCACCTGCAGCAACGCGAGGCCGCGCAGCGTTGCGCGCCGGACGACCGAGCCGCCCGCTTCCGCATCCAGGTTGCTCCGGTCGAGCTTCCGCACGTCGGGGACGACCTTCTGGACCCAACTGTAGACGTATCGCGCGTGCACGTAGGCGCGCGATCCCAGGGCCCGCCCCACGTTCATGCCCGCGAACACCTCGCGCGTGCGCTTGCCGGGGACGGCCTCGCCGATCACCTCGTAGCGGTGCGACGGGACGTTCACGCCCAGGACGGGCGTTAGCGCGAGCGGCCCGGCCAGTGCCATGAAGCGCAGGTCGGCCCGGAAGTCCTGGAAGTCGCCGTGGTAACGCCCATCGTCGAGCGGGCCGAGGGGGACGCCGGGCGGGAAGGAGCCGCTCAGGCGGGTCGTGATGAACGGCAGGCTGCCGGTGATGGCCAGCCGGCCGGTGATGCCGTAGGTGACCTCGGCGGCGATGCTTCGCGCATGGGTGCCGCCGAAGGGGTCACGGCTTCCGTCCGAGTCGAAGTGGCCGTCGTATGCGTAGTCGGCCGCGGTCAGGGCCAGCGCGCCTTCTCCCTTCTCGGGCAGCCAGGCCTGGGCCGCGGCCAGGGAGGGAAGCGCGATGCCCAACGCGAGGGTGGCGCCGCCAATGCGGCGGGACACCGCGGCCTCAGCGCTCCTTGCGGTTCTGCCCGCCCTTGGCGAGGCGCTCCATCACGTCGTCGATGGACGCGAGGACGTCGCCCTTCCGCCCGGGGGCCTCGGCCACGCAGTGGTAGTCGTGCTCCGCGGCGGTACGCGCGCTGGCCGAAGGCCGGTGCAGGACCGGCAGCACGTCGAACCTGGCCGCCAGGCCCTGCGCTTGCGCCTGCACGAGGCCCACGTCCTCGACCGGTGCGATAACGACGTTGTAGTGGCCGGTAACGAGAGCGGGCCCGACCGCCCCCGGCGACTCCACTACCCGGGGACTGTGACCGGCGCGCTTCAACGCGGGCTCCAGCTCGCGCAGGGCGCCGGCCAGGGGCGACCGCGGGTCGGCGTAGATGAGGATGCACGCCGCCCGGATGGCCGCGTACCCGCGCTGATAGCGCGCTCCCCTCCCGACGCGCAGGAACTTGTCGCCGCAGGACTCCGCGCGATCGGCAGCCGCCGCCACCAGGCTGACCGCCACCGCTGCCGCCACCAGCCTCATTGTCCCCTCCTCACTTGGCGAGCACCGTCATGCACCCGCTGCGCAGCTCGCTCGTGGGCGCCGTCGCGTCATCGACGAGCCGCATCTCGACGTCGAACTGCGTGCCCGTTTGGATGGAGGCCGAGTGGTGCTCGAAGTCCAGTGAGCCGTCGCCGTTTGCGTCTGTCGTGAGCGTACGGCCCGCGCCTGTGCTCGGGTCGACGAACGTGAAGAACCGCTGGTCGGTGGGCGGCCACGGCGGCAGGCCGTCCGCGCGCTGGCACACGCCGTCGGCCACCAGCGGGACGTTGCCGACCTCGGCGGCCCGCTGCATGAGGTACGCCCTGTTCGGCAGCGCGCCCCGGACGCGGAACCGGATCGTGGCCGCGAAGGTGCCTTCGGGGACGGCGAACGATGTGATGCTGGTGCCCCCGGTGCCGCAGGTTCCCCCGCCCGAGACGCGGTAGAGCGCCGACTGGTTCGTGCCGTCGGGCGGCTGGACGTAACACGCCGACGTGGCCTCGCCGGCATAGTGGCACCCGCTGAGCGCTGCCGGCAGGACCAGGAAAGCGAACGAAGCGCGCGGCGCCATGGTCCACCTCCGCCGCCGGCCGAGGTACGTGCGCAAAGGATATGCCCCACGTTCCACACCGTCAATCACTTCGCGGTGACCGTCAAGCAGCCGCTCCGCAGCTCGGCCGTCGGGGCCGCCGTGTCGTCCACCACGCGGAACATCACGTCGAAGGCCAGCCCCGCCGCGATGTTGGGCGTCCCGTACTCGAAGTCGATCGAGCCGTTGCCGTTCGGCTGCGTGGTGAACGAGGCCAGCCCACCGGGGAGCGCGGGCTGCGGGAAGGTCACAAATGCCGCCGCTGGGGGGTCGCCGGCCGACCAGGGCGAGAGGGCGAGGGCGCGCTGGCAGACACCGTCTGCCCCGTTGGGCCGTCCGACCTCGGGAGCACGCTGGACGTAGTAGGTCGTGTTCGGCCGCGCCTTCTCGACGCGCACCTTGAAGATGGCGTCGAACGTTCCGGCCGCGGTCGGCACCGGCGTGACGCTCAACCCCCCGACCCCGGGGCCGAGCACTGCCGAGAAGACCGACCGGTACGTGCCGTCCGGTGGCGTGAAGCTGTCGGGTGAAGTCGGGCTGTCGCCGCACGCCGTGGCCAGGACGGCCACGCCGATGAGCATCGCTACTGAAGTATGGTTCATGATCGCCTCCTGAGTTGGACCTAATCTCGGCCAAGCCGGCCCGCTTGGAAATGGACGCCACGTCCCTTCCAGGTCCTCCCTGCCTGCCCCGGCAACCTCCGGTCCCGAACGGCCTTGACGGCGGGGGATCCCCGACACCACTGCTACAATCCGCTCGTGGCCCCCCCGAGTGGACCGGCCCTCACCGTTGTGCGCTTCGGCGCCTTCGAGGCCGACCTCGCGACGGGAGAGCTCCGGCGCAAGGGGGTAAGGATCTCGCTCCAGGAGCAGCCTTTCCAGGTGATGGCCCTGCTCGTCGAACGCCCGGGCGAGCTCGTGACGAGGGAGCAGATCCGCCAGCGGATCTGGCCCCGGGCCGTGTTCGTCGACTTCGAGCACGGCCTCAACAAGGCGGTGAGCAAGCTGCGGCGCGCCCTGGGCGATTCGGCCCAGAACCCGCGGTTCGTGGAGACCCTCGCCCGCCGTGGCTATCGCTTCCTGGCCTCTGTAGATCGCCGGGAGACGACGAGTGCACGCCCGCGGCGTGCCGCCTCGTTCCGTTTGATCTGGGAGGGCAAGGCCGTTCCCCTCGCCGACGGCGCGAGCGTGATCGGCCGCGATCCCGAGGCCACGGTCTGGGTGGACGCGGCCAGTGTCTCCCGGCGGCACGCCCGGATCCAGGTCGGGGTCGACGAAGCCATCGTGGAGGACCTGGGCAGCAAGAACGGAACCTTCGTCAATGGCCGGCGGGTCGAGCGGCCGACCGCCTTGTCGGACGGAGACGAGATCAGGGTCGGCGTGGCGGTGCTTCTGGTGCGGGCCTTCATCGACGCGTCGACCCAGACGCACGGCGCGAAGCGGGAGCTCGAATGATGGGACGCCGCTCGCTGCTCCCGTCGCTCGTCTCGCTGCTGGGAGCTTTGGCACTGCGGGAAGGAAGCCGCACGGCCCGAGCCCAGGCGCCGCCCAACCTGCCCACCTTCTCCTCGGAGGTGGAGCTCATCACCGTCGATGCGGTGGTCCTCGACTCGGCCGGGCGTCCCGTGGCCGGCCTCGGCCGCGACGACTTCGTGGTCACGGAGGACGGAAGGCCCCAGGAGATCGTCAGCTTCGAGCCTTTCGTCCTCGAGCCGCCGCCGGAGGCGCCGGCGCCGCCGGCCACGCCCCCCGTGGTGGCCAGCAACGCGGCGAGCGCGGGCGGCAACGGCCGCGCCTTCGCCATCATCATCGACGACCTGCGAACCCCGTCTCCCCAGGCGGCGGGCGCCCGCAGCGCGGCCGCCGCCTTCATGGACCGGGCCGTCCACGACGGGGACGAGGTGACGCTCGGCACGTCGAGCGGGGAGGTCTGGTGGAACGCCCGCGTCCCCGAGGGCCGCCCGGACCTGCTCGCGCTGCTCCAACGGGTGAAGGGGCGGGGCGGCGACGCCGCGACCTACGCCCGCATGTCGGACTACGAAGCCTACCGGATCGCCAACTACGAGGACTCCCCGGCCATGAACTCCGCGCTGCCCTCGGGTCCGTCCGGCTCCGTGGCGGACCGGGCGGCCGCCCAGGCGTCCGAGGCGATGCCCGGCTCGCTGGGAGCCATCAAGGAGCGCGTGAAGCGGCGCTGGGCGAGCAACAACCTCTGCGACCCGACCGCCTGCGACGGCATGGTGCGCGGCTGGGCCTCCGACCTCGACGCCCAGCGCCGGGACCGGACTCGCCTGACCCTCCAGTCGGTGCGCAGGGGCCTCGAGGCTCTGGCCGCGGTGCACGGCCGCAAGTCGCTCCTGCTGATCTCGCCGGGCTTCCTCGAAGACTCGGCGCTGGACCTGCGCGGCATCGCCGCCACGTCACGGGAGGCGAACACCGCCGTCTACTTCATCGACGTGCGGGGCCTGGTGGCCCAGGGGCCCGGCTACGGCGGGGCGGACGACGTCGAGCACTCCGAGACGCTCAACGCGGGCGATCTCACGCGGGAGCGCACGACGGTCAGGTTCGAGGAGTCGGTGCTGGCCTCGGCCGGGGCCCAGACCCTCGCCGACGACACCGGTGGCTTCTCGGTGCGCAACACGAACGACCTCGCGGGCGGCGTGGAGCGCATCGCGGACGAGTCGCGGGTCTTCTATCTGCTGGGCTTCCACCCTCCGCCGGGCAAGTCCGCCGGCCAGTGGCGGAAGCTGCGGGTCGAGGTCCGGCGGCCGGGGCTCGCGGTGCGGGCCCGGCGCGGGTACAGCCTGCGCGCGGAGGCCGCCGCCCGGCCGGGGAAGAAGGAGAAGGCGCCGGCCGTCGACGCGGCCGTCGTCCGCGCGCTCGACTCCGCCCACGACGAGGCCGGCATCCCGCTGCGCGCGATGGCCTACGTCTTCGAGCCGCGGAGCCAGGATGCCACCCGCGTGCTGGTGGCGGCCGAGTTCGACGCCAGCCGGGCGGGCTTGCCGCCCAAGGGTGGCGCGCACAATGCCCGCCTCGAGTTCAGCGTGGTGGTCACGCACCGGGACACCGGGCGGACGTTCCGCGACGACGGCGCCCTCGAGGTCAGCGCTGCCGCGGGCCAGTCGCCGGGGTGGCGCGCCTTTACCCGCGAGTTCGAGCTGCCGCCCGGGGTCGCGCAAGCCCGCGTCGTCGTGCGGGCCCCGGCGGGCGACGCCACCGGCGCGGTGACGCAGCGCTTCGAGGTGCCCGGCCCGGGTGCCTTGCGCCTGTCGACGCCCATCCTCACCGACCGGCTCGAGGGCACCCCCGGCCAGGCGCGCCCGCAGCCCGCGCTCGCCGTGCACCGCACCTTCGCGCCCGGCGGACGGTTGTATTGCCAGTTCGAGGTGTTCGGCGCCGCGCGGGCCGCTCCGGCCGGCCCTCGCGTCAGCGCGGGCCTGGCGCTGCGGACGGGCGACGGCCGGCTCGTGCGGGAGGCGGCCCCGACTCCGATCGCCGCCGACCCCGACGGCCGCCTGGTCCGGCTCGTCGGCATGACGCTCGACGGCATGGCCCCCGGCTCCTACGATCTGACCCTGGAGGTGAAGGACGAGGTGAGCGGTGCCCGACTGGAGCGCCACGAGGCGTTCGCCCTCGGGCCAGAGACCGCCTCGCGCTGACGGGGTGCGGACGAGCCCTCGGATTGGTACTACCCGACCCGGCACCACCTGGGCGCCGCGCGCGCGTCAGCGGGAGAAGAGGATCCCCAGGCGTGCCCGCTCGTGGTCGAGCAGCCAGCGTTTGCGGTCGAGGCCGCCGCCGTATCCGCCCAGGCTGCCGTCGGAGCGGACGACACGGTGGCAGGGGATGACGATGGGCACCGGGTTGCGCCCGTTGGCGGTCCCTACCGCCCGCACCGCCGACGGGAAGCCCACCGCGCGGGCCAGCTCGGAATAGGAGACGGTCCGGCCGGGCGGGATCCGGCGCAGCGCCTGCCACACCTTGCGCTGGAACTCGGTGCCCGGCGGATCGACCGGGATCTCGTCGAGGGCCTCCAGCTCTCCGGCAAAGTAGGCCTCGAGCCGCCGGCGGAGCGCCGCGGCCTCCGCGCCCTCGCGCCCGCGCGAGTCTCCCGCCCAGTCGAGGGCGCAGAGAGCGCCGCCGCGGACCCGGCCCATCAGCTCGCCGATCGGGGTGGCCAGGCGGAACGCGGCGGCCGCCTCGTCCATCAGCGCTTGCCCTTCAGCGCGTCGGCGATGGCCTTCTCGGCCAGGGGCGCCATCACCGCATAACCCCTGGCGTTGGGATGGAGGCCGTCGTCGCTGAGGTCGGCCTTGAGCATCCCCTTCTCATCCGAGAGCGGCCCCGCGTAGTCCAGGTACACGTGGCCGTGGGCGGCGGCGTAGTCACGGATCCACTGGTTGAGGGCCGCGATCTGCGACGGCGGCCGGCAGTTGGTGCGGAGCAGCAGGTGCCCCTCGCGATCGCGGTCGTCGTCGTCGACCGGCAGCACCGAGGCGAGCACGACGCGGATGCCGTGGACCTGGGACAGCTCGGCCATGGAGGCCAGGTTGTCCTCGACCGCCGACAGGGCCATGGCTCCCGTGTTGCCGGCGATGTCGTTGGTCCCGGCCAGGATCACGACCACCTTCGGGTGGAGGGCGATCACGTCCGGCCGGAAACGGACGAGCATCTGGGGCGTCGTCTGGCCGCTGATGCCGCGGTTGACGTAGGGCTTGCCCGGGAAGAACCCGCCGTACCCCTCTTTGTCCCAGTTGTCGGTGATCGAGTCGCCCATGAAGACGATCCGCGCCTCGCCCTTCGCCGGCGGAGCCAGCTGGGCGTTGCCATCGCGGTACCGGCCGAGGGCCGGCCAGTCGCCGAGGATGGAGGCCGCGCGCTCCGCCTGCCGCTGCACGGAGCGCTCGGCGCACTGGGCGGGCGTCGCCGGCGGCGGCGACTGGGACCGGGCCGCCGCGGGCAAGGTCAGGACGGCCAGCACGGCGAGGCTCCAACGGCTCATCGGCTTTCCTCGGGTCGTGGCGCGAGCGTATCACGGCGCCGCGGGCGCCGCGCCGTTGGCGTATGCTCGCGCCAGCGCCAGAGTCTTCCGGCAAAGGAGATCCGATGACGATGTGGCCCTGGCCGCCACCGCCATGCGGGCCCAGTCGCCCGCCCCCTCGACGATGATGCGCTCCGGCGTGTTCCCGTGGGATTCCGTCGCGCCCCAGCCGACGAAGGTGGGCGCCGTCCGGCACTTCTTCGACAACCCCACGCCGACGCTGTCCGAGCTGGAGCTGCATGTCACGACGTTGAAGCCGGGCGAGTCGCCGCATCCCCCCCACCGCCATCCGGAAGAGGAGCTGATCATCATCCGCGAAGGCAACGTGGAGTCGTTCATCGAAGGCAAGACCCGCCCGCTGGGGCCGGGCTCGGTGATCTTCCACGCCTCGAACGAGCTGCACGGGCTCCGGAACGTGGGGACCACCGAGGCGACCTACCACGTGATCAAGTGGCGCTCGGCGGCGACGCCTCCGGCCGCGCCGGCACCGTAGGCAGCGCTATCGGCCGATCTGGTTGGTAATCTGCTGCGCCTCTCCCGCGAGGGAGGCGCCCTGCCCGGGCGAGAGTATGCCCGCGCTCACGAAGGCCCGGACCTGGTTGCCGAAGGCCCGCAGCTCGTTCGCCGCCGCCTGGCTGTTGCCGCGGCCGAACTGGGCCAACGCGGCCCGCAGCTTGACGGACAGCGCGTTACCCTGGCCCGGGTTCAGCGTCCCGTTCGCCACCAGGCCGTCGATGTCTCCCGCGAGCAGGCCGATCCGCTGGTCCGCCGGCCGCAGCGCCCACAAGACCGCCGCCGTGCGAGCCGGCACCGAGAAGGTGCCGCTGGCCCGGGAGAAGGACGTGGTCCGAACGACCGGGTCGTGAGAAGCGGCCAGGATCGGGTGCAGGACGAAGGGCAGCCCCGCGAAGTCGGCAGCCGCGAAGCTCGCGGCGTCCCGGTTGGCGTTGAAGAGAACGACGATCCGGGCATGCGCGCGGTCGACCGCCCCGTCGTCGTCCGACAAGCTCATCACGATGAGACCCGGGAGCTGGCCGGGACCCGTGTTGTGGAAGCGCAGTCGGCTCTCGACGTGGGCTGCCGTCCGCAGCCGGAACAGCTTCGAGCTCTTCCGGATCGCCAGCATTTCCTGGAAGTGCGCGGAGGCGGCCTCGATGTCCGCGCGGACGGGTTTCAGGGCGGGGTCACCGAGCAGGGGTCTCATGACGATCCAGTTGTTCCCGTTGTCGCGGGCGGGCGGCAGCCCCACGCCCCAGTTGTCGGACGCATAGGTGAAGTCGAGCCTGTTGAACCAGTCGCCCGAGTTGTAGCTGTTCCGGTCGAGCGACTTCGACCGCAGCATGTCGATGCCGGCGTGGACGAACGGGATACCTTGGCCGAGGACAACGAGGCTCATCCCGAGGTCCTGCATGCGCACCCGGTCAGGCATGCGCGTCGAAGCGGGAGCCTTGAGCTGGACGGCGTCGAACAGCGTCTCGTCGTCGTGGGCGTCGACGTAGTTGATGTCCTCCTGCGGATCCGCTGTGTAGCCGGCCTGCTGGCCGTTGTAGTCGAGCTGGCGGCCGGCGATCAGGCTCCCGTTGCGGTCCACGAACTGGTAGTCGGCCAGGTTGCCGGCGAGCGAGAGGCGGATCCAGTCCTCGCGGAGGAGAAGGGCCGCGAGCTGGTCCGCGGGCGATCCCTGGTTGGTCGCGTTGGGGTCGTAGAAGAGGCCGGTGAGGTATCCCTGCTCCTGCCGGCCGCCGAAAGGCCCGCCGCCACGGGCGCCGTCGCGGATGCGGTCGTTGAAGGTGCCGATGCCGGTGCCGGCCATGTTGGCCTGGGTGGCGTTGACGCCCCGCGCGTTGTTGGCCACCTCCCCGAAGTTCCAGCCCTCGCCGTAGACGTAGACCTTCGTCCCTTCCACTCCGTCCGCGGCCGGGGTGAGCGCATCGAGGGCCTGACGGAGCTTCACCATGTTGCGCTTCATGTGGTGGCCCATGATGTCGAAGCGGAAGCCGTCGACCTTGTAGGCGCGGGCCCAGGTGAGCACCGAGTCGATGAGCAGCTTCTCCATCATGTTGTGCTCGCTGGCCGTGTTCTGGCAGCAGGAGCTGGTCTCGACGTTCCCGTCCGCGTCCAGCCGGTGGTAGTAGCCCGGGACCACGCGGTCGAGCACCGACTGACTGCTCTCCCCGGAGGCGCTGGTGTGGTTGTAGACGACGTCGATCACGACCCGCAGTCCCTGGCCGGCGAGGGCCTGCACCATCTCGCGGAACTCGCGGATGCGGGCCGGCCCGTCGGCGTCGGTGGCGTAGCTGCCCTCCGGCACCGTGTAGTGCCACGGGTCGTAGCCCCAGTTGAAGGCGTCCTTGTCGGCGACCGAGGTGACCGCCGCCTGCTGCTGGTCGGAGTCGGGGGGGAAGCTGGCCAGGTCCCCCGCCGGGTACTGCCACCGGGTCTTGTCCTCGTCGACGGAGGCGATGTCGAACGACGGCAGCAGGTGGACGTGGGTCAGGCCGGCGCGGGCGAGCGCGGCGAGGTGCTTCATGCCGTTGGAGTCGGTCTGGGTGAACGCCTTGAACGTCCCCCGCAGGCCCTCGGGCACGCTCGCATCGCCGGCGCTGAAGTCGCGCACGTGCAGCTCGTAGAGGACGATGTCCTCCGGGGCCTCGAGGGCGGGCTTGGCGAGCGCGTCCCACTCGGGAGGCTTCAGCGCCGGGTCGGCGAGGTCGACGATCTGGCTCCGCTGGCTGTTGCGCGAGAGGCTCACCGAGTAGGGATCGGTCACGAGGTTGCGCTCGACGCGGCCGGTCGAGCGCACGTACACCTCGACCTCGTACAGGTAGAACTTGCCGTACCAGCTCGCATCGCCGGTGAGCGCCCACCGCCCCGAGGCTCCTGGCCTCATGTCGAGGACCGAATCGGTCGTGGCCGGCCTGGAATCGGCGAAGAGGTGGAGCTTGACCGAGCGCGCGGTGGGAGCCCACAGCCGGAGCGTGGGCACGCCGTGGTCGAAGGTCACGCCGAGCGGGCCGGTGTAGGTGTCGAGGTCGTCGAGCACGCCCGGGATCTGGAGCGACGTGGCATCGACGGGGTCGCCTGACCCGTCGGTGGCGGAGACGGCGAGCTGGCTCTTGAGCGCGGCCGGGACGTCGTCGAGGCGCGCCGCCGGCACCTTGAAGGCCGGGTAGGCGGCCAGGTGCGGGAAGAGGGCTCTGAGCTCGGGGCTGAGCCCGGCTGGATCGTACGCGAGCGGGATCTCGACGCCGCCGTGGACGCCGTCGGGCCCCAGGGTGAGACCGCCCTGCGCGTCGTAGTGAAGCTTGACCGTCCATCCCGGCTGGACTGCTCCCACGTTCCAGGCAACCGTGTCGCGCGACAGCCAGTGCGCCCGGGCCCGCGCCAGGTTGCCCCGCGGCGCGCCCTGGGTGCTGACCGACAGCACGTGGCTGGCCGCGTCGTAGCGGAAGAACGTCTCCGCGCAGGAGGTCGGGACGGTGAAGGGGATGTTGGGGCCGTTGCGCACGCCCCCGTCCCCGTAGTTCTCGTCCCAGCTCTCGTTGATGGCGGCTTTGACCTCGTAGCTTCCGGCCGGCAAGGCGCGGGTGGAGAAGCTGTAGCTCCCGTCGCCCTCCGGATCCTCCAGCCAGGAACGCAGGCACGCGGGCCTCCAGTTGTCGACGCACCCGAGGAAGTGCTGATAGCTGCCGGGCGCGGTGACGATCGTGGCGTTGCCGCTGCTCGTCACCCAGTGCGTCTGGTGGTCGTAGTAGAACTTGACCGTCCGGGCCTCCGCCAGCGAGAGCGAGATGTTGGGGCCGTTACGGGTGGCGTTGGCGCCGTAGTTCTCGTCCCAAGCGTCGTTCAGGGCGGCCTTGTATTCCCAGCTCCCCGCGGGGACGTCGAAGCTCCCTTGCCACACGCCGTCCTCGACGTCGAAGCCGAGATGCGTGGCATCGCAACCGGGCTGCCAGTCTGCCGAGCAGCCCACCTCCGATTGGAAGCTGCCCGCGATCGTGACGCTCGTCGGCTGGGGAGCCGGCCCGGCCGGGGCCACGCTCAGGACGTGGCTGGACGAATCGTAGGTGAACACCATCTCCGCGCAGTCGGTGGGGACGGTGAACGGAATGTTGGCTCCGTTGCGCGCACCGCCCGCGCCGTAGTTCTCGTCCCAGCTCTCGCCAATGGCGGCCTTGACCTCGTAGCTGCCCGCGGGAAGTCGGGTGGAAAAGCGGTAGATCCCATCGCCGTCGAGGTCCTGCAGCCACGCCCGCAGGCACGAAGGGTCCCAATCGCTCGGGCAGCCGAGCAGGTGCTGGTAGCTGCCGGGGGCGGTAGCGATGACCGACCGGCGGTTGTCGGTGACCCAATGCGTGTCGTGGCTGTAGTAGAACCGGACCGCGGCCGCCTGGCCGAGCGACAGGGAGATGTTGGGTCCGTTGCGCGTCGCGTTCGCGCCGTAGTTCTCGTCCCAACTGTCGTTGAGGGCCGCCTTGTACTCCCAGTCCCCGGCGGGGACGTTGAAGGTCGCCCGCCACACTCCGCCGGTGGCGTCGGTCAGGTGCGTCGCGGCGCAGTCGGGCTGCCAGTCCCCCGGGCAGCCCAGCTCGGACTGGAAGCTTCCCGGGATCGTGACCGTGCGCGGCGCCGGCGTGTCGGCGGCGCGAGCCGCCACGGCCCCCAGGAACACGAGCGCGAGGGCCGCGGTGCAGGGTCGTCGCGAGGCCGAAGACGGGAGAATGGCGGTCATCATGGCGGGCTCCTCTTGCCGTGCGCTCCCGGGCGGGAGACGATGAATCCTTGCTGAAGCGATGAGGCCGCCAATCTACCACACGCTGGCGCACCCGGCCGGCCCGAGCGCCTCCCTCGACCTGCTCCGGGCCCGGCCCGCCGAGCCCGCGAGCACGGTGCGGCCCGCGGCATCCTCGTCGGAGGAGGAGGCGAGCGGCCGGGTCCTCGCTTGCGCCGGCTGCCGGCTGCCGGTCACGACCTCCGCCGCCCGCATGGAGGTCGCGGGCTCCCACGAGCACACCTTCGCCAACCCGGCCGGCTTCAGCTTCAGGATCGGATGTTTCTCGGACGCCACCGGCTGTGTCGCGGTGGGCGAGCCCAGCGCCTATTGGAGCTGGTTTCCTCCCCACTCCTGGCTGGTCGAGCAGTGCGCCGCGTGCCGCCAGCACCTGGGCTGGCTGTTCCGCGCCGGGACGGCCGGCTTCCACGGCCTCATCCTCGACCGCCTGCTGGAGGTGGACGAAGAAGGCTGAAGCTCCCCGCGGGCCGCCTCAGATCTCCACCGACTCCACGGGCACCTCGGCGCCCCACAGGCGGGAGATGACCGGCGCCACGGTGCGCGGCTCGCCGGTCGTGAGGACCCTGAACGAGCCGGTTGTCGCCTCGCGGGGCTTCCCATCGTCGCGCAACAGGGACTGCGTCCGCCGGGCGATGGCCGGCGCGCTGTCGACGAGCTCGACGCCGGCACCCATGACCTGCGCGACCGGGTCGCGGACGAAGGCGTAGTGCGTGCAGCCGAGCACGACGGTGTCGACCCGGGCCCGGCGCAGCGGCTCGGTCAGCTCCAGCAGGCGCGCGCGCAGGATCTCGCCGTCGAGATGTCCCTCCTCGATGAGGTCGGCCAGCCCCGGGCAGGCCTGGGCCAGCACTTCGACGCTGCGCGCGTGCTCCCGCACGAGTCGCGCAAATCGCTCGGAGGCGATGGTGCCCGCGGTGGCCATCACGCCCACCCTGCCGTTGCGGGTGCGCGCGGC
>QHVM01000085.1:217950-268721 GCA_003223555.1 Acidobacteriota bacterium | reverse complement strand
GGGCGGCGCCCGTGGCGGTGTTGCAGGCCACGACGACCAGCTTCGCCCCCGTGCCCTCGAGGTAGCGACCCACGGCCAGCGCCCGGTCGCGCACCTCGTCGAGCGGCCGGTCGCCGTAGGGACAGTACGCCGTGTCCGCCACGTAGAGGAGTTCTTCGGCGGGCAGCGCGCGGCGGATCTGCTGGGCGACGCTCAGCCCGCCGACGCCCGAGTCGAAGATGCCGATGCGCCGGGTCACATCCACCGACGCCATTATGGCAAGAAACCAGTTGAACCCATGTTAGCTGGTATGTTCGAGTCAGCAACCATGGAGCTACAGGATGGAACTTCAAGTACTGCTTTAAGCGACTTGGTCTGGACCAAGTTGCCGGATCTCGGGGCTGTGGCTTCTTCAGCTAAGCCGGGACATCGAGCCGGATGATCGCGAAGTGCGCGCCTTGCGGGTCCTCTTTGAGCCGGGGGGTGCTAGCGGCGCACCCCCCGGACCCCCCGCTCGCTCCGCGGGAGTGAATCCCGCTCCGCTCGCAGCTGTGACTCCTGTCAGCTAGGCAGGGACATCGAGCCGGATGATCGCGAAGTGCGCGCCTTGCGGGTCGATCAAGACCGCGAAGCGGCCGACGTTGGGGCCGGCGCCGGGTCGGTCGTGGCCAGCTCGCACCAGCACATCGCCCCCGGCTCGTCCACGATGCGCGCCCCCATGTGCCGGCGTCCCTGCCACAGGCACACCGATGCGCCTGACGGATCCTGGACGACCGCCATGCGACCGGCGTCCGTCACGTCGAACGGCTCGGCCGCTACCTTGGCTCCGAGCTGCCGGGCTCTCGCGGCGGTCTCGTCGGCGCTCACCACGGAGACGTAGACGTTCCAGTGCGGCGGCACGTCCCGGCCGGCTTCCTCCTTCCCCTGCTCGTAGATCGCCCCGACCTCCAGGCCGCGCAGCTTGAGCATCGTGTAGGTGGCGCCGAGACCGATGGGCATGTCCTCGGTCGTCCATCCGAAGATCGACGTGTAGAACGCCTTGGCCGCCGGCTGGTCGGTCGTGGCCAGCTCGGGCCAGCAGAACTGTCCGGGTTCGCGGCGGGTCACCTCGGCCATGACGTCCTCCTGCTGTCCCGCGAGCGTATGGTGACGGTCCGCCGATGGTCAAGCGGAAAAGCCAGCCGTGTTACAGTCCGGTCAGGTATGCCGTGAAGTATTGCGACACCTGCCATTCCGCGTACCCCGACGACTTCACGATCTGCCCCCGTGACCATGGCGCGCTGCGCTACGCGTCGGAGCTGGCGCCCGGAATGATCATCCGGGGCAAGTACGAGATCCTCGAGAAGATCGGCGCGGGCGGCATGGCCGCCGTCTACCGGGCCCGGCACCTGGCCTTCGGCGAGATCTGCGCCATCAAGCTCGTCGGCCCGAAGCTGGCCCACGACGACGCGTTCCTCCGGCGGTTCCGCACCGAGGCGGTCGTGACCCGCAAGCTCCAGCACCCCAACGCCGTCCGGGTGGAGGACCTGGACACGACCGAGGACGGCCGGCCGTTCATCGTGATGGAGTTCGTGAACGGCCGCAGCCTGCGCGACGTGATCCGCGCGGAAGGGGCGCTGCCGCTGTCCCGCGCGGTGTCGATCGCGCGCCAGGCCTGCTCGGCCCTTGCCGCGGCCCATGCCCTCGGCATCACGCACCGCGACATCAAGCCGGACAACATCCTCCTCGCCCGCGCGCCCGACGGGAACGACCTCGTCAAGGTCCTCGACTTCGGGATCGCCAAGGTCAAGGAGGGCTCGTTCGACACCGGGGAGGGCTACACGCCCACCCAGACCGGCATGGTCATGGGCACGCCGCAGTACATCTCGCCCGAGCAGGCGATGGGCAAGCGCGGAGCCGAGGTGGACGGACGCTCCGACCTGTACTCGCTGGGCGTCGTCCTCTACGAGATGGTGACGGGGCGCCTGCCGTTCGAGTCGGACACCGCGATGGGGATGATCCTCCACCATCTCCAGACGACCCCCACCCCGCCCCAGATCGCGCGGGCCGATCTCTCGATCCCCGCCCCGCTCTCCGAACTCCTGATGCGCGCGTTGCAGAAGGAACGCGACCGCCGCTTCGCCAGCGCGGACGAGATGCTGGCCGCGCTCGACGCCGTCGCGGCGCTGCCCCTGCCGGCCACGCCGATCCCGCCCCGCCGGCCGGAGAGGTCGCGCGCATCCCCGGTGCCGGCACCGACGCCGGCCCCGGCGGACAAGTCCACTCCCCGACCGGCCCTGACCCACGTCGACGACATCGAGGACCGGCCCACACGTGCGCTGCCGCAGCGCACGCCCGCTACCCCATTGCCTCCCCTGCCGACCGCCATCCCGCCGCTCCCGCGTGGCGAGCCGACGCCTGTTCCTTCGACGGCCGTGCCGGAGGCGCTGTGGCTGGCGCTGTTGCTCTTGCCGCTGCGCCTGGTCTTGCTGCCGCTTCGCTTCTTCCGTCGGCGCCGGCGCGGCCGGCCGCCATCGCCGGTCACGGTCGTCCAGCGGCGGCGCGGGCTGCCCTGGTGGCTCATGGGCCGGTGGTGGTTCTGGGTAGGCTTCGGCCTGCTCGCCTCCGTCCTCAGCCATTCCAACCGCGACCAGCGGCGCCGGGCCAGCCGCGAGATCGAGACCCCGCTGGCGGTCGAAGGGCCGGCCGAGCCATCCGCGGCGCCGGAGGCGCCTTCGGGCCGGCACCGCGGCCACGCGCCCGCCGCGTCCGACGAGAAGCTCCAGGGAAAGGTCGAAGCGGCCCTGGCCAGCTCGAAGCTCACCCGCGAAGAGGACGTCGACGTCAGCGTGGAAGACGGCCTGGTCACGCTCTCCGGTCATGTCAGCTCGTCGCAGGCCGCGGAGGTGGCTCAAGCGCTGGCGGGGGCGGTCGCCGGCCGCGACAAGGTCCGCAGCCGGCTCACGGTGAGCGAGGACAACCCCGGCCTGCCGCCGATGTGGCCCGACCTCAGCGGCATCCCCTTCCTGAGCCCGCCCGCGCCGGGCACACCTCAAGCGCGGGCGCTCGCGGAGCTGCTCCAGAAAGGCAAGGCCGCGCTGAAGGATGGCCGGCCCGAAGAGGCGCTGGGCATATTCGGAGCCGCCCTCAACCTCGATCCGGGCAACAAGGCGGCGCACGAGGGGCTCGCCGCGGCCGGCCGCGAGATGAGCAGGCGCCACATCCCCGTCCCCTCTCCGCCGGGCGCGCCGACGCCTCCACCTTCCTGAGTCCGCGCGGTCTGGAACGCCGCTTGCACCCACCGTTCAAGTCGGACAACTCCGGGAGGTGCCATGGAGAAGAACCTCGAGGGCAAGAAGGTGGCCATCCTCGTCGCCGATGGCTTCGAGCAGGTCGAGTTGACCGAGCCGCGGCGCGCGCTCGACGAGGCTGGCGCACAGACGAGCATCGTCTCGCCCGCCGACGGCCGCGTGAAGGGCTGGCAGCACACCGAATGGGGCGATGCGTTCCCGGTGGACGTACCCCTCGCCGACGCGGACGCCGGCGACTACGACGCGCTGCTGCTTCCCGGCGGGGTGATGAACCCCGACAAGCTGCGCGGGATGCCGGAGGCGCAGAAGTTCGTGAAGGCCTTCTTCGACGACGGGAAGCCGGTCGCCTCGATCTGCCACGGGCCGTGGACGCTCATCGACGCCGGTGTGGCGGCGGGCCGCAGGATGACCTCGTACCACTCGATCCAGGCCGACCTCAAGAACGCGGGCGTGCAGTGGGTCGACGAGCAGGTAGTGGTGGACCAGGGCCTCGTCACCAGCCGGAAGCCCGAGGACATCCCGGCCTTCAACGAGAAAATGATCGAGGAGTTCGCGGAGGGCCGCCACGAGCCGCGGGAGGCAGCCGCCGCTTCTTCAGCGCAGGGGCCGCAGAGATAAGCCCGCGCGGCTCGAGGACGCAGGGTCCGTCGGGGGGCCTAGTGCGCGGGGGCTTCGCCCCACAGGTCCTTCAGCCGTTTGTCCCGGCCGCAGCCGGCGCGGTAGGTGTAGTAACGCACCGGGTTCTTCTTGTAGAAGTCCTGGTGGTATTCCTCGGCCGGATAGAACCGCGAAGCGGCCACGATCTCGGTCACCACCGGCCGGGGGAACCGCGCCTGCACCTGTTTCTTCGACTCCTCGGCCACGCGCCGCTGCTCCTCGTCGTGATAGAAGATCGCCGATCGGTACTGGTGGCCGTGGTCGCAGAACTGCGCGTCGGCGGTGAGCGGATCGATGTTGTGCCAGAAGACGTCCAGCAGCTGCGAGTAGGTCACCTTCTTAGGGTTGAACACGACGTCGATCGACTCGGCGTGGCCGGTGCCGCCCTCGGAGACCTCCTCGTAGCTGGGGTTCTTCTTCTCGCCTCCCGTGTAGCCGGCCGTCACCGACACGACCCCCGGCACCTTCTCGAAAGGCGGCTCCATGCACCAGAAGCATCCGCCGGCGAACGTGGCCCGGGCCAGCCCGGCCGCTGGCGTGGACGCCGGGCTGGGCGCCTTTCCGGCGGCGACCGCCGCCATTCCCGCCGCCGCCATCGCCGAGAGCAACCAGGTTCTGGTGAGCACGTTCACTCCCCTTCCGCGCGCCGCCGGCCGGTCGGCCCGCGCCTCTTACTCTATCGCCAGTCCTGGCGTTTCTGTTCCCCACGCGCCCGCCCGCCGCGTGCTAGTGTCAGGAAGGAGAGCGGGAGGAGCCCATGACCGCCGACAAACCAGCGCACCGCCGGGCGGGGGACCTGCCCCGCCGCCCCCTCGGCCGCACGGGCGTGGCGGTCACCGCCCTCGGCCTCGGAGGGTACCACCTCGGGCTCGTGAAGGGCGCGCGGCAGGCGGAGCGCATCGTGCAGGAGGCGGTGGACGGCGGGATCGGCTTCTTCGACAACGCCTGGGAGTACCACGACGGCGAGAGCGAGCAGATCATGGGCCGCGCGCTGGCCGGCGGCCGGCGGACGCGCGTCTTCCTGATGACCAAGGTGTGCACGCACGGCCGCGACCGGGTGACGGCGATGCGGCAGCTCGAGCAATCGCTGCGGCGGCTGCGCACCGACCACCTCGACCTCTGGCAGATCCACGAGGTCGTCTACGAGAACGACCCCGAGCGCCACTTCGCGCCCGGCGGCGCGGTGGAGGCCCTCGACCAGGCCAAGCGCGAGGGCAAGGTCCGCTTCGTGGGCTTCACCGGCCACAAGGACCCCTCGATCCACCTCAAGATGCTCTCCTACGGGTTCCCCTTCGACACCTGCCAGCTCCCCCTCAACTGCTTCGACGCCAGCTTCCGCAGCTTCGAGACGCGGGTGCTGCCGGAGCTGGCGCGCCGCGGCATCGCCGCGATCGGGATGAAACCCATGAGCGGCGAGGGCAAGCAGGTCTCGCGCCGGGCGGTGACCGCCGAGGAGGCGCTGCGCTACGCCATGAGCCTTCCCGTCGCGGTCACGATCACCGGCATCGACTCCATGAAGGTGCTGCGCCAGGACCTGAAGATCGCCCGGTCGTTCGCGCCGATGAAGCCGGAGGAGATGGCCGCGCTGCGCAAGCGCTGCGCCGAGCTGGCCGGCGACGGCCGCTTCGAGCCCTACAAGACGACCGCCCAGCACGAAGGCCCGGTCGGCCGCAAGCAGCACGGCTATCCGCCGCCGGAAGAGGTGAGCGCCTGACCGGGAATCGCGCGGTACCGGGGCGCGTTACACTTTGATGAAGGAGACCGGCCGCTAGCCGGCGCGCGCGTCATGTGGCTCGACCCGAAAAAGCTGAAGATGCCGACCCCGGACCAGGCGCTGCCCGGCCGGTCCGAGGCGATGCCGGTCCCCGCGCGGCACTTCGTCCTCGGAACCGCCTTGAAGCCGCCCTTCCCCGAGGGGACGCGGACTGCGCTGTTCGGCCTCGGCTGCTTCTGGGGCGCAGAGCGGAAGTTCTGGCAGACGGCCGGGGTGATCTCCACGGCGGTGGGCTACGCCGGCGGCGTCACACCCAACCCGACCTACCGCGAGGTCTGCTCCGGCCTCACCGGCCACGCCGAGGTCGTGCGCGTGTTGTTCGATCCGGACAAGGTCCGCTACGAGGACCTGCTGCGCGTCTTCTGGGAGAGCCACGACCCCACCCAGGGGATGAGGCAGGGCAACGACGTCGGCACTCAGTACCGCTCGGCCATCTACTGGCACGACGAGGAGCAGCGGCGGGCGGCCGAGGCCTCGCGAGAGGCCTACCAGGCCGCGTTACGTGCCGCCGGCCAGGGCGAGATCACGACCGAGATCGCGCCCGAGCCCGACTTCTACTACGCCGAGGAGTACCACCAGCAGTACCTGGCCAAGAACCCCGGCGGGTACTGCGGCCTGGGCGGCACGGGCGTGTCCTGTCCGGTCGGCTTGACGAGCTCCCAGGCCTAGGACCGCTCAGGCGGTCGCCAGCCGCAGCTTCCGGTTCACCCGGTGCATCTGCCGGCGGACGGCCTTGAGCTGGGCGTGGTCGTGCGCCTGCAGGGCCTTGTCCCGCTCCGTCTTGAGCTGGCGGAGCTTCGCCTTCAGCCCGTTCTTGTCGACACCGGGCGCGGCCTGGTGGTGGTGATGGACATGGGTGTCGATGCCGAGGGCCTTGCAGATGGCGGGGAGCAGGTGCTCCTTGTTCATCTGCGTGTACCCCTTGACGGCTTCGTTGTCGATGCCCTTGGCGATCTCCCTCAGCTCGTCGATCGTCTTCTTCTTCAGCTCGTCGTAGGTATAGGCCATTCTTCCTCCGCTGGTGCCGGACCGGCCAGCGATCATCTTACAATGCGTCGCCATGGCCCGGCTCCCGCGCGGTCTCGTCCGCGGCGACGACGGCGTCGTCCGCTGCTTCTGGGGCGACGGCGATCCGCTGTACCGCCGCTATCACGACCGTGAGTGGGGCATGCCGGTGCGCGACGGCCGGCGGCTGTTCGAGAAGGTCTGCCTCGAGGGATTCCAGGCCGGGCTGAGCTGGCTGACGATCCTGCGCAAGCGGGACGCCTTCCGCCGCGCGTTCCGGCGTTTCGACTACGCGGAGGTGGCGCGCTTCGGACCCGCGGACGTGACCCGGCTGCTCGGCGATCCCGGCATCGTCCGCCACCGCGGCAAGATAGAATCGGCCATCAACAATGCGGGCCGCGCGCTGGAGCTGGAGCGGGAATTCGGGTCGCTGGCGGCCTACTTCTCGAGCTTTCGCCCGGCCCCCGGCTCCCGGCCGCGGCGCATGACGTGGGCCGCGCTCAGGAAGCTGGGCGCGCCGCCCTCGGCAGTGGCCCTGAGCCGCGACCTCAAGGCTCGCGGCTGGACCTTCGTCGGCCCCACGACCCTCTATGCCTTCATGCAGGCGATGGGCCTCGTCAACGACCACCTCGAGGGCTGCGCCGCCCGCGCCCGAACCGACAAGGCTCGCCGCAGATCCTGAGCCTGCCCCAGCGAGCGAGCGAGTTGCCGGCAACGCCACGCGGGAGCACCACGCGGAGCAGGTTCTGACCTGTCAACCGGGTCGTACAGGGCAGGACCCAGGTCGAGGGATGACCAGCGTCGTTGAGGAGATCGGTCTGGATGACCAGAACCGGTCGCACCTTGCCTGGCTCCGTGCTCCGGCGGGCTGGGGCGGCCGTCCGGTCGAGCGGCCGGAGACCGCCGACAACCCCGGAGCTAGAAGCTCAAGCGGGCGATGAGCTCGATGCGGCGGTTGCCCGCGGTCGCGCCTCCCGGGCCGAAGCCGAAGCCGCCCGCGCTGGAGAGCGACCGGCCGAAGAAGGGCGAGGAGAGGCTGCCGACCGGGGGCGCCGCGTTGACGTGGTTCAGCGCGTTCTGGGCGGAGATCGAGATCGTCAGGCCGCGCCCGCCGCCTCCGCCCTCTTCCCCGCCTTCCCCGCCTCCCCGCGGTCCGCCAAGACCGCCGCGTCCCCCGAAGCCGCCGCCCGGCTCCCCCCGGCCACCGCCTCCGCCGCGCCCTCCACCCCGGCCTCCCTCCCCGCCTTCGCCCCCGCCCGGCGGGGCCGCGCGCCGGCCGCCGAAGGAGATCGTCTTGCTGAGGCGCAGGTTCATGACAGCGAAGCCGGGTCCCTCCCCGAGGTTCCGCGGGATGACCGGACCGACGCGGCGCGTGTCGAGCAGGCCGTAGGCGGTGGTGACGACGCCCGCCGCCATGGGGTCGGTGGCGAAGGACGGCCGGTCGGTGAACAGGCTGTCCCCGTTGAGGTCGCGGCCCACGGTGATGTTGTAGGGCCGGCCGGAGGAGGCGATCACGAACGGGCTCATCCGCACGCCCCACGGCCCCACCACGTTGCCGCCGAGGACCAAGCGGTTGCGGACGTCGATGCCCGCCCGTGCGTATTCGCCGGACAGGTCGTACTGGTTGGCCGGGAACGTGCCGGCGCCGTCGGTGTCGCTCTTCGCGCGGGCGAGGAAATAGCGGGCGAAGATCGTGAACCTCCGGCTCAGCCGGTTGTTCAGCCCCACGATCGCCTGGTACTGGTCCATCCGGCCGGTCGCCTCCACCTGATAGACGTTGCCCGCCCCGCCGAGCGGCCGCACGCCGTCCGCTGCCGGCGCGTTGACGTTGCGCGAGCGCAGCTGCCGGCGTCCCTGCGTGGCCAGCAGCGTCGCCGACAGCGTGAAGTTGTGCGGGAGCTGCCGCTCCAGGCTGAGCGAGGACTGGAGACTGTAGGGGGAGCGGAGGTCGGGGGCCACGCGCCATGTGGTCTGGGGCACCGAGAAGGCAGCCAGGGTCGCGGCCGACGGCACGCCGCCGACCTGCTCGTCGTCACCGAGGCCGAAGACGAGGCGGTCGAGCACGGCCGGATCCGTGACCACGTACTGCTGCTCCAGCTCGCCGTCGAAGCGGTGCGCGCGCAGCGTGAAGTCCTCGCCGAAGCGGTCGTAGAAGACGCCGAAGCCGCCCCGCAGCACGGTGTGCGACCGGCCGGCCTGGTCCTTCTTGCCGAGCGACCAGGAGAAGCCGGCCCGGGGTGCCAGGTCGACACCGTCGTGGATGTTGTCCTGCCGCTCGTAGCGGAGCCCCAGGCTCACGATGAGGTCTGGCCTCACCCGCCAGTCGTCCTGGATGAACGGCGCCACGTCCCACTGGCGGACGCCCGCCTCGGGATTGCCTCCCACGATCTGGAGCTGGCTCGCTCCGCCGCCGAGGGCCCGGATCTGCGCCGGCGAGAAGCCCATCCGCTCGAACAGCAGCGTGCGCCGGTAGCGCTCGAGGCTGGTCAGCGAGACGAGGACCGGCCGCCCATCGGCGTCCCGTACGACCTGGTCGTTCGCGTCGAGCTGCGGCCCCAGGCCCCCCGAGAAGAGGGCGCTGCCGCCGAAGCCCTGGCGGGCCAGGTCGTGCTCGTCGACGGCCCGGAAGCGGAAGCCCGCCCGCAGCGAGTGGCGGCCCCGGGTCCACGAGGTGACGTTCTGCAGCTCCCAACGGTCCTGGCGGTTGAAGGACGGCCCGACCTGGGCGCCGCCGCCGGTGAAGGCGTCCTGCACCTGCAGCGTCGGCAGCGAGTCGTCGCCGTTCTTGCTCGCGTCGTCCCGGGAGAAGCGGAAGTGCGTTTCGTTGACGACCTTGCCGAAGACGCTGGTCTCGGAGAGCTGGAAGGTGCTCTGCTTCTGGGACGTTTCGTAGGCCCGCGACGGCAGCGAGAAGCCGCCGATGCCGGCCTTGTCCCGCTCGACCGACGAGTACGTGTAGCGGGCGGTCAGGGTGTGGGAGGCGCCAAGCTGCCAGTCGAGCCGCGGCGAGAAGCTGGTCCGGCTCTGCGGCGTGAGCACGGCCAGGCTGAACGGCGTGGGGGTCAGGTCGGAGGAGAGCACGGTGGCGTTGATGATCTCGTTGTCGTCGACGCTGCGCTTCTCGAAGTCCACGAAGTAGGAGCCCTTCTTCGCCACCAGCGGGCCGCTCACGCTGCCCCCCCACTCGCGCCGCTGGTAGGGCGCCCGGTTGGGCGCGAACGGGTTGCGGGCGTTCAGCGCGTCGTCGTTGAAGCGGAAGTTCGTGTCGCCGCGCAGCTTGTCGCTGCCCGGCCGGGTGAAGATCTCGATGCGCCCGCAGCCGGGATGGTCGTACTCGGCCGAGAAGGGATTGGCGTTGAGCCGGATCTCGCGGATGGCCGACTTGGGCGGGATGCGGCCGCCCGTGAAGCCGTCGATGAAGATCTGTCCCCCGTTGGGTCCCGCGGCGGGCCCGGCAAGCGCCTGCAGCGCCTCGGCCATCTCGTCGGGGTCGTCGGGCAGCGCGTCGAGGTCGTCGCCCTTGATGACGATGGCGCCGGCGTTGTTCTGCGGCTCGATGCTGAGCGGCGGGTTGGGCGACTTCACGGTGACCGTCTCCTCCACCGGGGCGAGCACGAGCTGCACGTCGAGGACGGCCGCCTGGCCCGCCGTCAGGTCGACCGCGTCGTTGGCGTACGCCGTGAAGCGTTCCTTCGTCACGAGGACCGTGTAGCGCCCGGGCTTGAGGCCGACGATGACGTAGTCGCCCGTGCCGCTCGTGGACACGGATTTCCTGGCCGACGGACCCCGCGCTTCCACGCGCGCCCCGACGATGGCGCCGCCGAGCGGGTCGGTGACGCGGCCCCGCAGCGTCGCGGCCTGGTCGTCGGCCGGTCCGAGCGACACCGCGAGCAGGACGGCCAGCACCACGCTCACGGGATGCTCATCCCCAGGTCCATCAGCTCCGGCGGCAGGTCCGAGTCCATGCCCCGGGCGCCTCGACCTCGGGCGATTGCCGGCGGCGCGAGGGCCTCGAGCCCGGCCACGAGCGCGATGGCGGTGAGGTGGGCGGGATCGTTCCCCTTCGTGCTCGAGACGAGGATACGGTCGCCCGGCTTGAGCTCGGCGAGGGTGATCGCGGGAAGGCGATCGAGGATGTCCTCCGGCCCGCCGCCCTCCCGCATGCCGCGGAAGCGCTCGGCGCCGGGCGCCGTCCCGTTCCCGGCCGGTCCCTCCGGCCGGGCAGGCCCGTCCGGCCCCGGCCCTTCCCGCCATCGCGCCAGCCGCGCGCCCATCTCGGGCGGGATGCGGCGCAGCCGCGCGTCGGAGCCCACGGCGATCCGCACCGGCTTGCGCGATTGCTCGTCCCGCACCGTCAGCTCGCCCGTGCTCGCGTCCACTTCCGCCACCGGGCCGGACACGGTGCGGAAGGTGCCGAACACCACCTGCTCGGGGACGAGCCGGCTTCCGTCGGGGCTGCGCTCGCCGAGGGCGCGGAGCTGGTCGCCGACCTGGACCTCGACCAGTGAGCTGGGACGGGCGTCGCCGAACTTCACCGAGTCGGGAGCATAGCGCCGGAAGACCACCTTCGGTCCGGCGGCCGGTATCGTCACCGTCTCGGCTCCGGCGAGCCGCCGCACCTGGAGGATGATCTCGCCCTTCGTCGCGTCCACCGCGGACACGACGCCCAGCACGCCCCGGCGCCGCCAGTCCGCCCGCTCCGAGTCTTGCTTCTGGGCGATGTCGCTCCGCGTCATGAGGACGACCTGTCGCGCGGCGAGAGACGCCTTGTCGTCCGCCCGCCGGCCCCGCGCCAACACGCGGTCTCCGGCCGCGATCTCTTCCAGGTGCGCCGGCGTCGCGTCGTTCAGACCCGTGGATCCCGGCCGCGCGCGGAGGAAGACGGTCTTGTCGTCCAGCCGGACCTCCACCGACGCCCCGGCATCGCTCTTGACGGTGAGGCGGCGGAGGGCGCCGTCGACCGCCGTGACCTCGCCGATGACCGAGTCCGCCTTGCGCGGACTCTCGGCCGGGGCCTGCGGAGCGGGGACCGGGGCGGCCAGCCACAGTGCGGCGAGCAGCCAGGTGGACATACGCCTCAAGCCCAGTAGAGCAGAGATGGAGGGCCTGGGCTTACCCCCCATCGGATTTGCCTCTCGCTGCGGAAAAAGTTCCCGGCTCCGGCGCCTAGACCCGGATCATCGGCCGCCGGCGGATGTATTTGCCGGTGGCGGCGACGATCGAGTTGGCTCAGGACGCGGCGCGGAGCAGGGCCTGGGCGGACGCGCGCCGATAGGCGCCGGGAGCGTGGAGGAGTTACACCGCTTCGGTCATCCCGACTGGTTCCGGCTGCTCATCGGCGGCGCCGAGATCGCCGGCGCAAGGTCGCGCGTCCCACCAGGCCCGCCTCGAACATCCGCCGGTCCACCGGACCCAGGCGTTTCGCCTGGACCGGCGTGAGCAGGGGGCGATGGCGCACGCCCACGAGGTGCTCCGGGATGTACCACAGGTCTTCCTCGGCGATCATCCAGCCCCGCCGGTCGAAGCGGGCCAGGCTCACCGGCGCCGAGTAGCGGCGCAGCGTCTTCTGCCGGCGCAGGTTGAAGTACGACTCGAAATAGCTGCCCACCAGATCGCGGATCGTGCGGTGGATCGGCTCGCGGAAACGCAAACCCGAGAAGTTCGAGCGGGCGACCGCGCCCCAGCCCCGGGCCTCGCGGAAGACGGCCAGGACGTGGTCGGTGTCCCAGACGCCCTCCAGGTCCACGAGGAGCGGCGGATGGCCCTGGAGGCGGAGCGCTGCCGCGGCGAAGATCGCCCCGTCCATGCATTGCGCCTTGCGCTCCCGCAACACGCGGCGCGGCGAACGGCAGCCGTCCCCCTCCACGTCGTAGGCGATCGAGTCGAGGAAGCTCTGGATGCGCCAGGCCGGCCGCATCCGGCGCAGGAACGAGGCCTCGCGCTTCGTCAGCCCGAAATCCGTCAATACCGCCAGGTGGTTAGATCGCCGCCGGCGGGCGCGGACTTCAGGATGCGCTCCACGATCTTCGGCGCGAACATCTGGTGGTAGCGCAGGCGTGAGATCGCGTTGGGGCGCGTGTGGTCGCCGTTCCAGCAGTGCTCGGCGCGCGGCTCGTAGTCCACCTCCCCGTCGTAGGGCGGGTCCTTCGTGCTCCGGAGGAAGTCGTCCACGAGGTACACCGCGTCGTTGAGGAAGTAGTTGTCCGCCTCGCCGACATAGATATGGATCTTGCCCTGCAGCTTTCGTCCGAGCCCCTTCGACCAGCTCCGGCGCAGGATGTCCGAGAGGTCGTAGTGCTGCCGCCAGTACTCGGCCACCCCGTGATCGATGAGCCCGGTGCGCTTGTCCCAGATCCGCTGGGGATAGCCGTCGGCGCCCGCCGGTGAGTAGACGGCCTCCCAGATGTCCCACTGCTGGCCGGAGCGGCTCTTCGTGCCCAGCACGAGCTCCAGGCGGTTCATCTCCTCGAGCGTCGCGCTGACGTGGCCGAGGTAGTTCCGCATCCCCGGCCGGGGCGTGCGCTTCCACCGGCTGTCCATGGCATAGGCGTTCTGGTCCTTGTAGATGTCCACCACGGTGTAGGCGCGGAAGTCGATCGGATCGGGGCAAGCGCACCAGGCCCCGTTGTACTCGTCGGGGTAGAAGACCTGCGCCCCGAGGGCCTCCCATCCGCCCGTCGAGCCGCCGTACATGAAGCGCGCCCAGCCCGCCCCGATGGCGCGGTACTTCTTCTCGAGGTAGGGGACGAGCTCGTAGGTGATCGCGTCGCCGTACGGACCGAGGTTCGCCGAGTTCACCGCGTAGGAGTCGTCGTAGTAGGGGTTGGCGTGCTGGATCTCGACCACGATCGTCCGGGGGTAGCCCGCGCTCGTCCAGTCCTTGTAGAACTGGTAGGCCTGCTCCTGCTGGATGCGGTTGTAGCACTCCAGGTGGAACCGCTCCGAGTATTCGCATTTGAGGTCGGGGTCGGGCGGCGCTTCGCGGAAGCTCTCGATCGTGTGCGGGAAGTGGCCGTGGAAGATGACGAGGGGGTAGCGCGCCTGCGGGTGCGCGTCGTAACCCTCGGGCAGCAGCACGTGGGCGCCGAGGAACATCGGCCGGCCCCAGAACCTCGACAGGAGCGCGCTCTGCATCTTCTCGTGCTTGACGTACCTCGTCTCCGGCGCGTCGGGGATGGACGGGATGACCCTGTCGAGGGCGATTTCGATGGCGCCGCCGTTCGCCGGAGCGATCGTCACCTTCCGCGGCGTGGAGTAGAGGTTGCCGGGGGCGCGGCTCCACTGCTGGCCCTCGCCGCGGTCCATGGGCAGCTTCACCAGGTGCCCGTCCGCGCGATGGAACGTCTCGTAGCGATGCAGGAGGGCCTGGACGGTGTACGTCCCGGCGGGAACGTCCTTCAGGCTGTCTCGCGGGTAGCCGAGCACGCTCTCGTCGATCGTGGCCGGCTGGCCCGGCGCGAGCCCTTCCACGTCGATGCCGAAGACGAGTTGCGTCCGCGGCCCTTCGCTGATCTGGAACCGGGGCTCGCTCGTCTCGTCGTTCGAGACGAGCAGGAGCAGGCGACCGTCGAGCGCCTCCCGGCTCTGCTCGGGAGAGAAGCGGATCCGGAAGCCCAGCGGGCCGGCTTCGCTTCCGTCGGAGGACACGGACAGCGGCCGGCCGAGCGCGAGCGTCGACAGGCCGCAGGCCAGGACGAGCATGCGCATTGGGCGGCGAGTCTAGCACGCGGCCATGGCCGAGCCCTGCGGCGCGGCGAGGGCGCGAGGTGTCGTGGCCTAGCGGCCGGCGTGCGGGGCCAGGATCTGCTGCAGCAGGTCCGGCTTCGATTCGTCCCTGACCAGGCGCGGGTAGCGCTCGCCCCCGTTGTACCGGACCGGGTGCGTCTTGTAATAGCCGGTGTTCTCGACGAGCAGCTCCAGCGGCCCGGCGCCGGCCTTGCCGGCCCGCAGCGCCGCGTTCATCCCGTCCGCGGTATAGGCGCGGCCGTCGACGGCGACGAGCTTCATGCCCGGGCTCAGCCCGGCCTGGTCGGCGGGGCTGCCGTGGATCACGTCGACGATTCCGCCTGACTTGTTGAGCGCGAGGCCGACGGAGTAGCGCAGGTCCTGGCCGCCCTGGGGACTGGCTTCGATCGTCTTCACCAGCTCGGGCTTCTCCTCGGTGAAGGCGAGCTTCCAGCCGCCGCCCTCGACGCCCCCCAGCGGCCCCCGGGCGCCGGTCGCGGCCAGCCGGTCGGTCAGGAACTTCCGCCAGTCGCTGGGCGCCACCTGGTCGAGCGCGGCTACCAGGTCGTCGAAGGTGTAGGGCAGCACGGTGGGCGGCCCGGACGCGCCGCCGTGGAAGAGGTGGGCGAAATCGTCGAGCGACCTGGCCCCGCGGGTGAGGTTGCGGATGGTCACGTCCGCCTCGAGCCAGATGAGCAGGCCCTCGTCGTAGAAGTCCGTGCCGCGCCGCCAGTCGGACCAGTAGGCGGGGGAGAAGTAGAGGATGGGCGCGGCGTCGGCGGTGTCCTGGAGCGGACGCCATTCACGCCCCTGGCGCTGGTTCAGGTAGGCGGCGGTCAGGGCCAGGCCCTCGCGCGACTGGTCGTAGCTCTGCAGGCCGCTGCGGCCGGCGAGGACGAAGCCGAGGTACTGGGTCAGACCCTCGTAGACCCACAGCAGGTCGTCGTGCATCGGCCTCTGGAAATCCGCGGTGGCCAGGCCGGCCGGCCGCCGATACTTGCCGTTCCAGGAGTGCACGTATTCGTGCGGCAGCAGGCCGGAGAAGAGGCGGATCGCCGACGGGTCGGTGATGCCGTTCTCGGCGATGCGGTCGTCGCTCGACTCGTGGTGCTCGAGCCCGAAGTGCGCGACGTGGTCGCTGAGGCTGAGCAGGAAGTGATAGTCACGGTAGTGGCGGGCGCCGAAGAGCCGACCCGCCTCGACCACGAGATCGCGGTACTTGCGGTGCAGCTCGGGGCTCAGCTCCAGCGCGCCGGCGCTGTCCGCCGCGGCGTCGATGAAGTGAGGAAGGCCGTCCTGGACGCCGAGGTCGATCCGCCGGTAGAAGGCGCCGGCGATGACGGGCGAGTCGACGAGGCGCTCCAGCGTCACGGGCGCGAAGCGGATCTCCCCGGCCGGCGCGCCGGCTCCCGGGCCGCCGGCCGGCGGGAGCGCGGTGCCGAAGCCCCAGCCCGGCGGCAGGCGCAGGCGGGCCTCGTAGCTGAGCTGGTCGGCGCGCAGGCCGGCCGGATAGAGCAGGAGCTGGTTCCAGCTCACGACGGCGAGGCTCGAGGTGACGGAGGAGCCGGCCGAGAAGCCGCCCGCTTCCGTCGGAGACAGGAAGTCGAGCGACGCCTCGATCGTGTCCGCGCCCGCCGGCACGGTGAGGTGGAAGGTGAACATGTCCTCCAGGTCGCGGCGCCAGGCCACGCTGTGTCCGCCGGCCGTGAACCTCAAGCCCGCGACGTCCACAATGGGCCCGTCGGGAGCATGCTCCCCCGGGATCCATTTCGGATAGAGCAGGGTCAGCGGGCCGGGGCGCGCGGGAATAGCGAGCCGGGCGTGGAAGATCCGCCGGGGCGCTTCCGTCGCGTCGACGGCCACCGTGATGGGCCCCGCCGGGGCCGCCGCCGGCGCGGGATGCGCCCGGGTCGGCTCTGGCGCGGTCGCCGGCGCCGCCGCGAGCAGCGCGAGGCATGCGACGGACAGTTGGTTCATGAGTCCCCCATCGGACAAGGATCCGGAAAGCAGGAACCTTAGACGCGCGGCGCGGCGGACGTCAACTCAGTCCGACCGGGCGCAGCGGAAGCCGACGTGGGGACCGGCTCCGGCGGCGGGATGGCCGTTCGGTCGATGAGGAACGGCGGCAACGTGACCGCGTGTGACGGCACCTCGGCAAGAAAGAGATCACGGTGGCTCGTGCCGAAGCGACGGCACCGGCCGTCGATGAGCGCCGGGTCGGTGCCCATCGTGAACGTTCCGCCCGCGAGCCGAGCCATCCCGGCCGGCGGCGGACCAGCGGCGGGGCCGGATGCGGTCAGCATGGCTCCGAGCGCCAGCCACCTCCAGCTCGTCGCCGTCGGCGGGATCATGGCGGTGGCGCACTGGTCCAGCCCCTGGCAGACCGCCCGCCGACGCCTGCTCTGACCCAGGCCGCCGGCCCGGCGGGATCGACTCTCCGCGAGACGAGCAGCACATAGGCCAGGGCGCCGGCGACGAGCACCACGCCGGTGATGCCGAGGGCCGGCGCGAAGGAACCGGTCCGGTGCGCGATGTATCCGGTCAGGGCGGGCGCGATGATGCCGCCCACGTTGCCGCCGAAGTTCTGTATGCCCGACACCGTGCCGACGATGCTCCTGGCGCACACGGCCTGGGTCAGCGTCCACGTGTTGGGCGAGGCGATGCCGAGCCCGCAAAGCGAGGCGGTCATCAGCCAGACGGCCGTCATCCGGTCGCGCACCAGGCCGGCGGGGACGATGAGGCAGGCGACGAGCAGGCCCGTGGCGATGAGCGCCTTGCGCACCTTCGTCTCCGCGTGGCCGCGGCGGACCAGCCAGTCGCTCAGGAAGCCCGACAGCAGGATGACCACCGTCATCGCCACGTAGGGCACCGAGCCGTAGAGGCTCACCTCGGCCGGTCCGAACTTCCGCTCCATGACCAGGTAGCCGGGCAGCCAGTTGACGTAGACGTACCAGGCATAGTCGAAGGCGAAGAACCCGAGGAGGATGCCGAGCACGGTGCGGTGCTGGAGCAGCGCGACGCTCCCGGCCAGCGACAGGGCCTCTCGCCGGACCGGCCCCGAGTCGGACGAGAGTCGCGCTCCTTCTCGGCCCGCCCAGAATCGGCTCCAGGGAAGGAGCCACAGCATCGGGACGATCCCGCTGGCCAGGAAGAAGGCCCTGAGGCCGTACGAGGCGATCAGGAACGCGCCGACGGCGCTTACGAGCGCCTGGCCGAGCCGGACGCCGCTCAGGTAGGTCGCGGTCACGAGGCCGCGCTCGTCGTCGGGGAAGGAATGGGCCGCCGCGCTGGCGCTGGCCGGGAAGGCGACGGACTGGCCCACGCCGAGCGAGACGCGAGCGGCCACGAGCGCACCAGGCCCTCGGGCGAAGCCGGTGCCGGCGGCGGCCAGCGACCAGAACGCGAAGCCGACGGCGTAGGCCCGGCCGGCCCCCACGCGGTCCACCAGCCACCCGGCCGGAACCTGCATGAACGAGTAGGACCAGAAGAAGGCCGACAGCAGGAGACCCATCTCCGCCGTCGAGACGCGTCCCTGCTCGATCATGAACGGCGCCGCCACCGACAGCGTCCCGCGCTGCGCATAACAGCAGACCATGCCCAGCGCCAGGAGGGCGGCCAGCCAGAAGCGCGTGGGCGACGGGCTCGAGGACGGTCCGGCCGGCGCTATCTTCCCCGGAGCGGAGCGCGGACCTACTGCCGCGGGAACCTCTGTTCTCCCGAAGGGTCGATCTGCCTCATCTCCGTGACGCGTCCGTCGGAGACCACGAACTCGACGATGACGTCGGCGAACTCCTTGACCCGGAAGCGGTGCGGCTTCCACGGGACGAGCGCCTGGAAGGGCTGTCCGGGGAAGACGATTCCGAGGGCGCCGTTCTCCTTGAGGACCACGTCGAACTTCGCGCCCGTCGGCGTCTTGTACGTGCCCGCATAGGGACGCAGCGTCGCCGGCGCGGAAAGCGCCGCCGGAACCCGCCTCACGAAGCTGACCTCCGCCTCGTCGAGCGAGACGAGCGCCTTGTCGACCTCACCCTGGGGGCTGGTGGAGAAGTTCACCGACCACTTGCCCTCTTCCTCGTCGTCGGCGGTGTCGAAGCGGTCGTAGTGGAAGTGGCTCAGGGCCAGCTTGACCTTGTGGAAGTCGAAGAGCAGGCCGTCGCCCTGCTTCGCGATCGCGAGGACGCCGTAGGCCGGGTGCTCGAACTCGCCCATATAGTCGTCGAGGGGATGGGACGGCTTCGTCCCCGCCACGCGCTCGCCCCCCGCCCGGGCGCGGGCGGCCTTGCCCGCTTCTTTCGCCTTCAGGCGGATGTCGAGCATGCGCTCGCTCCATGGCGTGAGGCTCAGCCCGAGCAGCCGCTCGTAGACGTTGTAGGAGACGACGTTGTAGAGCGGCGCGGCGTGGTTCCCGATGACCAGCACGATGGCCCCGATGCCGTCGTAGGGCATCAGCGAGACCTGCGAGTGGAAGCCGTTGATGTCGCCCCCGTGGTACGCGATCGCGTGCCCGCGGTACGAGGCCGTCCACCGCCCCGTCCCGTACGCCGGGTTGAGCAGCTCGCCGAAGCCGCGGGCTTCGAGCTGCGTGTTCGGCAGCGCGATGGCCGGGGCGAGGGTGGCCTTCAGGACGCCGGCCGGGATCACCGGCTGGCCGCCGGACGCGCCGCCGTTCAGCAGCGCGACGAGCCACTTCGACATGTCCTCGATGCTCGAGTTGATGGACCCCGCGGGGCCGATCCCGGCCGCTTCCCGGTAGTAGGGAATCTCGTGCAGCTCGAACGAGTCCCGCCGCTCCGTGAACGGAACGCCGTGCTCCGGCTGCTTGACCATGTCGTCGATCGAGAAGACCGTGCTGGTCATGCCGAGCGGCGCCAGGATGCGCTCGCGCACGAAGTCCTCCCACGGCTGGCCGCTCAGGAGCTCGATCACGTAGCCGGACCCGGCGTACATCATGTTGTTGTAGAGGAACGTCTGGCGCAGCGGCTGGGAGGGCTCGAGGTACTTGAGCCGCTCGAACAGCTCCTTGCGGGTGAAGTCGGACTTGTACCAGATCGAGTCGTGGCGCGTGATCCCGGTGCGGTGCGAGAGCATGTCGCGGATCGTGACCGTGGCGTTCAGCTCGTCGTTGTAGAACTGGTGCCCTCCTCGACGAGCAGGCCGGCGGCGACGGCGGTGAAGAGCTTCGTGTTGGAGGCGATGGGAACCGTCGTCCGCGGCGTGAACGGCAGCTTCTTCCCGTAGTCCCGGAAGCCGTAGCCGCGGGCGAAGACGAGCTCGTCCTTCACCACGATGCCGACCCCGATCCCGGGCACGTTCCAGTCCTTCACGACCTTCTGCATGTAGGCGTCGAAGTCCTCGAGCTTCTTCGGGAGGGCCGGGTCCGCCGGACCCCCGGCGGCCGCGGCGCGGCCGGAGAAGGCGAGGACGGCGAGCAGGCAGGCGGCGCGGGCGGTGACCGGGAGTCGGTCTCTCATGACGCGCTCCTTTCGACGGGCGGCGACGTGCGACGCTACGCCGAGGGTGCCGGCTGCGTCAAGAACGAAACCGCGGCCCGGGCTATCCTCGGCGTCGTGGCCGAACCGTCCCCGCCCCCCGCCTACTGGCTGACGCGCTTCATGATGCTGCGGCTCCTTGGCCTGGCCTACGCGTGCGCGTTCCTAGTCGCGGCCTTCCAGATCCGCCCCCTGGTCGGCGCCCACGGCCTCACTCCGGCCGCTCCCCTCTTCAACGAGCTCGCGCAGCGCGTGGGCGGGCGGTGGCCCGCGTTCCTGCGCTGGCCGAGTGTCTTCTGGCTCGACGGCTCCGACGGCTTCCTGGTCGGCATCGCATGGGCCGGCGTGGTGCTGTCCCTCGTCCTCCTCGCCGGCTACGCCAACGCGATCCTGCTCTTCGTGCTGTGGTTCCTCTACATGTCATTCCTGCCCGCCGGCCAGGACTGGTACGGCTTCGGCTGGGAGATCCAGCTCTGCGAGACCGGCTTCCTCGCGGCTTTCCTGTGCCCGCTCCTCGACCCGCGGCCGTTTCCCGCTCGTCCGCCCCCGGTGCCCGTGGTGTGGCTCTTCCGCTGGCTCATCTTCCGCATCATGCTGGGGGCCGGGCTGATCAAGGTCCGCGGGGACTCGTGCTGGCGCGACCTGACGTGCCTGCGCTTCCATTACGAGACCCAGCCGGTGCCGGGTCCGCTGTCGCGGATGTTCCACTTCCTGCCGAACCCGGTCCACACCCTGGGCGCCCTCTTCAACCACCTGGTCGAGCTGGTGGCCCCCGCCTTCGCGTTCTGCCCGCGCCCGTGGCGCCACGCGGCCGGGTTCCTGTTCGTCGCCTTCCAGGGCTTCCTCATCCTTTCCGGCAACCTGTCGTTCCTCAACTACCTGACGATCGTCCCCGCCCTGGCCTGCTTCGACGACTCGTTATGGCGCAGGATCCTGCCGGCCCGACTCTGCGCGGCCGCCGACCGCGCCGCCGCGGGCGCCCAGCGGTCCCGGCCCCAGAGCGTGGCCACCATCCTCGTAGTGAGCGTGGTGGCGCTGCTCAGCATCGACCCCATCGCCAACCTGTTCTCGACGCGGCAGGTCATGAACACTTCGTTCACCCGGCTGCACCTGGTGAACACCTACGGCGCCTTCGGCTCGGTGGGCCGCGAGCGCGCCGAGATCGTCTTCCAGGGCTCTTCCGACGAAGAGCTCACCGGGGCCAGCGTGTGGAAGGAGTACGAGTTCAAGTGCAAGCCAGGCGATCCCCGGCGCCGGCCGTGCCTGATGTCGCCCTACCACTACCGCCTCGACTGGCTGATGTGGTTCGCGGCCATGGGCACGCCCGACGAGTATCCCTGGACGCTCCACCTCGCGTGGAAGCTGTTGCAAAACGATCGCGACACCTTGAGCCTGATCGCGAGCGATCCCTTCCCGGACACGCCCCCAAGGTGGGTGCGCGCCTCGCTCTATCGTTACCGGTTCGCGCCGCCCGGAACCGGCGTCTGGTGGACGCGAGAGTATCTGCGCCCGTGGCTGCCCCCACTGAGGGCCGATGATCCGCAGTTCCTCGAGCTCCTGGAGGCTTCCGGCTGGAAGGACTAGGCCCTGCCCAGGGCAGCCAGGCAGCCCACCGCGAGCCCCCGGCGCATCAGGTCGTCCGAGTCGCCGTGCAGTCGGGCCACGTCTTCAAGGTACCGGTCGCCGCTTGCGTACGCGGCCGGCCGGCTCACGACCTGTTGTACGAGCAGCGCGGCCCGCTCGAAGCCGGCCAGGAAGTCCTTCTCTCCGCGCTTCATCGTGATCCCCCTCGCGGGAGCTTCGGGCCCACCGCGTCCGAGAGAGTCCTACGCGCCGAGCCACGAATTGTTCACGGAGCGGTCACCGCCCAGGAAAATCCCATGATCTCCTGAAGCATTCAAGCCTTCGGACGCCGCGGGGTGATAGGCTCAGGAATCCCCGCTTGAAAGGAGCCAACGATGGTGAGACCCATCCCCGAGGGGACACACACCGTGACCCCTCATCTGGTCATCAAGGGCGCCGCCAAGGCGATCGACTTCTACAAGAAGGCCTTCGGCGCCCAGGAGCGCTATCGAATGTCCGGGCCGGGCGGCGGTATCGCCCACGCCGAGCTCCAGATCGGCGACTCGCCCATCTTCCTCGCCGACGAGTGGCCGCAGGGACCCGCGAGATCGCCGCAGTCGCTCAACGGCACGCCGGTCGTGATCCAGCTCTACGTCGAGGATGTGGACACGCTCTGGCAGCGGGCGCTGGGCGCGGGCGCGAAGCCGACCCAGCCCCTGATGGACATGTTCTGGGGCGACCGCTACGGGCAGGTGCGCGATCCCTTCGGCCACCTGTGGGCGATGGCGACGCACAAGGAAGACCTGAGCCCGGACGAGATGGCCCGCCGCGGCGCGGAGGCGATGGCCTCGATGACGCCGTCGAAGCGCAGCGCGCCGAAGAAGACCGCCGCGGCCAGCCGCCCGAAAAGCAGATCCGGGGGCGCCCAGAAGGCCAGCGGCAGCAAGGCCCGCCGCCGGCGCTGACGCGCCAGCACGGTCCCGAGATTCGGACCTGATCGGGCGCGGCGGGGGAGGTAGGATGGTGGGCCCATGAGCCCGCTTACCGCGTTCCATCCGTGCGTCCGGAGCTGGTTCTCCGCTCGCCTGGGCGAGCCCACCCCGCCGCAGCGCGATGGGTGGCCGCTCATCCGGGAGGGCCGGCACACGCTCATCGCCGCCCCCACCGGCTCCGGCAAGACGCTGGCCGCCTTCCTGTCGGCCATCGACGGCCTGCTCCGTCAGGGGGCGGACCTGCCCGACGCCACCCAGGTCGTCTACGTCTCGCCGCTCCGGGCCCTGTCGAACGACGTCCAGAAGAACCTGCAGGGCCCGCTGGCCGAGATCCGGGCGGCCGACCCCTCGCTACCCGAGCTGCGGGTGCTCGTGCGCACGGGCGACACGCCGGCCGGCGAGCGCACGGCCATGGCGCGGCGTCCGCCCCACATCCTGGTGACGANTGACCAGCGCCAGCGGCCGGGAGATGCTGCGCGGCGTCCGCGCCGTGATCGTGGACGAGATCCATGCCCTCGTCCGTGACAAGCGCGGCAGCCACCTGGCGCTGTCCCTGGAGCGGCTGGAGGTCCTGGCCGGACGAGCCGTGCAGCGGGTCGGGCTCTCCGCCACCCAGAAGCCCCTCGACGAAGTCGGGCGGTTCCTGGTCGGCACCGGCCGCGAGTGCGTGCTCGTCGACGCCGGCGCCTTCCGCGACCTCGACCTGGCGGTGGAGGTCCCCCCATCGGCGCTGTCCACCGTGTGCTCGCACGAGCAGTGGGAGGAGATCTACAACCGCATCGCCACCCTGGTGCGAGAGCACCGTACGACCCTCGTCTTCGTGAACACCCGCAAGATGGCCGAGCGCATCGCCGCCCAGCTCACCAAGCTCTTGGGCGAGGACGCGGTCACCAGCCACCACGGCAGCCTGGCCCGCGAGCGGAGGCTGGAGGCCGAGCAGCGCCTGAAGGCCGGGCAGCTCCGGGCCCTCGTCGCCACCGCCTCTCTGGAGCTGGGGATCGACATCGGCGAGGTGGACCTCGTCGTCCAGGTCGGGGCCACCCGGTCGATCGCGACGCTGCTGCAGCGCGTCGGACGGTCCGGCCACGCCCTGGGCCGCGTGCCCAAGGGGCGTATGTTCCCCCTCACGCTCGACGAGCTGGTCGAGTCGGCGGCGCTCCTGCGCTGCGTGCGGTCGGGGCTGCTCGACCGCACGCCGGCCCCGCCCCGCCCGCTCGACATCCTCGCCCAGCAGGTGGTCGCCTCCTGCGTCCCCGAGCCCTGGGAGGAGCAGGCCCTCTTCGACACGATGCGGCGGGCATGGCCCTATCGCGACGTCTCCCGCGAGGAGTTCGACGCGGTCGTCGCGCTGCATTCGGACGGCCGGCGGGCGCTCCTCCACCGCGACGGAGTGAACCGCCGGCTGATGGCCACCCGCCGCGCCCGGCTCACCGCGATCATGTCCGGGGGCGCGATCCCCGACACCGCCGACTACCAGGTCCGGCTGGAGCCGGACGGCACGCTCGTCGGCACCGTCAACGAGGACTGGGCGATCGAGTCGAGCGGGGGCGACATCTTCCAGCTCGGCAACGCGTCGTGGCAGATCCTGCGGGTCGAGCCCGGCGTCGTGCGGGTGGCCGACGCCAAGGGCGCGCCGCCGAGCCTTCCCTTCTGGCTCGGGGAGGGGCCGGGGCGGACCCGGGAGCTGGCCGCCGAGATCGCCACGCTGCGCGACGCCTGCGCCGGCTGTGAGCAGGGCTCCGGCCAGTGGCTGGCCGCCGAGTGCGGCCCGTGCCTGCCCGAGGGCGCGGCCACCCAGATCGCGGAGTTCGTCGAGGCGGGACGGCGCTCCCTCGGCGCGGTGCCCACGCAAGAGCGCGTCATCCTGGAGCGCTTCTTCGACGAGAGCGGGGGCATGCAGCTCGTCGTCCACGCCCCCTTCGGCTCGCGCATCAACCGGGCGTGGGGCCTGGCCCTGCGCAAGCGCTTCTGCGTCGGCTTCGGCTTCGAGCTGCAGGCGGCGGCCAACGAGGAGGCCATCGTCCTCTCCCTCGGCCCGCAGCACAGCTTCGAGCTGGAAGGCGTGTTCGACTACCTGCAACCCGAGACGGCCCGGGGGGTGCTCGTCCAGGCGCTGCTGGCCTCGCCCCTGTTCGAGACGCGCTGGCGATGGAACGCGCAGCGCGCGCTCCTGCTGGAGCGGAGCCGCAACGGCCGGCGCGTCCCCGCCCCCCTGCTCCGGATGCGGGCGAACGACCTCCTCGCCGCGGCGTTCCCGCAGGTCGCCGCCTGTCCGGAGACGCTTCCCGGCGGCCCCATCGAGGTCCCGATGGATCACCCGATCGTGCGCCAGACGATCGACGACTGCCTCACCGAGGCGATGGACGTCGAGGGGTTCCTCGAGGTCCTGCGCGGGCTTCGCGACGGCCGGATCGCGAAGCGGGCGGTGGACACCGTCGAGCCGTCGGCGTTCGCCCGGGGGATCCTCAGCTCGGCGCCCTACACCTTCCTCGACGATGCGCCACTCGAGGAACGGCGGACCCAGGCCGTCGCCTCACGGCGCATCCTCGACATGCGGACCGCGGACGAGCTGGGCGCCCTCGATCCCGAGGCCGTCGCCCGCGTGCGCGAAGAGGCGTGGCCCCAGCCGGAGGGCGCCGAGGAGGTGCACGAGGCGCTGCTCTGGATGGGGTACGTCACGGCCGAGGAGGCCGTCGCGTGGCAGTCGTGGATCGACGAGCTGCGCATGGGCGGGCGCGTCGTCGCCGCCGGGGATCGTTACTACGCCGCCGAGGCCGGCCGTGACCCCAAGGCCGTGCTGCGGGGGCGGCTGGAGGCTCTCGGGCCTGTTTTCCTCATCGAGCCAGGGGGTGCTGAATCCCGCTTCGCGGACAGTTCGTGGCTCTCGGCCGAGCAGGAACCGCTGATGCTCCAGCTCGAGGCCGAAGGAGTCGTGCTGCGGGCCCGGATCGGCGGCCGGCCGGCCTGGTGCGACCGCCGGCTGCTCGCCCGCATCCACCGCTACACGCTGGACCGGCTGCGCAAGGAGATCGAGCCCGTCACCGCGTCACAGTTCCTGCGCTTCCTCGCCTGCTGGCAGCACGCGGACGGCGAGCATCGGCTCGAGGGGCCGCGCGGAGTGGCGGCCGTCGTGGGGAAGCTCGCCGGCTTCGAGGTGCCCGCCGCGGCCTGGGAGGCGAGCGTGCTCCCCGCCCGCGTCCGCGGCTACAAGCGCGAGTGGCTCGACCAGATCACGCTCTCCGGTGAGGTGATGTGGGGCCGGCTGTGGGGCTCGGGCGCGACGCCCGTCCGCCGCACGCCCGTCTGCCTCTTCCCCCGCGAGGATGCGGGGGTGTGGGCCGCGCTGGCGGCCGCGGGGCAGACCCCGGGCGTCCCGCCGACCGGTACGGCGGCCGAGGTCCACGACGCCCTCGCCCGGCGTGGGCCGCTGTTCCTGCAGGAGCTGGCGCGGGAGAGCCGGCTCCCGGGGGCGGCGGTCGAGGAGGGTCTGGCGAGCCTCATCGCCCACGGCCGGGTCACCTGCGACAGCTTCGGCGGCCTGCGGCTGCTCATCGTGCCGCCCTGGAGGCGGAAGGCGGCCGGCGTGACCGCGGGCCGCTGGAGCCTGCTCGGCCGCGCCCCGGGGCCCGCGCCCCCTCCCGCCGAGCAGGTCGCCCGCCAGATGCTGCGCCGCACGGGCGTCGTCTTCCGCAAGACGCTGGAGCGGGAGAAGCACGGAGTGCCGTGGCGGGACATCGCTCGGGCCTGCCGTCTGCTCGAGGCCCGGGGGGAGATCCGGGGCGGCCGGTTCGTGGCGCGCTTCGACGGCGAGCAGTACGCGCTGCCCGAAGCGGTGGCTCTCCTGCGGTCCATCCGCCGCCGGGCCGAGTGGCCGGCCGGGCCGCCGCCGGTGACCGTGAGCGCCGCCGACCCTCTGAACTTCCGGGGGATCCTCACGCCCGAGCCGAAGATCTCGCCCTTGACGCGCCAGCAGGTGCGCGTCGGGTGAGGGGCGCCTCAGCCGATCGCGCCCCCCCCACCTCCCGGCGTCTCCGGGGGGCTCCACCACGCCCTCAGCAGGCGGAAGAAGGCCCGCATGCGGCTCACTGGCCGCCCTCGGCCGGGGCGGCGTCGTAGACGCGGCGCACGGTGATCGGCTGGCCGGAGCGGCCCTCCATCGTCGACGTGACGTCGAGCTGATGCTTGTCGGGTACCGCCATGTAGGCGCTGGTGATCTTCCTCCCGCGCTCGGTCTTGGTCTCGACCACCAGCTCGCTGCCCCGCCAGACGGTCGTGGTCTCGGAGCCTCCCCCCTCGCTCTTGACCTTCTTGCCGTCGGGGTGCAGGTGGAGGACGCGTGTGCCGTCGTCGACCGCGATCTCCTCGGCGGTCTGGGTGATGGCGAGCGTCTCCGGCGGCTCGAAGAAGCTATGCATCGAGGCGCCGGGGCCGGCCGAGTCGCCGTCCCGGTCGCCCCCCGCGCGCCCTCCGCCGCCGCCCCGGCCGCCGAAGCCGCCGCCCCGGCCTCCCATGCCTCCGCCGCGCCCTCCGCCGCCCAAGCTCCCGCCACCGGGCCGGTCGCCGCCGCCCGCGTCGCGCATCTTCGTCCGCGCGTCCTCGCTCTGGTCCTGGTTGAGCGTCCACTTGCCGGCCAGGCTCGGCGTCGTCTCGGGAGACGGCGGGGCCTGGGGCGCGGCCCCCACCCAGCCGCCGGTCGCGCCGAGGGCCGTCCCCAGCGCCAGCGCCGCGAAGCGTCTCACTGCTTCTCGTCCCGGGCCGGTGGAGGACCGAAGCGCGCGCCTTCCGGGGGGCCCTCGCGCACGGTGAAGTCCGCGGGAACCTCGAAGAGCGACCTGTCCGGCTCGGCGCGGGTGATCCCGGTCAAGCGGTAAGTGGTCTCGCCGAAGCGGGGATCGCGGTGCATGCTCTGCACGACGACCTGCAGCTCGGTCGAGTACCAACGCTCGGAGACGATGGCGATCGGCCGGTCGTTGCCGATGGCCCCCGCCGGGATGGTGACCGTGTTACGCGTCCCCGTCGCTTCCACGCCTTCGATCGTCTGGCTCCCGAGGTTCTCGGTCTGATGCGCCCAGGAGCCCTCGCCTCCGTCGCCGGGCCCGCCCCGGAAGCGCCTTCCGGGCCCGTGTCCCGGACCCGCCGCGCCGTCCGGTCCGGGCGCCCCGCCGTGCGCGTGCTCCCAGCCCTTGGCGTTCCGCGTCGGAATGCCGAGCTTGCGGGCGGTGTGGGTGTCGGGCTCGAGGACGAACGACGTCCCGGCCACGGGATCCTGGATGAAGACGAGCCGCGGGGCCTCGTGAGCGACGAGCGGACCGATGGCGGCCAGGGTCATCTCCCGCCGCGTGCGACCCTCCGTGTCGCGATAGACGGCGGCAGTCGTCTTGCGCGCGATGCGGTTGCCGTCGGCGAGCGTCTGGGTGATCTCGGTGACGGCCTCCGCCTTGTACGGCGCTCCCTTGACCAGCTTGTTCTCGAAGGCCTCGTGCACGTTGCCGGCGAAGTCGCCGAAGAACGGGCGCGGCGGCCCCGGCCGGAACGGACGCTTGTCCTGGGCCCGGGCGGCCGCCGGCGCCAGCAGCACCAGCGCCGCCGCGAGCGACAGAGCGCGTTGCGAACAGGTACTCATCGTGCCCCCTCCTGCCTTTCAGTCCACGTCAGTCCACGAAGCGGATGGCGCGCGCCACCCCGTCGTGGCCGACGATCACCTCGGCCCTGACCGATCCGGTCTGCCCGGCGGCCACCTCGGGCCAGCCCAGCGCCGCGAGGGCGGTGGGCGACAGCTCGACGCCCACTAGCTGCAGGCTGTCGAGCTCGCCGAGGTCCTCGCCGTAGCTGAGGGCCATGAATTCCTGCTTCCCCCCCAGCGCGGCGGCCGCCGCGACGGCCCTGGGCGCGGCGGTGGCCGCGGGCCGGGCGGGCGAACCGACCTCGGGTCCCGGCTCCCACGGCCGGTCGAGACGCGGCGGCACGACGACGATGGCGGCCAGGACGGCGGCCGCCGCTCCCAGCAGGAGCAGCTCCAGGGCGCGCGAGCGGCCGATCGCGGCCCGGGCCCCGCGCATCAGGGCCGGATCGCGCATCGCGCGCCGCAGCGCGTCCTCGACCCGGGGGGGCGCCTCCGCCCCCGCGGTCCGGGCGGCGAACGCGCGCAGGGCGCCCGTCACCGCGCGCTCGTCGTCCAGCCGGGCGGCGCAGCGCAGGCAGCCCTCCGCGTGGGCGAGGGCCAGGTCGCGGGCGGCATCGTCGAGCGCCTCGCCCCGGGCGAGGTCCACGACGTGATGCTCGAAGCTCTCGCAGCTCATCTCGTCATCCTCGGCGCCGGCTGGGCCGCCACCGGCACCGGCCGGGCCGACCGCAGCCGCGTCCCCAGCTGCTCCCGTCCGCGATGGAGGCGGGAGCGCACCGTCCCCACCGCGCAGCCGAGCGTGGCCGCGGCCTCCTCGTAACTCATGCCTTGCAGGTCGCAGAGCACCACCGCCTCGCGGTAGTGGAGCGGGAGCCCCAGCAACCCCTCCCACACCAGGTCGCTCCGCTCGCGCCGCGCGAGGTCGGCCAACGGGTCGTCGGGGCCGGCCTCCTCGTCGGCCAGCCGTTGCAGGCCCCGCTCGCGCCCCAGGCGACGCCGGGCGATGTTGCGGGCGATGCCGTGCAGGTAGGAGGACAGCTCTCCGCGGCTGGGATCGTAGCCCTCGTTGCGGCGGAGCAACGCCATGAAGACCTCCTGGGTCACGTCCTCGGCCAAGGCCGGCGATCCGCTCACCCGCAACGCGTAGCGGTAGAGGGGACCCTGCCAGCGGCGGTAGAGAAGGGTGAAGGCCTCCTCGTCCCCCGCCCGCAGGCCCTGGAGCAGGTCGTGGTCGCTCGGCGTCACGCTCTCGGCCATCCTCCGTGAAAGCGAGCCAACCCGGCCTCTGTCTGCCATTGCCACCGGAAGGGGAAAAGGTTCCCGGATCGCGTCTTCAGACCTGCCCTCGGGCGCGGCGCTCTCCGGGGAGCAAGCATCGGTAGATGAAGAGATTGACCGGGACGGCCACTCCCGCGTCCCGTCCGAGGCGGACTACGGCCCCCGTCTGGTACTCGAGCTCGGAGGGCCGGCCTTCCAGGATGTCGCGCTGCATGGAGGCGGTGCCGTCGGCGGGCAGGCCGTCGACGTAGGCCATCGTGCGCCCGACCGCGTCCTTTCGCAGACCCACGCCGCGGGCCCGGCCGAGGTCGAACACTTCGCGCACGGCGGACTCCAGCAGTTCTCGCGTCTCCGGCACCGACCGCACCGGGCCGGCCGGCATGCGCGTCACCGCCCCCATTCCGCTGAAGGGCGCGATGAAGAGGAACTTCTCCCACAGGGCGGCGGTGATGTCGGACGGCGTGCCGACCGACACTCCGGCCGCCTGCTCGAAGGCGGCCCGCAAGCGGTCGACGCGGTCGCTAGGACGTCCGTCCCGCTCCCCGAACTCGATGCGGGGAGCGACGCCGGCGTGCCGGATGCGGCCGGGGCCGGCCAGGTAGCTGAAGATCTTGCAGAGGCCGCCCACCACCGGCTCCGGACCCACCTCGGCCACCAGCTCGTCGGCCGCCTCCACGCCGTTCTGCAGCGGCACCACGAAGCCGCCCCCGCGGAGCAGGGGCCCCAGGGCGCGGCCCGCCTCCTTTACCTGCCATGCCTTCACGCCCAGCAGCACCACGTCAGCGGGCGCCGCCTCGGCCGGGTCGTCCGTCACCCGCGCGGGCCGGACCGCGAAGTCGCCGTCCAGGCTCTGCACCCGCAGGCCATCCCGCCGGATCGCCTCCAGGTGCGCCCCGCGCGCGATGAAGACGACCTCCTGGCCGGCCTGGGCCAGGCGGCCGCCGAAGTATCCGCCCACCCCGCCGGCGCCGAAGACCGCGATCCGCACGAGTCATTGTCGCCTGGAAGCTCGTGACCAGGGAATTCGCTGGCCGGCCTTGACAAGCCCGGCCATCGCCGGTCAGAGTGAGCACATGGTCATTCGGTTGACTACCGGGTCATCAACATGACCAGACAGGGCACGCGTCGGACGAAGCAGCAGGTGGTGGCCGAATTCCGGCACGCCGAGATCCTGGACGCCGCTCGCCGCGTCTTCGCCGCCCGCGGCTTCGAGGGCGCGTCGGTCGACGACATCGCGCGCCGGGCCCGGGTGGCCAAGGGCACCGTCTATCTGTACTACCCCTCCAAGCGCGCGCTCTATCGGGCGGCGCTGCGCCGAGGGCTGGAATCCCTGGTCCGGGAGTTGCGCCGCCGGGTCTACGCCGCACACACTCTACGGGATAAGATCCGGGCCTTCATGACGACTAAAATCGATTACTTCGAGCAGCACGGAGACTTCTTCCGTATCTATTGCGCCGAGGCCGGCCGCGCCGGATGCCGGCCGGCCGACCTCGAGCGCGATCTCGAGGCGTTCAGCCGCGAGCAGCTGGCCCTCCTCCAGGACGCCCTCGCGCTCCCCGGAGCCGGTGGCCGGCCGGGCCGACCGCGGCCGGCGGCCGCCTTCGCCCTGGCGGACATGACCCACGGCGTCGTGACCCGGAGGCTCTTCGGACGCTCGCGGGCCGAAACGAGGCGCGACGTGGCCTTCCTCCTCGAGATGGCGGAGAAAGGCCTCGCCGCGCGATGAACCTTCTCGCGCTGGCCCTGCTCTTCTCCCCCCAGCAGGCGGCGCCGCCGACCGCGACCCCGCCGGCGACCATCGGCGAGGAGAGGCCGCTGTTCGGCGGCGTGGCGTCGGGTCCGGCCACCGCGGGAATCCTGGAGCTGACCCTCGACGGCGCGATCGAGCGCGGGCTGCAGCGCAACCTCGCCCTGCTGCTCGCGCAGCAGCGCATCCGCGCCGCCCGCGGCGCCCGCTGGGAGGCCCTCTCCGACCTCCTCCCCCACCTTTCCCTGTACCTGTCCGAGACCCGCCAGAAGATCAACCTCGAGGCGTTCGGCTTCACCGGCCTGCCCGGCTTCAACCTCCCCCCGCTCGTGGGCCCGTTCAACGTCTTCGACGCGCGGGCCCAGCTCACGGAGACGCTGTTGAGCTTGGAGGCGCTCGAGAAGACGCGGGCCGAGAAGGCCCGCATCGATGCCGCCCGCTTCTCCTACCAGGACCTGCGCGACCTGATCGTCCTCGTGAGCGGCAGCCTCTACCTGCAGGCGGTCGCCGAGCAGAGCCGCATCGACGCCGCGCGCGCCCAGCTCGAGACCGCCCGCGCCCTGCACGAGCTGGCCGTCGACCGCAAGAAGGCCGGCCTCGTCCCCTCGGTCGACGTGCTGCGGGCGGAGGTGGAGCGTGCGGCGCGGGAGCAGCAGACGATCCTGGCCGAGACGCGGTTCGCCAAGGCCAAGCTGGCCCTGGCCCGGGCCATCGGCCTGCCGCTCGGCCAGCAGTTCCACCTCGCCGACCGCGTCACCTACTCGCCGGGCCCCGTCCTCTCCCTCGACGACGCCCTCAAGACGGCCTACGAGAGCCGCGCCGACTGGAAAGCGGCCCAGGCGCGATTACGGGCGGCGGAGTCCGCCCGCCGGTCGGCCGCCGACCAGTGGTTGCCCACCCTGGAGGTCCGGGGCGACTACGGCGCGATCGGAGCCACCGTGGGCGGGGCCCGCGTGACCTACACGCTCGGGGCGGCGGTGCGGGTCTCGGTGTTCGACGGCGGCAAGCGGATCGGCAAGGTGCTGCAGGCCGACGCCGCGCTGGAGTCGGAGCGGATGGCCCTCGAAGACCTCCGCGGGCGAGTGCGTTACGAGGTGGAAGCGGCCGCCCTCGACGTGAAGGCGGCCCAGGACCGGGTGGGCGTCGCGGAGCGGGCGGTGGCGCTGGCGAAGGAGGAGCTGACCCAGGCCCAGGACCGCTTCCGGGCCGGGGTGGCGAACAACATCGACGTGGTGGAGGCGCAGGAGGCGCTGGCTTCGGCCACCGAGACCTACATCTCGAGCCTCTACGACCACAACGTCGCCAAGGCGGCCATGGCCCGCGCCCTTGGCGTGGCCGAGGCGACCTACAAGCAGCTGCTGCGAGGAGAGTGATGCGGCGAGCGCGCTGGATCGGTCTGGGAGTGATCGTCGCCGCCGTGGTGGCGGGGCTCGTGTGGCGTCACTACGCGGGCCGGGAGTCGACCGACGACGCCCAGATCGACGGCCACATCGTCCCGGTGGCCGCCCGGGTCGGCGGCACCGTGCAGACCGTCGCGGTGGCCGACAACCAGTTCGTGGACGCGGGAACGCTGCTGGTCCAGCTCGACCCGCGCGACTACCAGGTCGCCTTCGACCACGCGCGGGCGGACCTGCTCGAGGCGGAGGCGTCCGCGCAGGCGGCCCGGACCACGGTGCCGGTGACCTCCACCACCGCGGCCAGCCAGGTCTCCGGCGCGGAGAGCGACATCGGCACCGCGCGGGCCCGGGTCCGCTCGGCCCAGGCCCAGCTCCAGGACGCGCAGGCCAAGGAGCGCAAGGCGGAGCAGGACCTCGCCCGCATCAAGACGCTGCACGCCAAGGACGAGGTCTCGCAGCAGGAGTACGACGCGGCGGCGGTGGCCGCGGAATCCGGCCGCGCGGCGCGGGAGTCGGCCCAGGCCACGGTCAAGGAGGCAGAGGAAGGGGTCGGCTCGGCGGCGGCCCGCTTGAGCGAGGCGAAGACGGCTCCCCAACAGGTGGGCATCATGCGCGCCCGGGCCGCCTCGGCGGAGGCCAAGGTCGTCCAGGCGCGCGCGACCCTGGCCCGGGCCCAGCTCGAGCTCGAGTACGCGACGGTGAAGGCGCCCGCGGCCGGCATCGTGAGCAAGAAGACGGTGGAGGTCGGGCAGGTGATCCAGCCCGGCCAGCCGCTGCTCGCGATCGTGCCCCTCGACGACATCTGGGTCACCGCCAACTTCAAGGAGAGCCAGCTCAGGGAGATCCGGCCGGGCCAGCGCGCGGTCGTCGCCGTCGACGCCTACGGCGGCCGCTCCTACCAGGGCCGCGTCGACAGCATCGCCCCCGCCACCGGCGCCCGGTTCAGCCTGCTGCCGCCGGAGAACGCGACCGGTAACTACGTCAAGGTCGTGCAGCGGGTGCCGGTGAAGATCGTCTTCGACAAGGGCCAGGACTCCGAGCACCTCCTGCGGCCCGGCATGTCCGTCGTGCCCACGGTGTTCGTTAAGTGAGCGAGGCCGGCGTCCCCGCCGCTCCGGCGGCCGCCGCTCCCGCTGCCCACCCCCACGTCAACCCCTGGATCGTGGCGGTGTCGGTGATGTTCGCCACCTTCATGGAGGTGCTGGACACCACGGTCGTCAACGTCTCGCTGCCCCACATCGCGGGCAGCCTCGACGCGACCATCGACGAGTCGACCTGGGCCCTCACCTCCTACCTGGTGGCCAACGCCATCATCCTTCCCCTGGCCGGCTGGCTGGCCAACCACTTCGGCCGCAAGCGTCTGCTCATGACGTCGGTGGCCGGTTTCACCGTCTCGTCGTTCCTCTGCGGGCTGGCTCCCAACCTGGAGATGCTGGTGCTCTTCCGGATCATCCAGGGCATGACCGGGGGCGCGCTGCAGCCGCTGTCGCAGGCGGTGCTGCTGGAGGCCTTCCCGCCCGAGGAGCGCGGCAAGGCCATGGGCTTCTGGGGCCTGGGGATCGTGGTCGCGCCCATCTTCGGCCCCGTGCTGGGTGGATGGCTGACCGACAGCTACAGCTGGCGCTGGGTCTTCTACATCAACATCCCGGTGGGGATCGCTTCGATCGTGATGACCAAGCTCTTCATCTTCGACCCCCCCTACATCGAGCGGAAGTCCGACCGGGTGGACTACTGGGGCATCGGCCTGCTCGCGGTCGGCGTGGGAGCGTTGCAGTTCCTGCTCGACAAGGGCCAGGAGGAGGACTGGTTCGCCTCGTACCTCATGCGCGGGCTGGCGGTCACGGCCGCGGTCGGCCTGGTGGCTTTCGTCGTGCGGGAGCTGAGGACCGGGCACCCGGTCGTGGACCTCCACGTCTTCAAGGTGCGGACCTACAGCGCCGGCGTGTTCCTCATGACCGTCCTCGGCTTCGTGCTCTACGGCAGCCTCGTCCTCCTGCCGATCATGCTCCAGACCCTTCTCGGTTATCCGTCGCTGCAGGCCGGCATCGCCATGGCTCCGCGCGGCATGGGGTCGTTCCTGGCCATGCCCGTCATCGGGGTGCTGGTGGCGCGGGTGGGGGCCCGAAAGCTCCTGGCCCTGGGCCTGACCGGCGGCTCGCTCACGCTCTTCTGGCTCGGCCAGCTCGACCTCACCGCCGGCTACTGGGACATCTTCTGGCCGCAATTCATCCAGGGCATCTCGCTGGGACTGCTCTTCGTTCCCCTCACCACCATCAGCATGGACCCGATCCCGAGGGAGACCATGGGCAACGCCACCAGCATCTTCAACCTCATGCGCAACATCGGCGGCAGCATGGGGATCGCCGCCGCCACCACGATGCTCGCCCGCCACGGCCAGGCCTACATCAACCTGTTCAGCGCGCGGGTGACGCCCTACGATCCCGCCGCCCGCCGGATGCTCGAGGGCCTGCGCTCGATGTTCATCGCCCGCGGCGCGGACGCCGCCACCGCCACCCAGCGCGCACAGGCGGCGCTGTTCGGCCTCCTGAGCCGCCAGGCCACCATGCTCGCCTTCGTGAGCGTGTTCCGGCTGCTCGGCCTCGTCTTCCTGCTGATGCTGCCGCTGGTGCTCATCATGAAGAGCCCGCGGACGCGCGGCCCCGCCGCCGGGGTCCACTAGCGTTGCTTTTTGACCCAGGGGACGCAGAGGGCGCAGAGAGAATTGGACAAAGAGCAGGGAACGACAGCCGCGAAGCGGAGCGGGACTCGCTCCCCTCGGGGCCGCTCGATGACGGAGGGCCTGGCGCGGACCGAGGCGGAGATCCACAAGGAGAAGGCGGCCGCCCTCGCCCGCATCGCGCGCACGCGAAACTCGCTTACCATCGGGGCCGGCTGCGCCATGCCCATCTTCCGCCTCGACCACCGGCTCGCCTTTCCGCCCGTGGAATACGCGGAGGACGGACTGCTCGCGGTCGGAGGCGACCTGCGGCCCGAGCGGCTCCTGCTCGCCTACCGGAGCGGCATCTTTCCCTGGTACTCGGACGGCCAGCCGATCCTGTGGCACTCACCGGACCCTCGGATGGTGCTCGTCGCCTCCGAGCTGCAGGTCCCGCGCAGCCTCCGCAAGACGATGCGCAAGCGGCCCGTCGTGGCCGGCTGCGCTTCGGCGGAGCGGCCGGGGCAGTCCGGGACCTGGATCACGCCCGACATGCAGGCCGCCTATCGCGAGCTGCACCGGCGCGGTCTCGCCCACTCGGTCGAGGCCTGGCAGGGCGGCCGCCTGGTGGGCGGCCTGTACGGCGTCTCGCTGGGCGCAGCCTTCTTCGGCGAGTCGATGTTCGCCCTCGCCCCCGACGCCTCCAAGATCGCCTTCGTCCGCCTCGTGGAGCACCTCCAGCGCTGGGACATCGGGCTCGTCGACTGTCAGGTCTATACCGAACACCTGGCCCGCTTCGGCGCGGTGGAGTGGCCGCGCAAGCGCTATCTGGCCGCCCTCAAGAAGGCGCTCGCGCGCCCCACGCGCAGCGGGCCGTGGACCCTCGGAGACGAGGGCTAGCTCATCCGGCTCCAACGGCCGTCGGCCAGGACCTCGCACGGTCGATAGCCGGCCTTGTAGCTCATCCGGGGCGAGCCGCGGATCCAGTAGCCGAGGTAGAGCCACGGCAGACGGCGGCGGCGGCACTCGTCGATCATCCACAGGACGTTGAAGACGCCCAGCGACCGCCTCGACTCGCCCGGCTCGAAGTAGCAGTAGACGGCGCTCATCGCGTGGGGCTCGAGGTCGGCCACGCCCACCGCCACCAGGCGGCGGTGCCGGCGGTACTCGATCTCGCGGGTGTCCACCGCCGACGCGGCGCTGAGGGCCCGCAGCTCGCTGTCCGAGCCGTCCATCTGCCCGTCGTGGCGGGCGTCCAGGTAGCGCCGGTAGAGGTCGAGCTTCTCCGCGCTCGGGGAAGGCGTGACGAGCGCGACGTCCAGGTCCGCGTTGCGGCTCCGGCACCGTCGCTGGACCCGCGAGGGAGTGAACTCCGCGACGGGCACCCGCAGCATCCGGCACTCCCCGCATCCTTTGCAGCGGGGCCGGTAGAACGCCGGACCCAGCCGGCGGAAGTTGAGGTCCATGAGAGCGTGGTACACGCCAGGGAAGACGGGCGCCGCGACGATCGTCTGGTGGAGCGCGGAGCGCTCGGGCAGGTAGGGGCACGGGAAGGGCCCGTCGAGCGGCGCGTCGCAACTCTCGACGGCGCGGGCCAGCCGCCGGGTCAGGATCTCGCTCTCGCTCGCCATCGCTCCAGGGTAGCACCGCCGGCCTCCCTCTTCCGCCGGGCCGGGGAGGCGGACTACCATCAAGCCATGCGAGCCGAGCATACCCTCCGGGTAGGAGACGGCGCCTTCCTCGTCGACCCTTTCGAGCCGGCCTACCTGCGCGTGCATCGGCAAGGAGGCTTCGCATCCCGAGTGGAAGCCGCGCTGCGGGAGCTGGCCGACTGTCACGCCTGCCCGCGCAACTGCGCGTGCAACCGGCTGAAGGGCGAGACGCGCGCGTGCCACACCGGCCGCTTCGCGATCGTCTCCAGCGCGTTCCCCCACTTCGGCGAGGAGGACTGCCTGCGGGGCTGGCGCGGCTCGGGCACGATCTTCTTCAGCCTCTGCAACCTCCGCTGCGCGTTCTGCCAGAACTGGGACATCTCGCAGAAGCTCGAGGGCAAGGAGTGCGGCCCGCGCGAGATCGCCGGCCTGATGCTGCTGCTGCAGGAGCGGGGCTGCCACAACATCAACTTCGTCACCCCCGAGCACGTGGCTCCCCAGGTCGTGGAAGCAATCGCGGAGGCGGTGCCGCTCGGCCTGCGCGTTCCCATCGTCTACAACACGAGCGCCTACGACGCGATCTCCTCCCTGCGTCTGCTCGACGGGCTGGTGGACATCTACATGCCGGACTTCAAGTTCTGGAAGCCCGAGACGGCGCTGCGCCTCGCGCGGGCGACGGACTACCCGGAGCGGGCGCGCGAGGCCATCCGCGAGATGCACCGCCAGGTCGGACCGCTGAAGCTGGGGCCGGACGGCCTGGCCCGGCGCGGCGTCCTCGTCCGGCACCTCGTATGCCCGGGCAGACCGACGAGGCGGCGGCAATCTTCGAGTGGCTGGCCCGCGAGCTGTCGCCCGACACGTACGTCAACGTGATGGGACAGTACCGGCCCGAGTACCAGGTCGGGCAGACCGCGGCCAACGGGACGGTGAGACACCCCGACATCAACCGGCGGCCGGCGCCGGACGAGATGAGCGCGGCCTACGCGGCCGCGCGCCGAGCCGGCCTGTGGCGCCTGGACCGTCGTTCCGCCGGGGGGACCTAGCGGCGCACCGCTCGCCGCTTGACTCAGTACGAACGATCGTACTATTCTCGCCCCGGTACGATGGCCACCTCCAGCCTGCGCAAAGGCGAGCTGACCCGGCAGGCGATCGTGGAGCACGCCGCCCGGATGGCCAGCCTCATCGGCCTCGAGGGTCTGACCATCGGCGCCCTGGCCGAGGAGCTGAAGCTCTCCAAGAGCGGCCTGTTCGCGCACTTCAAGTCCAAGGAGGCCTTGCAGCTCCAGGCGCTGGAGTTCGGCATCGGCCGCTTCGTCGACACGGTGGTGAGGCCCGCCCTGGCCGCGCCGCGGGGAGAGCCGCGGGTGCGGGCGCTCTTCGAACGCTGGGTGGACTGGCCCCGGGCCAGCGGCCTGGCCGGCTGCATGTTCGTGGCCCTGTCCACCGAGCTGGACGACCGGCCGGGCGCCGTGCGCGAGCGTCTCGTGCAGTCCCAGCGGGACTGGCTGGACGTGATCGCGAACTGCGTGCGGACGGGAATCGCGGAGGGACACTTCCGGAAGGAGCTCGATGCCGAGCAGGTGGCCCACGAGCTCTACGGCATCATGCTCGCCAACCACCATGCGGTCCGCCTGCTCCGCGACAAGCAGGCCGGCCCGCGCACCCGGCGTGCGTTCGAGCGCCTGCTCGGCGGCGCGCGGGCGAAGGCGAAGACCGCCCCTAGGTGACCACGACGACGACGGCCCAGGAGGGCCCGCCATGCGCCTCGACAAAAGCACGATCGTTCGGTTGCCGCTCGCGGTCCTCGGCCGGGTGGCGCCGGGCCTGGCGGCGGCGTGGGCGCTCGACCTGTTCTTCACGCCCCGCGGCCGCCGCGGCTCGCGGCGCACGCGCGCGTCTCTCTCCGAAGCTCGCCGGTTCGACGTGGACGTCGACGGCCAGCGGGTTGCGGGCTGGTCGTGGGGCGGCGGCCCGGCCGTCTATCTCCTCCACGGGTGGGCCGGCGTGGGTGGCCAGCTCGCCGGCTTCGTCCCGCCCCTGCTCGCTCACGGCTTCCGGGCGGTCACGTTCGACGCGCCCGGCCATGGCGCCTCGGCGGGCCGGCGCAGCTCCATCGTGCACTTCGCCAGGGCCCTGCACGAAGTGGTCGCTCGGGAAGGCCCGGCCCACGCCGTGATCGCGCACTCGCTGGGCGCGGCGGCGGCGACCCGCGCCTTCGCCCACGGCCTCCGGGTGGAGCGCGCCGTGTTCGTGGGACCCACCGGCGGCCCGCGCGATTGGTCGAGCCGGTTCCGCGCCCACCTCGGCGTCCCGTCGCACGTGATGGCCCTGATGCGAGAGCGCTCGGAGCGCTGGCTCGGCGCGAGCTGGGACGACTTCGACGTGCCGCGGCTGGCCGCCCGCCAGTCCGCGCCCCTGCTGGTCTTCCACGACCGGGACGACGCGGAGGTGCCCTGGAGCGACGGGGCGGCCATCGCCAGGGCGTGGCCCGGAGCGCGGCTGGTCACGACGACGGGCCTCGGTCACCGGCGCATCCTGCGCGACGACGGCGTGGTCCGCCAGGGCGTGTCGTTTGTCGCCCGCGAAGCCGGCGCGGCCGACGACTACTCCGCGTCGTGGAAGATGATGCCCAACGTGTAGCGCCTTCCGGTGCGCACGCGGCTGACCCCGTGCCGCACGCCCACCCGGTAGAAGCCGCGCCCGCCCCGCGCGGGACGGAAACGGTTGGTGAAGACGACGAGCTCGCCCTGCTCCTTCACGATCGCCTCCCCCACCGATTGCGCCCGCGGCCGCTGCTCGACGAGCAGGAACTCGCCGCCGGTGTAGTCGCGGCCCGGCCGGCTCAAGAACGCCACGAGCTGCAGGGGAAAGCCGAGCCGGCCGTAGACGTCCTGGTGGAGGCAGTTGTACCCGCCGGCCTCGTAATGCAGGAGCAGCGGGGTGGGCCTCGTCTGTCCCGCCCGCGCGCAGCGGGCCAGGAACGCGGCGAGCGTCGGCGGAAAGCGCTCGCGGGCCCCGAGCGCCTTCATCCAGCGGTTGGCCACGCCGGCGAGTCGCGGATAGGCGTGGACGCGGAGCTGCTCGACCAGCGGCGGCAGCGGGCGGGCGAAGTACTTGTAGTCGCCCGCCCCGAAGCGGTGCCGCTCCATGTCCACCCGGCTGCGGAAGAGGGACTCGTCGGAATAGGAGGCCATGAGCGCGTCGCACTCCGCGGGCGTGAGGACGGCCGGCGTGCCGGCCCAGCCGCGGTCCCACAGCCCGGCTTCGAGCGCCGCCCAGTCGAGGCCCGCGAGGCGCTCGGCGATGGTCACGGGGGCGCGATCGGGATGGGGGCCGGCGCGGCCACATCCTCGTAGAGCCCGACGAGGCGCTGCATGAGCGAGGGCCGATCGAAACCCGTCGCCGTAGGCGCGCGGCGGCCGACGGCGTCCCGAAGCGCGCGGGCCAGGGCCGGCACGTCCCCCCCCGCCGCCTGCGGGTCGAGGTGCCAGTCGGCCACACCCCCGCTCGCCCAGGTGACGACCGGCACACCCATCGTCAGCGCCTCCAGGCCGACGATGCCGAACGGCTCCTGCCATCGCGGCGAGGTGAAGAACGCGCAAGGCTCTCGAGCCACCCTGGTGTTCGGCGCGCGCAGCGGAGCGTTTCCTCTGCCGTCTGGCGGCGGATTCACTCCGCCGCCAGACGCTTGATGACGGACGCGCGGAGCGAAGCGCGCCGCATTCGGATCACGAAGCGCGCCGCATCCGGTCAAAGATCCCGCAGGGCCGTAGCTACGGGCAAGCGGGCCGCCCGGACGGCCGGCGGCAGCCCGCCGACGACACCCATCACCAGCGCGAACCCCACGCCGATGGCCAGCAGCGGCGGCGTGACGCGGAACGCGAAGGCGAGGTGGGAGAAGGTCTGCCAGTTCAGCGTGCCCGTGGTGAGGCCGTTCACCGGCAGGGCGAACGCGCAGCCGAGCAGGCCGCCGATCCCCGCGATGAAGAGGGCCTCCACCACGAAGGACAGGACCACGCTGGCGCCGCCGAAGCCCAGCGCGCGCATGGTCGCGATCTCGCGCGAGCGCTCCGCCACCGCGGAGTACATCGTGTTGAGCGCGCCGAACACGGCGCCCAGCCCCATCACGGCCGCCACCATCGAGCCGAGGACCGTGATCAACCCGGTCAGCATCCGCGATTCCTTCTCGTAGTACTCGGCTTCCCGCTCGGCCTGGACGCTCAGCCGAGGGTCGCCGGTGAGCGCCTTCTTGAAGCCCTCGAAGGCGTCGGCCGATTGCAGGCGCACCGTCGCCGACTGGAACGAGCCGAGCGGGCGCTGGTAGACGCGCATCAGGACCTCGGCGTCGCACCACACCTCCGAGTCGAACGCGCTGCCGCCGGCGTCGAAGGAGCCCACCACCGTCCAGCTCTCGCCCCCGAAGCGGACCGTGTTCCCGATGTCGAGCCCGGAGTACGTGGTCCTGACGTTGCGCCCCACGACCAGCTCGGGCAGGCCGGGCCGGAAGAAGCGGCCCTTCTGCACCCTGACGCTCGGCCGCACCTCCAGGGCCCGCGGCGACATCCCGCGCACCTGCACGTTGGCGTCGGTGCCCGTCGTCTTGAGCGGGAACGACGCCACCACCACCACTTCGGGGCTCACCAGGGCCCCGGCCGCGGACCGCGCGACGCCGGGGGCGACCTCGAGGATCTTCACGTGCTCGACACTCACGCTGCTGTCCATCTCCGAGGTGGCCCCCGCCCGTCGCACGATCGCGTTCTCGGGCGATCCGGAGGAGACGAGGGTGGCCTGGAAGCCGCGGGCCATGGCCAGCATGGCCACGAACACCGCGACGGTGCCGGCGATGCCGAGCACGGCCACCACCGCCGAGGGCCAGCGCTCCCGGACGCTGTTCACGTTGTACACGAGGGGGATCGCCATCCGTCACACCCTCCGCAACGCCTCCACCACGCGCAGGCGCATGGCGGAGAACGCGGGCAGGAAGCCCGCGACGACACCGACCAGCAGCGCGGCCGCCACCCCGGCCGCGATGGGCTGCGGCGGCAGGTAGAAGACGGGCAGCAAGCCGTTCGTGGGATCGCCGCGGAGCGTGAGCGCCTTGGCCAGGGCGATGCCCAGGCCTCCACCGAGCAGGGCGACCAGCACCGACTCGGCGAGGACGAGCATCAGCACCGCCCAGTCGGGGAACCCCACGGTCTTGAGCACCGCCAGCTCGCCGGTGCGCTCCCGGACGGCGATCGCCATCGTGTTCCCGGTGACGAGGAGCAGCGTGAAGAAGACGACCGCGCCGATGGAGAGGAGCACGAACTCGATGTTGCCCATCTGCTTCGCGAACGACGCGGCCATCGCCTTCTCGGTCATCGTCCGCGTCTCGTAGGGCGAGTTGGCGAAGGTCTCGTCGATGGCCCTGGTCACGCGCACGGCCTGGTCGGGGTTCTCGATCCGCAGCGTGTACCAGCCGATCATGTTCTTGTAGGAGGCCGGCATCTTCTCGTTCAGGTAGTCCCAGTGGAACCAGAACTGGGTCGTGTCGTCCTGGGGCCGCGTGCCGCGATAGATGCCGTGGAGGTTGAACTCGAACACCCCGGAAAGGAAGGTTCCCCGGATGGGGATCCGGTCCCCGATCTTCCAGTGGTACTTGTCGGCGGTCAGTTTCCCGGCGATGGCACCCGCCCTGTCCTCCCGGAAGGCCTTCCATTGGTCGTCGGGGATGACGAACTCGGGGTACATGTCGCGGTAGGTGTCGGCGTCCACCGCGAACTGGGGGAAGAAGTTCTTCTCGTCGACGTACACGCCGCCGAACCAATTCGCCCACGTGACCTGTTTCACGCCCGGGATGCGCAGGATCCGGTCGCGGTAGGGGAGCGGCAGGGGCTGGATGATCGAGACCTTGTTGATCACCATCAGCCGGTCGGCGCCCGCCACGTCGACGCCCTGGCTGAACGCCACCCGGATCGTGGCCAGCAAGCCGAACAGGAACAGGGCGACCGCGAAGGAGCCGATGGTCAGCGCCGTGCGCACCTTCTTGCGGAGCAGGTTGGCGAAGATCAGGGGCAGGAACTTCATGCCCGGAGCGCGCTCGGCGCGCCCTCCACGAGGACTCCCTTCTCGAGGTGGAGGACCTGCTGCGCCCGCTCGGCCGCCCGCGGGTCGTGGGTGACCATGAGCACGGTCTTGCCATGGTCGCGCACCAGCAGGTCGATGAGGTTCAGGATCTCGTCCGCGCTCCTCCGGTCGAGGTCCCCGGTGGGCTCGTCGCAGAGCAGGAAGGTGGCGTCGGCCACGATCGCGCGGGCGATGGCGACCCGCTGCTGCTGCCCGCCCGAGAGCTGTCGCGGGTAGTGCTGCTGCCGGTCGCCGAGGCCGACCACGCCGAGGGCCGTCTCCACGTGCTTCCGGCGCTCCGCCTTGCCGAGGCCGGTCAGGAGCAGCGGCAGCTCGACGTTGCGGAAGGCGGTCAGGACCGGGATCAGGTTATACATCTGGAACACGAAGCCCACGTGCCGGGCCCGCCAGGCGGTGAGCTTGCCGCCCGAGAGCCGGGTGATCTCGTCGCCGGCCACGGTGATGCTCCCCGCGCTGGGCACGTCGAGGCCGCCGAGCAGGTTGAGCAGCGTCGTCTTGCCCGACCCGCTCGGTCCCATGAAGGCCAGGAAGTCTCCCTTGTCCACGTCCAGGTTCAGGCCCTGCAGGACGTGGATCTCCTCGCTCCCTCGCACGTACTTCTTGTCGAGGTTGCGCACCTTGATGAGGCCGTCGCCGTCGCCGCCGCCGATTCTCATTCGTTCGTCCTTGGCTCCGCGCCTGCGGACGGCGCAAAGCATCGAGTCTAATGGCGGAACGGGTCGAGCTGCAGGCGAGCGACACCCTCCTCGCCATCGACGTCCAGAACGACTTCTGTCCCGGCGGCGCGTTGGCCGTCCCCCGAGGGGACGAAGTCGTCCCCGTGATGAACCGCCTCGCCCGCCGCTTCCGCCACGTGGCGCTGACGCAGGACTGGCACCCCCGCGGCCACGTGTCGTTCGCCTCGTCGCATCCCGGCCGCGCCCCCTACGAGCGCATCCAGGTCGCCTACGGTGAGCAGGTGCTCTGGCCGGACCACTGCGTGCCCGGTACGCCGGGCGCGGAGCTGCACCCCGGCCTGGACACCCTCGCCGCCGACCTCATCGTGCGCAAGGGCAACGACCCCCGGATCGACTCGTACTCCGCCTTCTACGAGAACGACCACCGCACGAGCACGGGACTCGCCGGCTACCTGCGCGAGCGCGGCGGCCGGCGCTTGTTCCTGGCCGGCCTGGCCACCGACTTCTGCGTGCAGTACTCGGCCCTCGACGCTCGGCGCGAGGGTTTCGACGTGTTCGTGGTGGAGGACGGCGTGCGGGGCATCGACCTCGATGGGTCGCTGGCCGCGGCGTGGACGCGCATGGCCGCGGCCGGAGTCCGCCGGGTTCGTGAGAGAGACCTCGAAGGTCACGGCAAGGAGAGTCGCTGACGTGTGTCCAGCGCGCGCGCAGCGGAGCGTACGTTCCGGTCAGGAGTTTCCATGAGGAGCGTCCGGCGCACGCAGCGGAGCGTTTCCTCTGTCGTCTGGCGGCGGATTCATTCCGCCGCCAGACGTTAGATCACGATGAGCGCAGAGCGGAGCGCGCCGCATTCCGGAAAAGGAGTACGTCATGAAGGCGGCCGTTGTTCCGGCCGCCGGAGCGCGTTGGGAGGTGCGTGAGGCGCCCCTGCGGCCCGGCGCAAGGTGAAGGTGATGGCGGAGACGTATCCGCTGGCCGACGTCGTCCGGGCCTGCGCGCGGGCGAAGGCCGGTCTCGTCCGCTTCCCGCCCGTGATCCTGCCCTGAGACCGCGATGGAGGTCCGGGTCGAATGCCACGCCGGCTACCGCGGGGAAGAGACGCCCCGCCGCTTCCACCTCGGGGCGAGGCGAGTGGAGGTCGCAGAGGTGCTCGACCGCTGGCTCGTTCCCGACCACCGCTACTTCAAGGTGACCGGAGACGACGGGGCCATCTATGTCCTGCGGCACGACGAGACGGCGAGGTCGTGGGACTTGACCCTGCTCAGCGGCGACCGCGGCCCTTGAGCCGCTCCGCGAGCCAGGCTCGGACCTGCTCCGGCCGACCGTCGCGATTCCCGCGCGTGACCGGCCACAACTCCGTGTCATCCCGCTTCTTCACCTCCGCGATCAGGCCGCCCCCGCGGGCGGCCACCGTGGCGACCACGGGTCGGTCCGAGGCCAACACGGCCTTCATGGCGGACACGAAGCCGGCGGACAGGCATTCCATCCGGCCGATCTCGTCCACCAGGTAAGCCTCGGTCCGCGCATCGACGGCCAGCGCGGAAGCAGCCACGGCGTCCATGGCCGCCACGTCCACGCCGTATCGTCCGACCCGCGGGCCGGCCTGGCCCACGCGGGCGAGGACAGCCTGCCGGCCGTCGAAGGTCTCGAGACGGAACCCCAGGCGCTGGCCACCCTCGCGGATCTCCGCGGTGGTGAAGCCCCCCACCGGCCGAGAGGCCAGCGCGGCCGCTACCCGGCGCATGAGCGTGGACTTGCCCACTCCCGGTCGTCCGGTGAGGAGGAGGACGCGGCTCGCCGCCGTCATCCGGGTCCGCCTCGCGGGTTACACTCCGGACGAAGGAGGTCGCCATGTGGATCACCGAGCGGGTGCGCGTCTCCACCAGCGGCGACGACGAAGTCGTCGACCTCACGGAGAAGGTGCAGGGGGTCATCGCTCGCCACCGACTCCGTCACGGCCAGGCGCTGGTCTTCGTGCCAGGGTCCACCGCCGGGCTCACGACGATGGAGTTCGAGCCCGGGCTGCGCCACGACGTCCCGGCCGCCTTCCGGCGTCTCGTGCCGCGAGAGATGCCCTATCGACACGAGGAGACCTGGCACGACGGCAACGGCCACTCGCACGTGCGGGCCAGCCTGCTCGGCCCCTCCCTCACCGTGCCCTTCGCCGACGGGAAGCTGGTGCTCGGGACGTGGCAGCAGATCGTCCTCATCGACTTCGACGTCCGGCCGCGCCAGCGGGAGATCGTGGTCCAGCTCACGGGAGAGAAGCCGTGAAGCCCGGCTCAGGGCGCGGGCAACTCCGCCAGCAGGGCGCGGCTGATCTCGCGCGCCCGGAGACCGTCGGCGCCCGCGCCCCGCGGTCGCTCGCGAAGGGACTGGCCGACGACGGTGGTGGCGAAGACGTAGTCGGCCGCCGGTGAGGCCTGGCGGCCCACGAACCAGCCCACGCGGCTCCCATCCCCCGCTTCGCACGTGCCGGTCTTGCCCGAGAAGACGACGCCCCCGGCCTCCTCCTGCACCAGGACCTTCTTCACGACGTCGATGTGGCGCTGGTCGAACGGCAGGTCCCCCCGGTACAGCCGCCGCAGGAAAACGACCTGCTCGTCGGGCGAGACCCGGAGCGAGCTGCCGAGCCAGAAGCGGGTGAGGCCGCCGGAGATGTCGCGGTTGCCGTAGCCCACGGCGTCGAGATAGCGCGGCATGGCTTTCTCCCCCACCCCCGCGGCGACCCTCTGGAAGTACCACACGACGGAGTCGCGCACGGCGGTGGCCAGCGTGTGGTCTTTCTCCCAGGCCGGGAACGGCTGCGGCGCGCCGTCCCAGGCGAAGCGCGTGTTCTCGTCCTTCAGGACGCCCGATTGCAGACCCGCCAGCGAGTTGAAGATCTTGAACGTCGAGCAGGGGGGCAGCCGTCGCCGGCACTGGACGGGATTGACCCGCAGCGTGCGATCCCTCCGCACGTCATGGAGCACGAAGCAGCCGTCGTCCGTGCCGAGGAGATCGGCGAAGCGCCGCTCGAGGGCGAGCCGCGGCGGATCGGGCGCTCCCCCGGCGGAGATCGCCAGGACGCACGACGCCGCGAGGAGCGAGCAGATCACCGACTCGCTAGACGCGGATGCGGCGCGCTCCGCTGCGCGCGCCGAACATCAGCGCAGGTACCCCATCAGGCGCTGCAGCTCCGCGGCGTGGGCCGCGCAGAAGCTCGTCCCCTTGCGGTCGCTCTCGGCAAGGGTGTTCGAGAACCACATCACGCAGTGGGGATCGCGGCAGTGACCGAGGCCGTAGGAATGGCCCAGCTCGTGCACCGCCTCGGTGGCGGCGCGGCGGGCGAACAGCTCGTCGCCGGCCGGTCCGGCCCCTTCCGCGCGCAGCCGGTGGAGGGAGAAGACGGCCACCCCGCGGTCGGGGTCGGCCTCGCCGAACACGAAGTTCAGCTCGGGCACGAAGAGGTCCACATCGGCGACTCCGAGCAGCCGGTCCCAGCCGGGCCGGCGCGCCCGGGCGAGCGCGTCGAGCAGCGCCGTGGAGCGGTACTGGCGGCGGCCGGCGTCGTAGGAGGACGCGGGCAATGGGAGGGCCGGCCCGATCACCACCTCGGCCGCCAACGTCCGCCGGAGGACCGGAACCAGCCGCGACACGGCTTCGGCGGGGACGTCGCCCACGGGAGCGACGGCGATCACGCGGCCGCCGGCCGCGGGCGCGGCGCCGAGGACCGCCGACAGCAGCAGAGCGCCGATCGCTCCTCGCACGCCAACGGCTCCCCGTTCCTAGCGCCTCTTGCGACCGCCGACCTCGCGGGCGGTCGCGTCCGCCGCCGCCACCAAGGCCGCCACGGCCGCGGCCCGGCCCGCGGTCTTCATCACCGCCGCCGTCGTGGCCAGCGCCTTCTTCACCTTGCGCCGGACGATGGCGCGCCGGACCTTCTTGCGCACGCCCTCGGCCGCCATCCCCGCCGCCACCGCGGCCACCGCCGCGGCCCGCCCCGCGCTCCGCGCCACCTGCTTGCCGATCCTCTTCGCCTTCTGCGCCTTCGTGGCCATGATTCCCCCCTGTCGATTATCATCGAACCGCCGCTGCCCGGCGGACCTCCAGGATGAAACCGCGACCGGTAGGCTCCGCGTCCCTGCTGGCCCTGGGGGTGAACGGGATCGTGGGCGTGGGCATCTTCTTCGTGCCCGCCGACCTGGCCCGCCGCGCGCCCGGGATGGGCAGCGTTGCCGTCTTCGCCGCCACGGGCCTGGCCCTGGCCCCGGTCGCCCTGTGCTTCGCGGTGCTCGGCCGGCGGTACCACGTCGACGGCGGACCGGTCGTCTACGCCCGGGCCGCCTTCGGTGAGCTGGCCTCGTTCCTCGTGGGGTGGGTGACCTACGTGAGCGCCGTGGCCAGCGCGGCGGCGGTCGTCTCGGGGCTGACCGGATCGCTGCTGCCGGCGGCCGGTCCCGCCGTGCTCCGGGTGGCGGCGGCGGCCGTGCTGAGCCTGCTCGCCCTCCTCGCGGCGGCGGGCATCGTCCTCTCCGCCCGCGCATGGACGACCCTGACCGTGCTGAAGCTCCTGCCTCTCGGCGCCCTGATCGTCGCCTTCGCCCGCGCGGCGCCCTCCCCGCCGCCTCCCACGGGCGGCTCTTCGTTCTCGCTCGGGGCCGGCCTGGTGGCGATGTTCGCCCTCCAGGGCTTCGAGGTCGTGCCGGTGATCGCGGGGCACGTGCGCTCGCCGGCCCGCGCCCTGCCCCTCGCCACCCTCGGCTCGCTGGGCCTGGCCGCCCTGCTCTACGTCGCCCTCCAGACCATCTGCGTGCGCTCGCTCCCGGGCCTGGCCGCCTCGCGGGCTCCGCTGGCCGATGCCGCGGCGGTGCTCGGCGGGCCGGCGCTTGCCGGCGCGGTGGCGACGGGCACCACGGTCTCCGCGCTGGGCATCGCCTTCGCCATGCTGGTCACGACGCCGCGGTACCTGTCGACCCTCGCCGAGGGAGGCCGCTCGTTCCTGGGCCTGGAAGCCATGACCGCGCGGGGGGTGCCCGCGCGGGCGCTCCTCGTCACGTGGGCGCTGGTGGCGCTGCTCCTGCAGTCGGGCAGCCGGGCCGAGCTGTTCGCCCTGTCGAGCGTGGCCGTCCTCCTGCAGTACGGCGTCACCGCGTCCGCTCTCGCCGTCCTCGCGCGGCGGCGGGAGCGCGGGCTGTCGCCTCGCCACGCGCTGCTCGTCCCGCCCGCCCTCGCCGTGGCGGCGGTCCTGGCCGCCGGAGCCAGCCTCCGGGAGGCCGCCGTCGCGGGCGGGGCGATCCTCCTCGGCCTCGCCCTCCGGCGGGCCGCCCGCCGCGCCTGATCCGCGGAAGGATCGCGGGAGTGCCCTGCTCCTGGACCGGAAGGGCGACGGAAGCCTTCACGGCGCTCCCGTGATGTCGCCGTGGTTCCCGCCGCGGTCTTCCGAAGCGTTCTTCCATTCCCCGTTGCGCGCGGCGCTGTAGTGGAGCAGGAACGTCGGGACGTCGTAGCGGGCGCCGGGCCCGAACACGGTGGCCACGAACCCCGCGGTCGTGCCGCACGTTTGCTCGTCGCACGAGGCGGCGGGGTCATAGGCGCCGCCGGTCACGACGATCAGGAAGGAGCCTTCCATGCTCCCGGTCACGCCGGCGTCCACCGTGCCGCCGGGGTCGGTGTCACAGGCGCCGGGGCTGGGCCCGGCGGTGGTCACGAAGGTCCCCTTGCGGAACTGCTCGGTCACCGTGTAGGTGCCGTCGGGGTTGGGCGACGTGTTGACGCGGAAGAAGCGGTCGAACGTGTCGTTGGCCCAGAAGTTGCCGCAGGTGCCGGAATCCGGAGACGTGCTGTGGAACGGGCCGTACTGCCCGACCTCCGGCGCCGCCGCGGCACGCTCGCCGCCGGCCAGCAGGGCCGAGCACGCGGCCACCAGGACGAACCCCCCATGTTGGTTCATGGAATGCCTCCTTGCTCGCGTCGGCGCGGGAAGAGGCCACGCTCTCACGGCGCCCGCGTCCCGTCAACCCTGCGCGAGAGGAGGGCGTATCGATACCCGCGCCGGATGAGGACCTCGAGCTCGCCCGCGCTCGCCGCCTCGCCGACCTCGATCAGCGCACGTCCATCGGGCGGGTGCTTGCGGGTGAAGACCAGGGCGTCCAGCCGGTAGCCCGCCGCAGAGTACTTCTCGCGGGGGAGGCCGAAGCGCAGGTCGAGCCGGGGATCGATCCAGTCCGCGATCAGGTCCGGTTGCCGGACCAGCACGTAGTCGGGGTCGTACTTGTTGTGGCCGGCTTCGAAGAACTGCGCCGGCCGGTGGGCGATGTGCTCGTCGTTCAGCCCCAGCATGTCCACCGTCCTCAGGCCGGAGCAGAACGGCACCTTTCCCGCGGCGTCGGCGGCCAGGAGGCGACCGGCGTAGCGCGGCTGGGCCAGGTACCTCCCGAGGGTCACCCATCGGTCGTAGCGGTCGAGCGTGTAGCCGAAGCGCGTGTCGATCGCGAGGGGAAGGGCCTGGAACACAGCGGTGCCCGCCGCCACCACCGCCAGCGATCGCGAGGACAGCCGGAAGAGGCTGGGGTCCAACAGGAGCCGCAGCCCGATGGGGAAGAGCAGCAGCAGCATCCTCTCCGCGAAGACGTCGCCCCCCACATAGAGCCAACAGGCCAGCCAGCCCACGCCGAGGACGGCCTCCACGGGCAGCCGCGGCCGCCCGCCCTCGGCCGGCCGGGCCAGGGACGCGGCCGCCGCGAGCAGGAGCGCCGACAGGTGCGGCAACAGCCCGCCGTGGAGCACGATCGAGAGCAGCTGCAGCCCGCCCTCCAGCAGCCGCTCGCCCGGGGGCCCGGAGACCTTGACGTAATACGTGTTGGGCAGCGGATGGCCGTAATAGGCGAGACGCCACAGGACGAGTCCGGCGAGACAGGCGCCCAGGGCGGCGCCCGCGGCCAGTCCCTCCCGGCCCCGGCCGGCGGCGGCGAGGTACGCCACGGCCAGGGCGGGCAGGACGAAGCCGTCGGCCCGCGCGAGGACGGACAGCGCCACGACCGCGGCCAGCAGTACGGGCGACACGCGCTCCCCTCGGACCACGCCATCGACGGCCATCCACAACGCGATCTGCAGCAGGAGCACGAGCGGGGTCTCCATGCCCGAAGCCGTCCACAGCCAG
>QHVM01000085.1:200515-217909 GCA_003223555.1 Acidobacteriota bacterium | reverse complement strand
CGGCGGGCGGCGAGCCGGGAGAAGAGGAGCCACGCACCGGCGGCGAACGCCAGGTTCAGCGCGACCGAGACGGGATAGATCGCATCGGGTCCTGCGAAACGGAACGCCGGCGCGAGCAGCAGCACGTAGAGCAGGTTCGAATAGCCCTCGACCCTCTCCCCCGGGTTGAAGACGAGGCCATCCCCGCGGGCGAGGCTCTGCGCATAGCGGTACGCGATGTAGGCGTCGTCGCTGCCCCGGGCGTGGCCGGAGAGGTCGTCCTGGAAGTAGCCCGCGCGCGCGTGCAGGAGGGTGCCGGCGAGGAGGAGGACCAGGCCCAGGGACCGGGCCGCGGAGGCGAGCCGCGCGCCTATCGCTTCTCTCCCGCCTTCAGGCGGCGCGCGATCGAGAACGTGCGGTAGGCGGCGGTGGCGAGGCTGGCGATCGCGAGGAGCCCCAGGACCCACTGCGAAGCGAAGCCCGGCGGCCGGCCCCAGCGCGCGGAGAGCGGCCGATCGAGGAAGCAGGCCAGGCAGATGAGCACGAGGCGCTCCGCCCGCTGCATCAGGCCTTCCTTCCCGGGTGCTCCCACCGCCTCTCCCCGCGCCCGCGCGTAGCTCACGAGGAGCGAGCCGGCGAGCGCGGCCGCCGCGATCGCCGGCCCGTAGGCGAAGCCGCGCAGCGCGAAGACGAAGCCCAGGAGGACGAACACCTCCACGAAGCGGTCCAGCGTGCTGTCGATGAACATCCCGTATCGGGAATCGACCTCCCGCGCCCGTGCGACGCGGCCGTCGAGGACGTCGCATGCGCCGCCGAGCACGATCGCCACTCCTCCCGGCTCGAACCGGCCCGCCGCGATGAGCCCGCCGCTCAGGGCGCCGAGGCCCAGCCCCAGGAGATTGAAGACGTCCGGCCCGAGGCCCAGCCCCAGGGCGAGGCGCTCCACCGGAGAGAGGACCCACATGAACCAGTGAAGCAGGAAGTCGCCCGCGCCGAGGAGGAAGGTGGAACCCTTGCGGCGGACGTCGGCGTCGGGCCCGCCGCCCCGCCAGGCGTAGATGGGCATCGAGAGCACGGCCAGGCCGGCGGCGGCGAGAGCCAGCAGCAGGCCGGGGCTCATCGAGGTCACCGGTCCTTCTGCCGCAGGTAGCGGACGAGCCGCGGCCAGAGGAAGACGAGCGGCAGCCGGCGCTCGCGCGGGCTCAGCACGATCGGCTGGCCCGTGTGCCGCTCCGCCTTGCGCAGGATGTAGTCGAGCCAGCCCTCGAAGGTCACGACGTGCTTGGCCCATCGGGTGGTCGCCCTCACCCGCGACCAGGCGAAGTAGGCGGCCAGCCGGCGCCTCTCACCTCCGCTGACCGGACGCGCGAGGACGAACGCTCCCGGCGACGCTTCCCGCAGCTCTCCCTTCCCCGCCAGGTCCCGCAACAGGACGGAGTACACCGGCAGCATCCGCTCCCGCTGCGCCGCCCACAGCGTCTCCAGCCGGCGCTCGACCGGCTCGGGCCGGATCTCGGCGGCGGCAGCCATGGCCGCACCCAGCTCCACGTCAGCCGGCATGCGTCCCCGAGGGCTTCCAGCACCGCGTCCCGCTCCGGCTCGCCGGCGAGCAGGATCGTCACCGGCTGGAACAGGCGGCCGGCGATGAAATGATCCCGCCGGCGCGGCGAGGTCTCCCGGCGCAGGTCGGCCAGCGACACGACGGCGCACTTGGCCCGCAGCGTGCCATGCGGGCGCGCTACGGAAAGCGAGACCTGGCTGGGGGTGAGGAGGGTGTTGAGCGCCGCCATCAGCCACGCGGGCCGATGCGTCGCGCCGGCGCGGCGCAGGGCGCGATGGAAGCCTGCGTAACCCCGGGTCACGACGAACAAGTCCCACGCGCTGCTGGGATCGGGACCGGCGCCGGTGTGGCGCGAGCCGAAGAAGAGAACGGCGACCACCGTGTCGCCGCCGAGGGCCTCGACGGCGCGGGCGGCCGCCGCCGCCTCCGGGGCGCCCGAGGCTACCGAGCGGGCCCGCACCGCGGCCCGCAGCTCCTCAGAGGCGCGCATCCGGCCCTCGCATCGCGTGCAGGTGGGCCACCATCTTCTCGCGCATCTCGCCCACGAACTCGGCCGTCCGACCGGGCGCCGGCGGCGCGAAGGGGCCCAGCACCTCCGTGCGCCCGTCGATCTTGTGGATATTGAACACGAAATCGCCCAGCCGGCGACAGGTCCAGAACCCGTCGGTGACGACGAGGTAGACCGGCAGCGGTCGCTCCCGCAGCATCAGCTCCATCCCGGCGGAGTGGAAGGGCCCGATCTCGCCGTCGGGCGTACGGTGCCCCTCGGGGAAGATCACCAGGCCGTGGTCCTGGCTGCGGGCCGCCTCCCTGAGCGTCGCGAGCGCGGCGCGCCGCTCCGAGGGCTCGATGATCGGGCAGCCGAGCAGCCGCTGGCAGAAGGCGATCGTGGGGACGAACCGGCCGTAGCGGCGCCGGGACACGAACCATGGCACGTAGGGCCGGCCGAGCAGGATCACGGTCAGGATGTCGACGAGGCTCTGGTGGTTCATGAGGGCCAGCAGGGGTCCCTGGGTCGGCAGGTGGCCGGCGCGGACGGCGCGGGCCCCGCCGGCGCCGAGCAGGGCGAAGATCACCCGGGCCATCACGCGCATGTAGGCGGAGACGAGGGCGTGTCGTCGGCGCGGCAAGAGGGCCACCGCGGGCCACAACACGACGCGCTGGTAGATCCCGCCGAGGCCGATCCAGGCCAGCACGCAGGCGACCGCCGCGGCGCTGCGCGCCCGGGCCAGGGCCGCCATCACGCCGGCGGGGCCAGGACCTCGAGCGCCCGGGGCAGGCACTCGATCCGAAGCTCGGCCGAGACGGCCTGGTTCCATTCTCCGTCGGTCTCGTAGGCGGGAGGCCGCTCGAAGCGCAGCCGGAAGGAGCGGGAGCGGGTCGCGGCGACCTCCGGCGCGCCGAGGTGCGTCCCGCGCAAGAGCTGGACCATGACCCTCAGCCGGTGCCGGACGCCCATGTTGGCGAAGGCGGTCGCGTCGAGCTCCCCGTCGGCGAGGTCGGCCCCGGGAGCGATCTTGAACCCCCCGCCGAAGACCCGCGCGTTGGCCACCACGAGCATCAGCAGGTCCCGCCGCACCGGGGCCTCGCCCTCCCCCGCCATCTCCACCGGGAAGCCGGGAAAGCGCCGGATCTGCCGCAGGGCGCAGTAGAGGTAGAGCGCCCCCCCCTTGAGCCAGCGCACGCGCCACGAGTCCTCGATGGCGGCGATGTCGTAGCCGAAGCCGGCCACGTTCAGGAAGTGGCGGTCGTCGGGGAGCACGCGGCCCACGTCGATCGCGCGCGTGTTCCCCGCCCGCACGATGCGCGCGCAGGCCGGGATGTCGTGGCCCGGGATACCGAGCGACTTGGCGAGGTCACAGCCGGTCCCGGCCGGGACGAGTCCCAGCCGCGCCGGCCGTCCCGTGCGGAGCAGGGCGCTGCCCACGTTGCTCCACGTGCCGTCGCCGCCCACCGCCACCACGGTGCGGAAGCCGCGGGTGACCGCCGCCCGGGCCAGCTCCGCCTCCTCCCCGGCCCGCGAGGTCCGGCCGTGCTCGACCACCGACCCCCCGGCCGAGAGCGCGGCGAGGACCGGCTCCACGAGACGGGCGCCCCGGCCCTTGCCGGAGTGGGGATTGAAGACGACGTAGAGCGGCTCGGCCAAGGCGGACGGCGGCCGCCTCAGGCCGTCTCGAGCTGGACCAGGGGCTGGAAGGTCTGGGCGCCGTCGCGCATCCAGATCTCGCGGAACGGCACGTCGTAGACCTCGGAGAGGACGAGGTCCTTGTTGAACGGATGATCGTGGAGCCGGAGGCGGCCCGTCTCCTCTTCGTGCTCGCTCTGCTCGCCCTCCATGGTGATCTGGGCCAGGTAGCTCTTGTCTCCGTCGCGCATGAAGGACTGGTAGAGGTGCGAGACCGGGTCCCAGGAGTAGTCGCAGATCGTCAGCTCCGCCACCGGCGCGCCGTCGGCCGCCACCCGCGCGCCGAGCTTGCGGCCGGCCGGCTCGAAGCGGATGTCGACGTCCTCCATCCAGTGCGGCAGGTGCCACCGCTCGATGGCGTGGGCGCGGGCCGCTTGGGTGGTGGTGGCGACCAGGTAGGGATAGAAGGCCGACTTGGGCAGCCGCTCGCCGGCCTTCACGAGGGGGACCACGATCACCGACATCACCACCTCGCCGTAGGCGCCGACCTCGCTCTCGGTGAAGTCGAAAGCGGTCATGGAGAAGATGCTGGTGCCGTGGTGCAGCTCCACCGGCTCCAGGCTGGCGGGAAGGATGCGGCGGGCGTTCTCGGTCGGGAACTCGAAGAAGCCGCTGATCGCGTTGCGGTAGCCGTACCGGGTCAGGGACGGCATATCCCTTCTTCCCGCAGCACCCCGACGATGATCTGCACCGCCTGCTCGAGGTCCTCCTCGGAGTGCGCGGCCGAGACCGAGATGCGCAGGCGCGAGCGGTGCTTGGGCACCGCGGGGTAGGTCACCGGCTGCAGGAAGAGGCCGCGGTCCTGGATCTTCTCCGCCACCGCGAAGACCTTGGCGTCGTTGTTGACGAGGACGGGCATGACCTGGGACGTGCTCTTGCCGATGTCGATGCCCTCCTCGGCGAAGCGCCGCCGCAGGTAGGCCACGTTGCTCCACAGCTTCGCCCGCAGCTCCGGCTCCTGCTCGACGATGCGGAGGCCGGCCCGCAGCCCGGCCACGATCGGCGGGGCCAGGTTGCAGGAGAAGAAGCGCGAGCGGCCGAAGGCGTTGACGTAGTCGACGAGGTCTCGGGTGCCGCACACGAAGCCGCCCTGACCGCCCAGGCTCTTGGAGAACGTCCCCAGGTGGAAGTCCACCTCCTTGTCGAGCCCGAAGTGCTCGGCCACCCCGCGGCCGTTGGCCCCGAAGAGGAACGTGGAGTGGGCCTCGTCGATGAGCACGCGGGCGCCGTGGCGCTTGGCCACATCGACGACGTCGGGCAGCACGCACACGTCGCCGTCCATCGAGTAGACGCCCTCCACCACCACCAGCTTCTTGCCCCGGACGCCGCCCAGCTTCCGCTCCAGGTCCAGCGGGTTGTTGTGGCGGAAGAAGACGGTCTTGGACTTGGCGAGGATCGCCCCGTCCACGATGGAGGCGTGGGAGTACTGGTCGCAGAAGATCGTGTCCCCGGAGCGCATGATGCTCGAGATGAAGCCGACGTTGGCCGAGTAGCCGGTGGGGAACAGGATCGCCGCGTCCTTGCCCTTGAAGGCCGCCACCTCGCGGGCCAGCTCCTCGTGGATGTCGAAGGTGCCGGAGAGGATCGGCGAGCCCGAGGCGCCCAGACCGTACCGCGTGACCGCCTCGACCGCGGCCTGCTTCACCTCGTCGCGGTACGAGATGCCGAGGTAGTTGTAGGAGGCGAGGTTCAGGAGGTCATGGAGCGCGCCGGTCTTGCCGTTGCGGACGCGGACGTGGGTGGCGGGGGCCGAGGACAGGGGCTCGCTGTAGAGATAGTAGCCGTTGGGCTTGGCCTCCTCGTACCACTCGCAGAACGGGCCGAGCAGGTTGACGGGGTCCTCCCCGGCGCCATAGTAGAAGTTGCTGTAGTCGTAGTCGCTGAAGACCGATTTGCGAGCGTCCTTCTTGTGGAGGGCCTCCATGATTTGTCTCTCCGTTCGCTCGCGCCGAGCGGCGAGCCATCTCGATGACCTTGGACGTAAGCCGGCATGATAACAAATTCGGGGGGGCTGAAGCCAACCAGGGCAAACCCCTCGGCGCACCGGCCGATCGTCAGTCGCGCGGGCGGAACAGCTCCCCCGCCACGCGGCGCACCACCGCACGCGGCGCGACCGACTGGACCCGCAGCACCAGCCGGTCCCGCCAGCCCGGAATGACGCGCAGGCGGCCCTTCTCGAGCGCCCGCAGCGAGCGCTCCACGACCGCCTCGGGCCGCATGGAGTGGGTGCGCGTGAAGAGCACGCGCCCGGTGCCGGCCACGTGGTGGAACTCGCTGTCGGTCAGGCCGGGACACAGCGCCTGCACGACGACGCCCGAGCCCTTCAGCTCGCCGGCCAGCGCCTCGGTGAACGAGAGCACGAAGGCCTTGCTCGCGGCATAGACGGCGAAGAAAGGGACGGGCTGGAAGGCGGAGGTGGAGACGACGTTGACGACCTCGCCGGAGCGCCGCTCGATCATGCCGGGCAGGAAGCGGCGCGTCAGCTCCACGACCGCCCGCGTGTTCAGGTCGATCATGGCGAGCATCCGGTCCAGGGGCTGGTCGTGGAACGGCCCGGTGAGCCCCACGCCGGCGTCGTTCACGAGGAGGTCCACCGCCAGGCCGCGGCGCGCCAGCTCGGCCTCCAGGGCCGACGGGCCGCCGGGCGCGGCCAGGTCGAGGGGGATCGCCAGCGCTCGATCCGCCCCGCCCACCTCCCCGGCCAGCTTCTGCAGGCGATCCGCCCGCCGGGCCACCAGCACCAGGTGGAAACCGCGGCGGGCCAGACCGCGGGCGAACGCCTCCCCGATTCCGCTCGACGCGCCGGTCACGACGGCCCGCCGTCCGGTCAAGCTCAGTTGGCCAGGGCGCGGTCGCGGGCGGGGCCGGAGGCCGGAACGGCGGCCGCCGGCGCCCCGCGGCCCCGCGGCGGCGGCGACGTCTTCTGGGGCGAGCGCCAGTTGTCGAACAGCGCCACCCGCTGCACGCAGTTCACGGTGCAGTACGGCGCGCACGGCTTCGGCGTGTCGTACTCCCGCCGGAAGTCTTCCCGGCCGTACTGCGCGAGCGGGATGCCCGGGGCTCCCCGCTGCTGCGAGCAATAGTGGACGAGGCCGGCCTCGTCCACGTAGAGGTAGCGGGCTCCCGCCCGGCAGCGCCATCGGTTGGGCCGGCCCCGGGCCAGGTTGTCCTGGAACAGCCGGTTGACGCGCGTGTCGCCGCGGCTGCCCATGCTCCGCAACTGCCGGTAGACGGCCATCTGGCGCTCGTCGAGGGGCCGGAGCTGGCCCTCGTCGTCGTGGATGATGCCGATCGAGCTCGTGAACCCCAGCTCGCGGGCGCGGCGGGCGACCACCAGCGCGTCCTCCGGGTTGCGGATGCCGCCGCCGATGACCGAGTTGATGTTGACGCTGAACTCGGCCCGCTCGGCCAGCCACCTCAGCTTGGGCTCCAGCAGCCGCAGGCTCTTCATGGAGACCTCGTCGGGCTCCACGTTGTCGATGCTGATCTGCAGGTAGTCGAGGCGCGCCGCGTTGAAGCGCCGGATGCGGTCCGGCGAAAGGTAGTAGCCGTTGGTGATGACGGAGGAGACCATCCCCCGCCGTCGCATGTGGGCGACCATGACGTCGAGGTCCGGGTGCAGGAGCGGCTCGCCGCCGCTGACCGTGATCATCGAGGTGCCGAGCTCGGCCAGCTTGTCGAGGCGGAGCAGCATGTCCGGAAGCGGCACCGGACTCGAGACCGCGTCGTACTCGTTGCAGTACGCGCAGGCGAGGTTGCACCGGCGCATGGGGACGACCTGGGCGAGGATCGGATGGCGGCGGTCGGCGAGAGCCCACGCACCCCGGGCCGCCACCCTGGCCAGGCGACGGGCGCGCGTGACGAGCCTCATCATCCGGGTGCGACTCGGGGTCTCTTGGCGCAAGGACCCGATGATAACATCATCCTCCGAGCCCCGAATGGCAAATCTCGCCGCCGCCAATGTGATGCATCGCAAGACCCGTACCGCGGTCTCGGTGCTGGCGGTGGCGGTGGAGGTGGCGATGGTCATGCTGCTCGTCGGCATGGCCAACGGCACCCTGGGCGACATCGCGGATCGCCTGCAGAACGTGGGCGCGGACGTGCTCTTCCAGTCGCCCGACGCATCGCTGATCCTGGGCGCCACCAGCGCCGTGATGCCGGTCAAGTACGCCGACCTCATCAAGGAGGTGGATGGGGTCACGGAAGCGACGCCGGTGCTCAACTGGCTGGTGGCCAGGATCAAGGGCGAGTCCCGCGCGGTGAACCTGTGGGCGATCGACTACCCGTCCTACGCGCGCATCTCGGGCGGGTTCGACCTCGTCGAGGGCCGGCCGCTGGCCCAGCCCTACGACCTCGTGATGGACACCGTCCTGGCCGAGGCGACCAAGATGCGGGTGGGCGACATGCTGCCGATGCTCAACCACGAGTTCCGGCTGGCCGGCATCACCCACGCGGGCGCCGGCGGCCGGCTCTATGCCCGCATCGAGGACGTGCAGGAGGCGATCGGAGAGCCGGACAAGGCCTCGTTCTTCCTGGTCAAGGGTCGCTCGGCCCTGGAGGCCGAGAGGCTCGCCAAGGCGCTGCAGGAGAAGTTCAAGGGCTACAAGATCACCCCCATCGCCCAGGTGTCGAAGGTGATGCAGGACAACGCGGTCGGCCTGCAGCAGTTCAAGCAGGCGCTGACCGGCATGGCGGTGGTCATCTCGTTCCTGGTCGTGCTGCTGGCCATGTACACGACGATCATCGAGCGCACGCGCGAGATCGGCATCCTGCGCGCGATCGGGGCCAGCCAGGGCAAGGTGGTCCAGCTCGTCATCAGCGAGAGCTTCCTCATCTGCCTGGCCGGGGTCGTGGTGGGGATCGTGCTCGCGATCGCCGGGCGGTGGGGCCTGCCTCGCGCCTTCCCCACCCTGTCGATCGACCTGAGCCGCGAGTGGGCCTTCATCGCCTCCTCCCTCGGCCTGACCGGGGGCCTGCTCGGATCGCTCTACCCCGCCCTCAAGGCCGCCCGCATGGATCCCGTACAGGCCTTGAACTTCGAATAGGGCAGGCGTTGCCTCTCAACGCAGAGGCCGCGGGGAACGCGCAGAGGCCGCAGAGAACGGACAGCCCTCAGAGCAACGGACGGCGCGCGTGTCCTCGCGAAGCGCGCGACTCGTTGATGGACCCGATATCGACCGCGCCTCCGCAGAACGCGCGGTCGATCAGGACGGAGCGCGCGAAGCGAGCACACGCGCGCCTGACTATGTTAGGAGTCGTTGACGCCTCCAGTCGTTCCCGATAGACTTCCCCTCTTTTTTTGCGTAGTGAGAAACACACCATGGGACTGCTGGCGAAGCTGGTGGAGCGCGTCTCCGATCATCCGGTGCTGTTCATCTTCTGCCGGAGCCTGCTCGAGAACGACTTCAAGGCCATCCGGGCGGTGATCCGCCGTGAGCTGCGGGTGGGCCAGGGGCTGCGCACGCTCGATCTCGGCTGCGGCCCGGGCGCCTTCGCCGACCTGTTCGATGGCGACGACTACGTGGGCGCCGACCTCAACCCCCGCTACACGCCGGCGCTGGACGTTCCTGGTCAGCGACGCCCGCCGTGTGGACCTTCCGGACGGACGTTTCGACCAGGTCCTGATCTTCGGCCTCCTCCACCACCTCCCCGACGCCGACGTGCGGGTGGTCCTCTCCGAGGCCCACCGCCTGCTCGTCCCCGGCGGCCGCATCCTGGCCATCGAGGACATCCCCGCCATCTCGAAGCTGAACCTCATCGGCCACCTCATCCACAACATCGAGAACGGGGAGTACATCCGCCCGCCCGGCGAGTACCGGCGGCTGTACACGGAGAAGACGACGGTCGAGCGCGAAGAGGTCCTGCAGAGCGGGATCTGCGACTACTACGCCGCCGTGATGGTGAAATAGGCGCCGTGGACGTCAGGGCGCGCGCCGCGGCGATCGGCCTCCTGGCCCTCGCGGCGTGGTGGGCGCCCGCGCCGGCCGCGCGCCGCGGCCGTCCGGCCCTGCTCGACCTGGGACCGAACGACGCCGACTACGTCCAGGGCTTCCGCGAGGACTGGGAGCCGGACGGACGCACCCGCTTCCACTGGGCGGGGCCCGTCGCACAGCTCCGCCTGCCGATCCGGGCCGCCGGCACGGGCCACGTCCTGCGAATGCGCGTCCGGCGCCATTTCATCGAGCCGTCCCACGTCCGCTTGACGGTCGAAGGCCGCACCGCGGCGCAGTTCGACATCGAGGCCGATCCGAAGGTTCCGTATCGAATCCTCGAGTTTCCGCTGCCGCCGCTGGAAGGACGCGAAGCCTTCGTCCTGCGGCTCCAGGCAGATTCGGAGAACCGCAGCCCGTGGTCGCTCGCCTTCGACTGGATGGAGGTCGAGCGCCGCGGTGGTGATGCGCGCTTCGGCCTGCTCGTCTCGACCCGCGCGTTCATCCTGATCGTGGTGCTCACGGCGCTGGCGGCGCCGTGGCTGGCCGGCCTTCCCGCGCCGTGGGCGCTCGGGCACGCGCTGCTCGTCCTGGCCGCGGCATGCTGGGGCCTGCACCACGACATCGTCGCGGGGGAGCGGATACTGCGCGAGGGAGCGGCGGCCTACGTCGGCGTGGCCGCGCTGGCGGCCGGCCTCACCCGGGTCCGGCGTGTCCGTCAGGGGCTGGGCCTCGCCACGCCGAGAGTCGCGGGTGGGCTCGTCCTGCTCGTGCTCGTCGCCGTCGGCCTCCGGCTGGCGATTCTCCTCCATCCCGGCTTCTACTACCCGGACGTCCGCGTCCACGCGCAGTTCGCCTGGGAGCTCGGCCGCCGCGGGCTCGCCACGTTCCTGCGCCGCTTCACCGAGAACCAGTACCGGTACAGCCTGGGGCTGCAGCTCGAGAACGGCCACTGGTACGCCTTCCCCTACCCGCCCGCGTTCTACGTCCTCTGCTGGCCCCTCGTGCGGGTGGGCTTCCGGCCCGAGGTGGCGGTCTCCATCCTGGCCGCCTCGGTGAACAGCCTCGAAGCCGCGCTGGTCTTCGGCATCGCGCGCCGGCTGGGACGGACGGAGGGCCTGGCCCTGGCCGCCGCGGCGGCCGTCCCGGTCCTTCCCCTCTTCCTGGCCCGGCTGAGCCTCGCCTACTTCCCGGCGCTCGTCGGCCACGCGGTCGACGCGGCGGTGATCCTCTACCTGCTCGCCCACCTTCGCGCTCGGGGTCCTTCTCGCCGCCGCCTTGCTCGCCTACACGCAGTCGCTCCTCAATTTCGGCATCCTGCTGCCGCTCTTCCTCGCGCTGCAGCTCGCCCGAGACCGCCGCCCCGATGCCCGGCGGCGGCAGCTCGGGCTGGCGGCCGCCGGTGCGCTGGGCGCGGTCCTGTCCCTGGCGCTCTTCTACGGCCGCTACGTGCCGATCCTTCTCGATATGCGCCGCGGGAGGCCGATGGCCGAGGAACAGGTGCTGCTCGACAAGCGCGAGGCGCAGGCCCGCGCGGCGGCGCTGTCCGGAGCGGAGCCGGCGCCCGCCGAGGAAGAGACGGATCCCTACACCGGGCCGAGCCTGGATCCATGGCGCGGCCTGCGGAAGGCCGCCTGGCGGCTCTACGTGTTCTACGGGCTCTTCGCCCCGGTGGCCGTGGCGGGCGCAGTGCTCGCCTGGAGGCGCGCGGAGAGCCCCGATGCCGCGCGCTTCGTCGCCGCGTGGGCCCTCACCTATTTGATCCTCAACCTCGCCTCGGGCGGGCTGCCGGGACCGAACCTGGTGCGCTACAACAAGGACCTCGAGATCATCGCGCCGCTCTGCTGCCTGGGCCTGGCCTCCGCGGGGGAGTGGATCTGGTCGTGGACGCGGGCGGGAGCGCTGGCCTACGGCGCGGTCTTCTGGCTCTTCGGCCTGGCCCGGGCGCGCGGCCTCCTGATCGACCGGCTCTGGCTCCAGGGCTGAGGCCGCGCCCCCTGGAGGGTCGAGAGCCTACGGGGTGAGCTCGAGGATCCGTACGCCGCCGCTCTTGAACGCCGACGAGAGGCCGGGGACGTTCCGCTCCTCGAGCAGCGCGTCGAGCCATGGTTGGTCCTGCCTCCAACTGATCAGGTAGGTGACGTGGAACGCCCGTGCGAGGGCCCGGAACGTCCGGAGGTCCCCTTCCAGCAGCGCGCGCCACATCGCGCGCGTCGAGCGGGCGCGCGCGGACCAGTCGACGTACGGATTCGAGAAGACCTCTCCGACCAGCACGACCTTGCGGCCGGCGGGACCGATCACCCGCAGCGCCGTGTCCGGGGACGCGAGGAAGACGTCGTCCGGCGACGCGTTCGCGCGCAGCCATGCGAAAGTCTCGTGCAGGTGTGGACGGCCCGCCTCGGCCAGTGCCGCCTGCCGGGCGCTCTGCAGGTAGCCCCGGCTCCGATACTGCGGCAACGTGAAGAGGACTCCCAGCGCCACGGCGGCCATGAGCGCCGCGCGCGCGATGCCCGGTGGCAACGTCCCGAGGCGCACACCTGCAGGCGATGGAAGGCGGGAGCGGAAGGACCACAGGCCCTGCACGGCCAGACCGACGAGCGCCCACTGCAGCGCCTTGAGGTAAAACACGAAGTAATGAGAAGGAACGAACTGTGGGAAAAGGATTCCTGCCTGCTCGAAAAACCACCGATGGGCGAGCAGGGCGAGAGCGGTGAGCGCGAAACCACCGAGCAGCGCAGCGTCCACCGGGCGCCGCCGCCGCGCACCGATGACGGCGAGGGCCCCCAGTGCGGCGAGGGCGGCTGGCCAGCCGAAGTGCACGGACAGGAAGCTGGATGGGCCGCCGAAGCCGGCCCATTCCCAGCTCATGGGCGATGGGTTCAGGACCCGCAGACGGTACCGCCAGCCGATCGAGTAGAGGAACACGGCCGACCCGAGCAGCGCCGTCAGAAAGAACAGGACGTGCCGGCCGATCATTCGCCAAGCCGTCCCGTCGGGCCGCATCTCCACCGCCGGCCGAGGCCCCAGCCATCCGAGGATCCCGCAAACACAGCCCGTCGCGGCGGGAACGTGAGACCCACGACGAGCCAGCTGGCCGCATAGCGGGCCAGGCTGCCTCGGAGGAGCGCTTCGCGGTACAGGATCAGGCTGGCGTAGAAGAGACCCTGGGACGACGTCATCGCAAAGAGCCAGGGGGAGTACGCGGCGGTCACCCAGTCGGGCGCCCAGGTGTCGTGATGGAAGACGAAGCCGAACGTGGCGACCGTGGCGGCGGCCGCGCCGGCGAGCCTCGCCACCCACAGGTAGAAAGCGATCGGTCCCAGCAGGTTCCAGTACGCTCCGAGCCGAACGTAGGCGGTGTGGACAGGAAGGCCGAGCAGCCGGGAGAAAGCGGCGACGACGAGCGGCATGAGCGGGTTGTGCCAGACCGTCTCGCCGCGGTAGAAGGGATCGGAGAGCAGCGAACCGTCGGCGATCGTCTGCGCCTGCGCGATGTCGCGATAGAGATCCGGATCCGCGGGCCACTCCAGGTCCCGGGTCGCCCGCACGCCTAGCGTCAGGAGTACGGCACAGATCAGGAGCAGGGGCGCGTAGCCGGCTGCGCCCGCCGCGATTGTCCCTGGCTCCTTGTTGTCCGTTCTCTGCGGCCTCTGCGCGTTCTCTGCGGCCTCTGCGACGAAGAGCCGGCCTCGCCTAGCCCTTGGCCCGCAGATCGTCGATCACCTGCTCCAGCGCGCCGACGAGCTCCGCGCGCTCGACGACGCTCCTCTTGAACTGGAGCGTGAGCGTGAAGCTTCTGTCCTCCGCCTGATGCCGGAACACGTAGCTCCGCGGGCGGCCGCGCGTCTTCCTCGACTCCTGCGCGATGCGGCGCGCCTCGCGGCGCGTGGGCGTGCCTTCGCGGTCCATGCGCTCGAGCATCTCGACCATTTTATCCGGCGCCGACTGCCTGACGATCTGCAACAGCAACGACTTCGCGTGTATGTCGGCCCGCCGACATCTCTCGCGCACCTCCTCGGGCATCGTCGCGAGCGAGAGCGTCTCGGTGATCGACGTGCGGCTCTTGCCGAGCCGCTCCGCCATCTTCTCGTGTGTGTAGCCGTAGGTCTCGGCGAGCGTCTTGAGCCCGTCCGCCTCCTCGAACGCGCTCAGGTCCTTGCGCTGCAGGTTCTCGACGAGCGCGATCTCCATCGCTTCCGCGTCGGAGCTGTCGCGGACGATGCACGGGATCTCGGCCAGGCCCGCCTCGACCGCCGCGCGGTAACGCCGCTCGCCGGCGATGATCTGGAAGCGGCTGCCCGCCGGCCGCACGAGGATCGGCTCCAGGATCCCCTTCTCGCGCACCGAGGCCACGAGCTCGGTCAGGTCGCCCATCCTCTGGCGCGGCTGGTTCGGGTTGGGGGTGATGTCCTCGAGCGGGACGAGCTGGCCGACGGGGATCCCGCTCGGGCGGCCGAGCTGGTCGACGAAGTGCGGGTCGTGCCGCATGCGGACCGTCTCCGGCAGTCCGAAGCGTCGTGGCCTTGGGCTAGACACGTTCGATGACCTCCTCGCAGAGGCGGTAGTACTCGTAGGCGCCGCTGGACTGGGGAGCGAAGGAGAAGATGCTCTCCTTGTGGGCCGGGCTCTCCTCGAGGCGGATGCTCTTCGTGATGGTGGTCCGGAAGACGCGGTTGCCGAAGACGTCGGCGATGGCCTTGCGCACGTCACGCGAGAGGGTCGTGCGCTTGTCGTGGAGCGTGATCACCGCGCCCAGCAGCTTCAGGTTGGGGTTGGGACGGGAGCGGATCTTCTCCACGGTCTCCAGCAGGTCGTCGGTCCCCTCGAGGGCGAAGTAGCTCGACTGCACCGGGATCAGCAGGTGGGTGGCCGCGACGAGCGCGTTGACGGTGATGAGCCCGAGCGCGGGCGGCGTGTCCACCACCACGAACTCGTAGCGGTCCTTCACCGCCTCCAGCCGGTCCTTGAGACGGAAGTGGGCGTCGATCTCCCCGACCATCTGCGACTCGAGCTTGGCGAGCGCGATCCGCGCGGGGGCGATGTCGAGGTTGGGGACGCTCGAAGCGAGGATGACGTCGGGCAGGGTCGCCGCGCCGTTGGCCAGCACGTCGTACATCGACTTCGGCACTTGCCGGACGTCGAGATAGCTGATCGACGAGTTGGCTTGCGGATCGAGGTCCACGAGCAGCGTCTTCTTGTGCCGCATGGCCAGGGCGGCGGCGAGGTTGATCGCCGTCGTGGTCTTGCCCACGCCGCCCTTCTGGTTCGCTATCGCGATGACGATCATGGCCGGGACGTGGGGCCATCTTAGGGAAGGCCCTGGCCGCGGTCAAGCGGGTCTACATCTTGTACTTGCCGAGCTCTTCGTCCGAGAGGCCCTCGAGCCACTTCTGGAGGCGGCCGAGGTCCATGGACTCCTTGCCCGCCTCGACGCTGCGGGCGCTCTGGATGACCGCCTCCTCGACGAAGATCGGAGAGCGCGTGCGCAGGGCGAGCGCGATCGCGTCGGAAGGACGGGCGTCCACCGCGAGGGCCTGGTCGCCGACGGTGATGTGGATGGTCGCGTAGAAGGTGTTCTCCTTCAGGGCGCAGACCACGATGCGCTGCACGTGGGCGTGGAGGTCGTCGATGATGTTCTTCAGCAGGTCGTGGGTCATGGGACGCGGCGTCTGGACGTTCTCGATCTGGAGGGCGATGGCGTTGGCCTCGAAGACACCCACCCAGATCGGCAGCACGCGCTGGCCGTCCTGATCGCGCAGGATGATGATCGGCATGTTCGTGATGGGATCGATCATCAATCCCTTGATGGTCATCTCGATCTGCATGCCGAGGTGCCTCCCGCGCCTGCCTACAATATAGGAGCGGAGGAAGCCCCCGTCAATGAATCGATTGGGAGCCTTCCGGTCAGCGAGTTGGGGCCGGCGGCGGTGATCTCCACCTCGACCGTGCGACCCAGCAGCTCGCCGGAGCCGGCGAAGTGGACGATCCGGAAGTGGGGCGTGCGGCCGGCCACCCGGCCCGGGCCGGCGATCGCGTCGACGAGCACCTGCGCCCGGCTTCCAACCCGGGCCGCGTTGCGGCGCTGCTGCAACCGCTGCTGGTGGCCGTTCAGGACCGCCACCCGGCGCCGCTTCTCCTCCTCGGGGAGATCGTCGCGCAGGCGAAAGGCCGTCGTGCCCGGTCGCGGCGAGTAGGCGAACACGAAGAGCCCCTCGAAGCCGACCTCGTCGACGAGGTCCATCGTGGCCTGGAAGTCCGCCTCCGCCTCGCCCGGATAGCCCACGATGACGTCGCTCGAGAGCGCGAGGTCGCCCACGCGGCCACGCAGCAGCGCGACCGTCTCGACGTACTGCCGGCGCGTGTAGCCTCGGCGCATCGAGGCCAGGATCCGGTCCGACCCGGACTGCACGGGCAGGTGCAGGTACGGGCAGACGCGGGGCAGGTCGCGCAGCGCGTCGGCCAGCCGGGGCGTGACGTGTCCGGGGTGGGAGGTCGTGAAGCGAAGGCGCTCGAGCCCCGGCACGTCGTGCACGAGGCGGAGCAGGCCCGCGAAGTCGACGTCCCCGTCGCGGTAGGCGTTGACGGTCTGGCCGAGCAGCATCACCTCCGGAAAGCCGCGCGCCACCAGCGACGCCACCTCGGCCACCACGTGGCGCGCCGGACGGCACGCTTCGGGCCCGCGCGTCCGCGGGACCACGCAGAAGCTGCACACGTGGTTGCAGCCTTCCATCACGGTGACGTAGGCGCGCACCGGGCTCGAGTGGGCCACCGCAGAGGACGGCACGTCGAAGGAGTCCGCGCGGCGGTCGAGGTCGATCATCGACCGCGGCTCCGCGCGCACGCGGCGCAGGAGCGCGGGCACGCGGGCGAGATTGCGCGGGCCCACCAGCACGTCGACGGCCGGCGCTCGACGGAGGACCGCGGCTCCGTGGAGCTGGGCGACGCAGCCGCCGACGCCGATGCGCAATCCGGGGCGGCGCCTCTTCAGGCCCTTCAGCCGTCCGACGGCGTGGTAGAGCTTCTCGGCCGCCTTCTCGCGGACGGCGCACGTATTGATGAAGACGAAGTCCGCCTCTTCGGCACGCGCGGCCCTTTCGTAGCCGTCGGCCATCAGCAGCCCCGCCACCTTCTCCGAGTCGTTGACGTTCATCTGGCAGCCGAAGGTTTGCAGGAAGAATTTCGGCATGATCGCGAGATCGCCTTCAGGTCCTCACGCCCTGCTTGACCATCTCGCGCGCGTGGCGGCGGGCGCTCTCGGTGATGGTCTCCCCGCCGAGCATGCGCGCGACCTCCTCCACCCGCTCGCCGCCTTCGAGGGGAAGGACGTCGGTGATCGTGCGCCCGCGCTCCACACGCTTGCGCACGACGAGGTGGCGGTCGGCCATGGAGGCGATCTGGGGCAGGTGGGTGACGCAGAGCACCTGGTGGCGCTCGGCGATCGCGCGCAGCTTGCGGCCCACGACCTCGGCCACCCGACCGCCGATGCCGGTGTCGACCTCGTCGAAGACGAGCGTCTTGCCCACCTCCGGATCGTCGCGGGTCGCGACGGACTTCAAGGCCAGGAGGATGCGCGACAGCTCCCCTCCCGAAGCGATCCGGGCCAGGGGCCGCAGCTCCTCGCCGGGGTTCGGCGAGAGCAGGAACTCGGCGGTCTCGAGCCCCCGCTCGGTCCAGACGGCACTATCGTCGTCGCCGGCGACGTCGGGCTGGAACTGCACGCGGAAGCGGGTCTTCTCCAT
>QHVM01000085.1:199827-200489 GCA_003223555.1 Acidobacteriota bacterium | reverse complement strand
GCGGCGAGGTACCTCGCCGCCAGCTCCTCGTGCTCGCGCTGCAGCGCAGCCTCCCGCTCCTCGGGACTGCCCAGGGCGTCCAGGTCCGCGCGGCACCTCGCGCCGAAAGCAACGACCTCCTCCACCGTCGCTCCGTACTTCCGCTTGAGGCGCTCGATGAGAGCGAGGCGGGACTCGATCTCGTCGAGGCGGCCCGGGCTCACCGGCAAGCCCTCCCGGTAGTCGCGCAGGAAGAGGGCCAGCTCGTCGAGGTGCGCCCGTACGGTCTCCCGGGTCTCCAGGTGCGGCGCCAGCCGGGGGTCGATCGAGGCCAGCTCCTCCACCCGGCGGTAGACCTGCCCGAGGCGGCTCGACACCGCGTCCTCGTCGTCGTAGAGGAGGCGGAAGGCCTCGCCCGACAGGTCGGCCCGCCGGCCGGCGCTTGCTTGCAGCCGCTTCTCCTCGCGCAGCGCCTCCTCTTCCCCGGCCGCCAGGTGCGCCCTCTCGATCTCGGCGGCCTGATAGTCGAGCATCTCGCGGCGGCGCTCGGCCTCGCGCCGGTCGCGGCGCAGGGCCTCCAACTCGGCCTCGACCTCGCGCAGCCGCCGGAACGGCACTCCGAGGGCTTCGGCTTCGCCGGCCAGGCCCGCGTGACGGTCGAGCAAGGCGATGTGGCTGTCCGG
>QHVM01000085.1:44058-199734 GCA_003223555.1 Acidobacteriota bacterium | reverse complement strand
CCCTTGCCGGAGGCGTGCACCTCGCGGCGCAGGACGACGTCGTCGCCCTCCACGGGAAGGCCATGGGACTCGGCCGCCCGGGCTCCCTCCGCGCTCTCGAAGATCGCCTCGACGACCGCTCGATCCTCCCCCGTGCGGATCAGCTCCGATGAAGCGCGCGCGCCGAAGAGCAGCCCCAGGGCATCGACCAGGATCGATTTGCCGGCCCCGGTCTCGCCGGTCAGCAAGGTCAGCCCGGGCGCGAACTCCATCTCGAGCTCCGAGATGATCGCTATGTTACTGATCCTGAGTAGTTTGAGCATGAAGCTGATCAGCCGCGGGCAGGATAGCACAACGCCGCCGCCCCTGTAAATAATGATGGGGCAAGGAGAAGCCAGGGAAGGCCCGCCCGGTGGCCCTTTCAGGCCTTCCGGGCCGATTCCGTTTGACATGCCCCAAGCCATTGTGGCAGGCTGGGCCGTCAGCGCTAGTTAAAGAGGTCGCTTGCCCTCCAGCACGCTCTTCCTCCTTGCCCAGGCCAGCACGGCGTTCTCCGGGGGCGCGCTGGGCGCCCTGTCACACATCGGATGGGTGGCCAAGGGCGTGCTGGTCGTGCTCGTGCTCTTCTCCCTGGTCTCCTGGGCCATCATCATCTACAAGGGCGTCGCGCTGCACCGTGCCTACCGCCAGTCCCAGACGTTCCTGCAGGTCTTCCGCAAGAGCAGCAAGTTCTCGGAGGTCAACTCCGTCTGTCTCCAGCTCAAGGCGAGCCCGCTCGTGGGAGTGTTCCAGGCCGGTTACCTGGAGGTGAACCAGCAGGTGCGCGGCGGATCGCAAGGCAACGTGGCGCCGGCCGCCCGCCCGACCGTGAAGAGCCTCGACTCGCTCTCCCGCGCCCTGGCCCGCGCGGCCACCGTGGAGGCGACGCGCCTGGAGCGGCGGGTGAGCTTCCTCGCCACGACCGCCACCGTGTCGCCCTTCATCGGCCTGTTCGGCACCGTGTGGGGGATCATGGACGCGTTCGAGGCGATCGGTCGCACCGGCTCGGCCAACCTGGCGATGGTCGCCCCCGGCATCTCCGAGGCCCTCATCACCACCGCGGCCGGGCTCGGCGCGGCCATCCCCGCCGCGGTGTTCTACAACTTCTACAACACCCGCATCAAGGTGCTGGCGTCGATGATGGACGACTTCGCGCTGGAATTCCTCAACATCGTCGAGCGTAACTTCACGTAGCATGCAGGCGGGAGGCACCGACGGCGGCTCCCACGCCGCCGCCACGTATCGCGGGCTGCGCAGCCACCGCACCTCCTCCGCCCTGGGCGAGATCAACGTCACCCCGCTCGTGGACGTGGTGCTCGTGCTGCTCCTCGTCTTCATGGTCACGGCGCCCATGATGAGCCGCGGCATCGACGTATCGCTGCCGGTGGCCAACCAGCCCGAGACCGAGCCCGAGGAGCGCATCACCGTCTCCATCAGCGCCCAGGAGCGGATCTTCGTCGGAGACCGCCCCATCAACCTCCAGCTCCTCGAGGACACCGTGCGCGGGATGATGGAAGGGCGCACGCACAAGGTCGTCTACTTGAGGGCGGACGAGGGCCTGCGCTACGGCCGGGTCATCACCGTCGTCGACAGGCTCAAGAGCGCGGGCGTCGACCAGATCGGCTTCGTCTACGTCCTGCCGGAGGAGAAGGCCCGCCGGTGAACGATCCGGTCGACCGCCTGCTTGCCGAGCGCGAGGCCATCGACCGCGGGCTCCCGGGAGGCATGCTGATCTCGATCTTCGGTCACCTGATGATCGTCGGCGTGGCCGCCGCCGTCGTGCTGCTGGGCCCCCGCGAGCCGCCGCTCAAGGTCATCGACGGGTTCGTGGTGGCCATGCCCCCCGGCGGCCTCGGCCGGGCCACCATCGAGCCGCCCGCCCCCGCCGCCGCGCCCCCACCCGCGCCTTCCGCCGCGCCGCCCGCCGCCGCGCCGCAGCCGCCGAAGCTCATCAAGCCGCCGAAGGAGGAGCCGAGGAAGGGACTGCCGGAGCCGAACGCGAAGCGGGTCAAGGCCCGCGCCGAGCCGGCTCCCCCGCCCCGGTACTTCCCGCCTTCGGCCGAGGGTGCCTCCTCCCGGCCCGGCGCCGGCGAGCGGGCGGGCGCCGGCACCCGAATCGATACCCCCGGCTTCGAGTTCGGTCCGCCTGGACCTGGCGTGCCGGGGGGTACGGACATGATGGGTGGCTGGTACCTGGCGGGGGTCCAGCGGAAGGTATGGACGATCTGGATGCAGCAGGTCCGAGCGAACTTCACCCAGCCGATCACGGTACAGTTCACGATCCTCCCCGACGGCTCGCTGGATGAGGACGTGCGCGTCACCCAGACGAGCGGCGTGCCGCTGCTCGACCTGGCCGCCAAGCGCGCGATCTACAACGCGGCCCCGTTCGGTCCCTTGCCCAAGCACTATGGAACGAACCGCCTCACGATCCAGGGCATCTTCAAGCCTGCTCCGTAGCGCCGTCGTCACCCTGGCCGCCGGCGCGGCGCTCCTCGCCCGCGACAGCCGGCCGGCGCAGGCGCCCCCGTCTCCACCGCCCACCATCGTGATCCAGGAGGGGGTGCAGCGCTTCGCCATCCCCGACTGCGGGCCGCGCAAGGGAGACGAGGCGAGCCGGGAGGTCTGCCGGGCGGTCACCCAGGTCCTGCGGGCCGACCTGCAGTTCGAGAACCTGTTCAAGTTCGTGCCCCAGAGCCTCATGAGCGCGATCCCGCCCATGGACCCCGAGAACCCGAACTTCGCTGATTGGAAGGGCATCGGGGCGAGCGTCCTCGTGATCACGCGGGCGCAGGTGACGGGCGGCGAAGCGACCGTCGAGGTGCGCGTGCACTTCGTCGACACCGGCCAGTCGATGCTGGCCAAGCGCTACTCGGGCCCGGCCGACAACCCGCGCGTCTTCGCCCACCAGGCCTCCGACGACGTCATGACCCTCACCCAGTACCGGGGCGTGGCGCGGACCAAGATCGCCTTCGTCTCCGACCGCGACCGGGTGCCCGGCCGGGCCACGAAGGAGATCTACATCATGGACTACGACGGCTACAACCCGCGGCGCGTGACCGTGAACCGCTCGCTCAACATCCTGCCCAACTGGAGCCCGGACGGCCGCTCGCTGGCCTACGTCTCCTACCGCCGGGGCAATCCGGACGTCTTCGTGGCCTCCATCTACGAGGGCCGCAGCGCGGACCTCACGGGGGACAAGGGCGGCGCCGCCTTCGCGCCCGCGATCAGCCCCGACGGCAAGCGCATCGCCTACGCCAGCAGCCGCGCGGGCAACATGGACATCTGGGTGGCGAACATCGACGGGAGCAGCCCGCGCCGGCTCACCTCCACCGGCGCCCTGGACACGGCGCCCACCTGGAGCCCCACCGGCCAGGAGATCGCCTTCACCTCCGGCCGCTCGGGCTCGCCCCAGATCTACGTGATGGACACCGAGGGGCTGAACGTGCGCCGGCTGACGAACGTCGGGAGCTGGAACGACGCCCCGGCCTGGAACCCGTCGAAGCAGTTCGGCGAGATCGCCTACACGGCCCGGCTCGAGAATCGGACCTTCGACATCGCGGTCGTCGACATCGCCACCCGCCAGGTCCGCCAGCTCACCCAGGGGCGCGGCTCGTGCGAGTACCCGTCGTGGGCGCCGAGCGGACGGCATCTCACCTTCGCCTGCGGGCGGGGCGGGAAGTGGCAGATCGCGGTCGCGGACCGCCTCGGCCAGACGATCACCATGCTGCCCGCCGGTCCGGGCAAGAACGAGCAGCCGGACTGGGGCCCGTGAGGGACAAGGGGACCGATGAAGGAGGTGCGATGATTCGTCTGGCTCGAGCCTGGCTCTTCCTGGCCGTCGCGGCGGCGCTCGCCGCCGGTTGTGGAGGCAAGAAGCGACCACCGGCGGTGGCCACCGCGCCGCCCCCCTCCTCCGCGCCCTCGGGCCGGAGTCAGCCGACCGAGGTGCCGCCGCCGGTCGAGACGGGGCCCGACGTCCGCGCGGTCGACACCGAGGCGGCGCGGGGCGAGGACTTCACGGTCTCGAACCCCGAGACCGGCGAGGGCGGCCCGCTGGAGGACATCCGCTTCGAGTACGACTCGGCCAACCTCACCGACCACGCCCGCTCCATCCTCGAGAAGCACGCCCTCTGGCTCCAGAACCACCGGCCGGCCAAGGTCCTGGTCGAGGGCCACTGCGACGAGCGCGGCACCGTGGAGTACAACCTGGCGCTGGGGGAGAAGCGGGCGCGAGCGGCGCGCGACTACCTGGCGAGCCTGGGTGTCTCGACGGACCGCCTGCGCACGGTGTCCTACGGCAAGGAGCGCCCGCTCGACGCGGCGAGCAACGAGGCGGCGTGGGCCGCGAACCGGCGCGATCACTTCGCGGTCTCCCGTTGAGCGGCGGGTCGGTCGCGGCCGGGTGCTATCATGCCGTCTCGACAGAAGCACCCCCCGCGGAGGTTCCCGTGATCGGTCGATTCGCGCTCGCCGGCGTGGTGATCGCCCTGGCCACGCCGGCCTGGGCCGTGAACAAGGACATCGAGCGTCTGCAGATGCAGATCGCGGCGCTGCAGGGGCAGATCGCCGACCTGCAGCGCACCGCCGAGGACAACCAGCGGGAGATCAAGCGGCTCGGCGACACGCTCACCGAGCAGAACGCGTTCCTCAGGAAGGCGCTCCAGGACCGCCGCCTCCAGGACGACGCGCTCCAGACCGCGCTCAAGGAGTTCGGCGACCGGGTGTCGGAGCTGGAGGAGCGGCTGCAGCAGCCGGCGCCGGCGGCCGCCGCCCTGCCCGCCCCGGCGGCGGCCGGGCCGGAGGCGGGCGGCGGTCCGGGCCCGGGCCTGGCGCCGGCGGCGCCCCCGTCGCGCGAGCTGTACAGCCAGGCCTATGCCGACTATGCCCGGGGCAACTACGACCTCGCCATCCAGGAGTACCGGGAGTACCTGCGCAACTATCCGAGCACCGACCTCTCCGACAACGCGCAGTACTGGATCGGCGAGTGTTACTTCTCGAAGGGGCGCTACGACGACGCGATCGAGGCGTGGAACCAGCTCTTCCGCGATTACCCGGCCAGCGACAAGCTCCCCGACGCCCGCTACAAGAAGGGGGTGACGCTGGAGCGGCTGGGCCGAAGGCGGGAGGCGCTCGTCGAGTACCGCGCGGTCGTGGAGCGGTACCCCAACTCAGAGGCGGGCCGCAAGGCCCGCGAGAAGCTCAACCCCTAACCCACCCCGGTGCCGCCGGGGTCCGAGGAGATGAACTCGCCATGGCCAGCGTCAACCGCGTGATCCTGATCGGGAACCTGGGCCGGGATCCGGAGATCCGGTACAGCCAGGCCGGCGATCCGATCGCCAACTTCTCCCTCGCCACGAACGAGGCGTGGACCGACCGCAGCGGCCAGAAGCAGGAGCGGACCGAGTGGCACCGCGTCGAGGTCTTCGGCAAGCCGGCCCAGGTCGTGCGCGACTACCTCACCAAGGGCCGCCAGGTGTACCTCGAAGGCAGCATCCGCTATGACGAGTGGACCGACAAGGACGGCAACAAGCGCAACACGACGAAGATCCACGTCGGAGGGCCCAACTCGCGCCTGGTCCTGCTCGGCGGGCCGGGAGGCCCGCGCGTCGAAGGCGCGGCTCGGGGGCCGGCCAAGCCGGCGGAGGGGACGGGAGCGCCCGCGCCCGCGGACGACTTCCAGGTCTCCGACGACGACGTGCCGTTTTAGTTACGCCGCCCGTAAGGGCTTACGCCGGCGGTAAGCTGGGCTTGCGGCCCAAGCGCCGCAAACATCTCGATGAGCAGGCGCGCTTGCGTGGCACCGGGCTTGCTTGGCGTCCGATAGACGAACCGCGCCCGGTCCTCGCGGTCACGGGCAGGGGTTGACTCGGGGGCCGGGTGCGATGTCCTTTCTGCTCTCCATCGAGCGGTACCTCCCTCCCCATCGCTACCGGCAGGAAGAAGTCACGCGATGGGTGCGCGCTTGGCTGGAGGAGAACGGCGGCGCCGCGGCGGCGCGCCTCCTGTCGGTCTACGAGACCGCCGGCGTCGAGCGGCGGGCCAGCGTGGTGCCGATCGAGGAAGTCTTCGCCCCCCGCGACTTCGAGCGGCAGAACGACCGATACATCGACATCGCTCGCGCCGCCGGGGCGGAGACCGCGCGCCGGGCGCTGGAGCGCGCGGAGCTGCGGCCGGCGGACGTCGACCTGGTCGTGAGCGTCTCCTGCACCGGCTTCATGATCCCGGCCGTCGACGCCTACGTCGCCGACGCGCTCGGCATGGGGCCGCGCCTGGCCCGCCTGCCCATCACCGAGAGCGGCTGCGCGGGCGGCGTGCTGGCCCTGGCGCGGGCCGGCGATTACCTGGCCGCCCACCCCGACCGCTGTGCGCTGGTCATCGCGCTCGAGTTCGCCAGCCTCACCTTCCAGCGCTGGGACCGGTCGGCGACCAACGTCGTCTCCACCGCCATCTTCGGCGACGGAGGCGCGGCGGTGGTGATGGCCGGCCCCGATCATCCCCGCGCCCGCGGCGCCGCCCTGGCCCGGCTGGCGGGCGCCGAGAGCCTCTTCTTCCCCGGCACCACCCACCTCATGGGTTTCCGGCTCCGCAACCCGGGGCTGCAGATCGTCCTCGACCGCGAGCTGGCTCCGTTCGTGCGCCGGGAGGTCGGGGCGGCGGTGAAGCGCTTCCTCGAGCCGCGGGGCCTGCGGCGCGAGGACATCACGCGCTGGGTGATGCACCCCGGAGGCCGGCGCATCATCGAGGTGATGAGCGACAAGCTCGGCCTGACCGAAAGGGACCTCGCCCCCACCGAGGCGGTGCTGGCCGAGCACGGCAACATGAGCTCGGTGACGGTGTTGTTCGTGCTCGACGAGATCCTGCGCACCGACCGGCCTCGGCCCGGCGAGCGCGGGGTTCTCGGGGCATTCGGGCCCGGCTTCGGGGCGGAGTTCGCTTCAGCTCGACGAGGAGGTCCCCGAAGCCGAGGCGCTGGAGAGCCTGGCCGACATGCGCCGGGTGAACCGCTGGCTGGGCACGCATAGGCGGCTCTGGCGGGTCGTGCGACCGTTTCTCGAATCGTCGCCGCGGCCGCGGCTCCTCGACGTGGGCTGCGGCTCGGCCGACATCCCCGACCGCATCCGGCGGGCCTTTTCCCGACCGATGCTGACGGTGGGGGTCGACCTGAAGCTGCTTCACCTGCGGGCCGCGCCGCCCGAGATCCGGCGCGTCGTGGCCGACGCGCACGCGCTCCCCTTCGCGACGGAGGCCTTCGACGTGGTCGTCGCCTCCCACTTCGTCCATCACTTCGACGGCTCGGACGCGGCGGCCGTCCTCCGCCGGCTCTACGACCTCGCCCGCTCCGCCCTCGTCGTCGACGACATCCGGCGCGCACGCGTGCCCTATCTCGTGGCCCGCTGGCTCTTCCCCGTCCTGCTCCGCTCCCGCGTGAGCCGGGCGGACGGGGTCGTCTCCGTCCGCCGCGCTTTCACTCCGCGTGAGCTGGCCGCGGCGTTCGCGGAGGCCGGAGTGCCGGTGCGCATCCGCCGGGGCTTTCCCTACCGGCTGCTGGCGGTCGCGGAGAAGGTGGCATGACCGGGCCGCCGCGCGTCGATCCTCGCGACGTGATCGTCGTCGGCGGCGGGCCGGCCGGAGCGGCCGTCGCGATCTTTCTCCGGCAGCACGGTCGCGAGGTGCTGCTGCTCGACGAGGCCCGCTTCCCCCGGGACAAGGTCTGCGGGGAGGCCGTCTCGCCGGAAGCCTGGCGGCTGCTCGCCGCCCTCGGCGTCGACGGCGCCGTGCGGATGCTGGCTCCCCATCCGCTCCACGGGATGGCCGTCACCGCCCCGGACGGCACGTGCTTCCGCGGCGACTACCGCGGCGCCCCTCGCCCTGGCTTCGCCGTCCGCCGGGAGCGCCTCGACCGCGTCCTGCTCGACCGCGCGCGGGAGGCCGGCGTGGACGTCCGCGAGGGCACGAAGGTCAGCGGGCTGTTGATGCGGGAGGGGACGGTCGTCGGCGTCACCGCGGCCAACGGCCGCGGCGCCGAGGCGCTCCCGGCGCGGCTGGTGATCGGCGCCGACGGCCGGCGCAGCGTCGTGGCCCGCCGGCTCGGGCTCCTGCGCGAGCACCCGCGCCTGCGCAAGTTCGCCGTGCGCGGCTACTGGGAGGGCATGGAGGCGCTGGAGGAGCGGGGCGAGATGCACGGAGGAGGAGGCGGGTACTGCGGGGTGGCGCCGCTGTCCGCCACCCGCGCCAACGTGACGTTCGTCCTCGATCGCCGGGACATGGCGCCGGCGGGGGACGGCCTGGAGCGCTTCTACCGCCGGACCCTGCGTCGCTGGCCGCGCATCGCCGAGCGACTGGCGCGCTCGACGCTCCTCTCACCCCCTCGCGCGATCGGGCCCCTGGCGCTGGAGGCCTCCCGGGTGTCGGCGCCGGGGGCGCTCCTCGTCGGCGACGCCGCCGGGTTCTACGATCCGTTCACCGGGGAGGGCGTGACCCTGGCCCTGCGCAGCGCCGAGATCGCCGCCGCAGTGGCCGATCGCTGCCTCCGCGCGCAATCTTCCGAGGGGCTGCGCGAGTACGACCGGGCGCGGCACGCCGCGACGCGGCACAAGTTCCGCTTCAACCGGCTGCTGCAGGTCGTGGTCGGGCATCCGCGGCTGGCCAACGCGGCCGCGCGCCGGTTCGTCCAGCGGCCTGACCTGGCCGATCGCCTGGTCAGCATCGCCGGGGATTTCGTGCCGGCCCGGACTGCATTGGGCCCCAGCTTCCTGCTCGAGCTGCTCGGACTGTGCTGAGGCTTCCCTTGCTCCGACTGGCCGGGGCTTCCCCTCTCCCTGGAAGGGGGAGGAGACTGGGTTCGAGGGCAGCACCGTAATGAGAAGAAGACCAATGACCCCGGCTCTAGGACCGCCGCGCGGGTAGTCATTTCGGCTCCTCTTCTTGAGAGGGATAGCGCCGCCATCCTACCGCGCGAGACTCTCGATCACGTACTTGCCCGTAGCGCAGAGGTCTGGAAGGTGCAGCGCTCTAGCCGCGGGTCTCTCTCATTTCGTCCGGGCGACGATGCGGAACTCGATGACGACCTCGTTCTTGACCTTGACCGTGCCGCCACCGGCGCTGACCGGCTCGATGCCGAAGGCGCGCTGGGCGACGGTGGTCCGGCCGGTGGCGGTGAGCGTGTCGCCCGAGACCTCCACCCGCACGGGCAGCGTGACCGTGCGGGTCGCGCCGTGGAGGCCCAGCTCGCCGGTGAGCTGCAGCTCGTAGGCGCCGTCGGCGGCACGCCGGCCGGCGACCTCGCGCGAGCGGAAGGAGATGGCCGGGAACCGGGCGACGTCGAGAACCTTCGGTCCCGCCATGACCTCCTGGACCTTCGGCGCGTCGCCCCCCGGCTCGCCCTGCGCGGAGACCCTCAAGGCGGCCGCCTCGAAGCTCAACGTCACCGAGGAGCGCGCCAGGTCGTCCGGGTCCGCTTCCACCCGGCCCGCGAAGCGCTCCGCGACCACGTCGTGGGGGTGGCCGGCGAAGCCGAACACGCCCGTCTTGCCCACGTGGACCACCAGCGAGCTGGCGCCGGGGTCGACCGCGTACGCGCGCGGCGCAGCCCCGGCGGGCCCGGCCAAACCGATGGCCAGGCTCGCGACCACGGCCGTCTCGGGCACGAAGCGCGGGCTCATGGCCGCCCGAGTCTAGCCCAAGGCGGGGTGCCCACGTGGCGCGGTGAAGTAGAATGGCGCCGGAGGTCCTGCGCCTTGGCCACGCAGTCGGTCGACAAGCTCCAGGGCCTCGACCGGCGGACGCTGCTCGGCGTCTACCGGACGATGTACCTGTCCCGCCGGCTCGACGACAAGGAGATCCAGCTCAAGCGGCAGAACAAGATCTTCTTCCAGATCAGCGGGGCCGGACACGAGGCGGTGCTGGTGGCGGCGGGTCTGGCGCTGAAGCCGGGCGCGGACTGGTTCTACGCCTACTACCGCGACCGGGCCCTCATGCTCCAGCTCGGGATGTCGCCGCTCGACATGCTCCTCGGCGCGGTCGGGGCCAAGAACGACCCCAACTCCGGCGGGCGCCAGATGCCGTCGCACTGGAGCAGCCCGGCCCTCCACGTCGTCACCAAGTCCTCCCCCACCGGCACCCAGTTCCTCCAGGCGATCGGCTGCGCGGAGGCGTGCCTGTACCTGGAGGAGAGGAGCGACACCGTCGTGTTCTGCTCGGCGGGCGAGGGCACCACCTCGGAGGGCGAGTTCTGGGAGAGCCTCAACACGGCCAGCAACCGCCGCTTGCCCGTGCTCTACCTGATCGAGGACAACGGCTACGCGATCTCGGTCCCGGTCGAGGTGCAGACGGCCGGCGGCAGCATCTCCCGGCTGGTCCGCAGCTTCCCCGACCTCCTCGTGCGTGAGGTGGACGGCTGCGATCCGCTGGCCAGCCTGGCCGTCCTCAAGGAAGCGGCGGCCTGGTGCCGGGCCCGCCGCGGCCCGGCGCTCGTACACGCGCGCGTCATCCGCCCCTACTCGCACTCGCTCTCCGACGACGAGACGCTGTACCGCCCGCCGGCCGAACGGGAGGAGGACGCGCGCCGCGACCCTCTCGTCTCCTATTCCCGTTTCCTCGCCGCCGAGGGCCTGGCCGGCGAGGAGGAGCTGCAGGCCCTGCGGGCCGAGGTGGACCGGGAGATCGCGGAGGCCACCGATGCGGCGCTGACCGCTCCCATGCCCACGCCGGACAGCGTCACGCTGCACGTCTACTCCGCCGACGTGGACCCGACCTCCGAGGCTTTCGCGGCCGAAGCGCATCCCGCGGGCGACCCGAAGACGATGGTCGACCTGCTGAACGCCTGCCTCCGCGACGAGATGGACCGCGATCCGCGCATCGTCGTCTTCGGCGAGGACGTGGCCGACTGCTCCCGCGAGCAGAACCTGGGCCAGGTCAAGGGCAAGGGCGGCGTCTTCAAGGTCACCTACAACCTGCAGAGGAAGTTCGGCTCGCGGCGGGTCTTCAACACGCCGCTGGCGGAAGCGAACATCGTGGGCCGGGCGATCGGCATGGCCACCCGCGGGCTGAAGCCGGTGGTGGAGATCCAGTTCGTTGACTACATATGGCCGGCGTTCATGCAGATGCGCAGCGAGCTGCCGCTCATCCGCTGGCGCTCCAACGGGGCGTGGAAGTGTCCGGTCGTCATCCGCGTCACCTACGGCGGCTACCTCCAGGGCGGGGCCATCTACCACAGCCAGTGCGGCGAGGTCCTCTTCACCCACATCCCTGGCCTCCGGGTGGTGATCCCCTCCAACGCCGGAGATGCCTGCGGGCTGCTCCGGACCGCGATCCGCTGCGACGACCCCGTGCTCTTCCTCGAGCACAAGCACCTCTACCGGCAGACCTACAACAAGGACCGCTATCCCGGCCGCGACTACACGGTCCCCTTCGGCCGGGCCGCGCTCGTGCGAGAAGGCGGGGACGTCACGGTCGTCACGTTCGGCGCGCTGGTGCAGCGCTCGCTGGTGGCGGCGAGGCAGGCGGAGGCGGAGGGCATCCGGGCCGACCTGTTGGACCTGCGGAGCCTGTCGCCCTACGACTGGCCGGCCATCGCGCGCAGCGTCAAGAAGACGGGCCGGGCGCTCGTCGTGCACGAGGACAGCCGGTCGTGGGGATACGGCGCCGAGATCGCGGCCCGCATCGCGGACGAGCTGTTCGAGTGGCTCGACGCTCCGGTGCGGCGCATCGGGGCCCTGGACACCTTCGTGGGCTACAACCCGATCCTGGAGAACGTGATCCTGCCCCAGGTGGCCGCCGTGCTGCGGGGCATCCGCGAGCTGAAGAGGTATTAGGGCTTGGACGTGCCGGCCCGCCCGTAGCGGTCCTCCAGCCGCACGACGTCCTCCAGCTCCGGCGTCGATACCTCGAGGATGTCGCAGTCCTCGATGCCGGTCATGCGGTGGAGGGTGCCGGGCGTGATGTGGAAGGTGTCGCCCGGCTTCATCTCGATGCGCCGCAGCTCGCCCGGCTCTCCCTTCGCCCGCGTCTCGAAGAGCAGCCGCCCCGACTGGAGCAGGATCGTCTCGTCCTTCACGTTGTGGTACTGCAGCGACAGGGACTCGCCCTGGCGCAGGTGGAGTATCTTCCCCACGTAGCGCTCCGTTCGCGCCCACCACAGCTCGTAGCCCCACGGCTTGTCGACGCGGCGCGGCATCTCGGACATCGGCGGCTATTCTCCCTGAAGCACCGGGCCCGCCGCGAGGACCGCCGACAGCTCGGCCCGCAGCCGGGCCTCGATCTCGCGCGCGCTCGGAAGCGCGAGGCAGCCCTCGGCCACCTCCTTGAGCCGGGCGAACGAGGCGCCCCGGAGCGCGGCCTTGACCCGCGGAATGGCGGCGGGGCTCATCGACAGCTCCTTCACGCCGAGGCCGACGAGGACGAGCGCGGTGGTCGGATCGGCGGCCATCTCGCCGCAGACCGAGACCGGGATCGCGACCCGTTCCGCCGCCTCCACCACCCCCCGCACCGCCCGCAGCACGGCCGGATGGAGCGGCTGGTAGTGGGCCGAGACCCGCGGATCGGTCCGGTCCACCGCCAGCAGGTACTGGATGAGGTCGTTGGTGCCCACGCTGAAGAAGTCGACGCGGGACGCGAGCAGGTCGGCGGTCATCGCGGCGCTCGGGACCTCGATCGTGACGCCCACCGGCACCCTGTCGCCGAAGGGAAGGCCGTCGCGGCTCAGCTCCTGGCGGGCCTCCTCGAGCAGCTGCCGCGCCTCTTCGAAGTCGGCCGGCCCCGACACGAAGGGGAACATGATCCGCAGCGCTCCGTGGGCGGCCGCCTGCAGCAGCGCGCGGAGCTGGCCGCGGAACGCCTCGGGAGCGCGCCGCAAGAGGCGCAGCGAACGCTCGCCGAGGGCGGGGTTCGGGCTGGTCGGGCCTCCCGGCGCCAGGTCCTCGGGACCCACGTCCCAGGTGCGTACGGTGACGGCGTGCGGCCGGACGAGCTCCGCCAGCCGGCAGTAGACGTCGAGCTGGCGCTTCTCCGCCGGCCATTCCCGCGATCGGCCCAGCAGGTACTCCGAGCGGAAGAGTCCGATGCCTTCCGCGCCGTAGAGGAGCGCCGTGTCGGCTTCGTCGAGGAACTCCACGTTGGCCTGGAGGCTCACCCGCACGCCGTCCCGGGTGACCGCGGGCAGCGCGCTCGTGGCCTGGAGCCGCTCCTCCTCCAGCTTGTGGCGCTGCTGGACGGCCCGGAACCCTTCCAGCGTGGGCGCGGTGGGCTCGACGACCAGGCGGCCGCCGGTCCCGTCCACGACGACCAGCGATCCCGGGGGCACGCGGCGGACCGCATCCTGAAGGCCGGCCACCGCCGGGATGCCGAACGACCGGGCCAGGATGGCCGTGTGGTGGGTCGGCGAGCCGGCATCCATGGCCACGGCCAGGATGCGCTCCCAGTCCAGCTCGGCGGCTTCGGAGGGCGTGAGGTCCTCGGTGACCAGCACGAAGCTGCCGGGCAGGCGCGACAGCGAGGGCGCGTCGGCCGCGCCGCCGAGGTTGATCTGGACGCGGCCCAGCACGTCGTCGAGGTCGGTGCTCCGCTCGCGCAGGTAGGCGTCGGTGAACTCGTCGAACAGCGCGTGGAGCTGATCGGCCACGGTGCGCAGCGCCCACTCGGCGTTGACGTGGTCCTCGCGGATGACCGTCACCGCCCGGTCGAGCAGCAGCGGGTCCTCCAGCATCAGCAGGTGGGCGTCGAAGATGTAGGCGTGGCTGCCGCCCACTTCCCTGGCCAGGCGCTCCTTGATGGCCAGCAGCTGCTTCTGCGAGGCCTCGACGGCCCGGGTCAGGCGCTGGACCTCCACCTCCACCGCTTCCGGAGCCAGCAGGAGGCGGAAGACGGCGACCGCCTCCCGCTCGACCACGAGGGCCTGACCCATCGCCACCCCGGGCGAGACCCCGATCCCCTTCAGCTCCATGGCCGACCGCTCAATTGCCTTTCAACGCAGAGGACGCAGAGAGAACGGAGAGGACGCAGAGATACGAAGAGGGACCGTATCTGGTCTTCTTCTTCCGTTCCTTCGTCTTCATCATTTCCCTCCTCCGAGTCCTCTCTGTTCGTTCTCTGCGACCTCTGCGTTAAGAGCCCCGGTCCTTGCGGCGCCTCACGCGTCCTCCCCGAAGCCGCCTTCGACCAGGGCGGTGAGGGCGTCGACGGCGGCTGCCTCGTCCTCGCCCTCCGCGACCACGCGCAGCAGCGTGCCTTGCGAGGCGGCCAGGAGCAGGATGCCCAGGATCGACTTGCCGTCCATGCTCTTGCCGCTGCGGCTGACGGTCACGCGGGAGCGGAACCGGCTGGCGGTGTGCACGAAGCGGGCGGCGGCCCGGGCGTGCAGGCCCAGCGGGTTGCGGATCCGCACCTCGCGCGTGGTCACGAAGGCTTCTTCTCCAGCACCTCGCTCGCCACGTAGATCGCGTCCTTGCCCTGCTCGCGCACCGCCCGGGCCACTTCCGCCAGCTTGCCGTCCCTCAGCGACGTGAGCTTGATGAGCATGGGCAGGTTCACCCCGGTGACGATCTCCACCCGCGGCGAGAGGAAGGGCAGGCTGACGTTGGTCGGCGTTCCCCCGAACATGTCGGTCAGGATGAGGGCCTCCTCGCCCACCTCCGCCACCGCGTGGGCGATGGCGTCCCGGGCCGCCGTCACCTCGTCGCTCCATCCGATGGAAACCGCCGCGATGCGCGGGATTTCCCCCACGATGGTGCGGGCGGCATTCACCAGCTCCCCCGCCAGCTGCCCGTGCGTCACGACCACTATTCCAATCATGCCTTCGCTCCGGACGGACTCTTCAACGCAGAGGTCGCAGAGATGGCAAGACGAGCCCGAGGACGCAGAGAACGGAGAATCATGTCCTATTCCTCTTGTGTCTCCGCGTCCTCTCCGTTCCCTCTGCGTCCTCTGCGTTAAAAGGCCACTGCCGACGTGTCATGAGCTACTGTCGCAGGTCCCGGTGGCGGACCCGCACCGGGTGGCCCTGGGCCCCGAGCACCTCGGCCAGCGCGTTGGCGATCATCACCGAGCGGTGCCGGCCGCCCGTGCAGCCGATGCCGATCGTGAGGTAGCTCTTCCCCTCCTTGATGTAGCGGGGGATCACGTAGGCGAGGAAGGCCTGCAGCTTGTCGAGGAAGACGGCGGTGTCCTTCTGCCGGCGCATATAGCGGATCACCGGGGCGTGGTTCCCCGTCAGCGCCTTCAAGGATGGCACGAAGTTCGGGTTGGGGAGGAAACGAACGTCGAACACGAGGTCGGCCTCCGACGGCACGCCGAACTTGTAGCCGAACGACATCACGGAGAGCACCAGCGGGGCCGCCTCGTGGCGCACGTCGTAGTGCTCCCGGATGTAGTCGCGGAGCTGGTGGACGGTGTAGTCCGAGGTGTCCAGGATGAGGTCGGCCATCTTGCGGATCGGCTTCAGGGCCTCGCGCTCCTCGCGGATCCCCTCGATGGGCGGCTGGTTGATGGCCAGGGGATGGGGACGCCGGGTCTCGCTGAAGCGCCGCACCAGCGCCTTCTCGCCCGCCTCCAGGAAGAGCAGGCTCACCCCCAGGCCGCCCCGGCCGCGCAGCTGCCGGAACACGTGGGGGAACTGCTTCAGGAACTCCCGCTCCCGCATGTCCACCACGAGCGCGGAGCGCCGGAGCTCCTCCGAGCCGCGGATCAGCTCGGCGAAGCGCGGGATGAGGGCGGAGGGAAGGTTGTCGACGCAGAACCACCCGATGTCCTCCAGCGCGCGGGCCACATGCGTCTTGCCCGAGCCGGAGAGGCCAGTGATGATCAGGATGCGGGGCTCGCGGGCCGGCCGGGGCCCGGCCGCCTTCCCTCGCTTCCGGCTAGGCATGCCCCCGCTTGCGCGGCGCGCGCCGCCGGGCCACGGCGACCTTGCGCACGTGGCCCCCGGCCCCTTCGGTGCCGATCATCTCGTCCACCTGTTCGGCGAAGCGCCGCGCCGCATCATAACCCCGGGCCTTCAGGAGCTGGTTGCGGGCCGCCACCTCGACCAGGATGGCGATGTTGCGGCCCGGCGCGACCGGCATGCGGACCAGGGGCAGCTCCACCCCGAGGACCCCATAGTGCTCCGCGCGCAGGCCGAGCCGGTCGTACTCGCGGCCGGCCTCCCACCGCTCCAGGCTCACCACCAGCTCCACCTTCTTCGACATGCGGACCGAGGAAACGCCGTACAGGTCCTTGATGTTGATCACCCCCAGCCCCCGCAGCTCCATGTGGTACCGCGTGAGGTCGGGGGAAGCGCCGACGAGCGCGTCGGACATGCGCTTGATCTCCACCACGTCGTCGGAGACCAGCCGGTGGCCGCGGTCGATGAGGTCCAGGGCGCACTCCGACTTCCCGATGCCGCTCTCCCCCACGATGAGGACGCCGAGGCCGAAGACGTCCATCAGCACCGAGTGCAGGTGGATGCGCTCGGCCAGCCGCTCGTCGAGGAAGGCGGTGAGCTGCTTGATGAACCGCGTCGACTCCAGCGGCGTGGCCAGGACGGGGATGCCGCGGGCCTCCGCCTCCGCCCGCAGCTCGGGAGGCGGGGCCAAGCCCTTGGTCACCACGAAGCAGCTCACGTGGGTGCGGGCAAGGCGGGAGAGGATCGAGGCCCGCCGGCGGGGAGCAAGGGTGCGCAGGTAGGTGACCTCGCTGCCGCCGATGATCTGCACCCGGCCGTAGCGCAGGTAGTCGGTGAACCCGGTGAGGGCCAGGCCCGGGCGCTGGACCCGCGAGAGGTGGAGGGTGCGGTCGAGACCGGCCCGCCCGGCCACCAGCCGCAGGGACAGACCTTCGCCCCCCTGCTGGAGCAGCTCCCGCACCGCGACCGACGGCCCGGGCGCTGGACGCGCGCGCCGCGCCACGCCCCTCAGGCCTCGGGCTGGGCGGCGGCGCGGGCCGGGACCCGGCGCTTGCGCTCCTGACGCTTCCCCGTGTGCCGTTTGGCCTGGCGGATCAGCTTGTCGAAGACGGTGGCCAGGGAGACGCCGAGGTCGCCCGTCTGCTGCCGGGCGGCCAGGCTCCGGCGGGGCGAGCGCGCGCTCACCTCGGCCTGGTGGCGGTGCTTGTCGACGGTGAGGATGATGTGGACGTGGGTGATGCCGCGCAGCACCCGGGCCAGCTTCTTCAGCTTGCGCGCGGCCAGGGCCTTCAGCTCGTCGGGGACCTCGGTCTGACGGCCCGTGTACTCGACCTGCATCGAGTCACCTCCCGTACCGCGCGCGCGGAGGGCAGCGCGCCGTCAGTGGACCGACTTGCGGAGGTTGGAGGGTGGGATCCGCAGTTCCTCCCGGTATTTGGCGACCGTCCGCCGGGCCAGGGGCAGCCCGTCGCTGCCCAGCAGCTCCGCGATGCGCGAGTCGGAGAGGGGACGGGACGGGTCCTCGCCCTCGATCATCTTCTTGATCTTGTCCTTGATGGTGACGGAGCTGATCGCCTCCCCCATGCTGGAGGTTATGCCGCTGTGGAAGAAGAAGCGCAGCTCGTACACCCCGCGCGGGGTGTGCATGTACTTGTTGGCGACCACGCGCGAGACGGTCGATTCGTGCATGCCGATGTCGGTGGCCACGTCGCGCAGGACGAGCGGCCGGAGCTGGGTGATGCCGTGGTCGAGGAAGCCGCGCTGATGGCGGACGATGGACTCCGCGACCTTGTAGATCGTCCGCTGCCGCTGGTCCACGCTCTTCAGCAGCCAGAGCGCGCTGCGCAGCTTCTCCTTCACATAGTTGCGGGTCTCCTCGGAGCCCGCCTCCTTGGCCTCCAGCATGCGCCGGTAGGTGGGGCTGATGCGCAGCTTGGGCAGCCCGTCGTCGTTGAGGATGATCTTGTACTCGTCGCCTTCCTTGACCACGAACACATCGGGGATGACGTAGGTCGAGTGGTCGGGGCTGTACTTCAGGCCCGGCTTGGGGTCCAACCGCCGGATGATCTCGAGGTGATGGGACACCTCGTCGGGGCTGAGGCCCATCTGCCGCCCGATCTCGGGGTACTGGTGGCACTGGAGCTGCTTCATGTAGTCACGCACGATCACGTCGGTCGGGGAGTTCTCGAGCCCGAGGTGGCAGAGCTGGAGGCGCAGGCACTCGGTGAGGTCGCGGGCGGCCACCCCGGGTGGGTCCAGGTTCTGCACGACGCGCAGGGCCTTCTCGACCTCCTCCAGCGGATACGGGCCGAGGTTGGCGATCTCGGACACCGAGGCCCTCAGCATCCCGTCCTCGTCCACGTTCTGGATGATGGCGTCGCCGATCTCCAGCAGCAGCTCGTCCGAGACCGACATGTGGAGCTGCCAGGTCAGGTGGTCGTAGAGGTCCGGCTGCTCGGTGAGGGTGTTCTCGATGGGGGGCAGCTCCGGCACCTCCGAGGGCCGCGTCCGCCGCCGGTCTCCGTCGTCGAGGTAGTCCTCGAAGAACTTCTCGACGTCGATGTCCTTCAGCGGGTCGGTCCGCTCCTGCTCCTCCTTGGCCTCCTCGTTGGCGATCTCGTCGGGAGACGTCTCCTGGGCCGGAACCTCTTCCAGCAGCGGGTTCTCCATCACCTCCTGCTCCAGCACCTCGGCCAGCTCCAGGGTGGTGAGCGGCAGCAGCTTGATGGCTTGCTGGAGGGACGGGGTGAGGATGAGCCGCTGGGAGAGGCGCTGGGAGAGCCCCAGCTTCTGCTGGATGGGCACGCTATCGCTTCCGGAGGAAGCTGGGAGGGCGGCGGCCGCCGGGGTTCGCTCTTCGCATGGTCGTGATCGGGTCCGAGATCAGCTCGTCCGGCCGTGTTCGTCGAGCCGGAACGCCTCGCCGAGATACACGCGCCGGACCTCTTCGTCGGAGGCCAGCTCGCCGGGCGTCCCGGCGCGGAAGACCTGGCCCTCCCTGAGAATATAGGCCCGATGGGTGATTTTCAAGGTCTCGCGCACGTTGTGATCGGTGATGAGGACACCGATTCCGCGGTCCTTGAGGTGGGCGATGATCTTCTGGATGTCGAGCACGGCCAGGGGGTCAATGCCCGCGAAGGGCTCATCGAGGAGGATGAAGGACGGGGAGGTCGCCAGGGCGCGGCAGATCTCCAGCCGCCGCCGCTCGCCCCCGGACAGGGTGTAGGCCGGCTGGCGACCCAGGTTCAGGATCCCCAGCTCCTCCAGCAGGCCGCGCGTGCGGGCCCGCTGCTCGGCCGGCGAGGCGCCGAGGGTCTCCAGGATCGCCATCACGTTCTCTTCCGCAGTGAGCTTGCGGAACACGCTCGCCTCCTGCGGCAGGTAGCCGATGCCGGAGCGGGCCCGCAGGTACATGGGCAGGCGGGTGATGTCTTCGTGGCCGAGGAACACCTGGCCGTCGTCGGGGCGCGTGAGGCCGACCACCATGTAGAAGGTCGTGGTCTTGCCGGCGCCGTTGGGCCCGAGCAGCCCGACGACCTCGCCGGTCTGGATCTGCAGGTCGACGTGGTGGACGACCACCCGGCGGCCGTAGGACTTGGTCAGGCCGCGGGCCTGGAGCACGGTTCGCGGCGACGCCAAGGGCCCGGGGCCGGCCGGCGAGGGCGCGGCGCTCAAGGCCGGGGCGGCTCGACGGGCGTGTTCACGCGGCCATTCTACCGCGCGGGTCTGCCGGGCCGGGAGACGAGGCCCCCGGGCGCGCGAGTCCGCTTGACGAGGTCTGCGGCGACGGCGTAGCTTCCCTCCTGCCGGGGCCGCAGCAGCAGGGGGGCACCTCGAGCGATACGTCCACTGCCGGCCGCACGCCCATCTCTTCAGGCGACCGCGACCGGGCGCGCCCGGGGCCGGCCAAGCCACGCCTCAACCCCCACGTCGGTCTTGCGCTGGCCGTCGTGGTGGCGGCGGCCACGATGGCGGCCCAATGCCGCGCCAGCCGGGTCGGGCTGCTCCAGTTCGATCGCAACTCCCTTCCCGCGTTCGACGCCTACATCTACATGGCCATGGCCGACCGCCCGGCGTTCTTCACGGTGGGGCCATGGGGGTACCGCCTGCTCACGCCGATCCTGGTCCGGCTGTGGCCCGCCCGCAGCGACCACGCGTACCGTCAACTGACCCTCTCCGCCCTGGGCGTGTCGGGCGTCCTGCTGTTCCTCTTGCTGCGCCGGCTCGGCCACGGCCTGGTCGGCTGTCTGGCCGCGGTGGCGGCCTTTGGTCTCTCCGCGCCCGTGGCCCATTCGGCGGCCAACCCATTCCTGACCGAGCCCGTATCGGTACTGCTCGAGATCGGGTTCTTGCTGGCCCTCGAGACGGGAGCGGGGCTCGGCATCCTCGCCCTTCTGCTCCTGCTGGCCACGCTGAACAAGGAGCTGCTGCTCGTCCTGCTCGCGCCGGTCGTGTTCTTTGCCCGCCGTCCATCGCTGGGCGAGCGGGAGGCGCTGGGGGCCTGCGCCGCGGCGGCCGCACCCGCGATTGCGCTGAGCCTGCTACTGCGATGGGGATGGACGCCGCACTTGCATGCTCGCGTCGCGGCCCCCGGACCGCATACCCTAGCCTTCGCCGCCCAGCACCTCGGCGGCTCGGCCGGACAGGCGGTGTACGCGTTGCTGCTGGGCGGAATGGCACCGCTCGCGGTGGTGGGAGCGAGGCGTGCCGCCAGCCGCCCCTACCTGCAGCGCTACGGCTGGCTGCTGCTGAGCTCAGTGGTGCTACCCTTCGTGGCCTGGGCCGCTGCACCGGGTACCGCCAAGGTGTTCTTTGCGGCGAGCCTCGTGCGCCTGCTGATCTACGCCCTTGCCCCGCTGCTGCCGCTCAGCTTGGCTGCTCTGGGCTCGGTCCCCGTCCCCAGCCCGAGCGCGTCCGTGCGCCGGGGATGGGCGGGCGGCGTGGCCATGGCCCTCGCGGGGGCGCTGGCGCTGGCCGGGCCGTGGTCGCTGGACCGCTACCGGCGCTTCGACCTGAGCGGGGTCCGAGATGGCCCACTGGTGTTGGTGCTCTGCCGCGAGAGTGTCAGGATGGCCCAGCAGCTCGATGAAGGGAAGCCGGTCTCCTGGGCCCCCGCCGAGCTCGGCTACCTCGAATCGGCAGCCGAGTACCACGAGATCAAGCGGCTGCGCTGGTTCCTCCTGGACGGCTGGGGCCCGTTCCCGCAAAGCGGCTACGGCCCGGTGGCGATGCGAGCCGGCTCCGCCTCCCTGCTCCTCCCGTGCTTCGCGCGGAACGACCTTGGACTGACGCTGGCCCTGAGCGCGCCTCACCCGAACGGCATCTGGGTGGAGGTGAACGGGACGCCGGTGGGTGAAGTGGGCGTTCGAGCCGAGCCGTCGCCGGTCAGGTTACGGGTGCCGCGCTCGGCCCTCTTCCGCGGCGATAACCGGATGGTGCTGCACCAGGCGTCCCCGGCGGTACCCGGCCCCGTATTGGACCGGATCACCATAGAACCGCTGCCCAATCGATAGCGGAGCTCCTGCCCCTCAGGGCCGGGGCGGCTCCTTGCGGTTCCGGAGGATGGTCTGGGTGCGGACCTGCTCCTGTCCGTCGACGAGCACCCGGTCGTCGCCGACGTGGAAGGTCAGCGACCGCCCCTCGATCTCCTGGGTGGGGTCCTTCATCACCACCCGCGGTCCCACGAGGAGCATCGTCTCGGTCTGGGGGGTGTAGGTCCCCCGCGTTCCCGACGCGTGACGCGGCCCCTGTTGGACCTCCACCGGCTCCCCGGCGACGAGGGTCTGGATGGCCGAGCCGTCGGGGCTGAAGGTCAGCGTGGCCTCGGGGCTGCGGGTGGCGATGTCGCCCTGCCGGATCGAGACGTCGCCCTTGTACACCGCCTTCTGGCCTTCCTCGATGTACGTCATCTCCCTGGCCCGGCCCTCGACGGTCGCCGTCTGCCGTTCCGGGTCGGCGGCCTTCGCGGTCCCGCCTTTCGCGGTCTCCCGGGAGGTGTCGCGGCGCGGGTGGAGGAACGAGACGACGCCGCCGGTGGCCTCCAGGCGCCACTTCCCTTCCGGCCCGCTCTGCTGGAGTCGGATCTCGGGGGCGCGGATCTCGTCCTTGCCCGAGCGCAGGAGCGCGTTCTCCCGGTAGCGGGCGGTACGGGTGGCCGCTGTGTACTCCATGATGACCGCGGTGACGAGCGCCGGCTCGGATCCGCCGCCCATGAGGAGGCCCTGGCCTTGCCCGCCCTTGCGCTGCAGAACGTGATGGACGTTGCGGCGTCCGGTCATGTCTCCCGTCCGCACGGCGACGTCGATCGCCAGCGCGCGGAGCCGGCTGCCCTGCTCCTCGTCTTCGACCTGGGCGTCCCCACGGAGGGTGAGCACCTCCGAGGAGCCCCCGTAGGAAGCGTTCTGGGCCGTGGCCTTCTGGGGGGCCTGCTCGAAGGTAATGTCCTTGTTGAACTCGATGTCCTTGATGTCGCCGGTTGCCGCGTCCAGGCGGGCGAGGAAGCTCTGGCACCTCATCCGCCGCGGCGTGCCCTTGGCGGGCGGGATGGGATCGGTGTCGAAGGCGCTGTCCTTCTGGCCTTGCAGCTCGTAGAGCCGGCCCTGCTCGTCGAAGCGGAAGGTCAGCGTCCGGGCCTGGAGTCGCCGCTTCTCCGACGGGTCCTTCGGGCCCGGCCGGAGGGTGAGGTCGCCGTCAGGCGCGGCGATGGCCTGCTCCAGTTGTCGGTTCGGGCGCAGCCACAGGTCGAGCTTGCGGCAGGTGAGGTGGCGGGGCCCCTGTCCGCCCGCCACCGGCACGGTGCCCGGGAACGTGCCGGTGGCCGAGTCGAGGACGACGTTCTCGATGGCCCGGGCCCGGTAGACCACCTGGTCGCTGCCGAAGTCCATCTCGAAGCGGTCCGAGTTGAGGACGTCTCCCGCTTGCGTGATCGTCACCCCGCCTTCGAAGCGCATCGTGCCTTCCGCGCGCACGAGCAGGGCCCGGGCCGCCTTGATGTCGGTGGCCGGGTTGGTCCCGGCCTGGACCCTCACCGCGACGTCGGCGGGCAGCTCCAGCCGGCCCTCGCCCGCCTCGTAGGTCATCCCGGTCGAGGTGCCGGAGACGTCCTTGCGCTTGAACTGCACCGGGGCCTCGGTGCGGGCGAGCTGCTTGTCGCCGCGGTAGACGAGGCTGTCGCTGTGAAGCTCGAAGCCGTCTTCGGTGGTGACCAGGACGTGGCCCTGGAAGTTCCCCTTCTGCTGGGAAGGGTTGATGAGGGCCTCGTCGGAGATGATTCGGCCCGTCCCCGGCTGCCCCTTGGCCATGTAAGTGAAGGTCAGGTCCACTCCCTTCAGCCGCACGTCCTGCTGCTCCTGGCCCACCATGTGGAGCGCGCGCAGGATGAAGCCCTGCTTGTCCCCCTTGAAGCTCCGATACTCGAAGCCCTCGGCGCGGGCCGCGCTCTGCTGCTCCGGGGGCGCCTCGGGCGTCGGAGCGGCGGTCGCCGCCGCCGGCCGGGAGCGAAGGTAGGTGAAGGCGACCGTCACGCCCACGACCATCACCAGGGCCAGCAGGGCGATGCGGAGACGGCGGACCGCTCGGGGGGTGGGCACAGGGCATTTTACCGCCCGCTGTCGCAAGCCTGTGAGAAGCGCCCCGCCGCTATCGCGGCGCCATCGCCTTCACCGCCTCGACCGAGGATCCGACGCTCCTAGGCGCGCTTGACGGTGCTCCCTTGCATCTTCTCGACCGCCCGCAGGTAGCGAAGGTCGAGCGCCTCGGCCTCGGTCAGGGAGGCCGCGCCGGCGTCTCGCTTGTCTCGGGCCTCCCGGCCGCGGGCAATTGTCTCCCGCGTGAGCCGGGCACGCCGATCCGGCCGCGGCTCCGAGAGTATCCGGCGGGTCACCTCGGCATACGCCTCGAGGTCCTCCGCGGTCAGACCCGGAAACTGCCGCCGCAGCCGCTCCGGATCCACGGGCAGGTCGGTGCTGGGCGGCTCCGTCATGTCGTCTCGAGGAACTCCGTCCCCAGCCTGCCCATGCGCCGGAACTTGTCGTGGCGGGCGCCGGGAAGGCTCTCCGGCGGCACCGCGGTCAGCTCGCGGAGCTGCGCGTCGATCACCGCGTCGAGGGTGCGGAAGAGGGCCTCCGGATCCGTCTGCGCTCCCCCGGCAGGCTCGGGCACGATCTCGTCCACCAGCCCCAGGGCGGCCAGGTCCGAGGCGGTGATCTTCATCGCGTCGGCCGCCTCGGGGGCGCGCCCGGCGTCGCGCCACAGGATCGACGCGCAGCCCTCGGGGCTGATGACGGAATACACGGCGTGCTCCAGCATGTTGACGCGGTCGCCCACCGCGATCGCCAGGGCGCCGCCGCTGCCCCCTTCCCCGGTCACGTTGACGATGATCGGGACCCTCAGCGCCGCCATCTCGCGGAGGTTGTAGGCGATGGCCTCCGCTTGTCCGCGTTCCTCGGCGTCGAGGCCCGGATAGGCGCCCGGCGTGTCCACGAACGTGATGACCGGCCGGGAGAACTTCTCGGCCAGCTTCATCACCCGCAGCGCCTTGCGGTAGCCCTCCGGCTTGGGCATGCCGAAGTTGCGGTAGATCTTCTGCTTGGTGTCCCGCCCCTTCTGATGGCCGAGGACCGCCACCGGACGCTCCTTGTAGAAGGCGAAGCCGCAGACGAGGGCCGGGTCCTCGGCGAAGCGGCGGTCGCCGTGAAGCTCGGTGAACTCGGTGAAGAGCGCGTTGACGTAGTCCAGCGTGTAGGGGCGGCCGGGATGGCGGGCCACCTGCGTCTTCTGCCACGGCGTGAGCGAGGCGAAGACCTGCCGGCGCTTCTCGGAGAGCTCCCCGCGCAGCCGGCTGATCTCCGCTTCTACGGCCGGCGCGGCCGGCTGGCTGGCCAGCTCGTCGATCTTCTTCTCCAGCTCCAGCAGCGGAGCCTCGTAGTCCTCAGGCATGGTCGCGGTCCGCGCCGTTGGTCCGGGCGAGCACCAGGGCTCCCGGGCCCAGGAGCGCCTCGACCTCGTCGCGCAGCGTCGCATCGGGCCGGACGCGGTAGAGCGAGCTGGGAGCGACCGCCACCGCGAACTCGCCGGGGCGGACGATCTCGAGGGTCACCGGGCAGTCGCCCTTGTGGGCGCCCAGGATCTCCCGCAACCGCTCCCCCTTCTCCCGGTCCCACTGCGGCATCGGCACGCGGATCGTGACGTAGCGGGCTTCGGCCAGCTTGGCCTGCTCGAGCGGCAGGACCTCGCTCACCAGGAGGCGCGGCTTGCCCTCCTCGGGTACCTCGGCCTTGCCCTTGACGAGGACCACCTGGTCCTCGGCCAGCCGGCCGGCCACCTTCTTGTAGGTGTCCGGGAAGACGAGAGCCTCCGCACCCCCGTCCAGGTCCTCGAGGACGAACGAGGCCATGCGGTCGCCCTTCTTCGTCTTGATGAGGCGCAGGGCGGCGATAATCCCGCCCACGCTCACCTCCCGCTCGGCCATCTCGGCCAGCCGGCCGGTGGTCGCCGTGGCCCACTGCTCCAGCTCGGCGCGGTAGCGCTCCAGCGGGTGCCCGGTGATGAAGAAGCCGAGCGACTCCTTCTCGTAACCGAGCCGCTCGCCCTCCCCCCAGTCCGGCACGTCGCGGATGCGCTCGGCGCCGGCCCCCCCGGCCTGCGGCTCGGCCGCGCCCAGCATGCCGAGGAGGCTCGACTGGCCCTGCTCGCGGTCGCGCTGGAGCTTCTGGCCGGCGTCCATCGCGCGGTCGATCGCCGAGAAGAGCGCCGCCCGGCGCGGATCGAGCGAATCGAACGAGCCGCTCTTGATGAAGCTCTCCACCACCCGCCGGTTGACGGCCCGCAGGTCCACCCGCTCGCAGAAGTCGAAGAGCGAGGCGAAGGGCCCGGTCTTCGCTCCGCGCCGGAGTGAATCCGGCGCTCCGCCCGTCAAGCCGGGGGACGCGCTGCGTCCCCCAGACCCCCCGCGCCGGGCCGACAGCACGGCCTCCACGGCGCCCTCGCCGACATTCTTGATCGCCGCCAGCCCGAAGCGTATGGAGTCGCCGACGACGCTGAAGTAGATATCGGACTGGTTCACGTCGGGCGGGAGCACCCGGATACCCATGTCCCGGCATTCCCCGATGTACTGGACCATCTTGTCGGTGTTGGCTCGCTCGGAGGTGAGGAGGGCGGCCATGAAGAACGCCGGGTAGTTGGCCTTGAAGTAGGCCGTCTGGTAGGCGAGCCACGCGTAGGCGGCGGAGTGGGACTTGTTGAAGCCGTAGCCGGCGAACTGCTCCATGTGGTCCCAGATCTTCTTCGCCGTCCGCGCGGGCACGCCGTGGCGCACGCAGCCCTGGAGGAACTTCTCCATCTGGGCGGCCATGACCTCCGCCTTCTTCTTGCCCATGGCCTTGCGCAGGATGTCGGCCTCGCCGAGCGTGAAGCCGGCGAGGGCGGAGGCGATCTGCATCACCTGCTCCTGGTAGACCATCACCCCGTAGGTGGCGGAAAGGATCGGCTCCAGCTGCGGGTGCTCGTAGCTGACCTTGGTCTGGCCGTGCCGGCGCCGGATGACGTCGTCGATCATCTGCATCGGGCCGGGCCGGTAGAGCGCGTTGAGGGCGGTGAGGTGCTCGAGCTGGTCGGGCCGGAAGCGGCGCAGGATGTCCCGCATGCCGTCCGACTCGAACTGGAAGAGGCCGCTGGTCTTGCCGGCGGTGAACATCTCGTACGTCTTGGCGTCGTCGAGGGGGATCTTGTCCGGCTCGATGCGGACGCCGGTCTGGGCCTCGATCATCTTCACGCAGTTGTCGATGAGGGTCAGCGTGCGCAGGCCGAGGAAGTCCATCTTGAGCAGGCCGATGCGCTCCACCCCGTGCATGTCGTACTGGGTGGTGACCTCGTTCGTGTTCCCCTTGAAGGAGGCCAGCGGCACGAACTCGGTGAGGGGACGGGGAGCGATCACCACCCCCGCGGCGTGGGTGGAGGCGTGCCGGGTCGTGCCCTCGAGCCGGCGCGAGATGTCGACCAGCTCCCTCACCCGGGCGTCCTTCTGGTAGGCCTCCTTCAGCGGAGGAGACTCCTCGAGGGCCTTGTCGAGCGTCATCTTGAGGTCAAAGGGGATCATCTTGGCGATGCGGTCCACCTCGGCGTAGCTCATGTCGAGCACGCGGCCGACGTCGCGCACCACGGCCTTCGCCTTCATCGTCCCGAAGGTGATGATCTGGGCCACGTTCTCCCGGCCGTACTTCCGCGTGACGTACTCGATCACCTCGCCCCGCCGGTTCTCGCAGAAGTCGATGTCGATGTCGGGCGGGCTGATCCGCTCCTCGTTGAGGAAGCGCTCGAAGATGAGGTCGTGCTCGATCGGGTCGAGGTCGGTGATGCGCAGCGAGTACGCGACCAGGCTCCCCGCCGCCGAGCCGCGACCGGGACCCACCGGGATTCCCTGCTCGCGGGCATAGCGGATGAAGTCCCAGACGATCAGGAAGTAGCCGGCGAAACCGACGCGCCGGATGACGCCGATCTCCTTGTCCAGCCGCTCTTCGTAGACGGGGACCGGGGAGCGCAGCCGCCCCGACGCCGCCCGCGGCTCCAGCGCGCGCCGCCGCTCGGCGAAGCCGTCGCGGGTCACCTTCTCGAAGTAGCCGTCCACCGTGAAGCCGGCCGGCACGGCGAAGGCGGGCAGCGAGGCGGCGCCCTTGAGCTGGAACGAGCACATCTCGGCGATCTTCACCGTGCTCGCCAGCGCCTCGGGCCGGTCCGGGAAGACCCGCGCCATCTCCTCCGCCGTCTTCAGGTAGAACTCCTCGGCGTCGAAGCGGAGCCGGTCGGTATCGCTGACCTTCTTGCCCGAGCCGATGGCGAGCAGCACGTCGTGGGCCTGGTGGTCCTCCTTGCGCAGGTAGTGGGTGTCGTTGGTGGCGACGAGCGGCAGCCCGGTCCGCCGGTGGAGGCGGACGAGCCCCTGGTTGACGCGCCGCTGCTCCTCCAGCCCGTGGTCCATCAGCTCGAGGTAGAAGCGGTCCTTGCCGAACAGCTCCGAGAACTCGCCGACCGCCTGCAGCGCCGCCGACTCCGCGCCGGCGCGCAGGTGGGTGGCGATCTCGCTGCTCAGGCAGCCGGAGAGGCCGATGAGGCCGGTGGCGTGCCTGCCCAGCAGCTCCTTGTCGATGCGCGGCCGGTGGTAGAAGCCCTCCATGTAGCCGATGGACACGAGCTTCACCAGGTTGTGGTAGCCCGCCTCGTCCGCGGCGAGCAGCGTCATGTGGTTGTAGGCCTCCTGGATCCCGGCCGCCGAGCGGTCGTGCCGGCTGCCCGTGGCCACGTAGATCTCGCACCCGAGGATGGGCTTGAGGCCCCGGGCCAGGCAGGCGTCGTGGAACGCCACCGCCCCGAACATGTTGCCGTGGTCGGTGAGGGCCATGGCCTTCATCCCCGTCCTGGCCGCCTGCTCGACCAGCTCGTCGATGTGGCAGGCACCGTCGAGGAGGCTGTACTCGGAGTGGAGATGGAGGTGGACGAACTCCGGAGCGCTCGCCATTAGCCTCTCAACGCAGAGGCCGCAGAGAACGAACGGAGAGGACGCAGAGGATCAAAAGAAAAGAAGATCACGCAAGAGCCTGCCTTCGAAAAAGACATTCTGACACTCTTTGCCGCAAGGGAGGTCCGTTTTCTTCCTTCCTCTGCGTCCTCTCTGTTCCCCTCTGCGTCCTCTGCGTTAAGAGGCCGGAGGGCCTACTCCCACTCGATCGTCGACGGGGGCTTGCTGGAGATGTCGAAGACCACGCGGTTGACGCCGCGCACCTCGTTGACGATCCGGCTCGAGACGCGGGCCAGCAGGTCGTGGGGCAGGCGGGCCCAGTCGGCGGTCATGCCGTCGGCAGATTCGACGGCCCGGATGGCCAGCGCGTACTGGTAGGTGCGGTCGTCGCCCATCACGCCCACCGAGCGCACCGGCAGGAGGACGGCAAAGGACTGCCACAGCGCGCGATAGAGGCCGGCGGCCTTGATCTCCTTCACCAGGATGTCGTCGGCCTCCCGCAGGATGTCGAGGCGGTCACGGCTGACCGGACCGAGGCAGCGCACCGCGAGGCCGGGGCCGGGGAATGGCTGGCGGAAGACGAACTCCTCGTCGAGCCCGAGGCGGAGGCCGACCAGGCGCACCTCGTCCTTGAACAGCTCCCGCAGCGGCTCGATGAGCTTGAACCCCAGCCGGCGCGGGAGCCCGCCCACGTTGTGATGGCTCTTGATGACGACGGAAGGCCCGCGGACCGAGGTCGACTCGATGACGTCGGGGTAGAGCGTGCCCTGGGCGAGGAAGCGCGCCCGGCCGGCCTTGCGCGAGGCGGAGCGAAAGACCTCGATGAACTCCCGGCCGATGATCTTGCGCTTGCGCTCGGGGTCGCTGACCCCCCCCAGCTTGCCGAGAAAGCGGCGGGACGCGTCCACGAACACGACCTTCAACCGGAGCCGCTCGGCGAAGCGCTTGCGCACCTGCAGCGCCTCGTCCTTGCGCAGGAGGCCGTTGTCGACGAAGACGCAGGTCAGCCGGCCGCCGATGGCGCGCTGGACGAGGACCGCGGTCACCGCCGAGTCGACCCCGCCCGACAGGGCGCAGATCACCCGTCCGTCGTCGCCGGTGACGGAGCGGATCTTCCCCACCGTCTCCTCGACGAACGAGGCGGCGTTCCAGTCGCGCTTGCATCCGCAGATGTCGAGGAAGTTGCCGAGCACGGTGAGGCCGTGCTCGGTGTGGTTGACCTCCGGGTGGAAGAGGATGCCGAAGAGCGCGCGCTGGCGGTTCTCGATGGCGGCCACCGGGTTGGTGCTGCTCGACCCGATCACCGCGAAGCCGGCCGGCGGCTGGAGGATCGAGTCACCGTGGCTCATCCACACCCGGGCCGGCGTCTCGAATCCCCGCAGCAGGGGGGAGTTGTCGTGCGCGTCGAATGAGGCATGGCCGTACTCGCGGCGGCCGGCCGGCTTCACGTCGCCGCCGAGTACGTGGCTCATGAGCTGCATGCCGTAGCAGATGCCGAGCACGGGGACGTCCAGGTCGAAGATCCGCGGGTCGCAGTGCGGCGCGCCCTTGGCGTAGACGCTGTCGGGCCCCCCGGACAGCACGACGCCGCGCAACGGACGCCGGCGCAGCTCGGCCGCCCTGGTGCCGGGGGGCAGGATCTCGGAGTAGACCTGCAGCTCGCGCAGCCGCCGGGCGATGAGCTGGGTGTACTGGGAGCCGAAATCGAGGATGGCGACGGTGTCGCGGGGGGAAGGAGCCACGCTTGAATCCTGGTCCGCGGGTCTCATCATTCTCGCGTCCTCGGCGGCGCGCCCTTCGCCAATGTCGTCCTCGCGGGAATGGATCCCGCTTCGGACGCCAGGGAGACGCCGCCTGCGGGTCTCATCATTCTCGCGTCCTCGGCGGCGCGCCCTTCGCCAATGTCGTCCTCGCGGGAATGGATCCCGCTTCGGACGCCAGGGAGACGCCGCCTGCGGGTCTCACGATGCCGGCGGATTATATCGCTGCTATAGTCCGTCTCTTGCCCCGGACCGCTTTCCTCCTCGTCCTCGCCCTCGCCGTCGCGGCGTGCGTGTTCCATCGTCGACGCGCTCCGGCGGCGCCGGCGATCTTTCCGCTCAGCACCGAGTGGACCGCCCAGGTCGGCGATCCCTTCGAGGGGCCGGCCTTCCAGCCGCCCCTGGCGACCGACGGAACGCGCGTGTTCGTGGCCACGGTGGACGGCACGGTCCACGGCCTCGACGGCGGCACGGGCCGCGAGCGCTGGTCGGTCGCGAACCGGCCCGGGCCCCTGTCGGCTCGTCCGGGGCTGCTCGTGGCGCGCGAGCCCGACGGGACCGTGTGGGCGATGGCGCCGGCCAGCGGCTCCGCCCGGTGGAAGACGGAGACCCGCGTGGGCGGAGCCCTGCCCGCCGCCCTCGGTGATGACGCCGTGCTCGTGGGCGGGGAGGGCCTGGTGGCGCTCGACGCGGCCACCGGCAGCGTGCGTTGGACGGCCGATCCGCCGCCCCGCCTCAGCGCAACCCCGGTGGCCGCGGGCAAATGGGTCTTCGTTCCCGAGCAGGACGGCACGCTTCGCTGCCGGGACGCCGCCACCGGGAACGCGGTGTGGGCCTTCTCGACTCGCGCGGCCCTGAAGGCCGGGCCCGCCGTGGACGAGACCGGGCGGCGCGTCCTGCTCGGCACCGCCGATCGCCGGTTCGTGGCCCTGAGCCTCGAGCAGGGCCGGGCCCGCTGGACGTGGAAGGTCGGCGCCGACGTCCCGGCGCCGCCCACCCTCCTGGGCGACACCGTCCTCTTCGCCAGCCACGAGGACGTGCTCTATGCCCTCAAACAGGGCGGGGGGAACCTCGTCTGGCGCGCGCCCCTGCCGTCGCGCCCGCTTTCCCCGCCGCTCGTGGCGGAGGGAGCGGTGCTCGTCGCCTGTTACGGGACCCGGCCGAAGGAGAGCTTCGTGGTGGGCTTCGACGCCCGCACCGGCCGCCGGCTGGGCGACATGAAGACGCCGTCCGAGCTGGCCGCGCCGCCCATCCTCGTCGGCGACGCGGTCGTGGCCGGGATGCGCGATCGCTCGGTGGTGCGCTTCCGCCTCGCAGGCCCCGAAACGCCGGAAGGCGTTGACAAGCCCCCGCAGGCGTTGCCAGACTAGCTCGTTCCCCGGATCGCCGGGCCCATGCACTCAACAGAAACCTCTATAGAGGAGCAACACGCGATGTCCATGCGAACCACTCTTGCCGTGCTGGCGCTCGTCGGCCTCCCCTTCGCCGGCTGTGGCGGGCCCAAGGAGGAGACGCCGCCGCCCGGTCCCGCCGCCACCTCGGCCGCCGGTCCCGCGGGCGGCGCGCCGGCCGGCGCCACCACCGGCAGCGCCTCCATCTCGGGCAAGATCAGCTTCGAGGGCACGGCCCCCGCCCCCGAGAAGATCAAGACCTCCGCGGACCCCAAGTGCCAGGCCATGCACCCGCAGGGCCTGGAGCGGCAGACGATCGACGCCGGCGGGGGCGGCTTGAAGGACGTCTTCGTGTACGTCAAGAGCGGGCTCAGCGGGACCTATCCCGCCCCCACCGAGCCGGTCCTGCTCGACCAGAAGGGGTGCATGTACCAGCCGCATATCATCACGGTGCAGGCCGGACAGCCCTTGAAGATCCGCAACAGCGACGACACCCTGCACAACATCCATCCGCGCCCGACGGCGAACCCGGAGTTCAACATCGGCCAGCCGCGCCAGGGCATGGAGTCGACAAAGACGTTCGACAAGCAGGAGATCATGATCCCGGTCGGCTGCGACGTGCATCCGTGGATGCGGTCCTACATCGCGGTGGTGGGCCACCCCTTCTTCTCGGTCAGCAAGGACGACGGCACCTACGAGATCAAGGGCCTGCCCGCCGGCGATTACGAGATCGAGGCCTGGCACGAGAAGCTCAAGACCCAGACCCAGAAGGTCACGGTCAAGGACGGGGAAAAGGCCAAGGCCGACTTCAGCTACAAGAGCTGACCGCTTGGCTGGCCGCCCCGGAGACGACCGCGCCGGATCGACTCTCCGGGGCGTCCCCGCCTTCGACCGGTCGCGTCACCTCTTCGGCGCCGTGACCGCCGCCACGACCCTCGTCCTGATCTTCGTCGGCGGCCTCGTCACCAGCACCGGCTCGGGCCTGTCGGTCCCCGACTGGCCGCTCTCCTACGGCATGCTCATGCCCCCGATGGTCGGCGGCGTGTTCTACGAGCACAGCCACCGGATCGTCGCCAGCCTCGTCGGCGCGCTCACCCTCGCGCTCGCCCTCTGGACGGCCCGGGCGGAGCCGCGGCCCGGCGTTCGCCGTCTCGCCTGGGCCGCGCTGGCGGCGGTCGTGGCCCAGGGCGTCCTCGGCGGCCTGACCGTCATCTTCCTTCTTCCGACCGCGGTCTCCGTGGCCCATGCCTGCCTCGCCCAGACCTTCTTCTGTCTGGTCATTGCCCTCGCCTACGCCACGTCTCGCGAGTGGCGGGACGCCCGGGCGCCGGACGTCGACCAAACGGGCCTGAGAGGCGCCGCTCTCACCGCGACGCTGATCGTCTACGGCCAGCTCCTGGTGGGGGCCGTGATGCGCCACATCGGGGCCGGCCTCGCCATCCCCGACTTCCCGCTCGCCTCCGGCCGCGTTCTCCCCCCCGTCGCCACCACGCCCGTCCTCGTCCATTTCGCGCACCGCATCGGAGCCCTGCTCGTGCTGCTCGCCGTCGCATGCTTCCTCGCGCGGGCCCGGCGGGCCGGCGATCCCCGCTTCACCCGCCTCGGCGCGGCGCTGCTCGGGCTCGTCGGCTTCCAGATCGCCCTCGGCGCCGCGACCGTGCTGACCGGCAAGGCCGTGACGCCGACGACGCTCCACGTCGCCACGGGCGCGGCCATCCTGGGCGGATGCTGGCTCTCGACGCTGCGGGCCTTCCGCCTCCGGCGGCCGGCGCCGGCCGCGCTCGCGGTCCCGGTGGCCCGCCCGGTGACCCAGTCATGAGCTCGTCCGTCCTCGCCGCGAGCCGGGGCGCCGCCGCCGACTACCTCGAGCTGACCAAGCCGCGCATCACCCTCATGGTGGTCCTCACCGCCTTCGTCGGGTACGCGCTGGGGTCGACGGGAAGCCTGCTCACCGGGCGCCTGGCCGCGACCCTCCTCGGCACCGCGCTCGTCGCGGCGGGGGCGAGCTGCCTCAACATGCTGCTGGAGCGCCGCGTGGACTCGCTCATGCTCCGCACCCGCAACCGACCGCTGCCGGCCGGGCGCCTGCGGCCGCCCGAGGCGCTCGCCTGCGGCCTGGCCGCGACGAGCGCCGGCCTCGCGCTGCTCGCGTGGCGGACGGGCGCGCTCGCGGCCGCGGTCGCCTTCGTCACCTGGGCCAGCTACCTCTTCCTCTACACGCCCCTGAAGCCGCGCACGTCGCTCTCGACCGTCGTGGGCGCCCTCCCCGGCGCGCTGCCCCCGGTCATCGGCTGGGCGGCCGCCCGCGGGAGGCTCGAGCCGGGAGCGTTCGTGCTCTTCGCGATCATGTTCCTGTGGCAGATCCCGCACTTCCTGGCCATCGCCTGGATCTACCGGGAGGATTACGCGCGGGGCGGCCTGCCCATGCTCCCGGTGCTGGACCCCGAGGGCCGCATCACCGGGCGGCAGGCGGTGGCGAACACGATGGCGCTCCTGCTGGTGAGCCTCGTTCCCACCGCGGCGGGGATCGCGGGAAGGACGTATCTCGCCGGCGCGCTCGCCCTCGGCCTCGGCTTCACCGCGGTCGCCGTGCGGGCCGCCGTGCTGCGCACTCCCCAGGCCGCCCGGTGGCTCTTCGTCGCCTCGATCCTCTACCTCGTCGCCCTCTGCACGCTGCTGCTGGCCGACCATTAATCGGCACGCGGTCTGACGAGACGATCTTGAAACGCCGCGCGGGTTGACGGCCTCCCGGCTCCTGCGATAGCTTGAGGCCCCGAACCGCGGCTCTCACCGCGGTGTGCCGGGAAGCGCGTCCCACGATCGACAGTCCGAGGCACGGAGGTCTCGCGGATGGGTAGGCTGCAGGGGCTCCTGTTTGCGCTGGCGACGGTCGCGCTGGTGGTCCTGGCCACCTTCTACTTCACCCGTCCGTGGCTGCCCCCGCTGAAGTCGGACCGCATCGCGATCGACCACGCCATCTGGCTGTCGCTGGTCGTGACCGGCGCCGTCTTCATCCTCACCAACCTGCTCCTGGCCTACTTCTCGTGGCGCTACCAGGACGACGGCCGGACCCGGGCGGCCTACTGGCACCACAACCCCCGGCTCGAGTGGTCGTGGACCCTCGTGACCGCCCTCATCATGTGCACGTTCCTCTTCAAGGCCCTGAACCTCTGGGCCGCGGTGAACGCCGAGCCTCCGGCCGACGCGATGCTGATCGAGGTCACCGGGCAGCAGTTCGCCTGGAACGTCCGCTACCCCGGTCCGGACGGCATGCTGGGCCGGACCGACCACCTGCTCGCCTCGCAGGAGAACCCCATCGGCCTCGACAAGAGCGATCCCCACGCGGCGGACGACGTCCTCCTCCTGAACCAGCTCTACCTGCCCCAGGACCGGGCGGTCCGGGTCCAGGTCCGCTCCATGGACGTGATCCACAGCTTCTTCCTCCCCAACTTCCGGGTGAAGCAGGACGCGCTGCCGGGCATGACCGTGCAGATCTGGTTCACGCCCAAGGAGACGGGGGACTTCGAGATCGCCTGCGCCGAGCATTGCGGCCTCGGCCACTACCGCATGCGGGGCCAGGTCCACGTGGTGCCGGTGGCCCAGTTCGACAAGGCCCTCGCCGATGCGGCCGTCCAGTAGGAGATCGAGGTGACAGACATGGCTCACGCTCCGGAGGCCCACGCCGCGGAGGCCCACGCCCACGCGGAGGAGGCCTTCATCTGGAAATACGTCTTCAGCAAGAACCACCGTGTCATCGGCATCCAGTACTACGTCACCGCGATGGTCATGGCGCTCGTGGCCGGCCTGCTCGCGATGCTGATCCGGCTGCAGCTCGCCTGGCCGCAGCGCGACTGGGGCGTCCTGGCCAAGCTGTTCCCCATGGGCTACGACGTGGGCGGCGGCTTCGGGGTCATGCGCCCAGAGTTCTACGCGATGCTGTTCACCATGCACGGCACGATCATGGTCTTCTTCGTGCTGTCGACCGCGCCGGTGAGCGGCTTCGGCAACATACTCATCCCGCTCCAGGCGGGGGCGCGGGACATGGCCTTCCCGTTCCTGAACGGGCTCTCCTACTGGACGTTCTTCGTGGGCTGCGTCGTGATCCTCAGCTCGTTCTTCGTCGGCGCGGGGGCGGCCGCGGGAGGCTGGACGGCCTACCCCCCGCTGTCGGCCCTGAAGGGGGCGGTGCCGGGGTCCGAGACCGGGCAGACGTTCTGGATCATCGGGATGGTCTTCTTCATCGCGTCGTTCACGATGGGCGGCCTCAACTTCGTGACCACGATCATCAACCTGCGCACGAAGGGCCTCACGCCCCTGCGCATGCCGATGACCCTGTGGGCCATGTTCCTGGTCGCGGTGCTCGGCCTGCTCGCGTTTCCCGCCCTCGTCGCCGCCTGCCTGATGCTGATCTTCGACCGGCACTTCGGCACCAGCTTCTTCCTGCCGACCGGCCTCGTCCTCAACAACGTCCCGCTCCTGGGTCCCGACGGCAAGACATTCCTCCACCAGGGCGGCTCGCCCCTGCTCTGGCAGCACCTCTTCTGGTTCCTCGGCCACCCCGAGGTCTACATCCTGATGCTGCCCGCGCTCGGCTTCACCTCGGACATCCTCGTCACCTTCGCCCGAAAGCCGCTCTTCGGTTACAAGTCCATGGTGGGGGCCTTGTGGGCCATCGCCGGCCTCAGCTTCATCGTCTGGGGCCACCACATGTTCGTCTCCGGCATGAACCCGTACCTGGGGATGGCGTTCGCGGTGGGCACGATCCTCATCGCGGTCCCGTCGGCGGTGAAGGTCTTCAACTGGCTGGCCACGCTGCGGGGGGCCCGCATCCGCTTCAACACCCCGATGCTGTGGGCCGTGGGGGTCGTGTCGCTGTTCATCAGCGGCGGACTCTCGGGCGTGTGGCTGGCCCAGTCCGCTCCCGACATCCAGCTCCACGACACGATGTTCGTGGCCGCCCACTTCCACCTGATCATGGCCGGGGCGGCCCTCTTCGGCGTCTTCGGGGCGACCAGCTACTGGTTCCCGAAGATGTTCGGGCGGATGATGAACGACACCCTGGGCAAGGCGCACTTCTGGTTCACGTTCGTCACCTACTACGGGACGTTCTTCCCGATGCACTACATCGGCATCGCCGGCCACCTGCGGCGCATCTACGACCCCTACCAGTACGAGTTCCTGAAGCCGCTCCAGCCGATCAACCAGCTCATCACGATCAGCGCCCTCATCCTGGGCAGCTCGCAGATCCTGTTCTTCGTCAACTTCTTCTGGAGCGCATTCGCCGGGAAGAAGGCGACCGAGAACCCGTGGCAGGCCAACGGGCTCGAGTGGACGACCGCCTCGCCGCCGCCGCACGGCAACTGGCCGGGGCCGATCCCCGAGGTGCACCGCTGGCCCTACGAATACGCCAACCCCGACTTCCCCAAGGACCACGTCATGCAGCACGAGCCGCTGACCGCCGCCGAGATGGAGGTCAAGGCCGCGGAGGGACCGAGCCGGCATGAGCACTGAGGTCCTCCGCAAGCCGTCCCGGCCCGGCCCCCACCGCGGCGGCGAGGGCGGCGGCGAGCCCGGTGGCGACGGCAACGGCCGTGGAGGCCCGGAGGTCTTCTTCGACCCGGGCCGATTCGGGCTGTGGCTCTTCCTGGCCACGCTCTCCATGATGTTCGTGGGCTTCACCAGCGCCTACATGGTGCGGCGCCTGGCGCCGGACTGGACGCCGCTGAGGCCCCCCGGCCTGCTGTGGATCAACACCGCGGTCCTGCTGCTGAGCAGCGCCACGCTGGAGGCTGCCCGCCGGCGGCTGCGCGGGTGGAATCCCGCCGGGGTGAGCCCCTGGCTGACCGCCACCGGCGCGCTGGGCGCCCTCTTCGTCGCCGGACAGCTGGCGGCCTGGCGGGTCCTGGCCGCTCGCGGCTACTTCCTGTCCGGGAGCCCGCACAACTCGTTCTTCTACATGCTGAGCGGGATCCACGGCCTGCACCTCCTGGTCGGTCTCGTCTGGTTCGCGGTGGTGCTCGTCAAGGCCCGCCGCCTCGCCTACACGCCGGGCGAGGCCGACGGGCTGGGGATGTTCGCCACCTACTGGCACTTCCTGACCGGGTTGTGGATCTACCTCTTGCTGCTGCTCTTCGTGTTGTAGGGAGGTCATGGCGATGACGCAGGCCGAAGCCGCCGCCCACGTCCCGGCCCTCGAAGCGCACTGGGGCGGGGGCGCCTCGCCGTTCGGCGCCACGTGGCAGAAGACGATGATGTGGATCTTCATCGTCACCGACGGCCTGCTCTTCTCCGGGCTGCTGTGCGGCTACGGGTTCGTGCGCCACGTGTCACCCGTCCCCTGGCCGCACCAGTCCGAGGTATTCTCCATCCCGTTCATCGCCCTCATGACGTTCATCCTCATCACCTCCAGCATGACGATGGGCACCGCGGTGACCGCGGCCCGCCTCGGTGACCGCCGGCGCGCGATCAACAACCTGATCTTCACGATCGTGGGCGGCTTCTCGTTCCTGGCCTGCCAGGCCTACGAGTGGACCCACCTCATCCGCGAAGGCGCACGCTTGACCGGCAACCCCTGGGGCCCGCCGCAGTTCACCCAGTCGTTCTTCATCCTGACCGGCTTCCACGGCTCGCACGTGTTCTCGGGGCTGGTGATCCTGATCATCACGGTCATCCGGGCCGCGATGGGCAAGACGCCGGCCCAGGGGGTGGAGCTGGCCGGGCTCTACTGGCACTTCGTGGACCTGGTATGGGTCTTCATCTTCACTTTGTTCTACCTGCTATAGCGGCGTGTTGAGCAGACTCTTCCATCCCGAGCGTCCGGCGCGCGTAGCGGAGCGCGCCGCATTCGGAGGTTAACTATGGACGCCACCGGCAACCCGTACCGGATCTACCGCGTCACGTGGATCATCCTGCTCATCATCACGGTCGCCATGCTGGCCTCGGAGTCGTTCCACCTGCCCCGCATCTTCCTCATCGTCTTCCTGCTCGCCTTCATGATGGTCAAGGCGTCGATGATCGGCGGGAACTTCATGCACCTCCGGTACGAGCGGCCCTCGCTGGCGGTGATGGTCGCGGCCGGGATCCTGGTGACGTCGCTGATCCTGTATTCCTTCATCAGCCGCGAGTTCCGCCACATCGTGGAGCGGCTCAGCAACTGAGGATCCTGGTGCGCCGCCTCGCCCTCGTCTGCCTGCTCGGCGCGATCGTCCTCGCCGGGACGGCCCGGCCCGCCTCCGCCCAGTGCGTGATGTGCAAGGCCGCCCTCACCGATTCGCCCGAGGGCCGCGCCATCAACCAGACCTTCAACCGCGCGATCCTGCTGATGCTGGTCGCGCCCTATCTCGTCGCCGGCACCCTGATGGCGACCGTCTTCCGCCGGCCGCTCGCCGCCGTCCTCGTCCGGCGCCTCGGACCGGGGCGTGTTCGGCGGCTGCTGGAGCTGCGGCTGTTGGCCCGGCCGGCCCGCTGACGCCTTTCCTTCCCGCGACGACCGGCGCGCGGCGTCGCCTCGCCGCCGCAGTCCTGCTTCTCACGGTCTCGGCGTGCCTGCGACGGGAGAAGCTTCCCCTCTTCGGACGACTGCCCGGATTCAGTCTGGTCGACCAGTCCGGCCATCCGGTCACGCTGGCCGGACTCCAGGGCAAGATCTGGGTGGCGGACTTCATCTTCACGCGCTGCGGCGGCGCGTGCCCCGCCATGACGGCCCGCATGGCCCGCCTCCGGCGCGAAGTCCCCGACGAGGTGACCTTCGTCTCCTTCACGGTGGACCCCGCCAACGACACGCCGGCAGTGCTCGCCCGCTACGCCGCCGGCTTCAAGGCCGATCGGCGCTGGCTGTTCGTGACCGGACCGCAAAAGGACCTCTACGCGCTGTCCACCGGGGGCTTCAAGCTCGCCGCGATGGAGGTGCCACCGCAGGACCAGAAGGCGGGCGGCGACGGTCCATTCCTGCACAGCACGAAGATCGTGCTCGTCGACCGGGGCGGCGAGGTCCGCGGCTACTACGACAGCACCGACGAAGACGCGATGAAGGCGCTCGTCGCCGATGCGAGCCGCCTGCACTCGGAGCCGGGCTCGTGACGCTCCGCGACCTGCCCGCGCTGAACGCCGTCCTCAACGCCACCAGCGCGGCCCTGCTCGCCACCGGCTACCTGCTCATCCGGCGGGGCCGGCGCGACGCCCACGAGAAGGCGATGCTGGCGGCTCTGGCCTGCTCGACGGCGTTTCTCGCTTCCTACCTGACCTACCATGCCCAGGTGGGCTCGGTCCGCTTCCGGGGCCAGGGCCCGATCCGTACCGTCTATCTGACCATTTTGGCCAGCCACACGGTGCTGGCAGCCGCCATCGTGCCGCTGGTCATCGTGACTTTCATCCGCGCCCGGCGGGGCCGGTTCGACCGGCATCGCGCGATCGCCCGGGTGACGCTGCCCCTATGGGCGTACGTTTCCGTGACCGGCGTCGTCGTCTATTGGATGCTGTACCGCTGGTAGGCCGGCCGCGATCCGGCCTGCCGGTGGGGCCCGAACCTCGCTTCGGACGGAGCCACGATGAGAAAGATCATCTTGATGATGTCGGTGTCTGTTGATGGCTTCATCGAGGGACCGGACCGCGAGCTCGATTGGCACCTGGTCGACGACGAGCTGCACCGCCACTTCAACGAGCAGCTCAGCGCGATGGGCGCCTTCCTGAACGGGCGCGTCACCTATGAGCTGATGGCCCGGTTCTGGCCGACCGCCGACACGGACCCCTCCAGCACCGGGCCCTCGCAGCCGGGCTGGGGGAAGATGTTCATGAACCCGGCGCTCGTGCAGGGACTGCCTCCCCTGCGCCACCCGGGCCTGCCCCAAGCGAAAGGTGCCTACGAGTGGAGGTGGATCGTTTCCTCCGGTACACGGCCACCCATCCGGGCGCCCCCTTTTGAACGCGCCCTGACCCTCCTCGAGCGGTCGAGAAGAAGAATCTCGAGGGACGGCGAGGCGTTTATCCGTCCGGGGACGGATAGGCCCGCCCGGAAACCCGCTCTGGGCTCGCGCGGCGGGCCTTCACCGCTCGGGCCAGGCGCTTCACGCCTTCCCGGATCGTCGGGACGTCCTCTCGCGCGAAGGTGAGGCGCATGGTGTTGGCCCCGGAGCCGTCGACGAAGAAGGAGCCGCCCGCCACGTAGGCGACGCCCTCAGCCACCGCCGCTTCCAGCAGTTGCTCGGCGTCCATGCCCTCGGGCAGCGTGACCCAGACGAACAGTCCCCCACCGGGCCGCGTCCAGCGCATGCCGGCCGGCATCTCGGCCTCCAGGGCGGCCAGCATCGCATCGCGCTTGCTCCGGTAGTACGGCCGGATGCGCGCCTTCTGCTCCTCGATCAGGCCGCGCCGGAGGCAGGCGAGGATCACGCGCTGGTCCAGACCGCTGCCGCACAGGTTGGCCGACTGCTTGGCGATCTCGATCTTCGCCACGATCTCCTCGGGGCCGAGGAGGAAGGCGGTGCGCAGGCCCGGCGCGAGGATCTTCGAAAAAGAAGACAGGTACAGGACCCGGCCCCCTTCGTCCATCGACTTCAGCGTCGGAAGCGGATCGCCCTCGAAGTAGAGGTCGCCGTAGGGGTCGTCCTCGACGACGAGCAGGTCCAGCTCCTGCGCGGCCTCGAGCAGACCGCGCCGCCGGGCCACCGAGTGAGAGATGCCGGAAGGGTTCTGGAAGCTGGGCACGACGTAGAGGAACTTCACCCGCCGGCCCTCGGCGCTCTCGGCGCGGTACCGGCGGCGCAGGTCGTCGAGGTCGAGACCTTCCTCGTCGAGCCGCACGCCGACCATGCGCGCGCGGGAGGCGCGGAAGGCGGAGGTGGCGCCGATGTACGAGGGCAGCTCGACCAGGACCACGTCGGCCGGATCCAGGAGGACGCGGCTCACGAGGTCGAGCCCCTGCTGGCTGCCCTCGGTGAGCATCAGCTCGGCCGGCCGGGCGCGCATGCCCTTGGCCGCCGCGTATTCGCCCACCGCGGTCAGGAGGTCGCCGAGGCCGCGGGTCAGGATGTACTGGAAGGCCCCCGCGCTCTCCTTCTCGACGACCTCGTCGAGGATCTGCCGGAAGGCCTCGACCGGGAACGTCTCCGGGCTCGGCTGCCCGGGGGCGAACGAGATGATGCCGGGGCGCTCGATGAGAGCGCTCATCCGGCGGATCGCGGAGAAGCGCATTTCCCGGGCGGCGGCGGACAGGCGCGGCTCGTGGCTGGGCATGAAGGGGGCAGTATAACCTGGGCCCGTGCGGCCTACCGGAGCGACAGCGCGTCCTGGGGGGAGGACGGTCACCTCGCCAAGTGCCTGCGTTTCATCGAGATCGTCCGGCACCGTCCGTGCAAGCAACGTTGACGGGTTTGGCGGCGGAGGTCTACCATCGCATGAGAATGGCGCCATGACGGGCTGGAGACGGGTCTTCGCGGCCGCCGCGCTCGCCGTGGCGGGCATATCGGGATCTCGGCCTGCGCTGAGCGCCGAAGGCCCCGACCCACAGCTCTGGTCCCGCCTGCAACGCATCGAGGGCGCCTTCCGCGGCGGGGACGCCAGCGCGCTCCGCTCCTCGCTGGCCGCCGCCGGCAAGGTGCGAGTGGACCTCCGCGACCTCACTGACGGGCCCGCCTCCTACGGGCCGGGCCAGCTCCAGGTGATCTTCGAGCGCATCTTCGACGAGAATCGCACGCGCGACTTCGCCTTCCGGAAGCAGGACGTGACGGTGTCGTCCCCGGGCACGGCCTTCGCGAAGGGCCGCTGGACGCGCCGCGCCCGCCCGGGAGGACAGGAGACGGTGGAGACGCTGACCTTCACGCTGCGCGAGGAAAATCGGGACTGGCGCATCAACGAGATCCTGGCCTCGCGGTAGGCGTGACCCTGCTGGCGCTTCTCGCCGCCATCCTCGTCGTCGCTGATGCGGCCACCGGGCAGCAGCTCGTGGTGCTTCCGCTCGCCGGCGCCCTCATCCTCGCCGCCGCGTGGCGGCGAACACCGCGGCCGGTGGCTCTGCTCTCCGCGGCGCTGGTGCTCGTCGACGTCGGCGCCCATGTCCATCTCCGCATCGAACGGACGCAGTGGACGCGCCGCTCCGAGGCCCGCGTGCAGGGCGAGCTGCGGCGGCTGGAGGCGCGCAAGACGGAGCTGGTCAGGCTCGTCCAGCGAGGCGCCGACCGGGTCGCCGCCCTGCCCGAGACCCGGCTCGCGCTCGCCGGCGACCCCGCGGCTCTCGACCGCCTCTTCGCCTCCCTCGAAGCGCTGCACGGCCAGTTCGCCCAACAGCCCGCGCTGGCCGTCCAGGCCCTGCCCCTCCGGACGCTGGCCTGGTCGGGCCGGACGAGCGATCCCACCGTGCTGCAGGGCGTCGTCGGCAACCGGCCCGACGTGTTCGTCGTGGAGGGCAACGTCACCACGACGCTGGTCGGCGCGACCCCGCTCCTCGGCCCGAAGGGCGAGGTCCTGGGGGTGGCGACGGCCGCCCTGCCCATCGCGGTCCGCCGCAACATCCGCACGGAGTTCCTGCGTGACTTCGACCTGCTCACCGGTGGCAAGCCCGAGGTCGAGGTCGCATACGTCGACGCCCAGGTCGGCCCCCCGGCCCCCGCCTTCCCTCCCCCCGCGGCCGGCGCCGTATCCGGCCAGGCGACGCTCCGCGACTCCGACGGGGATGCGCTGGCCGTGGTGCGGGTGACCGCCCCTGGCGCGGCGCAGATCCAGTCTTCCCTCGGCGTCACGTATCGCCGCATCGTCTCGCTGCTGGCGGCCCTCGTCTTGGTGGCCGGGGCGGCCACCGCGGGCGGGCCGGGCGCCGCGCGGCGGGCGCTGCTGGCCGCCGCCGCGATCCGGGCCGTCTTCACCGTGCTCGGTCCGCCTCTCCCGGCGCCCGATTCCGTCGTCCTCTCGCCCGACGCCTACGCGTCGGCGCTGCTCGGTCCGCTGCTGCGCAGCCCCCTGGACCTCCTGCTGACCGTCTCCGTCGTCGCGATGGCGGCGGCCGTCCTGCTCTCGGGCAGCATGCGACGGGCGCCGCTCGTCGTCTCGTGGCTGGCCCCGGCGGCCGCCGCCGCGGCCGGCTACGCCGTCGTTGCCGGAGCCTTCGCGTTCGTGGCCGATACGGTGGCCAACTGCTCGCTCGACGTCGAGGCGGTTCCGCTCGGGCCCCGCAGCCCGGCCCACCTTACGATCCAGGTCTCGCTCGTGCTGGTCCTCGCGGCGGCGGCGATGACGGCGGCGGCCCTCTTCGCGCTGGCCGGGCGCCCGCCGGCCGGACGCGGCGGCCGGCGGAGCCTGGTGGCCGCGGCGGCGGTGGCCGGTCTCCTCGCGTGGTTGCTCCCGCCGCCCGGCCTCGATGCGGCGCCGATGGGCTGCGCTCTCGCGCTGCTCGCCATGGGCGCCGCGGTCGGGGCGACGCGCGAGCGGTGGCGGGGCTGGCTGGCCGCCCGCCCTCTGGAGGCCCGGGCCGCCTTCGCCGTCCTCGCCGTGTCGGCTCTGACCCTCGACCTCTATCCTGCTCTCGTCTCGCTGGCCGCCCGCAGCACGCGTCTGCAGGTCGAGCGCAGCTATGCGCCGGCGGTCGTGCGCCAGGGCCAGTGGCGGCAGTTCGTGCTGCGCGAGACCGAGCGGCAGATCGACGGCATGAGCGTCCTCGAGGAGACGCCGCCGGGGCCGGCCCCCCCCGGCCTGGAGGAGCTCGCCTTCGCCGTATGGTCGCACACCGACCTGGCCTCTTTCGGCTTCTCCTCGGCCATCGAGATCCAGACGCCCTCCGGCGCCGTGCTCAGCCGCTTCGCCCTCAACCTGCCGTCGCTCGCCGGTCCCGCCCGGCCGCTGTCCGCCACCGACGCGTGGGAGGTCTCCTCGGAGCGCGTGACGGTGGCCAGCGACGAGCACACCGTGCTGCGGGCGCGGCACCGGCTCGTCTATCACGGGGAGGTCCACGGGGCGATACAGGTCGATGTCGGCGACGACTTCTGGAACCTGCGCTTCCTCCGCGGCAGCGACCCCTATTCGGTCCTGTTCCGGACCGCCGCCCGGGGCGTGGTGCGCGACCGGCCGGTGGCGCTGGTCGCCTACGACCCGTTCTCGCGCGACGTCGTCTTCAGCTCCGCCAGCCGGCCGCCGGTGGTCGACTCCGCGGCCGCCTTGGCGCGGCTGGGCGACCGGCCCGGCTTCTGGACCACCCTCGCCGTCGACGACGTCCCCCACCACGCCTACGTCTTTGCCGGAGGCGCCGCCGTGTACGCGCTCGCCTTCCCCGCCGTCACCGCCGGCCGCTTCGCCGCCGACCTGCTCGAAGCGACGGCGTCGCTCACCCTCATCGCGCTCGCGGCCCTGCTCGCCGTCGCCGTCGTCCGTACCGTCCTGCGCCGGTCCCGCCTGTCGCTGCCCTCGATCGCCGGCGAGGTCAACCGCCGGTTCGCCGTCCGGCTCTTCGTGGCCTTCATCGCGGTGGCGGTGGTGGCGCTCATCGTGCTCCAGGTCGTCGTCCGCAACTTCGTGTCCGACCGGCTGCGCCGGGAGGCGGCCGACGACGCCCTCGACCGCGCCGCCTTCGCCAAGAAGATCGTCGACGACTACGCCTACTACAAGCGGCCGGAGGCGGCGGGCGAGAAGCCGGTCACCGACGAGGCGCTCGTCTGGGTGGCGAGCATCATCCGGAACGACCTGGACCTGTTCGACCGCGGCCGGCTGCTCGCCTCGAGCAAGCGCGAGCTGTACTCCTCGGGCCTGCTCGCGCCGCGAGTGTCGGGGCCGGTCTACCGCGCGCTCGTCCTCGAGGGCCAGCCCTCCGCCCTGCGCACCGAGCGGATCGGGGACTTCTCCTACGACGTGGCCTCGGTGCCCGTGCGCCTCGACGGCGCCGAGCCGGGGATCCTCTCGATCCCCCTCGCCCTGCGCCAGCGGGAGGTGGAATCCGCGCTCGAGGACCTCGACCGCACGATGCGCCTGGCCTCGCTCGTGTTCCTCGTCCTGGCCGCGGTGGTGGCGCGCTCGGTGGCCCGGCGCATCTCCGGGCCCATCTCCGACCTCACCCGGGCCACGCTACGCGTGGCGGGGGGCGACCTGGGCGCCCGCGTCGAGACCCGGAGCCAGGACGAGCTACGCAGGCTCGTCGAGGCCTTCAACAAGATGGCGGGCGACCTCGAGCGCCAGCGGCGGGACCTCGAGCGCAGCAACCGCCTGGCGGCCTGGGCCGAGATGGCCCGCCAGGTCGCCCATGAGGTGAAGAACCCGCTCACGCCCATCCAGCTCTCGGCCGAGCACCTGCGCCGCGTCTGGCGCGACCGCAGCGAGGACTTCGCGGCCACCCTGGAGGGGTGCACCCAGACGATCCTGAAGCAGGTGCGGATCCTGAGGGGCATGGTCACCGAGTTCTCCGCTTTCGCCCGTCCGCCCTCCCCCGGGCTCGAGTCCCACGACCCGGCCGCGATCGTGGCCGAGGTCGTCGAGCCCTACCAGTCCGCGCTGCCGCCGGAGGTGCACCTCGTGGTGGAGATCGAGCCCGGGGTCCCGCGCGTGCGGGCCGATCGCCGGCTGCTCGAGCGCGGGATCGTCAACCTGCTCGAGAACGCGCTGCAGGCGGTGGGCGAGCGCGGCTGGATCAGGGTGGGGTTGCGGTCGGAAGACGGCCGGCGCCGGGTGATGATCGAGGTGCGCGATTCGGGCCCGGGGGTGGATCCCGAGATCCGCAGCCGCATCTTCGAGCCGTTCTTCTCCACGAAGACCAGCGGCAGCGGACTCGGCCTGGCCCTGGTCAAGAAGATCGCCGAGGACCACGGGGGCGGCGTGTCCCTCGAGAGCGGTGGCCGCGAAGGAACGCGGGCGATCCTCTGGCTCCCGGCCGAGGACGAGGCCGGGCGGGCGGTGGGACTCTAGACCGTCGAGGACGTCCCCCCGGCGCTCAGGCGCTGGCGATCGACGGCGCCACGACCCCCAGCGAACAGACGGGAGGATGCTTCGCCTTGTTGCCGGGCTTGTGGGACTCCTTCACATGGGGTCGCACGATGGGCCAATCGGTGGCCCGCGGCAGGCAGCGCCGCTTGCCGATGTGCAGCGAGAGTGCCTCGCTCGGGACCGTGCCGACGATCAGGGCGAGGGCCAGGGATCCAATCAGGAGCTTCATTTTCCCTCCGTGGCAAAAACTTACGGCCCGCGGTGGAAGTTTTACTTGAGGAGATGCTATCCCTTCCGCGGGGCCCTGGCAAGGCCCCGGCGGCCGCCGTCGCTGGCTGCGCGGCGGAAGCCTTCGAGGACGACCTCCAGGGCCTTGTCCGGAAGGTCGTAGGCGGGCAGCTCGCCTTTCGCCACGAAGGCCACCGCCTCCGCGTCGGACGCGGCCCGCGGCTCTCCCGACACGTACGCGCAGAGGTAGTCGACGATGACGTAGTGGTAGCGAACGGCGCCGGCGTCGCGCTCGATGCGATCGAAGACGGTGACCACGTCGAGCGGCCGCACGACGATCCCGGTCTCCTCCTCGATCTCGCGGACGAGCGCTTCGTGCAGCGTCTCGCCCACCTCGACGGTGCCGCCCGGAATGACCCACCGGCCGCGCAGGGGCTCCTTGCCCCGGCGGATCAACAGCACCTTCCCGCGATGGATGAGGACGGCGCCGACGCCGACCGCCGGGTGATCGACCCCGCTCACGCCGGGCGCGACAGCTCGGTGGTCTCGCCTCCCGCCAGCGGCGGCGGCTGGCCGCGCCGGCGACCGAGGCCGAGCACGTAGCTCGTCGGACCCGACAGCCAGTACAGGCTCGCCAGCACAAGCAGCACGGACTTGGGATGGAGGGCGATGAGGACGAGGGCGAGCGCGATGCCGAGCACCATGATGTAGCTCTGCCGGCTGCGCAGGTCGAGCTTCTTGAACGACTGGTAGCGCAGCGTGCTGACCATCAGGAAGGCCAGCGTGACCAGCAAGGCCAGGACCGCCAGCGCTTGGCCCTTCTCGGCCAGCGGCTGGGGCGCGACAAGGACCCAGACCGCGACCTGGGCCGCCGCGGCGGGGATGGGCAGGCCCACGAAGTAGCGGCCGTCGCTGACGTGGCGCTGGACGTTGAACCGGGCCAGCCGCAGCGCGCCGCAGGTCACGAAGAGGAAGGCGGCCAGCCAGCCCACCCGGGGTATGGTGCCGAAGGCCCAGGCGTAGGCGAGCAGGGCGGGGGCCACGCCGAAGGAGATGACGTCGGCCAGGCTGTCCAGCTCCCCGCCGAACTCGCTCGTGGTTCCCGTCATGCGCGCGATCCGGCCGTCGAGCATGTCGAGGACGATGGCCCACGCGATGAGCGGCGCCGCCTCGCCGTACTCGCCGTGGAGGGTCTTGACGATCGACCAGAAGCCCAGGAAGAGGTTGCCGGTCGTGAACAGGCTGGGCAAGATGGCCGCGCCCCGCCGGAAGCGGCGGGGCCGCACCGCCTCGCTCACGGTCGCTCGCCGACGACGGTGACGCCCGCCACCGCGCGGTCGCCCTTCTGCACCCGCAGCCGCACGTCGCGCGGCAGGAAGACGTCGACCCGGCTCCCGAACTTGATCATCCCGACCCGCTCGCCGGCCGCCACCTGATCGCCGGGCTTCTTCTTGAAGACGATGCGCCGCGCGATGAGACCGGCGATCTGCTTGAACAGCACGCGGTGGCCGCCGTCTTCGATCGTCACGCTGTTCTGCTCGTTGGCGAGCGATGCCTTGTCCTGGAAGGCGGGCAGGAATGCGCCCGGGTTGTAGTCCACGCGGCTGATGCGGCCGCCCATGGGCGCGCGGTTCACGTGGACGTCGAACACCGACATGAAGATGGAGACCTGGGTGGCGTCCTCGCCCAGGGGGTTGCCGGCCGGGGCCGGTCCGGCCACGATCACCTTGCCGTCGGCCGGCGAGAGGACCAAGCGCGGGTCGGCGGGCACGGGCCGTTCGGGATCCCGGAAGAAGAAGGCGATGAACAGGCCGAGGAGGAGGAAGACGCCGCCCATCCAGGGCCAGCGCAACAGGAACAGCGCCGTGGCCAGCCCGAGGGGAACGAGGACGAGGGGCCAGCCTTCACGTGCGATCGACATCGGGAGGCCCGGCGGGGTTGGGCTCGGCGCTAGGGATGGGCCCCCGGCTCCCGCATCTGCCGGGCGATGGCTTCCATCCGGTCGTTCACCTGGAGCTTCTTCTTCTTGAGGGTGGTCTCCTCGACCTGTTCCTCATCGCTCAAGACCGCCTTCCCGGTCAGGGCCACGAGCCGGCTCTCGTACTCGTGGTGCTGCTCATCCAGACGGCGGTACTCCTCGCTCTGGGCAAGGAGACGGTCCCTGAGAAAGCGCGCGTCCTGGGACATCGGCACCTCCGTGGTCGGGTGGATGTTGGCGACGACAGCATGCCGCGGTGGCTTGAGTTGCGGGAGGGGAGCCCCCACGACGCCAAATTAGCACGCGGGCCCCGGGAATTCAAGGATCAGCTCAAGGGCGTCCTCGGTCGGATGGGAGTAGTAGTTGCGCCGTCGCCGCAGGCTCTGGAAGCCGACCGAGTAGTAGAGCTGCAAGGCGGGCCAGTTGCTCTCCCGCACCTCCAGCAGCGCAGCCCGGGCGCCGCGCCGCGTTCCCAGCCAGAGCACGATCTCCAGCAGCCGGCGCCCCAGGCCCTCGCCGCGCCGGCCCGGATCGACGGCGAGGTTGTGCACGTGCAGCTCCCCCGCCGCGACGTCGAACACGCAGTAGCCGACGATTCCGCGGCGCGGGTCGCCGGGAACGCCCGCGGTGCGCAGCACCACGAGGTGACGGCGCTCCAGCGCATGCTTGAGGTTCCGCCGCGTCCAGGGATGGCTGAACGACTCCCGCTCCAGCGCGACGAGCGCGTCGAGGTCGTCCGCCCCTCCCTCTTCCAGGAGCGGCCCCGGCTCGGTCATGACGCCGGCCGGCGGATGTCGGGCTCGCGGAGATAGAGCGGCCGGAGCTGCGCGGGCGGGACGCCTTCCCCGCGGCCGAGGCGGGGAGCCGCCATGCGGGCCAGCGTCCCGGCGAGGTAGAGGCTGCGCGGCGGGAACAGCGCGCTCGGCCGCCGGTAGAGGATCAACTCGCGGTAGCGCAGCACGCCGTCGCCGACGAAAGCGGCCCCTTCGGGGGCGCGGGCCAGGAGCGCCTCCGGCCGCTCCACCGCGCCCGCGCCGGCCGGACGGCCCGCGCCGTCGTAGAGCGCGCCGTAGACCTCGCCCCGGTAGGCGTCGACCATGGCCACGATCGCCGGTGCGAGGCCCGCGCTGCGCGCCGCCAGCACGTCGAGGGCGCTCACGCCCAGGCAGCGCCGGTCCGAGGCGAGCGCCAGCCCCTGCACGGTGCTGAGGCCGATGCGGAGGCCGGTGAAGGAACCCGGGCCGGTGGTCACGGCGAAGCCCTCCACGTCGACCGGGTGCAGCCCCAGCGAGGCGAGGAGGAAGTCGATGGCGGGCACGAGGCGCCGCGCGCACTTCGCCCCGCACTTCGTCGTCCTCGGCCACCGCGACGCTGCCCCGCACGGTCGTGGTGTCCACGGCCAGCACGCGCACGATGCGGTTAGTCTATACTTTCGCCCGTGACGGAATTCCGTTCGTGAGAGTCGGAATCCTGACCGGCGGCGGAGACTGCCCCGGTCTCAACGCGGTGATCCGCGCCGTGGTGCGCCGCGCGCAGTCCTCGAGCATGGAGGTGCTGGGGATCCGCAACGGCTTCCGGGGGCTGATCGAGGGCGACGTCGAGCCGCTGACCTCGTTCTCCGTGACCGGCATCCTCCCCAAGGGAGGGACGATTCTCGGCACGTCGCGAGCGGGTCCGCTCTGCGGGCCCGGGGGGAATGAATCCCGCTCCGCTCGCGGCCGTGGCTGATAGCTCGCGACGGTAACCGGTCCAGCCCATGTCCGCCGCCACCCCTGCTGCCTTCACGCCGGCCATGCAGCAGTATCACCGGATGAAGGCCGAGCACCCCGACGCGCTCCTCTTCTTCCGCATGGGTGACTTCTACGAGCTGTTCTTCGAGGACGCGGTGGTCGCCTCGCGCGCCCTCGAGATCGCGCTCACCTCCCGCGCCAAGGACCCGGACGGCGCCGCCATCCCGATGTGCGGGGTGCCCCATCACGCGGCATCCGCCCACGTGGCCCGCCTCGTCAAGCAGGGCTTCCGCGTCGCGCTCTGCGAGCAGATGGAGGACCCCCGGAGCGCCAAGGGCGTCGTGCGCCGGGAGGTGGTGCGGGTGGTCACGCCGGGCACCCAGCTCGAGGCCTCCGCCCTCGACGCCGGCGAGACCTCCTACGTCCTCGCCCTCGCGCCCGGCGAAGCCCTCCTGGGGGCGGCGTGGCTCGACGCCACCACCGGTGATTTCTTCGTGAGCGAGTGGGCCGGGACGGCAAGGTGGGACCGCCTCCGCGACGAGATGGGCGCCACCCGCCCCCGCGAGGTCCTGGTGCCCCGGGGCGCCGAGCTGCCCGGCTGGCTCGCCGACCCCGCCCAGCCGGAAGGCGCGCTGCCCCGGACCCTCCTCGACGTGGCGGCGTTCGACCCGGGCTCCGCGCGCCGCGACCTCGTCGCCCACTTCGGCGTCGCCAGCCTGGAGGCCTTCGGCTGCGAGTCGCTGCCCCGCGCCGCGGCGGCGGCGGGGGCCGTCTTCCGCTACGTGCGGGAGACCCAGAAGCGCGACCTGGCCCACGTCACCTCCCTCCGCACGCGTCACCAGGAGGACGGGCTCGTCATCGACGGCCTGACCCGGCGCAACCTCGAGCTCGTCGAGAACCTGGCCGACGGGGGCCGGCGGGGCACGCTGCTCGACGTGCTCGACGAGACGGCCACCGCGATGGGATCGCGCCTGCTCCGCGAGTGGATCCTCCGGCCCCTCGTCCACGTGGAGCCGATCCAGGACCGCCTCGACGCGGTCGAGGAGCTGGCCTTCCGCACCGTGGCGCGGGGGCGACTGCGGGAGGCGCTGCACGGCGTGCAGGACCTGGACCGCATCGTCGGGCGGATCACCCTCGGCACCGCTTCGCCCCGCGACCTCGTCGCCCTGGCCCGCTCGCTGCGGGCCCTGCCCGACGCCGCCGCGGCCGCCGAAGGCTGCGCGGCCCCTCTGGTGCGCGGCCAGCTGAAGGACCTCGATCCCCCCCTGGAAGTGGCGGCCGACGTCGAGTCGACCCTCGTCGACGAGCCGCCCGCCGCCGTGCGCGACGGCGGGCTGGTGCGCGACGGCGTCGATGCCGAGCTCGACGAGCTGCGGCAGATGAGCCACGGCGGCCGGACCACCATCGCCGCCATCGAGGAGCGCGAGCGCGGGCGGACGGGAATCGCCTCGCTCAAGGTGCGGTTCAACCGGGTCTTCGGCTACTACATCGAGGTCAGCCGGTCCAACCTAAGCCTCGTCCCCCCCGACTACGTGCGCAAGCAGACGATCGCCGGCGGCGAGCGCTTCATCACCCCCGAGCTGAAGGAGTACGAGGAGAAGGTGCTGCGGGCGGACGAGCGGATCCGGGAGCGGGAAGCGGAGATCTTCGACGGCCTGCGCGGCCGGGTGGCGGCCGCCGCCCGCGCCGTCCAGCGCACGTCGCGCGCCGCGGCCACCCTCGACGTCCTGGCGACGATGGCCGAGGTGTCGGCGCGCTACAACTACGTCAAGCCGCGCGTGGGAGCGGGCGACGAGCTCCTGTACGTCGAGGGCCGCCACCCGGTCATGGAGCGCGTGCTGCCCGAGCCGTTCGTGGCCAACGACCTCAAGATGGGCGACGGGGCGGCGCGGCTCCTCGTCCTCACCGGCCCCAACATGGGCGGCAAGTCGACCTTCCTCCGCCAGACCGCGCTCGTCGTGGTCATGGCCCAGATGGGCTGCTTCGTCCCCGCCCGGGAGGCCAAGGTCGGCGTCGTCGACCGGATCTTCACCCGCGTGGGGGCGACCGACCACATCCTGCGCGGCCAGTCCACCTTCATGGTGGAGATGCAGGAGACGGCCCACATCCTCCGCCAGGCGACCGCGCGCAGCCTCATCCTTCTCGACGAGATCGGCCGTGGCACCGCGACCTTCGACGGCCTCTCCATCGCGTGGGCGGTGGCGGAGCACATCGCGCGCGACCGCGCGGCGGGGGGCAAGACGCTCTTCGCCACCCACTACCACGAGCTGACCGACCTCGCCGCGGACCTGGCCGGGGTCGGCAACCTGCACGTGTCGGCGCGCGAGTGGCGGGACAGCGTCGTCTTCCTGCGGAAGATCGAGCCGGGGGGATCCGATCGCTCCTTCGGCATCCAGGTCGCGCGGCTGGCCGGGCTTCCGGTGCCGGTGGTGGCCCGGGCCCAGGAGATCCTGCGCAACCTCGAGCGCACCGAGTTCGACCGCGAAGGACGGCCCCGCCTGGCCCGCAGCGATCAGCCGGCGGCGCCGGCCGAGGGCGGCCGCCAGCTCGCCCTCTTCGCCGGCCAGGAGGAGTCGGTGCTGGAGGACCTGCGCCGGCTCGACCTCGAGCAACTGACGCCCCTGCAGGCCCTGGCCCTGCTCGACGAGCTCCGCAAGCGGCTGAAGCTGAGCGGTTAGCTTGGCCACGGCTGCGAGCGGAGCGGGATTCAATCCCGCGCAGCGAGCGGGGGTTCAAGGGGGTGCGCCACTAGCACTCCCTTGCTCAATGAGGAGCGGAGCGGGGGTTCAAGGGACGCGCCCCAGCACCCCCTTGCTCAAGACGACACGCCGACCGTACACTCGATCGTTGCCGATCTGCCACCGGAAGGCACGGCCGTGACCGAGCGCAAGTGGGATCCCCTGCGGGACCTGCTGACCCTGCAGGAGCGGATGAACCGGCTCTTCGAGGAGAGCTTCGCCGGCCGGCTGGAGGAGCCGGCCCTGGTGGGCTCGGCGACCTGGACGCCCCTGGCCGACGCCTACGAGATGCCGGAGGGCTTCGTGGTCGACGTCGAGTTGCCGGGGATCGAGGAGGACGACGTCGAGGTCCAGGTCGACGGCGACGTCCTGGTCGTGAAGGGCCAGCGACGGGCGCTCGGCCAGCGGCCGGATCGGTTCCACCGCATGGAGCGCAGCCACGGCCCGTTCTTCCGCTCCTTCAAGCTCACCGAGGAGGTCGACCCGGCGCGCGTCAGCGCGCAGTTCCGCGACGGCGTCCTGCGCCTGGAGCTGCCCAAGACGCACGGGCGCGCCGGCTGGCGGCGGGAGCGCGAGTGAGACACGGGCGGCCGGTGCTGCTGACCGTGGCCTCGGGGTCCCTGATCGCCGGCGTGCTGCTCGGCGCGCGCTTCGCCAGCCGCCTCGAGGCGCCGACGCGGGCCGCGGCGGCCATCCCCGCGGCCGCGGGGCCGGCCGCCTCTCCCGGCCCCGATTTCCGCGCGATCGCGCGCCGGGCCACCCCCGCGGTCGTGAACATCTCCGCGCTGCAGGTGTACCGCACGGAAGGCTCGCCCTTCCTCGCCGACCCGTTCTTCCGGGAGTTCTTCGGCCGCGACCTGCCTTTCCGCATCCCCCAGGAGGAGCGCAAGACCAGCCTCGGGTCGGGCGTCATCGTCGGCGAGGGCGGCGTCATCGTGACGAACAACCACGTGATCGAGCACGCCAGCCGCATCGCCATCACCACCGCCGCCCATCAACGACTGCGGGGGATGTTGATGGGCACCGACCCCGTGACCGACATCGCGGTGGTGAAGGTGGACGCCCACGGGCTGCCCACCCTCCCGTGGGGCGACTCGTCCCGGGCCGAGGTCGGCGAGTACGTGGTGGCGGTGGGCAATCCGTTCCAGCTCAACCAGACGGTGACGATGGGCATCATCAGCGCGACCGGACGGTCGAACATCGGCATCGTGGATTACGAGGACTTCATCCAGACCGACGCCGCGATCAACCCCGGCAACTCCGGGGGCGCCCTCGTCGACGCTCGGGGCGAGCTGATCGGCATCAACACCGCGATCTACTCGGAGACCGGCGGCTACCAGGGCATCGGCTTCGCCGTGCCGGCCAACCTCGCCCGGCAGGTGGTGGACCAGATCGTGGCCCACGGCCGCGTGGTGCGAGGCAGCGTGGGAATCACCCGCGTGGCCGATGTCAACGAGGACACGCTGCCGGGAGCGCCGGAGCGGCAAGGCGTCCTGGTGGTGGAGCTGCTGAGGGGCAGCGCCGCGGACCGGGCCGGGGTCGCGCCGGGAGACGTGGTGATGGCGGTGGAGGGCCGGCCGGTCGAGTCCGCCGCCCAGCTCCGCAACGAGCTGGCCCGGGCCGCGGTCGGATCGCGGCTGCGCTTGACGGTCGCCCGCGGCCGGCGCCGGCTGGACATCACCGTGAGCGTGGAGGAGACGGCGCCCGGTGCCTAGGAAGGAGCTGGGCGAGATCCTTCGCGAGGCCGACCTCATCACCCCTTCCCAGCTCACCGAAGCCCTCTCGCTCCAGCGCACCTACGGGGAGCGGCTGGCCAGCGTGCTGGTGCGCCAGCACATCCTGACCGAGAAGTTCGCGGTGACCTACCTCGGCCGCCAGCTCGGGGTCCCCCACGTCGACCTCTCCAAGACGGAGATCGAGCTGTCCCTGCTCGACATCGTGCCCCTGGAGCTGTGCGAGCGGCACCTGGTCTTCCCGGTGCGGGTGGAAGCGACCCGGCTGCAGGTGGCGATGGCCGACCCGCTCGACCGCGCGCTGATCTCGGAGATCGAGTTCAAGACCGGCGTCCGCCTCGCGCCCCTCATCGCGCTCGAGTCGGCGGTGAAGAATGCGGTCGCCGAGGCGCGCCGGGCCCTGAAGAGCGGCCAGCGGACCGTCACCCCGAACGTCCAGCGGCCGCGCGAGGGCGCGCCGGAGCCGGCCCCGCCCCCTCCGGAGCCCGAGGAGCTGAAGCCGCTGCCCATCGTGCCGCTGGAGGAGAAGGAGCGCGCGGTTTTCGAGACGCTCGCCGGCAGCCCGTTGCGCCAGGTGCCGATCCCGGCCGCCCTGCGCGTGCCCGCAGTCGAGGAGGTGCAGACGGTCCTGGCCGTCGACGACGATCCGGCCGTGCTGCAGCTGATGGAGCACGTCCTCCAGTCCCGCAAGTACCGCGTGGTCACCGCGCGCAGCGGGCGCGAGGCCCTGGCCAAGGTGCGCGAGGTCACGCCCGACCTGGTCGTGCTCGACGGCATGCTGCCCGAAGTGCACGGCTTCGAGATCTGCCGCCAGCTCAAGACGAGCGAGCGCTTCCGGCACATCCCGGTCATCATGGTGTCCGCGATCCACACCGGCTGGCGCTTCGCCGCCGACGTCAAGGAGAGGTACGGCGCGGACGACTATCTCGAGAAGCCCTTCGAAGCGTCAGAGCTGCTGCGGCGCGTGGAGGCGCTCCTGGTCCGCGCCCCCGCGGTCTCACCCAGCTCGGAGGCGGCTGCGCGCCAGCAGCTCAAGGAAGGCGTGGTGGCGCTCAAGCAGGAGCGGCTCGACGACGCGGTGGCCTCCTTCAGCCGCGGGCTGGCCATCGACCAGTTCAACGACCTGCTGCACTACTACCTGGCCCTGGCCTACGAGAAGAAGGGCATGGTCTTCCACGCGATCGACCACTACGAGCGGGCGGTGCACATCACGCCCGACTTCTACGACGCGATCACCGCCCTCGCCACGCTCTACCAGAAACAGGAGTTCTGGCGCAAGGCGGTGGAGATGTGGGAGATGGCCCTGACGGCCACGCGGGACGAGGCCGTCCGCGCCCGCATCAAGGACCACCTCCTGAGCCTGCTCTAGATGTCGCCTTTTAACGCAGAGGACGCGGAGGGGAACGGAGAGGACGCAGAGACGGAATTAAGAAGGGATCCCCATCCTTCCCCTCCGTTCTCCGCGACCTCTCCGTTTTCCTCTGCGTCCTCGGCGTTGGAGGGCCGGTCCAGGCCCTAGTCGAAGACCTTCTCGAAGTCGGGCTGGACCACGATCTCCTTGCCCTCGACGTGGATCAGGCCCTGGCGCTCCAGGTCCTTGAGCATGCGGGTCACCGTCTCCCGGGTCGTCCCGATGCGGTTGGCGATCTCCTGGTGGGTGGCGCGGCGGAAGGCGATGCGGCCGTCGCGCAGCCGCTTGCCCTCCTCCCGGGCCATGTCGACGATGACCCGTGCCACCCGGCCGTAGACGTCGAGCAGCGCGAGGGTCGAGATCTGGTGGTTGGCCCGGCGCAGCCGCGCGCTGAGGACGCGGATGAGGGCGGTCGTTATGCTGCGGTTGTCGTTGAGGACGGTCTGGAAGTCGTTCCGGTGCAACGACAGCAGCTCCGTCTCCTCGACCGCAATTGCGGTGGCCGACCGCGGCTCGTTGTCGAGCAGCGCCATCTCGCCGAAGAAGTCTCCGGGCCCCAGGACGGACAGGATGACCTCGCGGCCGTCGTCGCCCAGGATCGTGACCTTGACGCGCCCCTCGAGGATCGTGAAGAAGAAATCGCCTTCCTCGTTCTCGAAGAAGATGACGGTGTCCTTGGGATAGCGCTTGCGGAGGGCCAGGTGGGCCAGGCTCGTGATGTCCTCGTCGGACAGCTCCGAGAAGATGGGAACGGTCCGCAGGACCTCCCTCTCGTCCATGGGTGAGGCCTCCGGTGAGGATATTAGACGCCTCCGTCAAGGACGGCAAGCACGGTTATTGAGCTGGGGGGCGCTAGCGGCGCGCTCCTCATCCAGCTGGGGGGCGCTAGCGGCGCGCCCCCCAGACCCCCCGCTCGCTCCGCGGGAGTGAATCCCGCTACGCTCGCAGCCTTGGCTCAGTCTCGTACGGCCTCTAGGGCCCCACCAGGCGGACCAGCTCTTCGACGACCGCGACCGCTTCCGGACCCGACGCCGGCCGCCAGGCCTCGAAGCCGCCGGCCGGCGTCAGGTCCATGAGCCCTGCCCCCACCACGCGGGTGGCCGGGTAGTAGTAGACGTTGCTGTGCGACATGTCGGTGGGGTTGGGGGCGGGGCCCGCCGGCCACTTCAACAGGTCGAGGACACGCTGCACCGCGCGGGCCAGGTCGCCGCGGCGGGCGGTGGCGGCCGGCTGGAAGGTATGGTTGGGGTAGACGGTCACGATGTCGTAGGCCAGGGCCTTGATGATGTGGCTGCGCGCCCAGGACCCGGAGATGTCCACCGCCACCCGGGGCTCGCCGGCGGGCACGCGGGCAAGCGCGGTCACCTTCACCGCAACCAGGGCCGCCAGGTCCGCGCGCGTGATCGCGGTCGCGGTCGCGATGCGCCGGTACTCCTCGGGCATCTGCTCCAGCTCGACCGCCTCCCGGACCTCCCGCGAGCGCCTCTGCGCCTCCGCGTCGTGCGGGTCGCGGGCCAGGAGCCGGCGGTAGGCCTCGAGCGCGCCGGGATAGTCCTTGCGCTGCGTCGCGAGGTCCGCCAGGCGCAGCAGGACCTGCCGATCCTCGGTCGGGTCGGCCCGCAGGACCCCCACGGCGGCTTCGACGTCTCCACCGGAGGCCAGGAGGTTGGCCAGCTCGAGCCGAAGGCCCGCGACCTCCGGCGCCGCCTCCAGGGCCAGGCGATAGGTCGCGACCGCCTCCTCGAAGCGGCCCGCGGCCTGGGCGGCGCGGGCCCCGGCCACGCGGCGCTCGGTCACCTGGACGCGCAGCTCGGCCACCCGCTGCCGGAGGAAGCCGCTGCCCGGCTCCGCCTCCAGCGCCCCGCGGTAGAGCCGCAGGGCGGCCTCGGCCTCGCCCCGCCGCACCGCAGTGGCCGCGGCGCCCGCCCGGGCGGGCACGTAATCGGGGCGACGCCCGATGACGTTCTCGAAGCTGCGTGCCGCATCGTCGAGCTGCCCCGCCCGCAGGCGGGCATAGGCCAGGGCCGTCTCCGCCGGCACCAGGCCGGGACTCTTCGCCAGGAGCTTCTGGAGGTCTTTCTGCGCCTCGAGCGCTCGGCCGGCCAGGATCTGCGCCCAGGCCTTCTGCAGGCGCTGGGACTCGGACGGCGAGAGCTGGCCCGGAGCCGAGGCCGGGAACACGTATTCGTCGGTGTCCGGCAGCGGCGCCCGCGGCGGAGGGGCGCAAGTAGGCAGGAGCGCGGCCCCGCCGAGGGCGAGGGCCAGCGCGACGGCGTCCGGTCTCACAAGAGATGCTCCCGGTACCGCTCCAGCAGGCGCTCGGGGATCTCCGCCTCGAGCGTGACCTCGTCGCCGCGCACCTCATGGGCCACGACCCTCCCGGCCGCGTACACGCCGGCGATGGCGCGGGCGTCCCGCGAGGGGAATCGCAGCCGGACCCGCTGGGGCGCCAGGGCCAGGCGGCGGCTGAGGGCCGCGGCCAGCTCGTCGAGCCCCCGACCCGTGCTCGCCGAGACGAGCACCGCGTCGGGGCGCGCGGCCCGCAGTCCCGCGGCGCGCGCGGGGGGGACGAGGTCGGCCTTGTTCAGCACCGGGAGGCGCGGGTGGTCCGCCGCGCCGATCTCCCGCAGCACCGACTCCACCGCCGCCTCGCGCTCCTCCATGTCCTCCGCCGAAGCGTCGATCACGTGCAGCAGCAGGTCGGCCTCGGTCAGCTCTTCGAGCGTAGCCCGGAACGCGGCGACCAGGGCGTGGGGCAGCTTCTGGATGAAGCCCACGGTGTCGACGACCAGCACCTCGCGGCCGGGCCCGAAGTCGGCCTTGCGGATGAGCGGGTCGAGGGTCATGAAGAGCTGGTCGGAGACCTCGGCCCGGGCCCGGGTCAGGGCCGTGAACAGCGTCGACTTGCCCGCGTTGGTGTAGCCCACCAGCGCCACCACCGGGGCCTGCGTGCGCTGCCGGGCCTCGCGGCGGGTGTGGCGGTCGCGCCGGACCTTCTCGATCTCCCGCTTGACGGCCTGGATCCGGTGGCGGATGCGGCGGCGGTCCGTCTCGAGCTTCGTCTCCCCCGGTCCGCGCGTGCCGATGCCGCCGCCCAGCCGCGACATGAGCGCGCCCCGGCCGGTCAGGCGGGGCAGGAGGTAGTCGAGCTGGGCCAGCTCCACCTGCAGCCGGCCCTCACGGCTCCGGGCCCGCCGGGCGAAGATGTCGAGGATGAGCTGGGTGCGGTCCAGGGTCTTGCGGCCCACCGCGCGCTCGAGGTTGCGCTGCTGGGCGGGCGACAGCTCGTCGTCGAAGAGCAGCAGGTCGACGCGCTTGGCCTCCGCCGTCCGCGCCACCTCCTCCACCTTGCCGCGGCCGATGAGCGTCGCCGGGTCCTTGCGCTTGCGCTCCTGGACGATGGTGCCCACGACCTGGGCCCCCGCGGTGCGGGCCAGGGCGCCCAGCTCCTCGACCGAGGTCTCGGTCTCGAGCCGGGCCCGGGGTCCGCTCGCGACGCCGACCAGGAGCGCTTTCTCGGCGGGGTTGTTGCCCGGCGTGAGGTCGGTGCGGTCGGTGATGGTCGCTCTCGCCTTCTCTCTTCCTTCTCGATTCTAGCAGGAGCGCGCGCCGAGCGAGGCCAGTACGTCCTCCCACGGCACGGGGCCGGCCCGCAGCAGGCGGGGGAACTCGCCGGTGAGGTCCACGAGCGTGGAGGCGGCCGCCGGGCCGGCTCCGCCGTCCAGGGCCAGCGCGGCCCAACGTCCCACCGCGGCCACCGCCTCCGCGCACGACCGCGGCGCGTCCTGCCCGGCCCGGTTGGCCGAGGTGGCGATGAGGGGACCGGCCGTGGCGCACAACCGGCGGTCCAGCGCGCAGGCCGGGACGCGCACGGCCACGCTCCCGGTGCCGGAGGTGACCTCGGCCGGCACGGCCGCTTGCGCGGGCAGGACCAGGGACAGCGGTCCCGGCCAGAACCGTCCCGCCAGCCGCGACGCAGAAGGGGGCCAGGCCGCGCAGAGCGAGCGCGCCTGCTCGAGGCTGCCCGCGATCAGGGGCAGCGGCTTGGCCTCACCGCGTCCCTTGGCGGCCCGGACCTTCCGCGCGGCCTCCGGTGCCCGGGCCAGGCCGCCGAGGGCGTACAGCGTGTCGGTCGGATAGATCAGCAGCCCCCCCGCGTTCAGCACGGACGCCGCGCGCGCGATGACGTCCTCCGCCGGATGTTCGGGGTCGACCGCGACGAGCTCCAACTAGGTGCCGGGGGCGGCCTCGGCGGGCACCCAGGACGTGTCGATGCCGGCCTTCTTGAACATGCTCAGCAGGCCCGCCTTGTCCACCGCCTTGGCGTGGTCGGCCGGGAACTGGTCGATGATCCGGTCCACCGTCGAGGGGGCGGAAGAGGTGTGGAGCGAGCCCACCGAGAGGTGCAGGTCGGAGGCCTTCATCTCCACCATCGCCCGGAAGAGCTCCTCGATCTCGGCCGCGGATCCCGCGGGGCGGCCCGCGGGCGCCTGCCCTACGGCGAGCGAAGCGACGGTGCCGTCGGGCCGGCGATCTACCCGGGCCCGCACCGCTCCCACCCCTGGCACCTCGACCGCCCATTCGGCACGGCCGTCGGCCAGCGCTCGGCGGGCGTCGGCGGTCAACGGCGGCGCGATGAGATCATCGATGGCGGCGGGGGTCTGCGCCGGCCCCTGCACCTCCCGCTCGCCCGCCGGGGTGAGGATCACGATGCGGCGGCCCGGCACCAGGCGCACCTCGTGGCCGCCGGCCTTGACGGTGGCTTGCAGGATCCGGTCCAGGGACACCCTTGTTCACTCCTCCCGGATCTCGACCACCCGGGTGATGTGCTGCTTCTGCACGAGGTGGCGGCGCGGCCCGTCCCGGAGGGTCAGGAACAGCTCGAACCGGTTCAAGCAGTCGAGCACTCGCCTCTGGTTCTCGGGCATGTCGATCTGCAGCATGCCCTCCAGCCGCCTGGCTCCGCACTCGACCGCGATGCGGCGCTGGATGCCGAGGGGCTCTTCGCCCTGCGCCTCGTCCTCCTGGACGGTCACTACGAGCACCGTGTACTTGTTCAGCATGACCGGAACCGTCGCGTCGTCGGGCAGGAAGGGGAAGTATGGGAGCGGCTCGTTGATCCACTCGTCGGGCCGCGTGGGACCGCTGTGGCGGGAGGCGGCCGCGGGCACGAAGATGCGTCCCGCGAACGTCCGGCCGTCGGCGCAGGTGACTTCTGCGGCCATGGCCACGGTCGGGACACGAAGTTCTGTCATGATCGCTCGCTCGGGAGCTCGCTGCCAGTGGCCGATTATCGGTTTTCTTCATCCTTGCCCGCAATGCGGCCGGACGCCCAGCAGAGCTGGCGGGCGAGGCCGCGCAGGAGGGCCGCCTCCCTCGGCGTAGGGCCCGCGCGCGCGATGAGGAAGCGGAGCTCGGCCAGGATCGCGTCCGGGTTGGCCGGGCTCAGGTAGCCGATTCCGACGAGGCCTTCCCGGAGCTCGCGCAGCGCGGCCTCCAGCTCGCCGGCCGCGGCGCGCGGCGGCCCCGACTCGGCCGGAGCCGCCTGTTCCGCGGAGAGGCGGACCTCGTAGGCCAGGATCAGGACCGCCTGGGCCAGGTTCAGCGACGGCTGCGCGGCGTCGGCCGGGATACGCACGCGAACGTGGCACCGCGCCAGCTCGTCGCCGGTGAGCCCGCTCGACTCCGGACCGAACACGAGCGAGGTCCGTCCCCCGTCGGCTCGCGCTGCGCCCTCCACGGCCAGCCGCCGGGGGGACCACGCGGCCGGATCGTCGCGGCCCGACGTCCCCGCGACCAGCGCGGCGTCGGCCACCGCGTCGGCGAGCGTGGGGAAGAAGACCACCGCGTCGAGCAGGTCCCAGGCGCCGTAGGCGAGGTTCCGCGCCTCGGGCCGGGCGAGCCCGGGGTCCTCCCCCACCAGGCGCAGCGACCACAGCCCCATGTTCTTCAGCGCGCGGCATGCGGCGGCGACGTTGGCGGGGTTGCGCGGGCGCACGAGGACCACGTCCACGGCGGCCGGATCCACCACGAAAGTATATAATTCGGCGTGTTCCTGCGCCCCATCCCGCGATCGCTCTCTCGCGTCGCGTCCTGGCTGATCGTGGCGGCGTGGCTGGCCCAGATGGGCCTGCTGCTCGACCGCTCCTACTTGCAGGCGTCCTCCCTCAACCTCGCCGCCGACCTGGCCCGTTACGGCTCGACCGCGCAGTGGAAGGGGGTCTACTACCGGGGCGAGAAGATCGGCTTCATGGTGGGCCAGACGATCCCCACCGCCGCCGGCTACGAGCTCCAGGAAGACGGCCAGCTCCAGATGGCCCTGCTCGGCGCCACCACCGCGGCCCGCATCCACACGCTCGCCCGCGTCGACAAGGCCTTCGCCCTGCGCTCGTTCGTCTTCTCGCTCGACCCGGGCAGCGGCCCGGTGAAGGTCGAGGGCACGCTGGACGGCCGGCGGCTCGACCTCACGGTGGAGACACCCTCGGGCAAGCGGACGGAGAGCCGCGACCTGGCCGAGCCCCCGGCGCTGTCCCTCAACCTGTCGCGGCACCTGGCCGCGGAGGGCCTGGCCACCGGCCAGCACCGCGAGATGGCGGTCTTCGACCCCGCCACACTGCGCAACGCGCCGATGTCGCTCGACGTCCAGGCCCGCGAGCTCGTGCGCGCGGCCGGACGCCCCGTCCCCGCCTTCAAGGTGCGCATGCAGTTCGGCGGCCTCGTCTCCACCTCCTGGATCACCGACGTCGGCGAGGTCGTGCGCGAGGAGAGCCCCATGGGCCTCATCGTGGTGAAGGAGACCCGCGACCGGGCCACCGCGCTGGCGGTGCCGGGCGACGTCCAGACCGACATGCTGGAGGCGGCGGCCGTGGTGCCCGAGGGCCCGAAGATCGACGACCCGGCCGCGGTCGAGCGGCTCCGCGTGCGGCTCGAGGGCATCAGCGTGGGCGAGGCGGACCTGCAGGGCGCCGGCCAGACGGCCAGCGGCGACGTGATCGAGGTGCGCGACTCGCGCACGCTGCCCCCCGGTCCGGCCGACCCCGGCGCCGCGAGCTATCTGGCTCCCGAGCCGTTCCTGGAGAGCGACGCCCCCGAGGTGCGGGCCGAGGCGGCCAAGGCCGTGCAGGGAGTGGAGGGCCCGCGCGCGCGGGCCGAGCGGCTCGTCCGCTACGTGAACGCCCTGCTCGAGAAGAAGCCGACGGTCAGCCTGCCCTCCGCGCGCGAGGTGCTGCGGACCAAGGTCGGTGACTGCAACGAGCACACCGCCCTCTACGTGGCCATGGCCCGCTCGCTCGGCATCCCGGCTCGGATCGCGGTCGGCCTCGTCCACCTCCACGGCGCCTTCTACTATCACGCCTGGCCGGAGGTCTACCTCGAGGACGCCGCGCGCGGCCGGGGCGCCTGGGTCCCGGTCGACCCCACGCTCAACCAGTTCCCCTCCGACGCCACCCACATCCGGCTCGCCCGCGGCGGCCTCGAGCGTCAGGCCGCGATCCTGCCCATGATCGGCCGGACGCGCATGAGGATCCTGGACCTGCAGGTGACGCCGGGCTCCACGCCGGTGCTGGTGGGACGCGCCGCCTCCGACATGAAGCCGATCGACATCCCGATCCCCCACCGCGACGCGGGTGGGCACGGCTGCTGGTCGCGGCCGCCCCGATGATCCTCGTCGAGGACCTGGTCAAGAAGTACGGCCCCTTCACTGCCGTGGACGGCGTCAGCCTGGACGTGGCGCCGGGCGAGATCCACGGCTTCCTGGGGCCCAACGGGGCGGGCAAGACGACGACCATCCGCATCATCGCCGGGCTGCTCAAGCCCGACTCCGGCCGGGTGGTCATCGACGGCGCGGACCTGGCCACCCGCCCCGAAACCGCCAAGGCCTCGCTGGGCTTCATCCCCGACCGCCCCTTCATCTACGAGAAGCTCACCGCCAGCGAGTTCCTCCGCTTCCACGGGGGACTCTACGGCATGGACGGCGACGGCATCGGCCGCCGAGCCGCCGAGATGCTGGAGCTGTTCGAGCTGACCCGGTGGGAGGGCGAGCTGGTGGAGAGCTTCTCCCACGGCATGAAGCAGCGCCTGGTGATGTGCGCGGCCTTCCTCCATCGCCCGCGGGCGGTGCTGGTGGACGAGCCGATGGTGGGGCTGGACCCCCGGGGAGCGCGCCTCATCAAGCAGGTCTTCCACCACATGAGCGGGCGCGGGGTGGCCATCCTGATGAGCACGCATACCCTCGAGGTCGCGCAGGAGATGTGCGACCGCATCAGCATCATCCAGAAGGGCCGCATCATCGCCCGGGGCACGGTCGAGGAGCTGGGCCGGCTGGCCGGCACCGCCGACGAGCGCCTCACGCCGGTCTTCCTGAAGCTCACCGGGGGGGCGGGGCTGCAAGAGATCGATGAAGACCTCTAAGCGCTCGGCACGTCGTCCTCTCGACGTCCAGGGCGCGCGGTACTCCTGCTTCCCGCTGGCCGCCTGACCGTGACGAGCCAGCCTTTTCCCTACCTGCTCCTGCCCACGCTGTGGGCGGCGCGCAACCGCGCCCGGCATCGGGAGCCGGGTGATTCCGCGCGGGTGGTCCTCTTCGGAGGCATCGGCCTCGGCGTGGCGGCCGTGATCTTCGCGGTCGTCTTCTGGCTCACCTGGCAGCTCGACTACTACGAGGAGCTCGGCGACTACCTGATCCGGCTCGGCCTCTCGTGGCTCTTCCTGACCTTCCTGTCCTTCCTGGCCTTCAGCGGGGTCGTCACCGCGCTCTCGACCTTCTTCCTCTCCGAGGACCTCCGGCTGCTCGTGGCCGCCCCGGTCTCCCGGACCCGGCTCTTCTATTCCTGCTTCGTCAAGACCGTGGCCCAGGCGTCGTGGATGGTGGTGACCTTCATGCCCCCGGTGCTGCTCGCGGTCGGCATGGCCCGCTGCGCGGGACCCCTGTACTACGCGGTCGGCCTGCTGAGCCTGCTCCCCTTCGTGGTGATCCCGGTGGCGCTCGGGTCGGTCGTCACGCTCTTCCTCGTCAACGTCTTCCCGGCCCGGCGGGCCCGCGACGTCCTCATGCTCATGGGGCTGCTCTTCGCGGTCAGCCTCGTCCTGATGCTCCGTTTCCTGCGCCCGGAACGCCTGCTGAGCATCGAAACCCTGCCCGACCTCACCGCGTTCTTCGCCACGCTGCAGTCGCCGGTGACGCCCCTGCTCCCGTCATTCTGGGCGGGCGAGACGGTCTTCACGGCCCTGCGGGGCGGGGTCGACTGGCTGCACGCCGGCGCCCTGTCGACGACGGCGCTGGCCTTGACCGTGCTGGCCCGCGCCGCCTTCGACCGCTGGTACTTTTCGGGCTGGACCAAGGCCCAGGAAGCGCGCAAGGCCCGCTTCACGCGCGGGCGGGCCCTGGATGTCCTGGCCCGCGCCCTGCCCGGAGGCCCCCTGCGCCGGAGCCTCCTCCTGAAAGACCTGAAGGTCTTCCTGCGCGACACGACGCAGTGGTCGCAGCTGTTGCTGCTCGTCGCCCTCGTGCTGGTCTACCTCTACAACTTCCGGGTCCTCGACCTCGAGCGCATCCCCTACATGGGGGCGATGGTCAAGAACATCTACGCCTTCGTGAACCTGGGCATGGCCGCCTTCGTGCTCTCCGCGGTGGCGGTCCGCTTCGTCTTCCCCGCCGTCTCCGCGGAGGGTCCGGCCTTCTGGATCATCCGCAGCGCGCCGGTGCCGATGCGCAGCTTCCTGTGGTCCAAGTTCTGGACCGGTCTCGTGCCGATCCTGCTGATGGCCGAGGCCCTCACCGTGGTGTCGAACCACTTCCTCGGCGCGGATCCGGTGCTGCGCGCCGTGGGCGCGGTGGCGATCTTCTTCATGAGCTTCGCCCTCGTGGGCCTGGCCACCGGCATGGGGGCGCAGTACCCGCGCTTCAACGCCGAGAACACGACCCAGGTGGCCGCCTCCTACGGCGGGATCGCGTTCATGGTCCTGGCCGTCCTCTACATCCTGGCCATGATCGCCCTGCTGGCCTGGCCCTCCTCGGTCTACTTCTGGCACCGCTTCCGCGAAACGTCCCTGGCCCCCGGGGAATGGCTCTGGATGGGCCTCTGCGCCGCCGTCGCGGTCGGGCTCAGCGCGGTGACCTTCTGGGCCCCGATGCGGAAGGGCGTCCAGGCCCTGGAGGAGTTGGGTTAGACTGGAGTTTCGCTGTCCCGGAGGGAGCGTGCTCCTCAAGGCGGACTTCCACATCCACACCCGCGAAGACCCCCACGACTTCATCCGCTACACCGCGCTGGAGCTGCTGGAGGAGGCCGCCCGGCAGGGCTTCGACGTCCTGGCCTTCACCTGCCACAACAAGCGGATCCATACCGAGGAGCTGCGGCGGCGGGCCGAGGGCCTCGGCATCCTGCTGATCCCCGGCGTGGAGGCGGCCATCGAAGGCAAGCACACGCTGCTCCTCGACATGCCGTACTCCCGGCTGCGGGTCCGCAGCTTCGACCACGTCCGGAAGCTGAAGCAGGAGGGCGGCCTCGTCATCGCGCCCCACCCCTTCTTCCCCGCCCCCAAGTGCCTGAACGGCAAGCTGCGCGAGAACCTGGACCTGTTCGACGCGATCGAGTTCTCGCACTTCTATACGCGTACCTGGGATTTCAACCGGAGGGCGGTCGAGTATGCGCGCCGGATGGAGCTGCCCCTCGTGGGGACCTCCGACTGCCACCGCCTCTGGCAGCTCGGCACGACCTACACGATCCTGGAAGCGCCGGCCCGGACGGTCCCCGCGGTCTTCGCCGCCATCCGTTCCGGACGGGTCAGGGTGGTGACGGCGCCGCTGCGGCCGCTCGAGCGCCTCCGGGAGGGTCTCCGCGAGAGGCGGAAGCGCCTCCGCGAGCGCCGGGGGGTGCTGGCCCGGCGTGTCCGCACGGTGGTGAGCGCATGACCCGGCGCAACCCGACCCGGGCGGTGCGCGTGGGCAGCGTGACCCTCGGCGGGGGCCGCCCCGTCGCCGTGCAGAGCATGTGCGCCACCCGGACCCAGGACGTCGACGCCACGATCGAGCAGGCCGAGGCCATCCGCAAGGCGGGGGGCGACCTGGTGCGGGTGGCCGTCGACAGCGCGAAGGACGTGGAGGCGCTGGCCGAGGTCCGCCGGCAGACGAAGGCCAACCTGGTCGTGGACCTCCAGGAGAACTACCGGCTGGCGGCCCGGGTCGCCCCCCACGTCGACAAGATCCGTTACAACCCCGGCCACCTCTATCACCACGAGAAGGACAAGCCGGTGCGCGAGAAGGTGCGCTTCCTGGCCGGCGTGGCCGGCGAGCACGACTGCGCGGTCCGGGTCGGCGTCAACTGTGGCAGCGTCGACCCCGAGACCAAGGCCCGGCATCCCGGGGACGACGTGGCGGCGATGGTGGAGTCGGCCCTTGACCACTGCCGGATGCTCGACGAGCTGGGCTTCGAGCGCTACGTCGTGAGCCTGAAGGACTCGCATCCCCGCAAGGTGATCGAGGCCAACGTCCGGTTCGCCACGCTGCGGCCCGACGTCCCCCTGCACCTGGGAGTGACAGAAGCGGGCATCCCGCCGGAGGGCGTCATCAAGACGCGGGTGGCCTTCGAGCAGCTGCTCACCCGCGGCATCGGCGACACCCTGCGGGTGAGCCTCACCCTGCCCAACCCGCGCAAGCACGAGGAGGTGACGGTCGGCCGGCAGATCCTGGCCGACATCGAGGCCGGCCGCTTCCGCTCGGTGCCGGTCTTCGACGACGACCGGCTGAACATCATCTCCTGCCCGTCCTGCTCCCGGGTCGAGAACGAGCGCTTCGTCGAGCTGGCGGAAGCGGTCAAGGGCATGACCGCCTACGCGGAGAAGCACGCGCTGACGATCGCCGTCATGGGCTGCCGGGTGAACGGGCCGGGCGAGACCGACGACGCCGACCTCGGCCTGTGGTGCGGGCCGACCCACGTCAACCTGAAGCGGAAGACGCAGGCCGTGGGGGCTTTCACCTACGACGAGATCCTCGACCGCCTGCGACGCGAGCTGGATGGTCTCATTGCCGTGCGGGCCGGCGAGGCCCTCCCCTCGCGCTAACGCGCGGGACGCACCGGGGCGCCGCCGCCGGCGAGGTCCGCGTCCACCATGAGCCGCACCAGCTCCTTGAAGCTGACGCGCGGCGTCCAGCCGAGGACGGTGCGGGCCTTGGTCGGGTCGCCGAGGAGGACGTCCACCTCCGCGGGCCGGAAGTACTTCGGGTCGACCTTGACGAAGTCCTCCCAATGCAGGCCGGCGCAGCCGAAGGCTTCCTCCAGGAACTCCCGCACCGAGTGGGTCTCGCCGGTGGCCACGACGTAGTCGTCGGGGCGGGCCTGCTGGAGCATCAGCCACATCGCCTCGACGTAATCCTTCGCGTAACCCCAGTCGCGCTTGGCGTCCAGGTTGCCGAGGCGCAGGTCCTTCTGCTTTCCGTGCTTGATGGCCGCCACCCCCATGGTGATCTTGCGGGTGACGAAGTTCTCACCGCGACGTTCGGACTCGTGGTTGAACAGTATCCCGTTCGAGACATGCAGGCCGTAGCCCTCGCGATAGTTCACGGCCATCCAGTGGCCGAACACCTTCGACACGCCATAAGGCGAGCGGGGGTGGAACGGTGTGCGCTCGGTCTGCGGTGTCTCCTGGACGAGGCCGTACATCTCCGAGCTTCCCGCCTGGTAGACCCGGCTGGGCAGGCGCAGCTCGCGCACCGCGTCGAGCAGGCGCAGGACGCCGAGGGCCGTCACGTCGGTCGTGTACTCGGGCATCTCGAAGGAGACCTTCACGTGGCTCTGGGCGGCCAGGTTGTAGATCTCCTCGGGCTCGATCGTCTCCAGCGTCCGCACGAGGCTGTTCTGGTCGACGAGATCGCCGTAGTGCAGGGCCAGGCGATCGCGGACGTGGTCGATGCGCCAGGTGTTGAAGGAGCTGCTCCGGCGGACGAGGCCGTGCACCTCGTAGCCCTTCTCGAGCAGCAGCTCGGCCAGGTAGCTGCCGTCCTGCCCGGTGATGCCGGTGATGAGCGCCTTCCGCGCCAAGGGACCTCCGGATGAAGACGGCAATCTACATCGGCGGCGCTGCGGGGGTCAAAAAGGTTGGGAAGGAGCTAGGTATAGAGCAAAGGAAAGGGACCGCGGTTGCCGAACAACCCGCCCGCGCCTCGAAGATCCCCGGCCGGTCGCTCGACCGGTCGTTCCCGCGCTTCCCGACGTGGCTCCCTCCAAACCCCGCCGTTCACCGCGGAAGGTCCCGACGCGCCGACGATGTGCTGTCCGGCTACGCGATCCCTTGTCCACTACGACAGGCAGCAGGATCCATGCCAGGCAGCCCGAATGGCAGCAACTACTTGGATGTATTGAGCTTGTTCGCCGCAGCCCCATCGCGGGGCGGCTACGATTGATGCGTAAGCTCAACGTCCGATTATCATCCGCGCAACATCACTGCCGCGGGCGCGGCCGCGTCTGGATACCGAGCTGCTTCATCTTCCGGTAGAGGTTCGTCCGCTCGATCCCCAGCTCGCGCGCGGTGTCGCCCAGGTTGCCGCCGTTGGCGGAGAGGCGGTAGAGGATGTACTGCCGCTCGAAGCGGGCCCGCGCCTCGCGCAGCGGGAGGGGACCTTCTTCGGCGGCCGCCGCCGACATGTTGAGCACCGCCATGAGGTCGGAATGCCCCACCACCTCCTTGGTGACGAGCACGACGACGCGCTCCATGAGGTTCCGCAGCTCGCGCACGTTGCCCTGCCAGGGGAGCTGGACGAGGAAATCCATCGCGCGCGGAGACAGCCGCTTCGGCTTGACGCCGTTCTCGACGCTGGAGAGGCGGAGGAAGTGCTCGGCCAGCTCGGGGATGTCCTCCCGGCGAGAGCGCAGCGGCGGAACCGCGATCGTGAGGACGTTGATGCGGTGGTACAGGTCCTCGCGGAACCGGCCCTGGGCGATCTCTTCCTGGAGATTCTTGCTCGTGGCGCAGAGGATGCGCACGTCCACCGGGCGGGTCTCGGAGCTGCCGACCGGGGTCACGACACCTTCCTGGAGGACGCGGAGGAGCTTGGCCTGCGTCATCAGGCTCATGTCCCCGATCTCGTCCAGGAACAGCGTGCCGCCGTGGGCCGTTTCGAACCGGCCCTTGCGGTCGGTCACCGCCCCCGTGAAGGACCCTTTCACGTGGCCGAACATCTCGCTCTCGATCAGCTCGCCCGGGATGGCGGCGCAGTTCAGCTCGATGAACGGGTGTTCGCGCCGCGGAGAGCGGGCGTGGATGGCATGGGCGATCAGCTCCTTGCCCGTCCCGCTCTCGCCGGAGATGAACACCCGGCATTTCGTGGGGGCCGCCATCTCGACGAGCTGATAGATCCGGCGCATCGGCTCCGAGCGGCCGACCATGCCGTAGCGCGAGCCGTCGGCCACCGTCTCCGGGTCGGTCTCGCCGCCGGGCAGGGGGCGCTGGAGGATCCGGTCCATGAGTCGGAACAGCCGGTCGCGGGAGATGGGCTTCTCGATGTAGTCGGTGGCGCCCATCCGCATCGCTTCGACCGCCTCGGTGACGCTGCCGAAGCCGGAGATCACCACGACCGGGGTGCCGGGCGATTGCCGCTGCAGCTCCCGCAGGACGTCGATGCCGGCGCCGTCGGGAAGCTTCAGGTCCAAGAGCACCGCCGCCGGGTGCCGCTCCCCGAAGAGCCGGAGACCCTCGCCGACCGAGGCGGCGGCCAGCGTCTGGTGGCCCCGCGCCCGGAGCATCTCCACACAGGTGCGCCGGACCGCCTCGTCGTCGTCGATGATGAGGGTGGCGCCGTCGCGGTGGGGCATGAGCAGCGCATGGTATCATCGGGCCGAAAATGGCGGCAACCGCTCGGCCGCGAGCGGCCGCCGGTGGAAGTCGTGCGTCTCAAAGGTATGCGACCACTCTCGTTCAAGCTGTTCCTCGCGGGCAGCCTCTTGTCGGCCGGCTGTTACAGCTTCCACCAGACCGGGCCCGAGGACGCCAGCCCGGTCCTCCGTCCCACGCTCGTGGACGTGACGGTCGAGTACCGGCAGCCGAACGTCTGCTACTCCTCCAGCAACTGCAACGACAACGTGGCGTTCCTGGCCAGCTGGTTGCCGACCGGCCAGGGCATCCTGCTGCAGCGCCTGAGCGGCTTCGCCTGGCGAGGGGTGATCCACAACGTGCCCGTCAACTACCCGCCCAAGGACGACCCCTACGTCGTGGCGATCTACGACCCCTACCTTCGCGACACCGAGTTCGGCGGCATCACGGCGGGCCGCCTCATCGTCGGAGGACAGAACCTCACCGACTTCGTGACCGTCCTCGACACCGCGGGCACCCCCCACGAGAGCGCGTTCGTGTACATCGACGAGAACGGGTTCGGGCACAATCCGTCCTAGCGGCCGGCCCGCCCAGACGCAAACGGACGGGAACGGTACGCCAGAGCCGCGTCAGCCCCGCGAAAGCCATGTGCGCGGCGCCACGTCCGGCCCCCGGAACCATGGCCGCGCGTGAGTGTCTAATTCCAAGACCGTGGCCGAAGAAGCTCCAAAGCGGTTCCTGTTCACCCTTGCCGCGTCCCTGGTCACGACGGGGATCCTGTTCGTCGTGCTCCTGCTCGGCGGTTGGGCCTACAACTACCGCCGGTCGTCCCTTCACGAGGGGCGCCTGACGCGCTTGCTGGAGAAGCACCCGACGGTCGCGCCGGTGCTCGAGGGGCTCCGCGCGGAAGGAGGGCAGCTCCTGGGTTCTCCTTCCGGCGAGCCGGCCCTTCGCCAGGCCGCGGCCCGGTGGGGCTCCGCCCGGGCCGCCGAGGTCCTTCGGAAGGGATCGAAGTGGCCGCAGACCCGGGTCGTTCAGGTCGGCGACATGATCTACTTCCTCTACTTCGACTCCGCCGACGTCCTGCGGGACTTCACCAGCGTCAGTGAGTGACGCTAGCGGGTCGTGCCGCGGATGTCGCGCAGCTTCGCCTGGTGCTGCTCGAGGATGCGGCCCTGCTCCGAGCCACGGTCGGTCACGTACTTGGCCGCCTCGGTGAACTGGGTCTCGGCCAGCGAATACTGCCGCTTGTCGAAGAACGCGACCCCCCGCGAGAGGTAGATGGCGGCCAGCTTGACCCGTGTCGCCTCGTCGTCGGGACGCCAGATGAGGGCCTGCTTGTACTGCTCGATCGCCGCCACCGGGTCCTTCTTCTCCTGAGCGAGGAAGTCGCCGTAGAGCGCGAAGGGCTCCCCGCTTTCCTTGATCCGGCGCACGAGCTCCTGATACCCGACCTCGGCGTCGTCCAGGCGGCCGGCCTTCACGGCGAAGCCGATCATGGCGTCCACCGGGACCCGGCTCGTATCGCCGCGGATGGCCAGGCCGTACTCGCGGACGACGCGCTCGGGGCTATAGTCGATGCCGGGTTCCGGCGTCGGCGGCGGCTCCGGCGAACGACGGCCGGCCGGTCGGCGCGCCAGGGCCTCACGCTCGCGCTCGTGCTGGCGGATGGCGTGGGGGGCGAGGACCTGCCCCAGCGTGAGGTGCGCCGCGGCCAGGTCAGGGCGCGCCGCCGCCGCTTTCTCCAGCAGCTCGACGGCCTGGCGCTCCTCCGGCTTGAACTCCGGCGCCGAGGGCGGCAGGGCGCCCTTCGGCAGCGGCGACTCCGGAGGCGGGGGGGTGGGCAGGGGGGCCGACTCGGCTTTCTTCGCCCACGCCCGGCCCTGCAGGTAGAGGGAGTCAGGGTCACCGGCGCCCTTCAGGCGGGCGAGGGCGCCGTCGGCGTCTCCCTTGTCGATGAGCGCCCGGGCCTCCTCCGCTTCGCGGGTCGTGGCCGTGGCGGAGCCGCCCGACGTGGTGGAGCGAGCCTGGCATCGGGCGCCGGAGAGGAGGAGGAGCAGGCCCGCCACCGCGCGGCCCGCCCGCCGGCTCACGCGGGAGGAGCAGGCGAGCCCGAGGTCGCGCGGCGCAGCCGTTCGATGGCGCGGGTGGCCCGGTCGACCACGCCGCCGCTCGGGTCGGCCAGCAGCGGGGTCAGGCGCCGGATGGTCTCCCCGTCGCCGATCTGGCCGAGGACGTCGCAGAGGCCGGCGCGGACCTCGGCGTCCGGGTCGCTCAGGTACTGGTAAAGGTCGCCGACCACGCCGCGGCCCATCTCCAGCAGGTAGCCGCGGGCTCGCGGGCCCAGGCTGCGCGAGGGAAGGCTGAGGACGATGCTGTCCAGGAACGCGCGGTCACCCATGCGCGCGAGGGCGAAGCTGTAGGCGAGCTTCACCTCGTCGCTGCGCTCGCGCTGGTAGTCCTTCTTGAAGGCGTCGAGGCGCGAGGCGTCGGAGATCCGGCCCAGCCCCTCGACGGCCAGCCGCCGCTTCTCGGGATCGGGATCCTGCACGATCTGCTGGAAGAGGTCGGCCTGGGCGGGGTCGCCCACGCGGGTGAGCGCGTCGAGCACGCGGAACCCCAGCTCCTTGCGCCGGTTCGCTTCGTACATCTCGCGGAGCGCGGGGCCCGCCTCCCTCACCTTCAGCACGCCGATCGCTTGCAGGGCGCGGTTGCGCACCGACGAGGCGGGGTCGGACAGGAGCGGGACGAGGGCCCGGCCCTCCTGGAGCGTGCCGATCTTGCCGATGGCGGTGGCCGCGGCGCCCCGCACGCCCGGCTCCGGGTCCTGGAGGGCGGCCGTCAGGTCGCGCAGGGCCGCGGTGCCGTTGAGGATGCCGAGGGCGAGGGCGGCCTCCTCACGGATGTCCTTGTCCTCGTCGCGCAGCGCGCGGGCCAGGGCCTGGATGACGGCCGGCTCGACGACGGCGTAGGGCGGGATCGAGGAGCGGTCGAACTCGTCGGAGAAGAGGTCCAGGAACCGGCTCACGGGCGAGGCGCGCTCGCGATCGGAGTAGATCTCGACCAGCGTGCCGATCGCCTCCTCGCGGATGCCGGGGTCACCGTCGCCCATCGAGGTGACCAGGGCCGGCACGCCCGAAGGGTCGCGCAGGGCCCGCAGCGCCTTCACCACCTCCAGCCGCACCCTGGCCTCGGGGTCATGGACGAGGGGCGCCAGGTGGGCGACGGCCTCCTTGCGCCGGCTCTTGCCGAGCGCCTCGGCCGCCTCCTGCCGGGTCCTGGTGTTGGGGCTCTTCAGGTTGGCCAGCAGGTCTTCGAAGCTGAGCCGGGTGGCCGCGCCGAGCGACGGAGCCGCGAAGAGGAGGAGGAAGACGGCGGCGGCGCGCACGTCTCGGATCATAGCAAAACCGAAATGTCGATCAATCCTTTTCAGCCGCGCAGGGCCGCGTGGCGGGCCGCCCCCTCGAGCGCCTCGCGAAGGTAGCGGCTGGTGAGCCCCCGGCCGCCGGCCGCCAGCGCCTCGGGCGTGCCCTGGAAGACGACGTGGCCCCCCTCCGCGCCCCCTTCCGGGCCGAGGTCGACCACCCAGTCCGCCTGCTTCACCACGTCCATGTTGTGCTCGATGACGACGAGCGTCGCTCCGGCCTCCAGCAGGCGCTGGAAGCAGCGGAGCAGCTCGGCCACGTCGCCCATGTGGAGGCCGGTGGTGGGCTCGTCGAGGACGTAGAGCACCCGCTGGCCCGCCTTGCGGGCCAGGTGGGCGGCCAGCTTCACCCGCTGGGCCTCGCCCCCCGAGAGCGTGGTGGCCGGCTGGCCGAGCCGGAGGTAGCCGAGGCCGATCTCGGCGAAGAGCCTGAGGCGCCGCACCACCTTGGGCTGCGCCCCGAAGAAGTGCAAGGCCTCGTGCACCGTCATGTCGAGGACCTCGTCGATCGTCCGCCCGTGCCAGCGCACCTCCAGCACCGGGGGCCGATAACGCCGCCCGCCGCAGGCCTCGCACACGAGGTACACGTCGGCCAGGAACTGCATGTCGACCTTCACCTGGCCGTCGCCGCCGCAGGCTTCACACCGCCCCCCGGGGACGTTGAAGGAGAAGTGGCCGGCGGTGAGCCCCCGGTCCCGAGCCTCCCGCGTCGAGGCGAAGAGCTCCCGGATACCGTCGAAGGCCTTCAGGTACGTGACCGGGTTCGAGCGCGGCGTGCGACCGATCGGCGACTGGTCGACGAGCACCAGCTCTTCCACGTAGCCGGCCCCTTCGACGTCGTCGTGATCCCCCACCCCGCGGTCCCACCGCCCCTGCCGGCGGAGCAGCGACGCGCAGAGCACGTCGTGGACGAGCGTGGACTTGCCGGAGCCGGAGACGCCGGTGACGCAGGTGAAGGCCCCCAGGGGGATCTTCACGTCGACGTTCTTGAGGTTGTGCTCGCGGGCGCCGCGGATCGCGAGCGCGAGGCCGTTGCCGCGGCGCCGCTTGGCCGGGACCGGGATCTGCAGCTCGCCGCGCAGGTACTTGCCGGTCAGGCTCCGTCCGTCCTCCAGCAGCTCCGCGTGGCTGCCCTGGAAGACGACCCGGCCTCCCTGCTCTCCCGCTCCCGGGCCGAGGTCGATGATGTGGTCGGCCACCCGCATGATGCCGGGGTCGTGCTCGACCACGACCACCGTGTTGCCCTGGTCGCGCAGGGCCTGGAGGATCCGGACCAGGCGGTCGGTATCGCGCGGATGCAGCCCGATCGACGGCTCGTCGAGGACGTAGAGCGTGCCCACGAGGCCGGTGCCGAGCGAGGTGGCGAGGGCGATGCGCTGGGCCTCACCCCCCGAGAGCGTGCCGAAGGGCCGGTTGAGCGTCAGGTAGTCGAGGCCGACCTCGGCGAAGAAGCGCAATCGCCGCTGCAGCTCGGCCACCACCTTGCGGGCGATCTTCGCCTCGCGCTCGTCCAGCTCGAGCCCGGCCAGGAAGACCTGGGCCTCGCGGACGGGCAGGGCGCACACGTCGTCGATGCTCTTGCCGCCGACCTTGACGTGCAGCGCCTCCGGCCGCAGCCGGGCGCCCGCGCAGGCCGGGCAAAGCTGGTAGCCGCGGTAGCGGCTCAGGAACACGCGGACCTGGACCTTGTACTTCTTCGTCTCCAGCCACCGGAAGAAGCCCACCACGCCGTGGAACTCCTCGTCGCCTTCGAGCACGAGCCGCCGGTGCTCCTCGGCCAGGCGGGACCACGGGACGTCCATGGGGATGCCCCGCCGGCGAGCGAAGCGCTTCAGCTCCGCCAGCAGCCCGCGGTAATGGGGCTTGTTCCAGGGCTCGATGACGCCCTGGCCGAGCGAGCGCTCCTTGTCGGGGATGACGAGGTCCTGGTCGATCTCGATCAGGTTCCCGAACCCGTGGCAGGTCGCGCAGGCGCCGTAGGGATTGTTGAAGGAGAACAGCCGCGGCTGGGGCTCCTCGAAGGCCCGGGCGCACCGGGCACAGTCGAAACCCTCCGAGAAGCGCAGACGCGGTCCGTCCACGACCTGGGCCAGGGCCTGGCCACCGCCCTCCGCGAAAGCGGTCTCGAGGGAGTCGGTCAGGCGCGAGCGCGCGTCGACCCGGACGGCGACGCGGTCCACCACGATGACGAGGGGGTCGCCGAGGCGGCGCTCCACCCCCGTCAGGCCCTCGGCGGTCAGCGACTCCAGGCTGGTCACCTCGTTGCCGACCAGCAGCCGCGTGAAGCCGCGCTTCTGCAGCCGGTCGAAGAGGTCCGGCAGCGGCGTGCCGCCCACGCTCAGGGGAAAACCCACCAGCACCCGCGTGTTCTCGGGCAAGCCCAGCAGCCGCTCGACCGCCGACTCGGCAGTGTCCTTGGTCACCTGGGTGCCGCACGAGTCGCAGATCGTGCGGCCCACGCGGGCAAAGAGCAGCCGCAGGTGGTCGTGGATCTCCGTGGCGGTGGCGACCGTGGAGCGCGGGTTTCGCGAGGGAGGCCGCTGGCGCAGGGCGATGGCGGGGCAGATCCCGTCGAGCAGGTCCACCTCCGGCTTCTCCATCCGCTCCAGGAACTGCCGGGCGTAGGCCGAGAGGCTTTCCACGTAGCGGCGCTGGCCCTCCGCGTAGAGGGTGTCGAAGGCCAGGCTGCTCTTTCCCGACCCGGAGACCCCCGTCACCACCACCAGGCGGCGGGTGGGGATGGCGAGGTCGATGTTCTTGAGGTTGTGGACGCGGACGCCCCGGGCGAGGATGGCTTCGGCCATGGAATCAGGGTGCGCCCACGCAGCCGTCAGCCGCGAAAACGCAACCGCCAATCATACCACCCCGGCCGTTCAACGCGGAGGACGCAGAGAGCGCCCGGAGTTGTCGCGCGCCCCCTTGAACCCCGTTTGCTTCGCGCGAGTGAATCGCGCGCCGCGCGCGGCGATTGCTATTTCTCGTCGAAGGCCGAGGAGACCTTTTCCTTGGCCTTGGCCGGGGCGGCCGAGCTCGCGGCCGGGGCCTCGCCGAGCCGCGCCTTCAGCGCGTCGAGGGCGGAGTCGACCTCGCTCTTGCGGCCCAGCGCCGAGAGCTGCCGGTCCAGCTCCTCGCCCTCCGAGACGGCGATCGTGTCCATGGCCGAGAGCTTGTCGGCCTGCTCCTGGATTGATCCGGCCGTCTTGTCGAACACCGACACCGCGCCGTCGATGTTGTACTCGTCGGTGATCTCCTGCATACGGCGCTGGGCCTGATTCATCGCGTTGATCGCCTTCAGCTCGCCGAGCTGCCGGATCTTGCCCTCGACCCGCTCCTCCTCGATCTTGAGCTTGCTCCGGGCGTTGTCGGCCCGCAGCCGGGCGGCCTTGTAGACCTGGTCGGAGCGCTCCCGCGTCGACTTGGCCTCGACCTGGAGCTGCAGCGCGCGGCGGGCGAGCTTCTCGTTGCCCTGCCGGAGGGCCTCCTCGGCCTGGGCGTCCAGGTTCTTGACCCGGGCGTTCTGGGCGTCCAGCTCGCGCTTGGCCTTGGTCTCGAAGGCGATGGTGGTGGCGGTCGCCTCGCGGAGGACGCGGAGGTTGTCCAGCATCTCCCGCACCGACTGCTCCAGCATGGAGACCGGCACCCGGGCTTCCGCCTCGCCCAGGATGGCGTTGAAGACGGCCTTGAAGAAACGGCCGATGCGGGTGAACATCGTGCCCCCCTTGAGGGCGCGAAGATAGCACGCGTCCCCCCCGCCCTCAAGAGCCCGAAGTTTCCTCTTTACCCTGGAGGGGCGGAACTCCTATACTCCCCCTTCCATGCTCTCCCTCCCGGAGGCGCCTTGGCCCTCATCCTCGTCGTGGACGACGAGCCGGACCTGCTGGCCCTCCTCGTCGATCAGGTCTCGTCGCTCGGCTACGACGTCGTGGCCGCCCGGGACGGAGCCGAGGGCCTGCGCCTCGCCCTGGACCGCCGCCCCGACGTGATCCTCACCGACGTGATCATGCCGTACATGGACGGGCCGGAGATGCTGGACCGGCTGCGCTCCCGGCCCGAGACGCACGCGATCCCGGTCATCGCCCTCACCGCGCTGACCGACCGGCGGACGCGCAACCGGCTCGGCGCCCTGGGCGTGCGTAGCCACCTGGCCAAGCCCTACACGCTGCGGGAGCTGGCCCAGCGCATCAGCGAGGCCATCCCTCCCTCCGCGTGGGGGGATCCGGCTACTGGGGCCGGGAAGCGGCCGCCTTCGCTTCCGCCTCGTACTCGGCGATGAAGCGCTGGGGCTCCTTGAGGAGCTCCTCCGCCTTCGGCACCAGCGAAAGAGCCTTCTGCACCTGCGGGTCCCAGGCCATCGTGCGCCGGCGGACCTCGCCCTCGCCGTAGACCTGCCGCAGCACCTCCTCGAGGAGCAGGCGGGAGATGGCCTCGCGGTTGGCGGCGATGTCCTCCGCCGAGTGCCGCAGCTTGCGGGAGTCGAGGTAGGCCGTGAAGTCGGCCAGCACCTTGTCGTCGACCTGGAAGTCGCGGCTGATGAGCTTGATCTTGCCCGAGCTGACCCCGGAGCGCGACCCGGTGCCGGCGATCTCGGCCACTCCGGCGCTCTCGGAGGCGGCGTAGCTCCGCGAGAAGCCGATGAAGGCCTGCCGGGCCTGCAGGTAGGCCACGAACTTCGACGGCGTGGCCGGCTCCACGCAATAATCGGGGGTGATCCCGTCGCCACCATAGACCTTGCGGCCGGCGTCGGTCAGCTTGGCGTCGGCGCCCGACTGGTGGCAGGTCCGCCGCTCCTTGGGCATCGCGTAGTAGTCCTCGAGGGCGGTCGTCGCGTAGTCCCGCTGGATCGAGCGGCCCGACGGCGTGTAGTAACGGGCGGTCGGGATGATCGTCTGGACGAGGCCCTTGCCGAAGGTCGTCTCTCCCACGATGAGCGCCCGGTCGTGGTCCTGGATCGCGCCGGCCACGATCTCGGAGGCGCTGGCGCTGTGCTTGGAGACGAGGAGGACCAGCGGCACCTCCGCGTAGCGGCCCTCCACCTCGGTCACGTAGCTGGACTCGTCGCGCTTGCTGCGGCCCCGCGTGAACACCACCATCTGGCCCTTCTTGAGGAAGAGGTTCGAGACCGCGAAGGCCTGGTCGAGCAGCCCGCCGGGGTTGTCGCGGATGTCGAGGATGATGGAGGTGGCCCCGCCCTGGGTGAGCGTGCGCAGGGCCCGTTCCAGCTCCCGCTCGCAGTCCCGGGCCTCGCCCGGGCGGCAAGCGGTGACCTCGTTGAAGTCCACGAGGCGGATGTAGCCCGTCTTCCTGGTCGCCATGAACGAGAACGGCACCGCGTGGAGGGGGATCTCGTCCCGGATGACCGTGAACTCCAGCGGCTGGTCGTAGCCCTGGCGGACGATGGTGATGCGCACCGGCCTGCCCTTGGGACCGCGCAGGCGCTTCACCGCGTCGTCGATGCTCATGCCTCGCGCGTCCTCGTCCTCGATCCGGGAGATGACGTCCCCGGCCCGGATGCCGAGCCGGTGGGCCGGCGTCCCTTCGAAGGGCGAGACGACGGTGATGTTGCCGTCGACCGACTGCACCGTGATTCCCAGGCCGTAGTAGGAGCCGTGCTGCCGCTCCTGCATCGTGGCGTAGTCCTTGACCTCCAGGAAGTTCGAATGGGGGTCGAGGGTGCGCAGCATCTCCCGGATGGAGGAGGAGACCAGGCGGTCGCTCTTCACCTCGTCGACGTAGTTGTCCTCGACCGCGCTCACGATCGCCGTGTAGATCCGCAGGTGGTCCGACAGCCGGCTCGTGCCGGCCAGGACGCGCCCGCCGAAGAGCCCGCCGGCGACGGTCGAGGCGACGACGATCCCCAGGCTCACGGTTCCGAGGCGGGTCAGCTTCTTCATCAGGGCGGCGACCTCCCGCTTGATGATAGCAGAGTCTAGGCTTTGGCCGCCGGGGGTGCCGGCCGTGACCACCGCCGTCTCACGGCCCATATCGCCAGCGCGACGAGGGCCGCGGCGGCCGTCACGCCCAGCAGCTCGAGGCCCCATTCGGAGAACCAGGCGTCGACGGCGCGCAGGAGCTGCAGGGCCTCGTCGCCGTACAGGATGCCCAGCGCGCCCCAGAAGACGTAGCGGATGCCGCGGGCCACGATCAGCGTTCCCGCGAAGCGCCGCCACGGCACCCCGAAGACGCCCGCCGACAGCACGAAGATCTTGAACGGCATCGGGGGCGGCAGCAGCGCGGGGATCACCAGCGCGAGCAGGTCCCAGCGCTCGAAGGCCGCCCGCGTACGGGCGACCTGGGCCTTGCCGAACCTGCGCTCCAGGAGCGGCTCCCCGCCCCGCCGGCCGATCTCCCACAGCAGGCTGCAGCCGGCGAGCGAGCCGAGGGTGGCCATCGTGATGGGGACCCAGGCGGCATGGGGCCGGAGGGACGACGAGGTGACGACCAGGATGTCGTTGATCTCGGGCAGGCTCAGGAAGGACGAGTCGCAGAAGGCGACCAGGAAGAGGCCGGCCGGCCCCAGCGTGGGCAGGACGACGGACTGGATCCAGAGGACGACCTTGTGCATGGAGGGCCCCGGCCTCAGGCGGGCGGAAGGAAGAACTCTTCGGCGTCGGGATCGAAGTCGAAGACCTCCCCGTAGCGGGCCCAGTCGAGCGCCGTCGAGAGCTGCCGCTCGGCCTCCGCCTCCGAGAAGCCCTCCTGCAGCCGCTCCAGGAACAGCGTGCGGGACGCGCGCCCGCCCGCCGCGCGTTCCACGGCGCGGCGGATCTCGGCGATGAGCGAGAGCTTGCGGAGGCACCGGCCCATGCGCTGCTTGCGCTCCGGCTCCTCGGCCGCGGCCAGCGCGCGCCCCTCCGCCGTCAGCTCGATGTCCCCCGCCGCTATGCGGACGAGCCCCAGCCTCTTGGCGGCTTCGGTCACCGGCAGCAGGTCGTCCAGCTCGTAGCCGAGCGGTCCGCCGAGCTTGTAGAGGTCCTCCTTGCCGCCCGGGGTGTCCTTCAGGTGCTCGAGCAGGCCCAGCACCATGCCGATCGGCGCGTGGGGCAGCGGCTGCAGGGTCTCGGCCATGCGGGTCACCTCAGGCGAGAAGAGCGTACATGCGGTCCACCGTCTCCCGCACCTGGGGCAGGTCGGGACGCCGAGGTCGGGGAAGGCCGCGCAGGTCCACCTCGTCGGCGATCCGCCCCGGGTTCGCCTTGAGCACGACCACCCGGTCGGACATCGCCACCGCCTCCTCGATGCTGTGGGTGACGAGGAGGATGCTCTTCGTCATCACCACCGGGGAGGCCCACAGGTCCAGGACCAGCTCGCGCATGGTGCGGGCGGTCAGCACGTCGAGCGCCGAGAAGGGTTCGTCCATGCACAGCAGCTCCGGCTCGACGGCCAGCGCGCGGGCGAGCCCCACGAGCTGCTTCATCCCCCGGGACAGCTCCCGCGGATAGGCCCGCTCGTAGCCGGAGAGGCCCACGAGGTCGATGTACTTCTGCGCCTTCTTCAGCCGCTCGCGCGGCGGGAGGCCGCGCGACTCGAGCCCCACCGCCACGTTGTCCACCACCTTGAGCCACGGGAAGAGGGCGAACGACTGGAAGACCATCGCCGCGCGGGTGTTCACGTCCTTCAGCGGCCGGCCTCCCATGCGGACGGTCCCCACCGTCGGCGTCAGCACCCCGGCCACGATGCGGAGCAGGGTGCTCTTGCCGCATCCGGAGGGGCCGACCAGGGAGAGGAACTCCGCCTCCCGCATCTCGAGGTCGATCGGGCCCAGGATCCGGATCTTCTGCCCGTAGAACTGCTCCACTCCCTCGAGGCGCAGGAGCGCGGCGGGAGCCGCGACGGAGGCGGGTGACGCCACGGTCGTCAAGCCTCCATCTTATAGCGCTCGGCCACGCGCCGATAGACGGGATCCCAGACGGAGCGGTTGACGAGGATGATCAGCAGCACCATCGACGCCAGGCTGGCCGCCACGACCTGCATGTCGCCGGTCACGTAGGTCGCGCGGTCCAGGGTGGCCCCGATCCCCCGCACCTGATAGACCCGGCGGCCTGCCTCCAGGTACTCGCAGAGGATCATCGCGTTCCACCCCGCGCCCCACGCGGTCACGCAGCCGGTGATGAGGCTCGGCAGGACGGCGGGCACGAACACCCGCCGCAGGTAGCGCCGTCCACGCAACCCCAGGCCGAGCGCCGCCTCGTCCATCTGCTTGGGTATGGCGTAGGCCGCGCCGGCGACGTTGAAGAGGACGTACCAGAACATCGTGGTGAGGGCGAGCAGCACCGCGGCCGCGTTCATCCCGATCCCCCACCGCAGCAGGATGACGATGAGGGGAAAGAACGCGGTGGCCGGGATGCTGGCCAGGATCTGGATGACGGCCATGGCCGCTCCCCGCACGCGCGTGCTCCGGGCCAGCGCCCACGCGAGCGGGATCGACACCGCCGCGGAGACCACGACCCCCAGAGCCACCCGCACCAGGCTCAGCAACAGGTCCACCGGGATGCCGGCCAGCTCCGGCGAGGCCGGGCGGGAGACGAAGAGGCCGTACAGCTTGAAGACGGCGACGAGCAGGGAGGCGGGCAGCAGGAGGGCGAAGGCCCCGCCCCACCAGCCGGAGGCTCCCCACATCCCCAGCAGCTTGCCGGCCGCGGCGATGGCTTCCTGGCCGGCCGGCGCCACGACGGTGCGGGTCAGCCAGCGCACCAGGCGGCTGCGGCCAAGCACCCGGGCCATCCGCGGCGTCCGCGGCCGGTCGCCGCTCTCCTCGAAGTGGAAGCGCTCGGCCCAGATCTGGAGCGGGCCCCACAGCAGCAGGTGCATGCCGACCGTGGTCGCGATCAGGACCCCGAGGGCGAGGACGGTCTCGTGGTTGCGGCCCACGGTCACGGCCTGGGCCAGGTAGCTTCCGAGGCCGGGCAGGGTATAGCGGGCCGGGCCCACGGCGATAATCTCGCTCGCGATGAGGAAGTACCAGCCGTTGGCCCACGACACCAGCGAGTTGTAGAGCAGGCTGGGCACCACCGCGGGCAGGATGAGCCGCGTCCACCGCAGCGAGCCGCGCAGGCCGAACTGGCCGGCGGCCAGCGCCAGCTCCTCCGGCAGCGTGATGAGGCTCTCGTAGACGCCGAAGGCGAGGTTCCAGAACATCGAGGTGAAGATCAGGAACACCGCCGCCATCTCCACGCCGAGGGCCGAGCCGTGGAAGATGCCGATGAAGAACCCCACCGCCAGGGGGAAGAAGCCGAGGATCGGGACCGACTGCAGGACGTCCAGGGTGGGCAGGATCAGCCGGCGGGCGAAAGGCGAGCGGGCGGCGAGCTGGCCGGTGACGAGCGCCAGCCCCACCGCGAGGAGGTAGGCCACGGCCAGCCGGGCCAGCGAGTAGAGGAGGTAAAGGGGCAGGAGCGCCGGCCGCGGGTCCAGCTCGGGCGCGTCGTAGGGCCGCAGCGACGAGCGGCCGAGATGGAGGCCGACGACGACCGCGCCGATGAGGAAGATCAGGCCGAGGTCGACGGAGTAAGACGCGGGCCTGCGCGAAGCCAAGGTGGCGGGAACCGCTCCATCCTAGCACTCCCCGCGCGCCGCTTGCGGCTAAAGCTGCGGGCGGAGCGGGTGTCTGGCCGGTGCGCCGCCCGCCCCCCGGCTCAGAACCGGATGCTCAGCCCCACGACCGCGGTCAGGCCAGACGCGTCGAGACGGAGCGCGTCCTGCCCCGGCTGCGGCCGGAAATCGTCGCCGAGCCTCGTCCTGGCCCACAGGTAGCGCGCCTCGCCGAGCAAGCTGAAGTCGTGGCCGAGCCGCACCCGCAGCCCGCCCGTCACGTGGAAGCCGGCCGCGACGCCGTCGGACACGAAGTCGTCCGAGGCGATGTCGAGGTTGGCGCTCTGGAAGTCGATGAAGTCGCCGAACTCCTCATAACGGTAGAACACGATGTCCGGGCCGATCCCGACGTACGGCGACACGGTCGCGTAGCGGTCGGCGGGAAGGAGGCGCAGGGTTGCGCCGAACGGGACCAGCGTGAGCTTCAGGCTCTGGAAGATCTCGTCACCGCTCGGGCGCGTGAAGTCACGGTAATTGGTGTCCACGCGGCGGCCGTAGCCGTCGAGGTGGAGGCCCAGCTCGACGTGATCCGCGGGCGTGAAGGTGAACTCCGCCCCGCCGGTGAAGCCCGCCCAGTCGCGCTTTCGCAGGCAATTGCAGGACTCGCCGGTGACCGCGTAAAGGTCGGCATCGTCGCGGAAGAGGTTGCTGTCGGCCCGCGGCAGGAAACCGCCGAGCCGCAACTCGAGGCTGGAGGCCCGTGCCGAGGCGGGAAGGGCGGCCACGAGCCCCAGGGTCAGGACGGCCATCGCTCGACGCGCCATCTCGTCCTCCTTCGTCTCTCCGCCACCCGCGGCGGCTGTCGCTGAGCCGTGAAGCAGGAAGGGTGCCACGCCCGCGGGAGTGCAATTGATTGAGAACCCGGGGCTTATGATTCCAGCTCCGCGGGGCGGACGTCCTCAGTCGAGGACGACGAGCGTCAAAGCTCGCCCGAGCGCAGCTGTTCCTTGAGATGATCCATCGTCCGCCAGCACATGGCCAGGATCGACCAGGTCGTGTTCTGGGTGCCGCCGGAAACGAAGGGGCTCGCGTCGGCCAGGTAGACGTTGTCGACGTCGTGCAGCCGGCAGAACTTGTCGGTCACCGATTGCTTCGGATCGTCGCCCATGCGCGCGGTCCCGATCTCGTGGATCGACCAGCCCGGCGGCAGCAGCTCCCGCTCCACCTTGATCGACTCGGCGCCGGCCGCGGCCAGCATTTCCTCCACGGTGTCCGCCATGTCCTTCGCCATCTTCAGCTCGTTGTCGCCGAATCGGTAGTCGAAGCGTAGCACCGGGATGCCCCAGGCGTCCTTAACCTCGGAATCGAGCATGACCCGGTTCTCGCGCCGCGGCAGCACCTCGCCGAAGCCACCGAGGCTGATCATCGCCGGGTAGTACTTCCGGACGGACGACTTGAACGCCTTCCCGTAGCCGGGAAGGTCGTGGGCCAGGCCCGGGTATTCGTAGCAGCCGCCCCCGCCCTGGAAGTGGTATCCACGGATGAAATCGGGATGGCGGTCGGTGACGTTGCGGAACCGCGGGACGTAGGGCGTGATGGGACGGCCGTCGTCGAGGGTCGGCTCGGTGCCGATGCGGACGGGGATGAAGCCGCTGCCGCGGGGGCCCATCGCGTGCTCGCTCAGGTGGCAGCCGAGCCGCCCGGACGAGTTGCCCAGCCCCTCCGGATGGCGGGAGGACTTCGAGTTGAGCAGGATACGCGTCGTGTCCAGCGTCCCCGCGCCGAGCACGACCACCCGGGCCTTGAACTCCATCACCTCGCGCGTGTTGGCGTCGATCACCCGCACCCCGGCCGCCCGCCCCGTCGTCCCATCGAGGATCACCTCCGAAACGACCGAGTAGGGACGCACGCTGAGGTGCCCGGTGTCGCGGGCCGGGAAGACGAGGGCGGTCGGAGAATGGAACGCGGCGCTGATGTCGCAGCCGCGGCCGCACCGCCCGCGGCCCAGACATCGCGCGCGGTACTTGTTGAGCACGCCCTCGGTCGTCACCCCGGCCCGGCCCGGGATGTAGTGGCGGCCCATCTTCGCAATCGCCCGCTGGAAGGCGACCTCGACGCAGTTGAGCTTGGTGGGCCGCTGGAAGACGCCGTCCGGCACCTGCACCAGGCCTTCCTTAGTGCCCGAGCACCCCAGCAGCACGTCCACCTTGTCGTAGTACGGCGCTACGTCTTCGTACGCGATGGGCCAGTCGACGTCGTAGCCGTCGCGGCTGGCCGCCTTGAACTGGAGAGGGCCGTAGCGGAGGGCGCCCCGGCCCCAGAAGTTCGTCTTGCCCCCCAGCACGCGGGCCCGCACCCAGGAGTAGGGCGTGCCCGTCGTCGGGTGCTCCTTCTCGTTGACGACCCAGTTGCGGGTGAAGCTGTTGCCCGCGTACGAGGTGATCTTCCGGTACTTGTCGAAGACCGGGTTGTTGCCGTAGGGGCGGTCCAGGAAGCTGTACTCGGCCACCGCGATCGGGCGATGGTCGGGCGGCAGGCGCGAGCGGCGCATCGACTGGTAGGGCCACTCCATCGTCCGGTATTCCTTCGGATAGTCCAGCATCCGCCCCGCTTCGAGCATCAGGACCTTCACGCCGGCGGTCGCGAGCTGATAGGCGGCCATTCCTCCGGCGGCGCCGCTGCCGACGATGATGACGTCCCAGGGTCCGCTTCCCGGCTTGATCGATGAGGCCAGGCGCCGCGACTCGTCGGTGACGGCGGCCAGGTCGAGGTCCAGCGTGGGATCGGCGGCCATCATCGACCCTCTGCCTTCTGCCCGCAGTACGGGCAGTCCTTGCCGTCCTGGGTCTGGCAGCCCGTGAACTCGGCCAGGAGCTGGTTGCCCTTGTAGCGCAGCTCCTTGTGGATGCCGATCTCGGAGGTGTAATAGCCCTGGACCGTCGCCTGCTTGGTCATCGCGAAGAATGCCTCCAGGGGCGACTTCTGCGCCGTCCGCTCGCTGCGGCTGAGGTCGGCGAGCAGGGCGTCGAGCTGCCCGGGGTCCAGGCGGACGAAGGGGGCGCCGAACCGCCGGGTGGCGTCCACGTCGAGCGCGGTCAGGCCGTCCAGCCACTCCTGCTTCACGGCATCCTCCGCCTCGCTCAGCAGGAGGTCGACGTAATCGGCGACCCTCGCCTCCCGGGCGCCCGGAGAGCGCTCGTCGGCGGGGATGATCGCCTCGACCAGCGCTTCCACGGTGGCGTATTGCGGGACGGACAGGACCCGCGGACGGGGAGGTGCCTTCGCGGCCTGGATGTGGGCGAAGGCGGCCAGGCCCTCATCGGAAAGCCACGGCATGAAGGCCGTCGCCGCCGCCCCGGCGCCGAGGGTCCGGAGCACGGTGCGTCGGGTGAGCGCGCGCCCGGTCATGGTCGTTTCCGAGTTTACCGCGGTTGGGGTCCGATGCTAGGCGCAGATCAGCGTCGTGACCGTCTCCGGGCGGAGCGGAGAGACGGCAAGCCGGCCTTGGCCTGGTATAGCGCGTGATCGACGGCTCCCAGCAGCTCTTCGGCCGTCCCGCCATCCCGAGGGTACTCGGCGACGCCCACGCTCAAGGACAGGCGCGGCGGCTCCAGGTCCAGCGCCAGCTCGTCCGAGACGCGGCGCGCCACCAGCCTGGCCGCGGCTTCGCGCGTCTCGGGCAGCACCAGCGCGAACTCGTCGCCCCCGAAACGGGCCGCGGTGTCTATGGACCGGCAGGACACGCGCAGCGCATCCGCCACCCGGCGCAGCGCCTGGTTGCCCGCGAGGTGGCCATGACGGTCGTTGATCCCCTTGAGGTCGTCCAGGTCGAAGAAGAGGACCGCGAACGGCCGGCCGGTGCGCTGCGACCTCCCGATCTCTGCCGCGAGGGCGGCCATCATGCGGCGGTAGTTGCCGAGGCCGGTCAGGGAGTCGCTCACCGCGAGGCGCCGCAGCCGCCTCTCGGCGTCCTTGCGCTCCGATACGACGGCGGCCAGCGCCAGCGTCGTCACGGAGGTCACCGCCATGAAGGCTTGCAGCAGCAGCAGGGACTCGTTCTGCGCGCTCCGCGCGAAGGGCCCGAGGCCGTGCAGCGTCCCCCAGGTGGCGATCCCGGCCAGGATGGCGGTCCCGGTCGCCACCTCGCGTTGCCCGAAACGGAAGGCCGCCCAGATGAGCAACGGGAGGCACAGGAACTCCAGCGGGGCGTTCTTGACCGGCGAGGGCGCGAGCCCGCCGAACACGATCGCGCCCACCAGGCAGAACGAGAGCAGCAGGAACGCGGCCTCGAACGCCCGGGCCCCCCTCCATCGCAGGCGGGAGCTCGCGCTCCAGAGGATCGCGAAGGGCGCCACGACCAGGTCCCCGCCGGCGTCGCCGAGCCACCAGGTCAACCAGATGGACCCGTAGCTCGCCCAATCGGCGAGCCCGGCCAGCGAGAGGGTCGTCACTCCCCAGGTGGCGCTCACCATCGTGCTCACGATCGCCGTCAGGACTGCGAACCTGAAGACGCCGGGCGCGCGCTGCAGGGCGTCGCGGCCGCGGGCGAACCGGTTCACCAGGTACGCCCCGACGACCCCTTCCAGGGTGTTGCCGACGCCGATGCTGGCGGAGGTGGCCAGCGAGCCGGCCGTCGTCACGTTCACCAGGAAAGCGCCCAGGAGGATGGCCGGCCAGACGCGGTAACCGAGCGTCAGGAAGGCGGCCAGCGCGATGCCCGTCGGGGCCCACACGGCGGTGGCGCTCGCGTTCACGGACGCCAGCCTCAGGCCGAGCTTGCCGGCCACGAAGTAGAGCCCGGCCAGGCCTACGAAGACGGCCGCGTTCCGCAGTCGTGACGCGCTCATGCCTCGAGCGGCGCGCTCCGATCAAGACGCGACCCCTGATCGGCGGGAAGGCTCGCCGCTCGAGCAAAGGATAGCCGACGGGGGCAGGAACTTCGGACCGCCGGGCCCCCGCGCGCCTATCCTGTGACGCCCGTCACCTGTGCGCCAGGACCCAGCGGCCGGTCAGTCCCGCCGGTGCTCGGGTATGAGGGGAAGCCTCACCGGCCGGCCTCCCTTCTCGGCCGAGAGGTCTGCGGCCAGGCAGAGCTCCATGGTCTTCTGCGCGTCGAACACGCTGAGGTGCGTCTCCCGGCCCCGGCGTACCGCGTCCACCATCTCGTCGATCTCGCCCTGGAAGGGGTGATGGCTGACGTCGGCGGAGTCGGGCATGAGCGTCTCGATGCGGACGGCCGGGCTCTCGCTTCCGTAGCGGCCCTCGAGGAGCTTGACGTCCGGGAACGGGTTCGCCCGCCTCAGCTCATCGAGGTCGAGCGGCTGTTCCTTCAGCCAGGTGATCAGCGTGTCGCGCACCGTCGCCCGGTCGCCCATCAGCTCCACCCCGAACGTGTAGGGCAGCATGAAGTCGGTGGAGCTGGTCACGTGGCCGAGCGCGCCCTTGCCGAGCTTCACGTTGGCCTCGATGGTCGTGGGCCACTCGTAGCCCTTCGTGAACCGCGTGTGGTAGGCGCTCACCTCCTCCGCCTCCAGGCCCGAGCACCAGCGCAGCGCGTCGACGGCGTGGCAGCCGGCGGCCAGCAGGTGGCTGCCCCCGCTCTTGCGCGTCCGGACCCAGCCCCAGCCCGAGTACCAGTTGGTGACCCGGGACAGGTACTGGACCCGGGCGAACCGGAGGCGGCCCAGGCGGCCCGACGCGCGCAGCCAATGGACGAAACGGAGGTAGGGGTTGTAGTGCAGCTCGAAGGAGACAATAGTGCGGACCTTCGCCCGGCGCACCGCGTTGCGGATCCGGACCAGCTCCCGCGTGTCGAGGCCGGTCGGCTTCTCGAGGACGAAGTGCTTGCCCGCCCGGGCGGCGGCCACCGCCTGGCCGGCATGGAGGTGGTTGGGCGTCGTGATGGACACGATGTCCACCTCGGCCGACTCCAGGAGGTCCTCATAGCGCGGGGTGAAACGGACGCCGGGCACGGCCACCCCGTACCGGGCCAGTTTCTCCCGCGCCCGCGCCTCGTCGCGGACATGCAGCCACACGATGCGTACGTGAGCGTTGCGCAGGAATGCCTTGATGTGCTCGGCCGCGCACCAGCCGATGCCGCTGATCCCGACGCCGAGGATGCGGTCGCGAGACGGGCTCTCTTGCGGTATGAGTTGCCCTCCGGCAGCAACACTATCCCAGGCGGCTTGGGACTCAAAGCCCTCGAAACCCGCGGTTTACGGCGCGGCCTGACTGGCGCGCTTCTTGCTCCGTTACATCCGTGGACGTGATACTCGGGAGGCTTTCATGATCATGACCGGCTGGAACCGCGCGAGCTTGGCGCTGGTGAGTGCGATGCAGGAGGGGCAGAAGCAGGGAGAGCAGGACAAGAAGGAGAAGAAGCAGGATCAGCCGCAGCAAGGCCGGGCCCAGCCGGCTCAACAGCAGCGCCAGCAGGAGCGGCAGGGCCGGCAGGAGCAACAGGCGCAACAACAGGCTCAGCAGCAGGCGCAACGCCAGCAGCAGCGGCAGGAGCGCCAGGCCCAGCAGGCACAGCAGCAACCGCAGGCTCAACAGCAGCGCCAGCAGGAGCGGCAGGGCCGGCAGGAGCAACAGGCGCAAGAGCAGGGCCGGCAGCAGGCGCAGCGCCAGGAGCGGCAGGCCCAGCAGGCGCAGCAGCAACCGCAGGCTCAACACCAGCGCCAGCAGGAGCGTCAGGCCCGTCAGGCGCAACAGGCCCAACAACAGCAGCCGCAGCGACAGATCCGGCAAGAGCAGCAGGCTCAGCAGCAGGTGTCATCAGCACAGCCGCTCCGGCAGCAGCGCCTCTCGCAGGAGCGCCAGCAGCAGCTCATCGAGCAGCAGCGCCAGCGCGCGGCGGCGTACAACCAGCGGCTGGAGCAGCAGCTGAACCTCGCCCAGCAGCGCGCACAGGCCCTGGAGCAGCAGCGTCGCCTCGCGCAGTACCGCTTCCAGGAGCAGTACCTGGGCCGCCTGCGCCAGCAGCGTCTGGCGCTGGCGCGCTCCTACGACTACAGCAACGACCCATACTTCTACACCGCCCCCAGCTACGGCTACTCCTATGACGGGCGCTACTACGAGACGAACCAGTACGGGGCGGACCTGCTCCGGCAGGCGGTCCGATACGGATATGAGGAAGGCTTCCGGGCCGGCCGCGCCGACCGGCAGGACGGCTGGCGCTTCGATCCCGAAGGCTCCTACGCCTACCAGGATGCGAATTACGGCTATACGGGCCGGTACATCGACCAGCCCGAGTACAACTACTACTTCCGGGAGGGCTTCCGCCGCGGTTACGAGGACGGTTACTATGGCCGCTCTCAGTATGGACGGTATTCCAACGGTAACTACAGCATCCTCACGAGCCTCTTGACGCAGATCTTGAACCTGCGCGCCCTCCGCTGACGCTCGTTCGCGGACCGGTTCCCCGAAGCTGGGGGGCGCCCGTTGCGCGCCTCCCACATCCGCTCTCTCCTCCCGATCCTGGCGGTTTGCTGATCGTTTGCTGGAGGCTTGTCGACTCCGGGAACCGCTCCTGGACGGGCGCCGTCAATGCCTTCGAGCCGGGTCGTGGGGCCGGCCGAGGATCGGAGGAGCTCATGGCGCGACATACGGCGATGCGGGTCCTGGGGCTTTCGCCCCGCCGGAGCGGCGAGGTGCTTGCCATCGTCTCCCATGACCTGCGGACGCCGCTCAGCGCCATCTCGATGGGGACCCTGCTCCTCGAGGACGCGGCTCAGCCCGAGGAGAGCAAGATCCACGTGCTGGAGATCATCAAGCGGGCGGCGAGCCGGATGGAGCGCATGATCAAGGATCTGCAGGAGCTGAGCCGTCTCGACGCCGGCCGCACGCTCCGAGTCGAGCCGCGAGCGGTCGAGCTGGCGTCGCTCCTGCGCGAGGGCTGCGAGGCGCTCCACATCCAGGCCCGCGCCAAGGAGCAGGTGGTGGGCTGCGAGCTGCCGGAATCGCCCGTGGCGGTCTGGGCGGATCCGGACCGGATCGGCCAGGTGCTCGGCAACCTCATCGGGAACGCGATCAAGTTCACCCCTCGCGGAGGGCTCATCGCCTTGACGGGCCGGCGGGAAGGCGGCCAGGTCCGCGTGGCGGTCACCGACCAGGGGCCCGGCATTCCGGAGCGCGACCTGGAGCACGTGTTCGAGCCCTACTGGCAGGCGAGGCGCACCGCCCGCCTGGGCGCCGGCCTCGGCCTCAAGATCGCGAAGGGACTCGTGGAGGCGCACGGGGGCCGGATCTGGGCCGAGAGCGCGCCGGGCCGCGGGGCGACCTTCTCCTTCACGTTGCCGATCGCCCGCGGGTCCGACTAGCGAGCGGAGTCGGTTTCGTCCGGCTCGAAGACCCGGAAGACCATCACCACCGAGCCCAGCTTCAGCTCGTCGAGGTCGGCCAGTCGTAGCCGGCCGGTGACCCTGCGCCCGCGGACCCACGTCCCGTTGCGGCTGCCCAGGTCCTCGAGGACGGCCTGCTCGTCCGAGACGACGATGCGCGCATGCCGGCGGGAGACGGTCGGGGAGTCGATCCAGGCCACGGCGCCGTGGTCTCGGCCCAGGACGTTCTCGCCCTCGGACAGCTCGATCTCGCGGCGGTTCCAGATCAGGCGGTACGCGGGTCCTGCGGCCGGCCGCGGCTCGCTCACCTTCCCCGACGGCTCGGCCTCGCCGCAGAAGGCGTAGCCGAAGCCGTGGACGGTGCGGATGAAACGGGGCCGGCGCCGCCGGTCCTGGAGGGCCGCCCGCAGGTCGCTGGCCGCGCTGGCCAGGCTGGCGCCGGTCACGTGCGTGTCGGGCCAGACGAGCGCCTGCAGCTCGGCCTTGGAGACGGCGCCGGGGCGTCGCTTCAGCAGGTGGCGGAGGAGGTCGAAGCTCTTGGGCGACAGGGCCACGACCTCCCCGCCACGCAGGAGCTGCCGCGTATCGTCATCGAAGAGGAACTCCCCGAAGCGAACCTTCACCGTCTGCCCCTTCGGGCTGGCCGGCGAGTCAGGGGCGGACCTCGATCTCCGGATCGAGCAGCGGCTGACCATCACCCAGGATGTCGTACTTGTAGGTTCGGGCATCCTCGGGGTAGTGGTAGATCGCGTTCGGCCCCTTGAACGTCAGCTTGAACCCGCACTTGAATTCGCCGGTCTTCCGGTGGCTCACGGCCGCTTTGCGCGCGCACTTGTCGTCGAGTGGATCCTTCTCCGCGGGCTCCCCGGGCTTGACCGACGGTCCGTGCGGTTGGAAGTTCGCGACCTCCAGGGTCATGTCCTTCGAGCAGTCGTTCTGGAACTGCCACGTCACGGTGTCCTTCCGTGAGACGGACACCCTCAGGCTTGTCTTCGGTCCCCAGCTGTCGACGCTGCATTTCCCGTTCTTGTCCTTGGTGACAATCTTCACGGGATGGTTGGTCGGACCAGGCGAGGGGGTCACCTCCGATGCGCCCGGCTGCGCCATCGAGACGGCCAGTGAGAACCAGGACGTGATCGCGATCCGAGCTGCTCCCTTCACTTGGAGCCTCCTTTCGCGGGGACCGGCGCGTCCCCGATCAGCCTCTGGAACTCCCGAAGGCCGCGGAGGGTCTTGAGGTCCTCGTCCCCCGCCGCCCGCGCGCGGCCGAACCCCTCGGCGATCGCCTGCTCCAAAGCGGCCAGGCTGTCGTCCGGCCGGCTGGCCAGGGCGAGCACGACCGCCTTGCGGTAGATGACATCCGCCATGTGCGGGCTCAGCGCCGTGGCCTCGTCCGCGTGGCGCCGGGCCTCGGGCCACTGGCCGAGCTTGGCCTCGTCGACGGCCAGCATGGAAAGCGTGCGCGCGTCACGAGGGTTGGTCCGGAGCTGCTCCTGGCTGAGCTCGACCGCGCGCCGGTAGGCCTGCCGAGCAGCCTCGCCCCGGCCCAGACGCTCGTACACCTCGCCGAGGTTCCGCTGCTTGGACGGCGCCTTGGGCGCCCGCCGGGCCGCCTCCTCGAATGCCTGCGCGGCCTCGGCGTACCGCCGGTCGGCCAGGAGCGCTGCGCCGAGATTGGTGTAGGTGGCCGCGTCCGGGCTGAGCGCGTTCGCCTGCCGCAGCGTGGCGATGGCTCGCCGGTTGTCGCCGCTGGCGTAATAGACCGTCCCCAGCAGCAGGAGGCCGCGAGAGCTGTCGGGCTGGAGCTCGATGACGCGCCGGCAGGTGGCGGCCGCTTCGGGATAGCGGCCGCTGTCGAAGTAGGCGATCGCCAGCTCGTAGTGGTGCCCCCAGTAGTTCGGCCTCAGCGCGATCGCCTTCTTCAGCTCGGCGATGCCCTCCTCTCGCCGTCCCTGCTCGCAGAGCATCCGGCCGAGCAGGCTGTGCGCTTCGTCGCTGGTGGGCAGGAGGGAGATGGCGCGGCGGAATTCCTCCTCGGCTTGATCGGTCCGGCCCTTCCCCTGGTAGACGATCGCCAGGGCCTGGTGGGCGGCCGCGTCCTCGGGGTCCAGCCGCAACGACTCCGTGATGGCGACGAAGGCCTTCTCCGACCACTGCGCCTCCCGCATCTCCTCGAACCGCAGCCAATAGGCCTGGCCGAGGCCGGCGTGCGCGCCCGCGAATCTCGGGTCCCGGGCCAGGGCGCTCTGGAAGAGGCCGATGCTGTGCTCGAGGTTGTCGCCCTTGACGTCCGGGCGCTGGAGGAAGGAACGCGCCTGGACGTAATCCGCCAGCGCCTCGACGTTCGCCGTCGGGGGACGACCGATGCGGCGGCGCTGCTCGGGCGAGAGCGTCACCTGGAGCGCCTGGCTGAGGGCGGTCGCCGCCTCGTTCTGCAGCGTGAACAGGTCGGAGAACGCGCCGTCGTAAGCGCCGCTCCAGGCGACGAGGTTCGATTGCGGCCGGAGCAGGCTGAGGGTGACCCGCACCGCCTTCCCCGAGGCCTGCACGGCCCCGTCCACCACCAGGTCGGCTCCCAGCTCGCGGGCGATGGAGGCGACGTCCTTCCTTCGTTCCCGATACGGGAGGGTCGCGCTGCGCGAGATCATCGTGACGCCCGGGACCCGGGCCAGGGTGGCGATGAGGACGTCGGCGATGCCGGCGCCGAGGTGATCGTTGCCGGGATCGCCGGTGGCGTTGGCCAGTGGCAGCACGGCCACGACCGCGGAGCCGGGCGGGCCGGCGCTCGACGGAGGGCGCCGAGCCTTGAGCAGGATGCTGTACGAGTAGACGGCCAGCAGGACCGTGATCAGCGCCCAGGCCGACCGCGGCCGTGTCCAGCGACGCAGGTCCGGGAGGCGCCACCCCGGCCCGGACAGCGTCGAGGCGTCACGCAGCGCCTCCTGTTCGTCTCGAAGCGCGGCGGCCAGCTCGGCGGCGGAGCCGTAACGGTCCCGCGGCTCGCGCGCCATGGCCCGGGCCACGATCGCGTCGAGGCCGAACGACACGCCGTCGTTGGCTCCCCGTGCGCGCGGCGTCGCCTCCGTGAGGGCGGCGACACCCACGGCCTGCACGTCCTTCCCTGCGAACGGCCGCCGGCCGGTGAGCATCTCGAAGAGCGTCACCCCGAGGCTGTAGATGTCGCCTCGGGCGTCGGCCGGTTGGCCGAGGAAGCATTCGGGCGGGACGTAGGGCGGCGTCCCGACCATCGTCCGGACGTCGGAAGACTTGTCCCGCGAGCTGGAGCTGTAGCCCGAATCGGGGTCGACGAGACGGACCCCGTGCGTGCGCGCGACGCCGAAGTCGAGCACCTTGACCCGCTCCCCGGGGGTCACGATGACGTTGCCCGGCTTGAGGTCGCGGTGGATGACCCCCATCGCATGCGCCTCGGCCAGCGCGTCGGCGAGCTGGACGCCGATGGCCACCACGGCCGCCGAGTCCAAACGCCCGCCGCGGAGCCGGGCGGCCAGCGTCTCGCCCGGGACGTACTCCATGACGAGGTGCACGCTGTCCGGGGATTCGACGACGTCGTAGATGGCCGCCACGTTGGGATGGTTGAGCCGGGCGGCGGCGCGGGCCTCGTGCAGCAGCCGACGGCGCGCCTCGGGCGCCGTGTTGACCGGATCGGCGAGCGTCTTCAGCGCGACCCGGCGGTGGAGGCGCGGGTCCTCGGCCAGGTATACCTCGCCCATCGCCCCGGCTCCGAGCTTCTCCAGGATCCGGTACGGACCGACCCACGGGGCAGCGAGACCCACCGACTACTTCCTGCGCAAGAGTTGCGAAAGCCTAGCATGCCCCCGGGTCGAGAGGCTACTCGCGGGTGGCGCGACGCCGTTTTTCAGTACTTCACGCGCACCCATTTGCGGGTCCTCATCGATTCGTATCCGGCGTCGAGGACGACGTTGACGATGTAGCCGTCCGCGTACGTCTCGCGCGGCGTCGCGCCGTCCCGGGCGCATTCGACGAAATGCCGCATCTCGGCCTGGTAGCCGTACGTGAAGGCTTCCTCGGGCAGCGGCTTCGTCCAGCCGAAGTCGATGTCCGCCTTCTCGACGACGTAGCCGGAGGGCTTCATGGTGAAGGCGGCAATGGGCGTCGATCGCGTGACGTCGGTGAAGATCGAGCCTTCGCTCCCGTGGACCTCGTTGCGGAGGTCGAGCCCGCCCTTCGTGGTCCAGGAAAGCTCGCAATGGCCGATCCCCCCGCTGGCGAACCGGAGGACGAGGAGGGCGTTGTCCTCGCCCCTGGTCTTGTCGTGGTGGACGAGGCGATCGCCCCAGGCCATGGCCTCGACGATCCGGTCGTCCTTGCCGAAGAAATAGCGCGCGGCGGCGATGGTGTGACAGGCGAGGTCGTTCATCGCCCCGCCGCCGGTCCGGGTCACGTCCCAGAAATGGGCGCTGTGCGGCCCGCCATGCGATTCGCGCGAGCGCACCCAGAGGACACGCCCGATGCCGCCCGAGCGAACGATCTCCTGCGCCTTCACCACCGCGGGGGCGAAGACCTCGGTCTCGGCGTAGCCGTGGAGAGCGCCCGACTTCCGCGCGGCGTCCAGCATGGCCCTCGCCTCCTTGCTGTTCCGGGCCAGCGGCTTCGTGCAGACCTGGTTCCGCTTCGCGCGCGAGAGCTTCAGGCTCACCGGGAGGTGGGCGTCGTTCGGCAGCGCGATGACGAAGAGGTCGATGTCGCCGCGCGCGACGACCTCGTCGAGGTCGCGCGTGGTCCCGGGAATGCGCCAGCGCTCCGCGAAGTCCTTGCCGCGGCGCGCGGAACGGGAGTAGTTGACCCGGACCTCGCAGCCGTTCACATTGGCGAGCCCCTGCAGGTAGAACTCCGCCACGAAGCCCGATCCGAGCATCGCGATCCGGACCGTCTTCACGGCGTTCCTCCATCCGCCGACGATGGACTCGCTGCGGGCCAGACCTCACGGGCGACCGCCCGCCAGAACGGCTCGCCGACGGCCATGAGCGCGAGGCCGGACGCCGCCACCGCCACCGCCTCCACGCTCTCCCGCCCTTCCGGCGACCAGTAGACGTCGGCCAGCCGCAGCCATAGCGCGAACTCGTCCAGGGTGAGGGCGAGCGCCACGCCATAGACCACCGCCAGGCGGAGGTGCCACCGCGGGTCGCGCGAGGCCAGCGCCCCGAAGCCAACCACGATCAAGAGCAGGATCCCCCAGAAGAGATGGTGGATGTGCAGGCCACTCGCGGTGACGAAGTCGCGCAGCGGCAGCAGGTGGTAGTGGACCGAGTACGTGTAGGCCCTCGCGATCAAGAACATCACGAGGAAGGAGCACAGCGCGCGGATGGCGATCTGGCGGCGGAGCGAGAGCTGTCGATGATAGTGCTCGTGCAGGCGCTTACCCAGGCTCATCGCAGGCCGCCTCGTGTTACGAAGATGAGAAGGGCTGGAGGCGGCGTCCGGACTTGAACCGGAGAGTAGAGGTTTTGCAGACCTCCGCCTTAACCACTTGGCTACGCCGCCCCGGAGGAACCCACTATAGAAGAAGGCGAAAGGTCGATCAAGATCCTCTGGCGGGAGGCGCTCCCTCGGCCAGGTATCGACGGGACGGGGTTGACGCGTCCGGCCACCGTTCGTAAGATGGTCATGCGCAAGGGCGGGAATAACTCAGTGGTAGAGTGCGACCTTGCCAAGGTCGAAGTCGCGGGTTCGAATCCCGTTTCCCGCTCCATGACGGTCGCCCACCGGCCGCCAATTGGCTGCGTGATCCACGCGGTCCGCAACCATGGGTGCCCTCGCGCCGGCTACGCCCCACCACCCTTCTAGCTCGACCGTTACCCACAAGAACCTCATGGTGCGTTCCCGGTCAGTCAGGAGGAGATCTGCGTGCGCGAGGTCTGCGGTGTCGCCGTCTTGGCGGTGTTGTCCCATCGTTCGATATCGGAGGGCAAGGGCCGGGGCTCGTGCTCAAGAGCCGCTTCGAGTGGCATTTCGGGAGGAAAGAAGCGGTCGGAGATCCCCGGGCGCCGCGCCCTCCTGGCGGCCAGCGACGGCCCCGGTCACGATGAACGCATGCTGACCATTCCACGAAGGCTCGCAATGACGTGCAGCAAGACGCCTGCGTTTCTGGAACGGACACCCGACGGTGCGGCTCTACGAGGCGGACGACGACCTCGGCGCCAGTCTTCTTGAGCGTTGCGAGCCAGGGACGCCGCTGCGAACGCGGCCAGAGTCAGAGCAGGATCTCGTCATCGCACGTCTTCTGCGTCGCCTGTGGCGGTCACCCGTGGCGCATCCCTTCCGCCCTCTAAACGTGCTTCGGGCGCAGCGGAAGCCGTGGCTCGTCATCGACCCCAAGCCATTCGTCGGTGATCCCGCACGACGTGGATGAACGCGGCCGAGGGGATTCAGGCGTGTAGGCAGAGTGGTCCGGCTCCGCGCACCTGATGGCCGCCTCGCGCGGGGCGATGAACAGCCCATAGGGGGGTATGCTATTTCGGCCGCGGGAGAAGGGAGAGGCCCGCTGCCTCGAGGTGTGGGCAGCGGGGGGTCCGCTATCGATCCGGGTAGATGCCCCGCGCCTTCATCCAGCTCGAGAGATCACGCATGCGGCTGCGAAAATCGGCGGGAGACTGGAACGGCACCGGGCCGGCGGCCTTCGCCGCGGCCAGGACGTCGGCGGCCTCGCGCGGCAGGCCGTTGTCGCCGTAACGGCCCACGCTCTCCTCCGCCAGCCCGGCCCTCACCACCAGCACCGAGTAGTTGCGCCCGTTCAGGAACAGATACCCGAGCGTGCGGCCGTAGGGATCGAGCGTCGCCGCGCGAAGCAGCTCGACCTGGGAGGCGACGGCGAAGGCGCCGCGCGCGAAGGCGGTGGCCTGCTCTCCGAACTCCTGGCTGTAGGGAATGTCGTGCTCGAGGTGCCGCGTCTCGGGCGTGTCGATCCCCAGGATGCGCACGATCTCGGAGTCTTCCCGGGACCAGTGGATCACCACCGAGTCGCCGTCGTCGATCTCGATCGTTCGCGGATCGACGTCCACGCGCATGACGTGAGGACGGGGCTGCGGCCTGGGGGAGGGGCGCGGGGCCTGCGCGAGCAGCGGAATCGCGAGCGAGTGGAGGACCGCAATGGAGAAGAGCACGAAGCGATGGCGCATGCTCGTGGCACCTCCTGGAGTTGTTGGGCGGCCTCTGATCCTGGCGCGCTGGAATCGGGTCCACCCGAGTGGCGACGAGCAGGACAGGTGTGATCAAGCGGGCCGCCGTCGAGGCCCGCGGTCGCCCTCGGTGGGGAGGGGAATGTGGCGGGCGACCGGATGGGCCGTCACCGGCGAGGCATCACGGCGCCGACGGCCGGGGTGGGCGCGGACGGGCGGCGGGCGGGGGCGGCGCGACTTCGAGGCCGGGCGGCCGGGCCGCCTGGCATGCCTTGAGGTACGCGTTGGGATCGTGGCGCAGCGAGCCCTCGGGAAGGGCGTCCCACCAGGGCCCGAGGTCCTTGCGGACCCGATCCGTGTAGAACGCGGGCAGGACGTCGCTCTCGCCCTCGAAGAAGCGGCGCACGCACCGGTCGTCGTCGAGGAGCCGGCGGACGATGGAGTCGTGGCGGATGCGGCCGAAGCCTTCCTCCGACACGGCCCGCACGACGTTCATCCACCGGGCGGTGGGGACGCGGTTCGCGCGCATCCGCCGCCCGATGACGCGCCAGGAGAACGAATGGCGCCGCAGGGCGATGACGTTGTCGTAGAGCGCGGGCCAGGTGTAGTTCTTGGGCCGGACGTTGGTCGCCTGGTTGTTGTCGAGGAAGTGGAAGGGGGTGGGGAGCACGCGGCCGTCGCGCTGCAGGTCGAGGTTGAGCGGCGCCGCCTGGCCGAAGGCGGACAGCAGCGAATAGGCGGGGAACGCGCCCGGCGTCATGTCGACGAAGAGCTTGGTCAGCTCGAAGGGCTCCTCGCCCGCGTCGTCGTCGAGGCCGAGCACGAAGTTGGCCTGGACGTAGGGCACGTAGCGCAGGATCGTGTTCACGTGGTCCGAGACCCGCCGCACCTTCTCGAGGCCCGTGAGGCTTCCGGTCTTCGACTTGCCGCCCAGCGAGTACCAGGACTCGATCCCGGGCAGGATCGCCTTGAACCCGTTGCGCTGCAGCCGCCGCAGGTGGGGCTCGGAGAGTAGGGACAGGCTGCTCTCGGCGAGGAAGTCGATGCGATCGGCGGGGACGGCGGCCTCGATGGTGGTCATGATCTCGTCGAACCGCACGCCGAAGTTGGGATCGTGCCAGCCCACCATCGGCCGCTTGAGCTTCCCGAGCAGGAAACGGAGGTCGTCGCGGATTTGGCCCGCGTCCAGGGGCTGGTAGTCCACCGTGGCGTCGATGCAGAAGCTGCAGGTGTAGGGGCAGCCGAGGCTCCCGATCATGGGGATGATCTTGATGGCGGCCCCCCTGGCGATGGTGGGCTCGATGAACTTCCATCTTTCCCTGACTCCCGGGAGCTGGGCGGGCTGCCGCCGGGCGGAAAGGCTCAATCCCGCGGGCCGATGGGGCGCGCAGTCCCGCAGCACCTCGTCGACGATCGCCCGGTCGGTGAACCCGAGGACGTAGTCGAAGTACCGGGCCGCGTCGTGCGGGTAGCAGCGCGCGTGCGCCCCGCCCAGGGCCGTCACCGCCCCGCGCTGCCGGTAGACGTTGGCCAGCGCGTAGGCGAGGTGGGCGGTCTGCGTGTAGGAGGCGATGAAGACCAGATCCGTGTCGTCCGGTAGCTCGCGGGCCAGGTCCTCCCGGCCGGTGTAGCAGACGAGGGTGACGTCGTGACCGGCCTGCTCGCACCAGACGCCGATCACCTGGGGCATGATGCTCGCAAAGTTGGGCGCCATGACCCGGGCCCACAGGGAGTGGCAGGGACCCTTCTCCAGCAGGTCCAGGATCGCGACTCGAAGCCTGCGCATCAGTCCTCCTTCAGTACGCTTGCTCCCGGAGAAACGCAAGCAGGCGACGGGTCGTGCATGGCGCGGGCTCAGCGAGCCTGGATCCTCTGGATCGCCTCCTCGGCCGCCGGCCGGACGATGTCGACGCGGCTCGCCTCCCGCAGGGCCGGCAGCGCCTCGCGCGCGCCCGGGCCGATGCTGCCGAGGGCGATGGCCGCCCGTTGCCGGACCAGCCCTTCGGGGTCCTTGAGGGCCCGCACCAGCGCGAGGACCGCCGGCGCCGCGTCCGGGCCGATGGACTCGAGCGCCATCGCGGCCGACATCCGCATCTCCCGATCAGGATCCGAGAGGGCGTCCGCGAGGGCCGGCACCGCCGCCCTGGCCCTGGGCCCCATGCCGAAGAGCGTGGAGGCCGCGGTTGCGCGCTGCTGGGGCTCGGCGCTCTTCAGCATCTCGATGAGCCCGGGAACCGCCGGCTCGCCGACCGGGATGAGGGCGAGGCTGGCCTTGCCGCGGACTTCCGGATCGGCGCTCTTCAACTGGGCCAGCAGGGCCGGCACGTCGGGGCCCGGCGGCGAGCGGTGGCAGGCCAGGCCGACCGCAGCGCACGCGACGGCGGATGCGACGAGCGCCGCCGCCGAGACTGGCTCCCTCACGCCTCAGCCTCCGTCGACGTTGAAGGCGCCCTGGTCGTGGCGGATCTGCGGCCCGCCGGCCTGCGTCCAGTCGATGGACACCACGTCGAAGCGCAGCGGCGCCTCGTCGAGGCCGTGGGCCACGGCGTACAAGCGCGCGGCGCGGACGATGCGGCGGCGCTTGCCGAAGGTCACGCTGTCGCAACCCGCGCCGTGCGACGCGCCGTGGCGCTCCTTCACCTCCACGAAGACGGTGGCCTCGCCGTGGCGGGCCACCACGTCGACCTCGCCCGACCGGCAGCGGTAGTTCCGGGCCAGGATCACGAAGCCCTGGCCTTCCAGGTGGCGGCAGGCCAGCGTCTCTCCCGGCCCACCGGAGCGCGGGCCCCGGCCCAGGCGCGAGACGAGCGCCTTCAGTGCTTCCGCCGCCACCGCGTTCCCTTCGGCGTGTCCTCGAGGATCACTCCCATCTCCTCCAGTTCGTTCCGGCGCTCGTCGGCCTTCTGGAACTCCCGCTTGCGCCGCGCCTCCTGGCGAGCGTCGAAGAGGGCCTGCTCCTCTGGAGAGAGCCGGTCCTCCCCCGGGAGAAGCACCGCGAAGACCTGATCCATCGCCTCGAGCCGGGAGCGCACCCGGGCCGCCCCCTCGCGCGTCAGGGCGCCCTCCGCGAGCAGGCGGTTGCCTTCGTTGACCAGCTCGTGCACGGCGGCCAGGGCCTCCGGCGTGTTCAGGTCGTCCTCCAGCGCGCGGTCGAAGGCCTCGCGCGCCTTCGCCACCGCGCTCTCGACGGCCGGCGCCGGGGGACCCTCCTGGTCGATCTCGTCCAGACGGCGCACGAAGCCGTGGACCTTGTCGATCACGTGAAGTTGAGGGGCTTGCGGTAATGCGCCGCGCAGATCAGGTAGCGGATCGCATCCGGCCGATGGCCGCGCTGCAGCAGGTCCGGGATCGTGTAGAAGTTTCCCTTGCTCTTCGACATCGTCTCGTTGTCGACGAGCAGGTGCGTCACGTGCATCCAGTGGCGCACGAAGGGTTTGCCCGTGGCGCAGGTGCTCTGGGCGATCTCGTTCTCGTGGTGCGGGAAGATGAGGTCGACGCCGCCGCAATGCAGGTCGAAGGTCTCGCCCAGGTACTTCATGCTCATCGCCGAGCACTCGAGGTGCCACCCCGGTCGGCCGCGGCCGAAGGGCGCGTCCCAGTGCGCCCACTCCGGCTCGTCCTCCTTGGCCTTCCACAGGACGAAGTCCCGGGCGTCCTCCTTTTCGTACTTGTCGGTGTCCACCCGCGCCCCGGCCTTGATCCCCGACACGTCGAGGCGGGACAGGCGGCCGTACTCGGGGAAGGTCGCGATCTTGAAGTAGACGCTTCCCTCGGCGGTGTAGGTGTGGCCGCGGGTGATGAGGCGCTCGACGAGGCCGATCATGTCCGGGATGTGGTCGGTGGCCCGCGGGACCACCTCGGGCCGCTCCATGCGCAGCGTGGCGCTGTCCTCGTCGAAGGAGCGGATGTGCTCCGCGGTGAAGCCGCGCAGGTCCTTGCCGGACGCCTTCCCGAGCTGGATGATCCGGTCGTCGACGTCGGTGATGTTCATGACCTCCTTCACCCGCCATCCCTTGTACCGCAGGGTGCGGCGCAGGAGGTCCGTAGCGACCAGGGACCGGTAGTTGCCGATGTGGCCCCGGCCGTACACGGTCAGGCCGCAGACGTACATCCGGACTTGGGGCGGGAGGGCGGGGGCGAAGGGCTCGGTCCGGCCGGTGAGGGTGTTGTGCAGGATCATGCCTCAGGAGGCCTTCAGCACGAGGGCGGTCAGGTCGTCCGAGCACCCGGCCGGTCCCGTCCACGCGTGCACGGCCCGCACGAGGGCGTTCAGGATGGCCTCGGCTCCCTCCTGGCGGCTCGCGCGCACCACCCGAAGCAGCCCCTCCTCGCCGAACTCACGGTCGTCGGGAGAGGCGGCTTCGGTCACCCCGTCGGTCACCACCGTCATCACGTCTCCCGTTCCCATCTCCGTCACGCCGGCTTCGTAATCTGCGCGCTCGAGCAGGCCCAGGGCCGGCCCGCCGGCGAGCAGCCGCTCGCACGCTCCATCGGCGCTGATCCGGCAGGGCGGCACGTGGCCGCCGTTCACGTAGACGAGGCGGCGGGCGGCCGGGTCCAGCTCGGCGTAGAAGAGCGTCACGTACTTGTTCTCCTGGGTGCTGGCGAGGAGGAAGCGGTTGAGCCGCCCCACCAGCGCCGCCGGCGGGCTCGATCCGGCCATGGCCCGCAGCGAGGCGTGGACCGAGGCCATCAGGATGCTCGCCGGGGCGCCCTTTCCCGACACGTCCGCCACCGCCAGGGCCAGCCGGCCGCCGTCGAGGGGGATGAAATCGTAATGGTCGCCCCCCACCTCCTGGCATGGATCGCTGAGCGCGGCCAGGTCGAAGCCGGCGACCGGGGGCCGCGACCGGGGGAAGAGGCTCTGCTGGATCTCGCGCGCGATCTGCATCTCGCGGTCGCGCCGTTGCTGCTCCAGGCGCACCCGGTGCAGCCGCACGCTCTCGAGGGCGGCCAGCGCCTGGCGGGCCAGCGTCAGTGCGAACTCGAGGTCCTCTTCGCTGAAGGGCAGGCCCGACACGCGCTCGCCCAGGGCCAGGAAGCCCTGCACCGACTCCCCCGCCGCCAGCGGGACCAGGAGGGCCATGCGCGCCGCGGCCAGCCGCTCGCGGGCAGCGCCCGGCGGCAGCTCGGCCACCCGGAGAGGCGAGCGGAGCGCTCCGAGCAGCACGCGGGCTTCGGCGGCCGGGATGGAGCGGTCCAGTTCGTCGCCGCGCAGGCCGCGCGCATGGGCGACGACCAGGCCGCCCTCGGCGGCCCGGTAGAGGGCGCAGCGCGAGACCATGAGGTGGCCCATGAGCGTCGTGGCGACGAGGGTCTCGATCGCCTCTTCGTCGAAGCTCGAGGTCAGCTCGCGGCTGAGGTCGAAGAGGTTGTGGAGCTGGAAGACCTTGACCGACAGCCGCTGGTTCACGCGTTTCAGCTCGTGGTAGATGAGGCCGTTCTCGATGGGAGTGGCGGCGCAGGCGGCGACGCTCTGCAGGAAGGAGGACTCCTCCACGTCGAAGGGCCGGCCGTCGGCGCGTGGCCCCAGCCCCAGGACGGCGATCGGCCGGTCGGCCTTGAAGATGGGACAGAGCACCTCCAGGCCGCAGGCCTCGAACACCCCCTCGTGCGCGCCCCGGCGGCGGAAGATCACCTCCGGACTCGCCAGCGGACCCAGCTCCACCTGAGCGGGCGCCCCCGGAGGCAGCCCCCGCGAGGCCTGGACGCGGAAGCTCCCGCTCTCGGCCCGCACGAGGAGAACGCCGCGCGTGGCTTGCAGCTCCCCCATCACGATCAGGAGCGCGGCGTCGAGGATCTCGGCCCCCGAAAGGCTGGAGTTGAGCGTGGTGGTGAGGTCCAGCAGCGAGATGAGCTCCGACATCCGCTTGAGCAGCGGCGAGGATCCTCCCTCGCGTCGGAAGGCGTCGAGGGCCCGCTGGTACTGGTAGACGACGGGGGTATTCACGGTCACCGGGCCGGTGGCGAGTCCTTGCGCTTGACGAGGCAGCAGACGTTGCGCCGGGCCGAGCGCCGGAACGTCACCGAGTCCATGATCTTCTCCATCAGGTGGACGCCCAGGCCGCCGGTGCGGCGCTCGCTGACGTAGCGCGGCAGGTCCACCCGCGGCACGGCGCGGGGGTCCACCGACGCCCCGCTGTCGACGACCTCCACCCGGAACTCGTCTCCCCGGTCCTCGATGCGCAGCTCGACCTCCCGGTCCGCGGCGCCGTGGTAGGCGTGCTCGATGACGTTGGTGACGGCCTCGTCCACCGCCAGGGCCAGCCGGTCCGCGGTGCCGGCCGAGAAGCCGGCCGACTCCGCCATCTTCTTCGTGATCTCCCGCACCACGCCCAGGAACGACGTCTGGCTCGGGATCGACAGCCGGAGGCTGGCCTTGACGGAGCGCGGGGCGGGCGCCGCTCCTTCTCCGACGTTCGACCGGCGCGGCGCGCGGCGGGCCACCGGCCTCAGCACCCCGCCGCTCCCGCGGAGCGGAAGCTGGTGATGGCCTCCACCTCCGAAGGATAGATGCGATAGAGGTGGTTGAAGCCCAGGATCTCGAAGATGTTGCGGACGGTCTCGTTGAGGTTGGCCAGGCGGAGGTCGCCGCCGTTGCCCCGGATCTCCTCGATGGCTCCCATGAGTGCGCCCAGGCCCGCGCTGGCGATGTAGGCCAGGCCCGAGCAGCTGACCACGATCTTGAAGTGGCCCTGCGCCAGCGCCTTCTGGATCTCCCCCTCGAACTGGCGGACGGTGTGGGCGTTGATGAAGCCCCTGGGGTAGAGGAGCGTCACCCCCTCGACGTCGCGCGTCTCCACGGTCAGCTCGCTCACCGGAGAGGCCAGGGATGCGGCATGGGGCGACTATAACGCGTCAAGGCGACCCCAGCACCCGCCGCGCCTCGCCGAGGTCGCTGCGGATCTGCGCCACCAGGGCCTCGGGGCCGGGGAAGGCGCGTTCCTCCCGCAGGCGCTGCTCGAACTCCACGCGGAGCGTACGCCCGTAGAGGTCCCCTTCGTATTCCAGCAGGTGGGCCTCGACCGTCATCTCGCCCCCCCCGAAGGTGGGCCGGCGGCCGACGTTGACCGCCGCCGCACGCGCGGCCGAGGCGTCGCCGAGCACGCGGCACCAGCACGCGTAGACCCCGCCCCCCGGCACTGTCTCGTTGAGGAGCTCGAGGTTGGCGGTGGGGATCCCGAGCCGGCGGCCCCGGCCCTCTCCCTTCACCACGACGCCGTCGACGAAGAACCGGCGGCCCAGGAAGTCGCGGGCCGCATCGACCGCGCCGCGCGACAGCGCCTCCCGGATCCGGGTGCTGCTGATCGGGCCGCCGAGGGCGATCACCGGGCGCAGGCCGTGGACCCGGAAGACCAGCTCGTCACCCAGCCGCCTCAGGGTCGAGAGGTCGCCGGCGCGTCCCCGGCCGAAGCGGAAGCTGGACCCGACCACGACCACCCGCGCCCCCAGGGCGCACTGCAGAACCTGACGGGCAAACTCCTCCGGCTCCTGACGGGACAGCTCGACCGTGAAGGGCAGCACCGCCAGCCGGTCGACCCCGAGACCCGAAAGGACCTCCGCCTTCTGCCCGAGGGTCATGAGGCTCGCGGGGGCGCGATCGGGGCTGAGGACCCGGGAAGGATGAGGGTCGAAGGTCAGCACCACCGCCGTCCCGCCGGCCGCGCGCGCGTCGCGCACCGCCAGCGCCACGAGCGCCTGATGGCCACGGTGGACACCGTCGAAGTTCCCCACCGCAAGCGCGGCCGCCGGCCAGCCGCGCGGCTCCAGGGAGTCGAGGCGCACCACCTGCATCGGGCGATGGCCTCTAGGGCTTCTCGGGAGGAAGCACCCTCTCGATCACGGGCGGCGTGGTCCGGCCGGTATCGTCCACTCCGCTCAGCAGGTAGCCGCTCTCGGTGAGCGCGTAGTGGAAGGGCCGCTCCCAGGGGTCCTTCAGGTAGCTGCGGTCCACCAGCCCTTCGCTCACCAGGTCCTCCAGCGTGTGCGGCACCGCGCCGTGGTTCAGGTGGTAGGCGAGGATGGCCCGGTCCAGCCGCTCCAGCCGGACATGGCTCACCCCCTGCATGAGGAGGTCGTACGAGCCCTTGAGGAGCGGCGGGAGGCCGACGACGCCGAACGGCGCACCCCTCTGCGCCACGACGCCGGCCGCCGCCAGGACGAGAGCGACGAAGGCCAGCACGTAGCCCGGGGTGGCGGAAGCGACGCGGGCGGCCGGGCTGGCCGCAGGCTCCTTGGTCACGCCCCGGCCCACGGTCGAGATCAGGTTGCGGTTCAGGAGGTCGAAGAGGATGCGGCAGGTGTCGAACTCCCCGAGGCCGGTCGAGTCGATGATCCCCTGCACGGTGCGGGTTCCGTCGACCTTGCGGAAGATGCGCTCCTCTTCGGGCGTCAAGCGGATCTTGCTCGTGGAGCTGGCCGCGCTGCGCTTGGCCGTCCCTTCCTCGCTCTCGGCGCTTCCCACCTCGATCATCCCCGCGTCGACGACCGGGCGGAAGACGATGTCCATGGACGGGATCTTCTTCTCGATGATGGGCCACTCGTCCACCATCCGGATCCCTTCCATGAGGATGTAGTCGGCGCTCAGGGGCTGGAAGCTGTCCCGGTCCCACTCCACCGAGTCGGACGGCGCGAAGTGGTACTCGCCGTCACGCCAGCGGAAGACCTTGAAGACCGTCTGCGAGATCTGGACCTGGATGGCATCCTTGAGGTCCTTGGCCGTGATGTAGTTCTGGGTCACGAGCACGTGGCCCAGCCGCTGCAGGGTCGCCTTTTGCGTCTGCAGCGCTTCGTCCAGCCTCTCCTTGCTCAGCTTGCCCTGCTTGACCAGCACGTTTCCCAGCCGGTCCTCGAGCCGCTTCGAGGTCTCGTTGTTGAGGGTCAGGAGGCCGGTCTTCCGCTGCAACCCGATGAGCTGGAAGATGTCGGGAAGCCCGAAGTCCTTGATCGTCCCTTCGAGGGCCATCTCCGGCCGCTATCTCATGCCGCCCGGCCCCGGCGGGCGGGGGGCGGGCTCCGGCGGGCGGGAAGCGCCACCTCGAAGTCCGGTCGGGCCCGGTTGGCGACGACGTAGATCACCAGCAGCACCACCGCGATGAGGCCGAGGCCCCAGGGCTTCTCGATCGTCGACGGCGTCTCGGTGAACGGGAGGACCCGTCCGGCGAGCAGGGCCAGCAGGAGCAGCAGCGACCAGCCCAGGACCAGCACCAGGCCCATCGGGGTGCGCTGGGCATAGAGGTGCCCGGCCCCCGGGGCGACGAGGGACAGGAGGCGGAACACGCGTTCCCGCCGCTCGTCCTCCTTCTGCACCTCGAGCAGCTTCCGGTTGCGGGCGGGGCCCGACACGCCGTCGCGCACGACGAAGAGGTGGTGGCACTGGGTGCACAGGCCGATCGTGGTGGCGCCGAGGTGGCAGTGCTTGCAGAACGGCGTCCCGCATTTCACGCAGCGCATCGTGAACGCGCGGGAGCCGCGCCAGCGCCACAGCCCGGCGATGAGGAGGCCGAACATCCCGATCGCGCCCGCGAAGCGGCTCAGGAGGGCCCCGGGCAGCCACGAAGTCTGGGGGACGCCCGTGCCCCGTCCGGCCACGTTCTTCTGCCGGACGCCGGTCGGTGTGCCCGCGAACTTGCTCCACAGGTCGGCCTCGTCGAGGCCCAGGTCGACGACGGCGTAGTCGCCCTTGTCGTACTTCCACAGGCCGTCGTAGGTGCGCACGAGGCCGCTTGCGATGCGGTCGGCCTGCGAGCGCGCCTCCTGGGCGGGCTGGTACTCGAACTTCTGCAGGTGGGCGAGGGACAGGTTGTACTGGAAGGTCGCGGCCACCGGCGCCGGCGGGCCGGACTCGATGCCCTGCTTGTAGCGGGCGATGGCCGCCGCGAACTCGCCGCTCGCGAACTCGACGTTGGCGAGGTTGTTGAGGGCGATGGGGTCGCGCGGGTCCGCCTGGAGGACCTCCCGGTAGACGGCCGCGGCGTCGTCGTACCGGCCCGTCTTCTTGTACTGCGCCGCGAGCAGGTACATGAGGTCGCGGTCGTCGCGGTTCCTGGCCAGCGCGTCCTCGAGGTCGGCCGTCGCGCGGGCGTCGGGACCGCCTTCGACGGAGAGGATCCCGGCCCGGAAGAGCGGGTTCTGCTGGGCCTGGATGCGCGCCTCGAGCTCCTTCACCGCGGGGCCGACGGCGAGACCGGCCACGAGGAGGAGGGCCGTGACCACGCGCTCCGCGGTGTCCATGTAGAGGAACAGCAGGGCCAGCCACCACAGCGGCAGCCAGCCGTATCCCTGGAACGCGGCCACCGGCAGCAGGAGCGCGAGGACGAAGAGCCCCACCGCCAGCGGCCGGCGCTCCGGCCCCAGGGCTTCCTCGAGGTCGTGGAGCAGAAGCGTTCCGTGGCGCACCACCATGACGAGGGCGAACACCGTGGCCGTCGCGAGCATGCCCAGCAGCAGGACCGGCACGAGCAGCGTCCGCAGGTTGTGTCGCCCCCGGATCGTGGGTAGCCGGGCGGTGAGGCCGGAGAACGTGTCGGAGAGGGCAGGCACGACGCCGAGCGCGAGGGCGAAATAGGCGTCGGGCAGGTGGGGGTCCAGCGAGGTCGCGGCGCGGAAGTCGTCCTCGGCCCGCTCCCGCGGTCCCTTGGCCATGCGGTCCAGCCCCTGGCCCACGGTGGCCAGCGACAGCGGCTCCAGGCTGCGGATGTTGCGCTCGATGCGGACCCGCCGGATCTCCCGCCACGCCTTCAGCGCGCCGTCCGCGTCGCCGCCCTGATCGGCCTTGCGGTACGCGCTCCAGAGCGCCTCGAACGTGTTCCCCGCCGGCGGACGGCTGGCCCGCAGGTCGATCACCTTCTCGGCACCGCTCGACCTCGCGGGCTGCGCCTGGACCGCCAGCGGCGCGAGCAGCAGCAGGCTCGCTGCCGCGGCTCGCCTCACGCCTTCTCCGTCCGGGACCGGGCCACGAACGCCATGCGCAGCTCGTAGAGGAGCCCGTCGAGGACCCGGTCCTCGTCGGAGGTGCGCCGCCCTTCGGTCTTCTCCTTCAGGATCTCGAGCAGGCCGACGATGGACCGCGCGCCGTCCAGGTCCGGAGCGGCGCCGCTGCCGGGGCGAGCGAGAGGAGCAGGCCCACGAAGTCCATCGGTGGGGCGCCCTCGCCTCCGCCCACGAGCGACGGGTCTTCTTCGTCGACCACCGGAGGCGGCGCGGTCCGCTTCGCCGGTGCCGGCGGCTCCGGGAGGGGGGGCGGCTTCGGAGTCGCGACGGGGGCCGCGGGCTCCTCGGTCGACAGCCGCGCCTCACCCTCCGCGGTGAAGTGGCGCCGGTCGCTGACGGTGAAGGGCTTCTTTTCCTCGGTCATGGCTTGGCCGCGACGCCCATCAACTGCGGAGCCACCTTCGCCGCGGCGGGACGGCGCCCCTCGCCGCGCGAAGCGGCTGGAACGCGCCCGCTCCTCGGCAGGTGGAGGATGTTAACACAACCCCCTTGCACTTCAAGGTTCTGGAGGCCGCGCGGTCTCCACGAAGATGCGCTCGCCGTCGGTGGAGACGGTGATCGTGCCGTCGCGATCCGTGCGCAGGAGCCACACCCCCGCGCGGGCATACCGGGCGACCACTTCGGGATGGGGATGGCCGAAACGATTGGCGTGACCCACCGACACGACGGCCACGCGAGGCGACACGGATGCCAGGAAGCGGGCCGAGCTGCTCGACCGGCTGCCGTGATGCGGCACCTTCAAGACCTGGGCGGCGACGCCGCCGAGGGCGTCTTCACCCGTCGCCTCGATGTCGCCCGTCAGCAGGAACGTCACCTTGCCCCAGCGCAGCGTCAGCACCACCGAGTCGTCGTTGCGCGTCGTCCAGGGCCGTCGCCGGGGCGGCCGGGGTCCCGCGACCGACACCCGCACGCCGTCCCAGTCGGCGTCGACGCCGCGGCACACGCTCCGCCGGACGGCGCCCCCCGCCTGGAGCGCGGCATCGAGCTCGTCGTATCCGCGATCGTGCCGGGGGGCCGGCCCTTCCCAGACCTCCCGTGGCCCGAACGCCCGGAGCAGGAAGGGAACGCCGCCGACGTGATCGGGATGGGCGTGGGTGAGGACGAGGGCCTCGAGCCGGCGCCAGCCCTGTCCCCAGAGGTACGGCCCGACCACGGCCTCTCCGATGTCGAAGCGCGGGTCGTAGGAGCCTCCGGCATCGACCATCCAGAGCCGTCCGCGGGGAGACCGCACCGCCAGGCAATCGCCCTGCCCCACGTCGAGGGCGACGAGCGAGAGACGTCCGTCGGGAGGGGCCGGCCGTGAGGCCAGGACCAGGGCGAGGAAGCCCGTTGCCGCCACGGTGGCGCCGGCGCGGAACCGGCCGGGTGCGCAGAGGAGGAGCAGGCCGCCGAGATAGAGGGCCACCGCCCATGACGGTGGGGTCGGAAAGCGCAGGTCGAGGAGCGGCGCCAGCCGCACCAGCTCGCCGGAGCGCAACAGGGCATGGGCGAAGATCCACGCGAGGTCGCCCGCCCGCTCGGCCACGGCCGCCGGACCGGGCGCGGCAGCGGCGACCGCGAAGCCCGCGAGGAGGACGGCTCCCGAGAGCGGAACCGCGGCCAGGTTCAGCACGAGGGCGGCGATGGCGAGCCGATGGAAATGGATGAGCAGCAGGGGAACGAGAGCGGCCTGGGCGGCGAGCGAGGCGGCCAGCGCCTGCTCGAGCCGCCAGGGCAGCTTCGGCAGGCGATCGGCGAAGGCCCGCGCCATGAGAAGCAGGCCCAGGGTCGCGCCGAAGGAGAGCTGGAAACCGACGTCGCCGATCCACGAAGGATGATGGACGAGGAGGGCGACGGCGGCCAGGCCGAGCAGGTTCGCCAGGTCGGCATCCAGGTCCAGCGTGCGGCCGGCGAGCATCACGACGGCCGTGACCGTGGCCCGCGTGACCGGCACGTCGCCACCGACGAAGACGGCGTAGAAGACGAGCGCCGCCGAGGCGAGGACGGCCGAGGCGAGCGGGGAGACCTCGAGACGGGCCATCGACCACAGGACGAGCCCGGCCACCAGGGCGACCTGGGTGCCCGAAAGGGCAAGGACGTGGTAGGTGCCGGCGATGCGAAAGGCCTCGGCCGTTTCGGGCTCGACGCCCGTGCGGTCGCCCAGCACCATCGCCCGGACGAGTCCCTGCTCGGGACCCGGCAGGACGTACCGGAGCAGGGCTTCCCGGACGTGTTGCCTCGCCCGCGCCGCGGCGTCGCGGAGCCACCCGACGCCGGCCCGGCCGAGCTTCTCGACGAGCCGGCGGCTCTTGACGTAGCCGTGGGCGTGAGTGCCGTCGCGCCGGGCCTGGGCCGCGGCGTCGAAGGCGCCGGGCGTGCCGAAGCCGTGGGGCGCGCGCAGCAGCGCCCACGCCTCGACGCGATCACCCTCGATGATGACGGGATCGGCGCCGGAGGGAGAGCCGCCGACGTCGAGGCGCGCCCGGCCCGTGGCGTGCTCGTCGCGGCCCCGGACGCGCAGCTCGTCCACGTCGATGAGGATCTGGAAGCGGTCCGCCGAGGCCCGTCCATCGACCGCCGCGACGCCGCGCAGGAGGACCGGCTCCTGGCTCTGCTCGTTGACGGCCGCCCATCGTCGCAGCGGCGTCCGGTCGTAGCCGGTCGACTCGGCCGACGCGGCGCTTCCGGCGATCGCGAACGCCGCCCCCGCCAGGGCGGTCAGGGCAAAGCCTGGCCGACTCGCCGCGACGGCCAGGACGAGGAGCGTGGTGGCCAGGGCGGCGAGGATCCAGCTCGAAGCGAGCGGCGCGGATGCACCCGCTCTTGCGCCCAGCGCGACCGGGATGGCGAGAAGGAGCAATGGGCGGCTGGCGGCCATCCGCGCAGGGTAGGCGCGCGACGTCGGCGACGAGCGGCGTTCCGGGCGGTGACGAAACTGTCATACTGACTGCTTCACGGCTTACGATTCCACGGGGGGCGCCTTGTCGTGCCCTCGAGCGGTCGCGTTGCGCGATCGGAGACAGACGACACGGGTGCGTTCAGAGTCGACATCACGAATGCACCGTTCCGGGCCGGAAAGCTCGAGCTTCGTGTCCTCCGAGATGGCTTTGAACTAGCGCGAGAGCAAGCGAACCACGGTCTCCAGGTGGAACGTGTCGGGAAACAGGTCGAAGGCGCGCACGGCATCAGGGACGTAGCCGGCGGCGGCGAAGGTCTTGAGGTCACGGCCCAGGGTCGGCGGGTCGCAAGCAACGTAGACGACGACCGACGGTCGCCGCGCCGCGATCGCCTGAACGACGTCGGCCCCGGCGCCCGTTCGCGGCGGGTCGAGGATCACGCGCTCGTCGGGGGCGGGCCGTGAGGACAGGAGCGCCTGCCGGGCCTCTCCCTGGTGGAAGCGGACGCGACCCAGCCCGGCCCGCTCGGCGTTGTGGCGGGCGTCCTCGACCGCCGTCGGATTCAGCTCCACGCCGGCCACCGAATCGGCTCCTTCGGCCAGGGCGAGCGCGAAGAGTCCCACCCCGGCATAGAGGTCCAGGACGGTGCCCCCCCTCGGCGTCAGGTCCACGACCGCCGTAGCGAGGCTTTCGAGGAGAAAGCGGTTGCCCTGGAAGAACGACCCGATGTGCGACCGGAGAGGCCGGCCGCGCACCTCGGCCTCGACGTACGGTTCTCCCCGCAGCAGATGGAAGCGTCGGCGGCGGTCCTGGCCGGCCACCACGCCGAAGCCCGTCAGCGCGGGCGCCGCATCAGCCAGGAGAGCCAGCGCCACCGCGGCGGCAGGGTCCATCTCCGTCTCGAGCGCCGCTACCTGCCGGCTCCCGTCCGCCGATTCGGCCAGCTCGACGCCGCGCACCTTGCGCGCCCAGTCCGGCCGCTTCGCGAGGGCGGCCGCCAGCGCGCGCTGTGTCCCGTTCATGGCCTCCGAGACCTGCAGGCAACGAGGAAGGTCCACGACCCGGTGGCTGCCTTCCGCGTAGAGCCCGAGCCGCAAGCCGTCCGGCCGGGAAGCGAGGTGGAACGAGGCCCGGGTGCGCCAGCCCTGCTCGGGCGAGCCGGTGATCGGGATGTCGCCCTCCCACGGCGCCCCGGCCCGGGCGAGCGATTCACGCAGCACCTGCTCCTTCAGCGTGAGCTGGCCGGCGTAGTCCAGATGCTGGTAGGCGCAGCCGCCGCACGGCGGGAAGAACGGGCAGGGCGAGGTCCGCCGGCCGGGCCCGGGTGCGAGCAGCTCTTCGACCTCGGCGCGCGCATAGCCGGAGGTGAGCGATTGCACGCGGGCGCGGACACGGTCTCCGGGCAGGGCGCGCGGGACGAAGACGACCTGGCCCTCGTGGCGGGCGAGGCCGAGGCCGCGGTAGACGCCCTTCTCGACCACGACCTCCACGGCGTCGCCGGCGCGCAGGCCCCGGCCGTCGCGCGCCATCACAGGTGGAAGAGGCTCAGCCGGGGCAGGCCGTGGGCTTCCAGCACCCGGCGAGCCAGCGATTCGGACCGGACCTGCTCGAAGACGCGCGCCGGCATGCGTCCGGAATAGGGGGCCAGGTCGCGCTCGACCGCGGTCGCGATCTCCTCCACCGCTGCGCGCCCCATGTCGTCCTCCAGGGCCGCGCGCAGCGCTTTCTCGCGCTCGACGAGCCACGGCTCCAGCTCACGCACTCGCCCCTGGCCGGCCTGGGCGCGGATGTCGGCGGCGAGCGTGCGGGCGATCGGGGCCGCCCGGGGGCCGAGTCCGGCGGCCTCCTCCAACGCGCCGGCGAAGCCGCGCAGCGCCTCGTCCGCGCTCACGCCTTCTTCCTCGCCGAGCGCGAGCGCCCGCCGCCAGCGCTCGGCCGCCGTGTCCACTTCCGCGGCGCAGTAGGCGAGGCTGCCCACCTTGCGGTCGCGGCTCCAGGACTGGGCGTGGCTGTCGAGGGCGTCGGCGATGCCGCGCAGGACGATGCGCAAGGGGATCCCGGCCATGCGCCACTTGCGCACGAGGTGCCAGTCCGCGTTCGAGAGCATGAGCGGATCGCCGCGGCGGGAGACGAAGAACTCCTCGACCGTCTGGTAGTAGGCGGCCTCGGGGTCGACGGCGGCCGCCGCGCCCGTACTAGCGCCCCCCCGAGGCGCGGTTCCGCTCCCAGATGAGGCGCAGTCCGGTCAGCGTGAGCACCGGATCGACGGCCTCGATCGACGGGATGTCGGGGGCGATGCTCTCGGCCAGGCCGCCGGTGGCCACCGCCTTGGCCGGCTCGCCCAGCTCGGCCCGGATGCGGCGGATGAGCCCCTCCACCATGCTCGCGTAGCCGAAGTACAAGCCGGACTGCATCGAACCGACGGTGGATCGGCCGATGACGCGGCCGGGGTTGCGCACGTCCACGCGCGGCAGCCGCGCCGCGCGCTGGAAGAGGGCGTCGGCGCTGATGCCGACGCCGGGGCAGATCACGCCGCCCAGGTACTCGCCCTTCTTCGTCACCACGTCGAACGTGGTGGCCGTGCCGAAGTCGACCACGATCACCGGCCCGCCGTACGCGGCGAAGGCGGCGACACCGTTGACGATGCGGTCGGCCCCCACGTCGCCGGGCGGCTCGTAGAGGATCGGCATGCCCGTGCGCACGCCCGGCTCGACGACCAGCGGATCCTGGCCCAGGTACTGGCGCGACAGCGCCACCAGTACCGGCGTGAGGGGGGGCACGACGCTGGCCAGCGCCACCCCGCCGATCTGCCCCGGCTCGATGCCGGAGGAGGCGAAGAGGTTCCGGACCAGGATCCCGTACTCGTCGGCGGTCTGCTCGCGGCGCGTGGTCAGCCGCCAGTGGGCCTGGAGCTGCGCGCCGTGGTGGACGCCGAGGACGGTGTTGGTGTTGCCGGCGTCGATGGTCAGGAGAAGGGACATTCAGCTCTCGAGCCGCACCTCGCGGACCTCGCCGGAGAAGACGGCGCGCCGCGAGCCATCGGCGAGGTCGAGGATGAGAGCGCCGCGCGGGTCCAGGTCGCGGGCCACTCCCCGCAGGACCGCATCGCCGGAGCGGGCTTCCACCGCCCGCCCCCACCAGGGCACCGACCGCGCGCGCCACGCCGCCAGCACCAGCGGCGGGCCGTCGCGAGCGAGGGCATCATACCAGACGGCCAGGCGGTCCAGGACCGCCGCCGCGGCCGCCGGCACGCCGGGTTCGCCGCCGGTCTCGGCCCGCACCGACGTGAGCGCGCCGCGCAGGGCGGGAGGCGCGTCGGCGGGGTCGAGGGCGAGGTTCATCCCCACGCCCACCACCACCGTCTCCAGGCCCTCGGCTCCGGCCGAGGCTTCGACGAGGACGCCTCCGAGCTTGCGGCCGCGGACGACGAGGTCGTTCGGCCACTTCAACTGCACGGCGACGCCCCACTCGGCGGCCGCCTCGGCCGCCGCGACACCCGCGGCCAGCGGCACGAGCCCGGCGCTCTCGGCCGGCAAGGTCGGGCGCAGCAGGAGCGACAGGAAGAGGTTGCCGGAGGGCGACAGCCACGCGCGGCCCTGCCGGCCGCGGGCGGCGGTCTGGCGGGAGGCCACGACCACGGCCCATCCCGCGGCCCCTTCCCGCGAGCGCTCCTTCAGGAAGTCGTTCGTCGACCCGACCGTCTCGAGCCATCGGATCGGGGCTGGCCACTGCCTCCCCCGCTCCCGCAACGCGCGACTGATCTCCGGCCCGCGGTTACTCAATTTCCAGCGAGATGTCCGCGGCGGGCGCGGAATGGGTGAGCGCGCCGACCGCGATGTAGTCGGGTCCGGCCTGCGCGTACTCGCGCACGTTGTCGAGCCGGACGCCGCCTGAGACCTCCACCAGCACTCGCCCCCTGATCGACTCCATCGCCTCCCTCACCTCGTCGGGGGTGAAGTTGTCGAGCAGGATCATGCGCGCACCGGCCTGGATCGCCTCTTCGATCTGGCCGAAGCGCTCCACCTCGACCTCGACCTCGCGGCCATCCGCCCCCGCCACCGCGCGCAGCGTGGCCTGGCGCACCGAGCCAGCCAGGCGGATGTGATTGTCCTTGACGAGGATCGCCGCGTCGAGGCCGGCCCGGTGGGGCACGCCCCCGCCGACCTCGACCGCGTACTTCTCGAGAAAGCGCAGGAGCGGCGTCGTCTTGCGGGTGTCGCGGATGCGCGCCCGGGTGCCTTCCACCGCGCCGACGAAGCGCCGGGTGAGGGTCGCCACGCCGCAGGTCCGCTGCAGGAAGTTCAGGGCGACGCGCTCGCCGCTGAGCAGGGCGCGGGCCCGCCCGGTTACCGTCCCCATGACCGTACCGGGGAAGAAGCGCTCGCCTTCCCGCGCCTCCGGAGCCCATTGCAGGGCCGGATCCAGGACCTGGAAGACCATCCGGGCCACCTCCATGCCGGCCACGACCAGCTCCTGCTTGGCGACGAGGTCCCCGCACGCGCGGGCGCGGTCGGGGACGGTGACCTCGGTCGTGAGGTCGCCGCGGCCGAGGTCTTCGTCGAGCGCGGCGCGGACGAACAGGCGTACCCGATCGGGATCCAGCATCAGGCAGGCTGCCCGCTCAAGCTTCGGGCCGGATGGCGGCCAGCTCGCACTCGAGCACCTCGAAGGCGCCCTCCTCGAGGCCGTCCCGGCCCTCCACGACGTGCTCCTCGACGCGTGCGGCGGACACCGCGTCCTCCCTCACTCCTTCGAAGAGCCGCAGCGTGCCGGGGCTCGCGGCCACCCGCAGGCGGGCCAGGTGGCGGCCCACCGAGGCCCCGGCCCGGCTCTTGGCGCGGTGGACCGCTTCGAGGAAGCCCACCGCGGCGTCGAAGGTCGCGCCCCCTCCGTCCACCGGCCGCAGGCCCGCGAAATCGGCCGCTCCCGGCCAGGCCGCCCGGTGGATGCTGCGGGCGCCTTCGCTCTCCGCGAACCCCCACGACCAGACCTCCTCGGTGATGTAGGGCAGGAACGGCGCGAAGAGGCGCAGGAAGACCTTGAGGCCGAGCTGGAGCGCGGCCACCGCGGAGCCGCGTCCCTCCGGATCCGACTCGCTGCGGGCGCGGGCCTTTACCAGCTCGACGTACGTGTCGGTGAAGCCGTTCCAGAAGAAGCGCTCGCTGGCGTCGAGGGCGGAGGCGTACTCGAAGGCGTCGAGCGCCGCCGAGGCCTGCTCGGCCGTCTCGCGCAGGCGCACGAGGAAGCTCAGGTCGAGGTCCCGGGTGATGGGCATGTCGGGCCCGCTCTGGGTGAGGACGAACTTGGAGACGTTGAAGAGCTTCGTCGAGAGCCGCCGGCCGACCTTCAGGACCTTCTCGTCGAAAGCGGTGTCCACCCCGAGCTTGGCCGAGAGCGACCAGTAGCGCACCGCGTCCGCGCCGTACTCGTCGAGCAGGTGCATGGGCGTGATGACGTTGCCCTTGCTCTTCGACATCTTCTTGCGGTCGGGGTCGAGAACCCACCCCGAGATGGCGACGTGGCGCCAGGGCACGGTGCCCTCGTGCAGGAGCGCCTTGACGATCGTGTAGAAGGCCCAGGTGCGGATGATCTCGTGGCTCTGCGGGCGCAAGTCCATCGGGAACAGCCGCCGGTGGCGCTCGGGGTCGAGCGTCCAGCCGCTGGCGATCTGGGGCGTCATGGAGCTGGTGAACCACGTGTCGAAGACGTCTGCCTCGGCCCGGAAGCCGCCCGGCCGTTCCCGCTGCGACGCGTCGTAGCCGGCCGGCGCGGTGGTCATGGGATCGACGGGCAGCGATGCCTGATCGGCGACGATGGGGCGGGTGAAGTCGGTCTCGCCCTCGGCCATGACCGGGTACCACACCGGGAACGGCACGCCGAAGAATCGCTGGCGGCTGATGCCCCAGTCGAGCTGGAGGTTCTCCGTCCAGTTCCGGTATCGAGCGCGCATGAACTCGGGATGCCATTGGATGCGGTCGCCGGCGTCCAGCAGCGCCGGCTTGCGGTCGAGCAGCCGCACGAACCACTGCCGGGTGGTGATGAATTCCAGCGGCCGGTCGCCCTTCTCGTAGAACTTCACCGGATGCTCGATCGGCTCGGGCTCGCCCTGGAGGGGCGGCCCGTCGCCGGCGGCGGCGCCGGCCGGGTCCCGCAGCAGCTCGACGACGGCCTTCTGGGCTTCCTTGACCGTGCGCCCGGCCAGCGGCGCATAGAACGCGTTGGCCGGCCCCGGCTCGAGGCTCGGGAACGCGGCGCGGCCGAACTCGACCGGCAGCAACCGGCCGTCCCGGCCCACGACCTGCCGCAGCGGCAGCTTCTGCTCGCGCCACCAGGTGACGTCGGTCGCGTCGCCGAACGTGCAGACCATCAGGATGCCGGTGCCCTTCTCCGGATCGACGAGCTCGCTCGAGAAGATGGGCACGGGCACCCGGAAGAGCGGCGTTATCGCGCGCTGGCCGACGAGGGCCCGGTAGCGCTCGTCGGACGGGTGGGTGGCGACGGCCACGCATGCGGCCAGCAGCTCGGGACGCGTGGTGGCGATGACGAAGCTGCCGCCGCGCTCGACGCCGAAGCGAAGCTGGTGGTAGGCGCCGCGCTGGGGACGGTCCTCGACCTCGGCCTGCGCCACCGCGGTACGGAAGTCCACGTCCCACTGGGTGGGCGCCTCCACCTGGTAGACGTGCCCCTTGCGGAACAGGTCGATGAAGCTCAGCTGCGCGATGCGGCGGCTGTGGTCGCTGATCGTCGAGTACTCGAGCCTCCAGTCGACCGAGAGCCCCAGCCGTTGCCACAGCGCCTTGAAGGCCTTCTCGTCCTCGGCCGTCAGGGCCAGGCACAGCTCGATGAAGTTGGCCCGGGACACCCGCCGAGGCGGCGTCTTGTGGGCGCCCTCGCCGGCGGGAGACACCTTCATCCCCGGCTCGTAGGCGACCGACGGCTCGCAGCGGACGTGGTAGTAGTTCTGGACCCGGCGCTCGGTAGGCAGGCCGTTGTCGTCCCATCCCATCGGGTAGAAGACGTTGCGTCCCCGCATCCGCTGGTGCCGGGCGAGCACGTCCGTCTGCGTGAAGCTGAAGACGTGCCCCACGTGCAGCGAGCCGGAGACGGTGGGCGGCGGCGTGTCGATGACGAACGCCGCGCCGGCCGCGGCCTCGTCGAAGCGGTGGACGCCCCATTCGCTCCACCGCCGGTCCCACTTCTCCTCCGCGGCCCGGGGGTCGAAGTGCTGGCCGAGCCTGGCTGGATCGAGGGTGATCAACGCCTGTTTCCGGACCGGCTCAGGTCCGTTGCAGCTCGGCCTTGAGGCGCTCGATCTCCTGCTTGATGAGGGCCTCGGCCAGGTCGGGGATGACCTCCCAGGCGATCTCGCGGACGACCTTCTCGGAGATCTGCGCCACGACGCGCTGGGCGATCGTCTCGACCATGTCCTTGGGCACCCCTACCTCGGCCGCGATGGACGAAGCGGCCGGGATCGCGGCGGCGACGGCCGGAGGGTTCACGTCGGCGAAGGAGCTCGGGGGCGCGGGGCGGACCGGCACGGGCGCGGCGGGCGGGGGCAACACCGGGGCCGGCCGGGAGGGCGGCAGCTCGGAGACGTTGAAGGCGCGCGTCCCGGTATCTTCCTCTTCCGACGAGCCGAAGGAGTAGCTGGCCGTCGCCGTGGGGGAAGGCGCCGGAGCGGCCTTCGCCGGCTCTTCCTCGAAGACCTCTTCGAAGACCGGCTCCTCCTGGGCCGACTCGACGCTGGCCTGGGCCCGGGTCTCGAGCGGCACCTCGATGGTCGGCTGGGCCCAGGGGCTGAAATCGCTCTCGGGGGTGGCGTGGGTGGGCTCCCGCAGCGTGGCCGACTCGTCGGACGTGACGGGCGCAACCGACACCATCGTGTCGTCCGCCGCGTCGACCGCGCCGTAGAGGTCCGGCGGCTCTTCGGGGACGAAGGCCGCCGGCGACGGGCCCGAGGGCGGTGACGGCGCAGGCGGCGGGGCGGCCGCCGGGGGCGAGTAGGACGGGGCCGGTAGGGGCGAGTACGCCGGCGCGGATGCCGAGATCGCCGCCGCGGCCAGCCGCGACGGGGCCGGACGCGAGCCGGCCTGGCTCAGCAGCTCCTTCACCTTGGCGATCAAGGTCTGCGGCTCGAAAGGCTTGGCCAGGAACCCGTCGCACCCGACCCGGTTCGCCCGTTCCTGGTCGAAGGGCTCGAAGGCCCCCGTCAGCAGCAGGACGGGGATCTGGGCGGTCGCCGGGTTCTTCTTGATGAAGTCGCAGACCTCGTACCCGTCCTTCTCCGGCATGATGATGTCGCACAGCACGAGGTCCGGACGGGCTTCCTGCACCTTCTCGACGGCCAGCCGACCGTTGCCGACGGTGACCACCTCGAAATCCTCGTCCGAGAACGTCAGCTCGATGACCTTCTGGATGGTGATGCTGTCGTCGGCCAGCAGGATCTTCTTGCCCATCGCGACGGTAACCTCCCCGGTGGACGCCTCAACATAGACTGCGGATGCCCGCCTGTCAACGACTTATCGGCGCTGGCGTCCGATCTATCGAGCCGGGATGGCCCCCTGTATGAGCCGGATCACGTCCTGGGTCGACGCGCCGGGAAGGAAGACCTCGGCCACGCCCATCCGCTTCAGCTCCGGGATGTCCTGGGCGGGGATGATGCCGCCCAAGAACACCTGGACGCCTTCCATGCCCTTTTCCTTGAGCAGCTCGATCACCCGGCGGCAGATCGGGAGATGGGCCCCGGAGAGGATCGAGAGGCCGATCGCGTCGACGTCCTCCTGCGCCGCGGCGGAGACGATCTGCTCGGGGCTCTGGCGCAGGCCGGTATAGATCACCTCCATGCCCGCGTCGCGCAAGGCCCGGGCCACCACCTTGGCCCCTCGGTCGTGGCCGTCCAGCCCCGGCTTGGCGATCAACACCCGCAGCTTACGGTCCGTCAAGGCCTGAATTGCCTCTCAACGCAGAGGTCGCAGAGGGAAACGGAGAGGTCGCAGAGAGCATCATGGGAACGCCGCGAGATTCATTGTGCGCTAGTCCCTTACCTCTATCCCTTTTTCCTCTGCGTCCTCTCCGTTCGTTCTCTGCGTCCTCTGCGTTAGAAGATCGGGGGTTCCACGTACTCGCCCCACACTTCGCGCAGGGCGTCGCACATCTCGCCGAGCGTCGCGTACGCCCGCGCGGCCTCCAGGATCGGCTCCATGACGTTGCCCGTGCCGCGCGCGACCTCCTGCAGCCGGCCCAGCGCCGCGCGCACCTGCCCGCCGTCACGGGAACGCCGCCGGGCCTCGACGCGGCCGACCTGCTCCTCGGCCACCTTCTCGTCGATGTACAGGATGGGGAACGGCTTTTCCTCCATCGCGTACTCGTTGACGCCCACGATGACCTTCTCCTTGCGCTCCACCGCCTTCTGGAACTGGAAGGCGGCCTCCTGGATCTCCCGCTGCGGATAGCCGCGCTCGATGGCGCCCACCATCCCGCCCATCGCGTCGATCCTCCGGAAGTACTCGAGGGCGTCGGCCTCGATGTCGTTCGTGAGCTTTTCCACGAAGTACGAGCCGCCCAGCGGATCGGCGGTGTTCGCCACCCCCGACTCGTGGGCGATGATCTGCTGGGTGCGCAGGGCGATCGTCACGGCCTCCTGCGTGGGCAGGGCCAGGGCCTCGTCGAGCGAGTTGGTGTGGAGCGACTGCGTGCCGCCGAGCACCGCGGCCAGGGCCTGCAGCGCCGTGCGCACGACGTTGTTGTACGGCTGCTGGGCGGTGAGGCTGACCCCCGCGGTCTGGGTGTGGAAGCGACACATCCAGGAGCGGGGGCTCTTCGCGCCGAAGCGCTCCTTCATGACCCGCGCCCAGATGCGGCGGGCGGCGCGGAACTTGGCGATCTCCTCGAAGAAGTCGCTGTGGGAGTTGAAGAAGAACGACAGGCGGGGCGCGAAGCCGTCGACGTCCATGCCGGCGTCGACGCACCACTGCACGTACTCCACGCCGTCGCGGAGCGTGAAGGCCAGCTCCTGGGCGGCCGTCGAGCCGGCCTCGCGGATGTGGTAGCCGGAGATGGAGATCGAGTTCCACTTCGGCAGGCGCTCCGTGCAGTAGCGGATCATGTCCACCACGACGCGCATGCTGGGACGCGGCGGGAAGATGTATTCCTTCTGGGCGATGAACTCCTTCAGGATGTCGGCCTGGACCGTGCCCGAGAGCTTCACCGGCGAGATGCCCTGCTTCTCGGCCACGCATATGTAGAAGGCGAGCAGCATCGCCGCCGGCGAGTTGATCGTCATCGACGTGCTCACCTGGTCCAGCGGGATCCCCTCGAAGAGCGTCTCCATGTCCTGCAGCGAGCTGACCGCCACCCCGCACTTGCCCACTTCCCCGAGCGAGAGCGGGTGGTCGGGATCGCGGCCCATGAGCGTCGGCAGGTCGAAGGCGACCGACAGGCCGTGGACGCCGTGCTCGAGCAGGTACTTGAAGCGGGCATTCGTCTCCCGCGGCGTCCCGAACCCGGCGAACTGCCGCATGGTCCAGACCTTGCCGCGGTACATCGTCCGGTGGATGCCCCTCGTGTAGGGAAGCTCGCCCGGGTCACCGAGGTCGCGCGCGTAGTCAAAGCCCACGAGGTCTTCGGGACGGTACAGCGGCTCGATGGGCCGGCCGGAGATGGTCGTGTGGACGCGCGAGGGCCGGGTCTCGACGAAGGGGGGCGTCTCCTCGACCGCCTTCTTGGTCATCAACCCCCAACCCCCGCCTTCCCCTCTTCCCCTTTGGGAGAGAGGGTAGGGTGAGGGATCCTGTCCGATTCTAGACGGGCCTCAGGAGTTCTTCCACCGCGCGATCCCAGCGGTGCTCGGCCGAGGCGCGCCGTGCGCCTTCGCCCAGGCGTTCGGCCAGGCCGCGCTCGCCGCCGAGCAGGTCGAGCTGGGCGGCCACGGCCTCCGCGGTCGGCTCCGCGACGAGGCCGCTCTCGCCGTGGCGGACCAGCTCGGCCGGCCCGCCGCTGTCGGTCGCGGTCAACACCGCCTTCCCGGACCGGAACGCCTCCAGCGTCACGAACCCGTAGTCCTCGTTCCAGGGCGCGAAGTACACGGCGCGGCAGCGCGCGTAGTGGTCCACGAGCCGAGCGTCGCTCACCGGCCCCAGGAGCTCGACCCGGTCGTCGAGCCTCAGCTCACGGATCCGCTCGCGCAGGCGCGCTTCTTCCTCCCCCTCCCCGGCGATCTTGAAGCAGAGCGTGCGGTCTCGGGCGACGGCCGCCGCTTCGACGAGCAGGTCCAGCCGCTTCAGCGGATGCAGCCGGGAGACCGCGAACACGTAATCACCGTAGCCGTCGGTGCGGTACGGCCGCTCGGGCGGCGGCGGGTAGAGCAGCTCGCTCGCGATGCCGCCGAAGCGCTGGAGCCGGGACTGGATCGTGCGGGACTGCGCGACGAGCCGGGTCACGTTGCGCGTGAGGAGCCAGCGGTCCACGCCGTGGAAGAGCCGGCGGCGCACGCCCTCCTTGAAGCGGCCCTGGCGCCCCAGGCCACGCACGAAGCGCTCCCACAGGTCGTAGTACTCGCGCATACGATGGTTCAGCCAGCAGACGTGCCGCGGGTGGCGCACGGCATAGGAGGGGAAGCGCAGCGAGATGACCTGGTCGACCGGCTTGCCGTCGGCCGTCTCCCCCACGTCGGTCAGCCAGTTGGCCAGGTAGGCCGAGAGCTGGCGGCCGAAGCGGTTCTGGGGGGTGATGAGCACCTCGGCCTGATGGCCCGCTCGGCGGAGGGCGGACGCGGTCTCTTCCGCGATCGTCAGGTGGCCGCCGCGGACGAACAGCGCGCCCGAGGTCACCACCAATATCCGTCTTTGGTTCAAACGGGCCCCGCCGCGCCGGCTCCCTGCCGGCTCATGCGGACGAGGAGCCCTCGTCCCGCTGGCGTACCACCCGCGCCGGTACCCCGGCCGCCACCACGCCGTCCGCAAGGTCTTCGATGACGACCGCCCCGGCTCCGACCACGACGTCGCGCCCGATGCGGACGCCGTCCATGACCTTGGCCCCGGCGCCGAGCCACACGTTCTCCCCGAGCGCGATGCCCTTCGAGCGGCGCGCCTGCTCGACGACCGGCACCCCCGCGCGGTCGAACTCGTGCCCGCCGCCGACGAGGTACGTGTAGGCGGCGAACAGCCCGTAGGCCCCGACCGTCACCGACGAGCCGGAGAATATCTCCGAATGGAAGCCGATGTTGACATGGTCGCCGAGGGTGATGTCGCCGTCCTTGCAGGAGAGGATCGTCCCCCGCCCCAGGAACACGCCGCTGCCGATCGTGATGCCCTGGTTGTTCTCGCCCTTCGCGTCCAGGACGACCAGGTCGTCCACCACCACGTCGTCGCCGATCCTGATCTTGTTCGGGTGGCGCAGCACCACGCCATGGCCGAAGGTGACGTTGCGCCCGACCGCGCCGAGCAGCCACCGGTAGCCGACGCGGCGCAGCGCCAGGCCGAGCGCTCCCGGGACCCAGGACGTCGCGGTCACGACCGCTTCGTGGAGGAGCAGCCGCGGCAGGCTGCGGCTGCCCACCACCAGGTCCTGGTACTTGCCGAGGGCCGACCGCCGGGGATCACTCATCGCCTGCTGGATGGCGATCGGACGGCGCTGCTCCAATCGTTGACCCTTTCCGGGCGGCTACTGTATCATGCCGTGTTTGCGGGGCAGCGCGAGACCTCGATCACCGCTGGCTCTCATCGTGACGGGATGCCTCGCTGCCGGATGCGGATCGGCGCCCAGCACGCCGAGCGGTTCGCCCACGCCCACCCCCACTGCCACCCCGTCCGGAGCCGCCGGCGTCGTGGCCGGACGCTATCTCCTCCAGATCCTGCCCGACCGCGGCTGCAACATGCCGGTCACGGCGCTGTCCTTCCCGATGGGGGCGGCCGCCGCCGGGACGTCGCCCCATCCGGGCGTACAGGTGCTGCTCGACGGCGAGCCCTCCGCGCTGGAGCTGGAGTTCCTGGCCGAGAACGCCACGCTGCGAGGGGGACTCGGCACGACCGGCGACGGTGCCCTCTCGAACGAGCGCCGTCGTCTGTGGCTCCATGCCATCGGCACCGGCTCCGTCACTCGCGCCGCCGACGGGCGGGGCGAGGTGGTCACCGGCAACCTGATGGGCTACCTGGCCCTCGGCGACCCCGACGACGACGAAGGCGCTCTCGGCACCTGCAACTCCCGTGACCACGCCTTCACGCTGCGCGCGCGATGACGACCTCCCCCTCCACGGCGCGCCGCCTCTGGAGCCCGCTCGGGGTGGCCCTCCTCCTGGCGATCCTCGGCTCGGGGACGAAGGCCGGCGCCGATCGGGGCGCCCTCCACCTTCGGGCGAGCGAGGCCTTCGCGCCCTGCCTCCGGCCCGCGCTGGACGCCTTCACTCGCGAGTCGGGATGGACGGTGGTCCTCGACGTCGGCGAGCCCGATCCGCCCCGCGAAGCGGACGTCGTGGTCGGCGACGATTCGGAGATGACGCGCCTGCTCGAGGCAGGAGTCGCCGACCTGCAGACGTCGGTCGACCTGGGCTCCTTGCCCTGGGTGTGGGTGGTGGTGCCTCCTGGCTCTCCGCCGGGATCGCTCTCCGCGCTCGCGCCGGACCGCGTCGTCGTGCTGGGGGGAAGGGCGGGGCGCGGCGCGCGTGAGTCCCTCCAGGGCCTGGCCGCGGACCGTCTCCGCGTGTCGAGGGACGGCGGCGAGCTACGCCGCGCGCGTTACGCCCTCCTGCCCCGCTCGCTGGCCGGCACCGGCGAGCACCGGCGGTCCGACGTACGGCCCCTGATCGCCACCGCGGCCCTGGTCGCGGGCGCGCCCCATGCCGCGGCCGCCCGCCGCCTCCTTGCCTTCCTGCAGGGCGACCGCGGCCGCGGCCTTCTGTCGACGTGCCTGGACGCGATCGAGACGGGCGCGAGCAAGGGCGGGTCGGCGCAAGCATCGTACGCGCGGTCGGTCGTGGACTGGTGGCTGCCCGACTGCTCCCTCACCCATGACGGGTACAACGATCCGGGACAGGTCCTGGGCGCTCCCGACGCCGTCTTCCTCGGCGTCAAGGACAGCTACCGCGGCATCATGAGCCTCGGGCAGGGCGGATACGTGACGGTCGACCTCGTCGACACCGCGGTCGACGGCCCCGGCCCCGACATCCGGGTCTATCAAGTGACGGGAACGGAGCCGGTGACGCTTTATGCCGCGTCCAGCCCCCAGGGGCCGTTCGTTCTCGTCGGGCTCCGCATGGACTGCGGCACCCGGACGCCGGGGCTCGAGAACTACGAGCACCACTGCGACTTCGACCTCCGCGGGACCGGCATCAGCGAGGCGCGGTACGTCAAGGTCGAGGACGGCGAGATCTATCCCTGCCTCGCCGGCGGCACCATCACCGAGGGCGCGGACATCGACGCCATCGAGATCCTGAACAAGAAGCCGTGAAACAGGGCGTACTGGTCATGGCCAAGGTCGCGGTGAGCCTGGCCCTCCTCGCCTACCTGCTCTCCACGACCGACCTCGGCGCCCTGAACCGGCGCGTGCGCACGGGAGACGTCCTGCTCATGGGCGGGGCGCTCGCCCTCTACACCCTGACGCTGACCCTCGCGACGTGGCGGTGGCGGCTGCTGCTACGGGCCCAGGGCTACCAGGCCACGATGGGCCACCTGTCCGCGTCGTACCTGGTGGCGACCTTCTTCAACAACTTCCTTCCCAGCAACGTCGGGGGCGACGTCATCCGGGTCCGCGACGGCTCGCGCCTGACCGGCTCGACGACGGCCTCGCTGGCCGTGGTCGCCATCGACCGCATCCTGGGCCTGGGCGCGCTCTACCTGCTGGCCGCCGCCGCGTACGTCCTGGGCGGCGACACCGTCAAGGGCCTGGTCGGGGCGCTGCCCGCGCTCCTCCTGCTCGGGATCGTGTTCGCGGTCATGGCGTACGTCTACTTCACGCCCGGGATCGCCCGCCGCCTCATGGCCCTCTCGCGGCTGGATGCCTTCCCGTGGATCCGGCGCCGCTTCGAGGTCGCCCAGGGCGCCGTGCACGTGTTCCGCGAGCAGGTGGCGGCCGTGTGGATCGCCTTCGCCGCCAGCGTGGCCCTGCAAGCGCTCGTGGTCTGCTACTACTACGAGGTCGCCCACTCGCTGCGCATCCCCCTCCCCCTGTCGGCCTGTTTCCTCGTCGTCCCCCTCTGCACGCTCGTGCAGACCGTGCCGGTCTCCTTCAACGGCTGGGGAATCCGCGAGAGCGTGTTCATCGTCTACTTCCGGCAGCTCGGCCTCTCCCGCGACAGCGCCCTGGCCTTCAGCCTCGTCGGGGCCGGCCTCATCGTGATCCTGTCCCTGTCGGGAGCCGTCGTGTGGAGCTCGCGGGGCGCGGCGGACGACTCCGCGCCCCCGCCCTGAGCGATGCCGGTCGCGGTCCTCCACGTCTGCGACAAGTTCGGGGTGGCCGGCTCGAGCATCCACGGCGTGTCGCGGCTGTTCTCGTGGTGGTTCCCCCGCTACGACCCCCGCCGCTTCACGGTCTCCCTCTGCGGCCTGAAGCGGCCCGAGCCCGCGTCGCGGCTGCTGGAAGAAAAGGGCATCCCGGTCCGTCACCTCGGGCGCGGCCGTTTCGATCCGCGCATCCTCGGCGACCTGGTCCGGCTGGCCCGGGAGCGGCGCGCGGCCATCCTCCACGTGCACGGATATGCGGCGGCCGACTTCGGCCGGCTGGCCGCGCGCCGAGCCGGCGCCGCGCTCGTCCTCCACGAGCACTTCGCCGACCCGCGCATGCCCGGCTATCAGGGGCTGGCCGACCGGCTGCTCGCCCCGCTGACCGACCGCGCCATCGCCGTGAGCGGCTCGACACGCGACTTCCTCGTCCGGCGGCGTCACGTGCCCGAAGGCAAGGTGCGGCTCATCTGGAACGGCGCGCCGCTGGCCGAGTTCGCCGCCGTCGCTCCTCCGGTGGCGCGGGCCGTGCGGCGGGAGCTGGGCTTGCCCGCCGACGCGCCGGTGGTCGGCTCCATCGGCCGGCTGAGCGAGCAGAAGGGTCACCGGTACCTGCTCGACGCTGCCGCCCGCGTCCTCCACCAGAGGACCGATGCGCGTTTCCTGATCGCCGGCGACGGCGACCAGATGGATCCCCTGCGCAGGCAGGCCGAGGAGCTGGGCATCGCGTCTTCGGTGGTCTTCGCCGGCCACCGCCCGGACGTCCCCGCGCTGCTGGGCGCGATCGACGTCTTCGCCATCTCCTCCACCTACGAGGGCACGCCGCTCGCGCTGTTCGAGGCCATGGCCGCCGGAAAGGCGATCGTCTCCACCGCCGTCGACGGCTGCCGCGAGGTGCTGGAGGACGGCCTCACCGGCCTCCTCGTACCGCCGCGCGACCCCGAAGCGCTCGCGGCCGCCCTGCGGCGCAGCCTGGATGACGAGGCGCTGCGCGCCTCGCTGGCCGCGCGGGCGCGGGAGGCCTCGGCCCGCTACGACATCTCGGCCTGCGTCGCTCGGATGCAGGACCTGTACGACGAGGTCCTGGCCGAGAAGCGCCGGGCCTGAAGCAATGCGGTTCGTCCAGGACATTCGCGAGATCTGGGAGGTCCCCAGGGATCTCCTGCTGCGGCGCTATCCGGCCTTCGTGACCGGGGGCGCCCTGGCCCCCGGCGACGTGCCCGTGTTCGTCTTCCACGACCTCGAGCCGGCCTCGTTCGGCCGCAAGCTGCAGCACCTGGCCGACAACGGCTACCGCACGCTGTCGTCGTCGGAGTATCTCGACGTGCTCACCGGGGCTCGCCCCGCGCCGGATCGGGCGGTGGTGCTCACGTTCGACGACGGCCGGGGCAGCTTGTGGAGCGTCGGGCAGCCACTGCTCGAGCGCCACGGCATGAAGGGCATCGTGTTCGTCGTGCCCGGCCGCGTGCCGGACCACGTCGGGGCCCGCGACCGGACGGACGGGGATGCGTTCCTCTCCTGGGAGCAGATCGAAGCCCTGTCCGGCAAGGGCCTCCTCGAGTTCCAGAGCCACACCCATCGCCACGCCCGCGTGCACACCGCCCCCGAGGTGGTGGGCTTCCTGGCCCCGCCGATGCAGCGCGGCTACGCGGTCATGGACGTGCCGCTCGTCGACGACCACGGAGTCGACCGGCTCGCCTCCCAGGTCCCCCTCGGCACCCCGCTTCTGCGCTCGGAGCCGCGCACCGCGGAGGTCTGGCGGTTCCACGAGGAGGCGGACATCCGAGACGCGTGCGTGCGGCGAGTGGCCGACGAGGGCGGCGAGGCGTTCTTCTCGCGTCCCGGCTGGCCGCGGCGGCTCCGGGAGTGCGTGCGGCGCCGTACGATCCGCGGCCGGACCGAATCACCCGAAGAGCGCGAGACGGCCATCCGGTTCGAGCTCGCCGAAGCGCGCCGGGTGCTCGAAGGGCGCACCGGCCGGCCGGTCGTCCACCTCTGTTACCCGTGGCACGCGAGCGGTCCCACGGCCCGGCGCCTGGCCCGCGCGGCGGGCTATCGCACGGCCTTCTGCGGAAAGGTCCCCGGGGTGACGATCACCCGGCCGGGCGGCGACCTGGAACGGATCGCCCGCATCGGCGAGGACTACGTGGAGCTGCTACCGGGACGGGGACGCGAGAGCCTCGGCTCGGTCCTCGCCCGCAAGTGGTCGCGGCGTCTCGGAGGTCGGACGTAGTACCATGCCGGCAGCCGCCGCGGCTCAGAGCGGCCGCGCCGGTGAAGGAGGCGGGATTGGCCACCACGGAGCCCGGCGACGCCTCGGGCAACCTCCTCCTTCCAGTGCTGCCGTTGCGCGAGATGTGCCTCTTCCCCGGGGCGTCGCTCACCCTCGTCACCGCCGCCGCTCCCGCCCTCAAAGCGGTGGAGGTCGCCCAGCGGACGGGGGGGCGGCTCCTGGCCGTCTGCGCCAAGGACGAGGCCGGGCGCGAGACCCATCCCGTCGGCACCATCGCCCAGCTCGCCGAGGACCTTTCGCTCTCCGACGGCGGCCACCGGGTCGAGCTGGACGGCCAGCGCCGGGCCCGCGTCGTCACGATGGTCGGCATCGACGTCTGGGTGGCCGAGGCCGAGCTGCTGCCGGAGGGCGATCCCGGCGACGACTGGGGCTCCGCGGTCGAGGCGCTCGCCCGGTACCTGCACGCCCATGCCGACCTGCGCTCCTTCCTCGACCAGCAGCGGCGCTCGAAGGAGCCCATGTCCTGGGTGAACCTGGCCTGCCAGCACCTTCCCATCACGGCCACCGCCCGCCAGAAGCTGCTGGACGCCGATGCGCCCGAGCGCTGTCTCAAGATCAGCCGCGGCCTGGACGCGCTGCTGCGCAAGGAGCAGGGGAGCTGAGCGGGCCGCCGGCCTCCGGATCGCCCCCTCCCGACACCTCGCCGACGTCCCGCGGCCTCGCCCGCAACACGGTGTTCTCCGCGGTGGGCGAAGGCAGCAACGCGCTGCTGTTCCTCCTCGGCTTCCTCGCCGCGCGCACCCTCGCCCCCACCGCCTTCGGCGTGTACAGCGTGGCCTACGCCTTCGTCAGCCTGTTCCGCATCCTGCCCGACTTCGGGATGTCGTATGCCTCGACGCTCGCCATCAGCCGGGAACGCTCCCGGGCTTCGGGCCTCGCCGGCAACCTCCTCGGCTTCCAGGCCGTCCTCTCCGTCCTGACCCTGGCGCTGTGCCTCGGCATCGGCCGGGCCCGCTACGGCGGGGTGCTGTGGACGGCGGTGCTGGTCCTCGCCTTCGACCTGGTGCTGAAGTCCCTCAAGTCGACCCTGCGCTGGCTCCTCAAGAGCCACCAGCGCTTCGGGGCGGAGGCCGTGTCGCTGCTGCTGGAGCGCGGAGCGCTCCTCGGCCTGGCCACGGCCAGCCTCCTCGCCGGCGGCGGCGTGGTCGGCTTCGTCCTCGTCTTCGCCGGCGTCCGGGCGCTGGACACCGCCGCCCTGCTCTGGTGGGTCCATCGCCGCGTGCTGGCGCTGCGCCCCGCCTTCGACCCGGCGGTGTGGTGGGACCTGTTCCGCAAGGGCCTGCCCTTCGCCTACGCGGGGGCGATGATCACCATGTTCTTCCAGGTCGACGCGGTGATGCTGGAGCGGATGAGGAGCGCGGAGGAGGTCGGCTGGTACCGCGCGCCGGTGCTCGTGCTCGAGGGATTGACCCTGGTGCCGCGCATCTTCGGCTATGCGCTCATCCCGACCATGGCCGCGCTCCACCCACGTTCCCCCGGGGGTGTCACCGCCCTGTATCGCCGCGGCGCGAAGTACCTGCTGCTCACCGGGCTGCCCATCGCGGCCTTCGGCGTGATCGCCGCCGAGCCCTTCGTGCTCTTCGTCTTCGGACCGAGCTACCGCCCCAGCGTCGCCGCCGCCCGCATCCTCATTCCCGCCGCGGCCTTCATGTTCCTGTCCAACTTCGGGGAGACGACGCTGGCCTGCATCGACCGCTGGCGCACCATCGTGGTCGTCTCGACGGTGTGCCTGGTCCTGAACGTCGCGCTCAACCTGCTCTGGATCCCGGGCCTGGGGTTCCGAGGCGCGGCCTGGGCGACGCTCGTCACCGAAATGGTGTATTTCACCGCCACGGCGGCGGCGCTCCGGCTCTTCGGCCACGCGATCTCATGGCTCTCGGTGGCGGGCCGGCCGGCGCTGGCGGCGACGGTCTTCGGCGGCGTCCTCTGGGCCAGCCGAGGCCTGGGGCTCGTCGGCTCGTCGCTGCTCGCCTGCGCCGCCTTCGGCGGCGCTACCGTGGCGCTCGGCGTGTGGGACCCCAAGGAGCGCGACCTGGCGCGGAGCCTGCTGCAGGGGGTCGCGGCCGATCCCGGCCAGCTCGCGTAGAGGCCGACGGGCGCCTCGCCGCGATTCAAGATATTGAGCGCCCTCTTTTGTGAACCAAAGCCGCGAGAGGAGCGTCTCAAGAGACAATGGCCTTCCGCCGCTTGTCGTCTGCCCTCGTGATTGCGCCCCTCGCGGTCGCCCTCGGGGCTCGGCCAGCCCCGGCCGAGGACCGGCCCCGGATCGAGCTGGTGCGCGTGGCCAAGCCCCCGATCATCGACGGCCGGCTCGACGGCGAGGCGTGGCAAACGGCGGTCCTGGCCATCTCCGGCTGGCTCACCTACAACCCGCTCAACGGGGAGAAGCTCGCCCAGCAGACCGAGGTCCACGCCGCGTACGACGACCGCAACCTCTACTTCGCCTTCCGCTGCCTGGACCCCGAGCCGGCGAAGATCCGGGGCAGCCTCAGCCGGCGGGACGACATGTGGAACGACGACTGGGTCGGCCTCAGTCTCGACTCGGTGGGCAACGGCCAGAGCTCGTACGACCTGTTCGTCAACCCGCTGGGAGTGCAGGGCGACGTCCTGCGCCGGGCGCCGCACCGAACACGGCTACGACGTCGAGCTGCGCATGCCCCTGACGACGATCAGGTTCAGGAGCGGGTCGGAAGTGCGGATGGGGATCCTCTTCTGGCGCCGGGTGAGCCGGCTGGGCATCTCGGCCTCGTGGCCGGCGGTCCCGGCCGGGCGCAGCTTCATCGACTCCCACGCAGTGATGGCCCTGCACGACCTCAAGCAGCCGCTGACCCTGGAGGTCATTCCCAGCCTGACCTACTCGCGCCGCGAGGTGCGCGCCAGCCCCGGCGCGTTCGGGCCCGCGGACTCGAAACCCGACGCGGGCCTGTCGGCCAAGTACGGCATCACGTCGTCGGCCACGGTCGAGGCGACGCTGAACCCCGACTTCAGCCAGGTCGAGAGCGATGCGTTCCAGGTGGAGGTCAACCAGCGCTATCCGCTGTTCTTCTCCGAGAAGCGGCCGTTCTTCATGGAGGGGCTCGGCATCTTCGAGCTGGCGGGCGTGGGCGGCGACGCCATCATGCGCACCGCCGTCCACACTCGCCGGATCGTCGACCCGTTCTGGGGCGGGAAGGCGACCGGGACGGCGGGCAAGCTGAGCTTCGCGATGCTCGCCGCGGGCGACGACGCGCCCGGCCGCCCGCTCGACGGCGAGGCCAACCCGTTCCTCGGCGACCGGAAGGACTTCCTCATCGGCCGCGCCCAGTACAGCCTCGGCCGGTCGAGCTACGCCGGCGCGATCTTCACCGACACCCAGTTCGGAGCGGGCCACAACCGGGTGTTCGGGACCGACGTCTCGATCAAGAAGGGCGCGCACGGGGCGAGCGCCACCTTCCTCGCCACCACGACGCGCTCGCCGGACGGCAAGGAGGACAGCGACGGCGTCGGCGGACAGCTCTTCTACGGCTACGAGTCGAAGCGACTCGCCTTCTACACCCAGCTCCAGCACTACGACCGCGGCTTCCAGATGGACACCGCATTCCTGAACCAGGTGGGCATCACCCAGGGCTGGACGTTCCTGGCGCCCAGCTTCTATCCGGACGCCAAGAAGCATCCGTGGTTCAAGCGCTTCGTGCCCTTCGTCTTCGCCCAGTACGGCAAGGACCGCATCCAGGATGGGCTCCCCTGGATCGTGGTCCCCGGCATCCGCATGCACTTCACGCGGCAGGGCTTCTTCCGCCTCGACACGATCTTCGGGCAGGAGCCGTGGATCTCTCGCACGTTCCGCGTCAGCAACACCCGCGCGTTCGGCCAGGCGCAGTTCACGCGCTGGCTCAACATCTTCGGCCAGTACATGTTCGGCCGCTCGATCTTCTACGATCCGGTCGATCCCTACCTCGGCCGGCAGCACAGCCTCTACGCCCAGCTCACCCTCCAGCCGACCGCGCGCTTCAACGAGTCGGTGTCCTACAACCGCGTGACCTTCGACCGGCTCTCCGGCGGCGCGCGGGTGTACACCGTCGACGTGCTCAACACGAAGACGACACTCCAGGTCGACCGGCGCTTCTCGCTGCGCGGCATCGTCCAGTACGAGAGCTCGCGCCACCGGATCCTCACCGACTTCCTGGCCTCGTGGGAGCTGCGGCCCGGAACGGTGGCCTACGCCGGGTACGGCTCGCTCATCGAGAGACAGCAGTGGGACGGGACCCAGTGGCTGCCCGGCGTGGGCTCCTACACCACCACGAACCGCGGCTTCTTCTTCAAGGCTTCTTACATACACCGGTTTTGACCACTGAAGCCGGGGGTGCTAGGTCTGGGGGGCGCGCCGCTAGCGCCCCCCAGCTTGGTGACGCCGGTTCACCTCGAGGTCGATGTGGACGAACGCCCCCACGCCTCGGTCGCCGCCCGGTAATGCGGCTCCGCGGCTGGACTGCAAGCGGAGGACGTGGAGGAAGGTGTCGTACCACTGGAAGCCGGGGCCGGGCTCGAACTCCGCCAGTGCCGATTCCCCCGGCCCGACCCGAAGCGTCCGGGTCTGGCCGCCCACCGAGACCATCACCTCGTCTCCGGCCCGTCCGCCGGTCACGATGAGCTTCATCCTCCGGACCGGCTCGAGCGCGCGCAGGATCACCTCCGCGTTGGCTCCGCCGCGCAGCCAGAAGCCCGGCACGCCCTCGCGTTGCTCGCGGCCGAACGTGCCGTCGTCGAGGGAATAGACGTAGTAGGACTGCGGGTCGGCCGGCCAGTTGCGGTGCGGATCGCCTTCGGTGTCCCCCACCGGCCGCTTCTTCCGCCAGGGGTCGGTGAACGCCGAGAGGTCGTTGAGCATCGTCAGCTCGGCCGGGAACAGTCGGAACGGCCAGCCCGTCGCGTGCCCACTCGCCCCCCCGAGGGATGAAGAAGATCGCCAGCGGCAGCAGGTTCAGGAAATAGCGGTTCCCGACCGTGCCCCCGCCACCGTACCAGTTGTCGGGGATGGCCCATACATAAAAGAGGTAGGAGAGGCCAAGGGCGGCCACCGCGAGCCAGCCCGCCCGGGTGCGCGGTCCGACGACGAGGAAGAGGGCCAGGGCCGCGAAGGCGGGGAAGAAATAGAGCAGCACGCCCGCGTAGCGGCCCACCCAGAAGTAGCCGAGGCTGCGCAGGAACGACGCGCGCATCTCGGCCCCGGAGCGGGGCGGGGCGGCGCCGCGGGGGGCCGGCGCGGGCATGCCGGCGCCGTCGGCCTGTTCCACCCGCGCGCCCAGTTCGTTGGTGGTGGCCCAGATGCCGCTGTTGCCGAAGGTCACCCCCTGGGCCTCGAACGGGAACGTGCCGTAGAACGTCTTGCGCTCGCCGCCCTGGTAGTTCATCTCCCCCGTGACCGCCTTGTTGAGGCCGAAGAGGAGCAGCACCGTCCCGGCCAGGACGCCACCGCGGAGAGCGGAAGCGGCCAGGCCCTTCGCTATGCGCGGGTGGCGGCCAGGCAGGAGCGGCTCCAGGCCGAGAGGCAGGGCGAGCAGGACGTTGTACGGCTTGGAGTAGGCGGCGAGGGCGATGAGAACGGCGGCCAGCAGCGGCCGTTCGCGGCGCCAGGCCACCAGGCCGGCCATGACGAGGGCGATGTTGAACAGCTCCGGCTGGGGCCAGATGAGATAGAGCGGAGCCACCGTGCCGAGGAAGAGCAGCAGAGCGGCCGCGACCGCCGGGCCGGGCGGGGCCTGCCGGCGCAGCTCCGCGTAGGCGAGGACGACCGCCAGGACCAGGCAGAGCGCGTTGGTGAGGAGCAGGCCCCGGGTGCCGAAGCCCCTCACCAGTGGCGCGGCCGCCAGCGGGTAGAGGAACGCCTTGGCGTAGTAGATGCGCGGCTCTTTCTCCCCCACCCGGCGAAGCCATGGGAAGCCGGCCTGCCGGTCCACCGTGAGCCCGCCGCTCGACCGCTTGAGGAAGATCCCCTGCGGTCCCGACGGCAGCTCGCGCCGCACGCGATAGATGTCGCGCGCCTCGTAGCGAAAGTCGCCGTCCTCGGCCAGGCTCCAGGCCATCGCATGGTACGTGGCTCCGTCCGCCCAGAACTGCGGGATGCGCGCCGCGCCGGCCGCCGCCACCAGGGCGGCGCAGACGGCCAGCAGCACGCCGCGGGCGGACCGCTCGCTCACAGCCAGCCCGCTTGCCGATACCAGGCCACCGTCCGCGCGACGCCGGTCTCGAGGTCGACGTTGGGCTCGTAACCGAGCCGGCGCCGGGCCTTCTCGATCGAGAAGGCCCGGCTCTTCGTCCAGAAGTCGACCCGCCGGCGGTGAAGCGGCGGCTCCAGCCCCAGCGGCACACAGACCGACTCGCACAGCGCGGCCAGCCAGCGCACGGGAGTCACCGGGACGTGGAAGGGCAGGATCCGGCCGCCGGTGGCCCGGGCGATCGTCTCCGCCAGCTCCTGCTGGCTGATATAGCGCGGCCCGGCGATGATGAAGGCCTCGCCAACCGCCTCCGGCCGCTCGAGGGCGAGCAGGTACCCTTCCACGAGATCGTCGATGTACACCGGGTGGTAGCAGGCGCGCCCCGAGCCCACCAGCGCGTAACGGCCGCGGGCGATCGCGCGAAAGAGCTTGAGGAGCCGGGTCTCGCCGGGCCCGTAGATCGCGCCCGGGCGGATGACGGTCACGGGCAGGCCGCGCCGGCGGTGGAAGTCGAGGGCAAGCGTCTCCGCCTCGGCCTTGGTGGCCTGGTAGATGTCGCCCGGCGCGAGCGGCGCGCTCTCGTCGGCCGGGGGATGCTCCACGTCGCCGTGAACGCCGACCGTGGAGGTGTGGACGAAGCGGCGCGCGCCCGTCCGGGCGGCCGCTTCGAGCAGCCGCGCCGTGCCTTCCACGTTGACCGCGCGGTAGTACGCGTCGGGATGTCCGGCGGTGCGGTACACGGCCGCCACGTGCACGACGGCGTCCATCCCCTCGACGAGGCGGCCGAGGGCCGCCTCGTCGCCGAGGTCGCCCTCGATCCACGTGAGCGAGGGCGGATGGGGTGCGCGCTCGGACGAAGGACGGGTGAGGGCGCGCACGGTATCGCCCCGGCCGACGAACACGGCGAGCAGCCGGCCGCCCGTGTATCCGGTCGCCCCGGTGAGCGCGACCTTCATCCGCGCAGCTCCCGAAACAGCGCCGCGTAGCGGGACACGCTGTCGTCCAGGTCGAAGCGCTCGCGCACGATCTCGCGCGCGCGGGCGCCCATCCGTTCCCGGCGGCCCGGGTCGGCGAGGAGGGACCCCAGGGCCGCCGCAAGACCGGTCGCGTCGCCGGGGGCAAAGAGCAGCCCCGAGCCGCCGTCCTCGATCACGTCCACGATCCCTCCCGTGCGCGCGCCGACCGCCGGCACGCCGCATGCGCCGGCCTCGACGAGCGAGATCCCGAGGCTCTCGAACACCGACGGGAACGCGAAGACGTCCGAAGCCCAGAGGTACTCCTCCACCGCCTGCACCCGGCCCGTGAAGACGACCCGGCCCTCCAGACCCCGGCTCCGCACCGACTCCCGGAGCGCCGTCTCGATCGAGAGCGTCTGTCCCTCTCCCGAGCCGACGATCATCAGGTGGGCGCGCGGCTCCCCGGCCGCCACCACGCCGAAGGCCTCGATCAGCGTTTCCAGCCCCTTGCCCCGCAGCAGGCGTCCGGTATAGGTCACGACCATGGCCCCCTCGGCGAGGCCCAGGCGCGTGCGCGACCCCCGGCGCTCGGGGGCCGACGCGGGACGGAAGCGCGCGGTGTCGACACCGTGCGGCATCAAGGCGATCCTCTCGGGGCCGACCCCGGCCCGCCGGAACTCGGCGGCGATCGCCCGCGACATGGCCACGAACGCGTCGGCGTCGCGCAGGAAGAAGTTGCGGCCGGCCACCGCCGCCTCGACCACCCGGCGCACCGCGGGAACGTGCAGCGGCGTGCCCCAGGTGTAGACCTCGCCCGACATCTCGCCGTTCAGCTCCGGCTGCAGGACGACCGCCTTGCCGAGGGCACGGCCGGCGGCCAGGCCCGGCAGGCCGAGGACGCGGGTGCCCCGCACGACCAGTACGTCGAAGGCGCGGCGCTGGGCGTGGAGCGCGGCCACGGCCGGACCCACCATCGCGTACTTGCCCGCGCGGCCCCGGCCGGAGGGCGCCACCCGCAACACCCGAACGCCGTCGAGCGTCTCTTCCGCCGGCCACCCGGAGTCGATGCGGCGCGTGATCACGGTCGCCGGCATTCCGCGGGCCGCCAGCCGGCGGGACAGCTCGCGGGTGTGGCCTTCCCCTCCTCCCAGGACCGGGTGGAAGGACTCGCTGAGGAACAGGACCCGGGTCAACGGACGGGGCGCGCCCGCTCCCGCTCCCGCGCCGCCGCGGGGGGCGTCAGCTCCCTCACGACGTAGGTCGGCTTGCCCTGGCTCTCGTGGTAGATGCGCACGAGCATCTCCGCTACCAGCCCCAGGCCCACCATGAACAGTCCGGTGAGGAAGAGCAACGCGCCGAGCAGCAGCAGGGGCCGGCCGGCGATGGCCGTGTCCTCGAAGAGCCGGATGTAGGCGAGGTAGGCGAGGATCAGGAAGCCGAGACCGCCCGAAGCGAGCCCCCACAGGCCGAAGAGGTGGGCCGGCCGCGTCCCGTAGGCGAGGAGGAACTTCACCGTGAACAGGTCGAGCATCACCCGCACCGTCCGCCCGAGGCCGTACTTGCTGCGCCCGCGGGTGCGCGGCCGGTGGTTGACCGGGACCTCGGCCAGCGTGACGCCCATCCACGACGCGACGGCGGGGATGAAGCGGTGCATCTCCCCGTACAGGCGAAGGCCCTTCACCACCTCGGACCGGATGGCCTTCAACGAGCAGCCGTAGTCGTGCAGGTGGACGCCGGTCGCGGCGGAGATGATCCGGTTGGCGAACCAGGACGGCAGGCGCCGGGAGAAAGGGTCGCGGCGCTCCTTCCGCCACCCGCAGACCATGTCGTAGCCCTCGTCGAGCTTGGCCACCAGCTTCGGGATGTCGGCTGGATCGTTCTGGAGGTCGCCGTCGGAGGTGATCACGATCTCGCCCCGCACGTGGTCGAAGCCGGCCGAGAAGGCGGCGGTCTGGCCGAAGTTCCGGCGCAGGCGCAGCACCCGCACCCGCGGGTCGGCGGCCTCGATGGCGAGCAGCCGCTCCAGCGAGCCGTCCCGCGAGCCGTCGTCCACCAGCAGGACCTCGTAGGGCTGGCCGAGGCCCTGCAGGCTCGCGGTCAGCTCCCGGTGGAGGTCGGCCAGGTTGTCGGCCTCGTTGTAGAGGGGGATCACCACCGAGATCCGGGGCGACAGCAGGCTCACCCGGCCGAGTATAAGCGGGGGCGCCCGGCGGGCGTGAGCAGCTTGCGCGGAGCGAGAGACGAAGACGCCTCAGCGCCCCATCGCGACGAGCCAGGCCCAGTTGAGGAGCACCGTCGCGACGGCGGCGACGCGCGCCACGCGCGCCCCGGCCGGCGAGAGCTGCAGCGAAACGGCGCGGCCGGTCGGCAGGAGCGCGAGGTCGGCCGCCGCCCACGGCACGAGGACGAGCGCTCCGGCGGCGACCAGCGGGTTCATCGCCAGCGCGCCCGCGACGTCGAAGTGGGCCAGGCGGCCGAGGGCACGGGTTGCTCCGCAGGTCATGCAGGGCCACCCGGTCAGGGCCTTGAAGACACAGAGGCTGAAGGGCAGGCGGTCGAGGTGGAGGACGCTGACGAGCGTGGTCGCGGCCAGCGCGCAGGCGGCCAGGATCGCACCCAGCGGAGCGCGCCCCGTACGCGCGCGCAGGCTGATGGGGGCCGGGCCCCGCTCCACGCCCGGAATGGCCGGCGCGCTCACTTGAGGTTCCCGAGCGCGGACGCGAAGCCGCCCAACACCAGCAGGATGCCGGCCGCGCAGCAGCAGCACACGAGGATCAGCGGCAGCAGCACGGCGGCCGCCGCCCGTCCTTTCGAGATGCCGTGCGCCTCGGAGAGGCCCACGATGGCGAGGAAGAGGAACCAGGCGGTGGAGAGCAGGCTGCCGCACAGAGGCACCAGACGGATGAGGGCGGCCGCTTCGGCGTAGCAGGCGACGCGGAAGGTCGCCTCGAAGCCCCGGGGCGCGCCGCCGAGATGGCCGTGAAGAGGAAGAGCCCGATCGTGATCATCAGCGGGCCGAGGACGACCTGGAAGACGAGCCCCAGTCCGCCCTGCACGTAGGGAAGCAGCCTCTCCAGCTCTCCCTGGCGCGGCAGATGGAAGAGGCGGGGGCCCACGATGGCCTGGAAGATAGCGCCGTAGACGGCGCTGGCCAGCAGGCCGACGTAACCGACGATCACTCCGTAGAAGAGCGGCCCCCCCAGCCCGCCCGCCACCGGCATGGCCCGGAAGAACTCGGTCGGACGGGTCAATACCTGCCGGGTCGTCTCCGTCAAGCCGGCGACGAAGCCGATCCGCTCGCGCTGCTCCCACGGCGTGCCGCGCGCCGCCGCCTCGACCTCGGCTCCGCAGTGGGGGCAGAAGCGCTCCGGAGGATCGGGTAGCGGCTGCCGGCAGCGCGGACAGGGGAGCATCCGCCGAGTCTAGGGGCGCCTCCCGGACCGGTCAAGGCGCGAGCCGCGATATAGTTGCCCGGCCATGGCGCGCGTCACCATCGAGACGGTCGACCACGTGGCGCGGCTCGCCCACCTCTCGCTGACCGACGAGGAGCGGCAGACCTTTGCCCGCCAGCTCGACGAGGTGCTGGCCTACGCCGAGTCGATCCAGGCCCTCGACACGCGCGACGTCGAGCCCATGAGCCACGCGGGCGGCTCCGAGGTCCTGCGCGACGACACGCCTCTCCCCGAGCTGCCTCGGGAGCAGGCGCTCGCCGCCGCCCCCGATGCCGACGGCGGGCTCTACCGCGTGCCGCGCGTCATCGGCGGATGAGCTCCCTCACCGAGCTCTCCGCGAGCGAGATCGCGCGGCGGGTGTCGGCCCGCGAGGTCTCGGCGGAAGAGGTCGCGCGCGCCCACCTCGACCGCATCGCGGCGATCGACGGCGCGCTGGGCGCCTTCCTGCACGTCGCCGGCGAGCGCGCCCTGACCATGGCGCGCCGAGTCGACGCCGGCCTCGCCGCCCGCGCGTCCCCTCCTCCCCTGGCCGGGGTGCCGGTCGCGATCAAGGACGTGCTCGACATCGAGGGCCTCCCGACCACCTGCGGCTCGCGCATCCTGGACGGCTACCGCCCGCCCTTCACCGCCACCGCGGTGAGCCGGCTCGAGGCCGCGGGGGCGGTCGTGCTCGGCAAGACGAACATGGACGAGTTCGCGATGGGATCGTCCACCGAGAACAGCGCCTTCCGGCCGACGCGCAACCCCTGGGCGCGCGACCGCGTCCCCGGCGGCTCGTCGGGAGGCTCGGCGGCGGCGGTGGCGGCCGGGATGGCGCCGGCGGCCCTCGGGTCCGACACCGGCGGCTCCATCCGGCAGCCCGCCGCGCTATGCGGGGTGGTCGGGCTCAAGCCGACCTACGGCCGCGTCAGCCGCTACGGGCTGGTGGCCTTCGCCTCCTCTCTCGATCAGGTGGGGCCCCTGGCGCGCACCGTCGAGGACGTCGCCCGCGTGGCGGCGGCCCTCTGCGGCTGGGATCCGCGCGACGCCACCAGCGCCAAGAGCGAACCCACCGACTTCGCGGCCGGCCTCGAGGCCGGCGCGGCCTCTCCCGGCCTGCGCGTCGGCGTGCCGTGGCGGTTCCTGGCCGGAGGCGTGGACGAGGGGGTCATGACCGCCTTCGGCCGCGCCCTCGAAGACCTGCGGGCGGCCGGAGCCGAGCTGGTGGACGTCGATCTCCCCCACCTGCCCTACGCCATCGCCACCTATTACATCGTGGCCACCGCCGAGGCCTCGAGCAACCTGGCCCGCTACGACGGCGTGCGCTACGGCCTGCGGGCGGGCGCCGGCGACCTGCGCCGCATGTACGGCGAGACCCGGGATCGGGGCTTCGGCCTCGAGGTCAAGCGACGGATCGTCCTCGGCACCTTCGTGCTCTCGTCCGGCTACTACGACGCGTACTACCTGCGGGCGCAGAAGGTGCGGACGCTCATCCGCCGCGACTTCGAGCGCGCGTTCGCGGCCTGCGACGTGATCGCCACCCCCACCAGCCCCGTCCCCGCCTTCCGCTTCGGGGAGAAGACGGCCGATCCGCTGCAGATGTACCTGGCCGACATCTTCACCGTGCCCGCCAACCTGGCCGGCATCCCGGGACTGTCGCTCCCGTGCGGGTTCACACAGGGACTGCCCGTCGGCCTGCAGCTCGTGGGGCGTCCCTTCGACGAGGCGACGCTGCTCCGGGCGGGGCACGCCTACCAGACCGTCACGAGCCATCATCGGGCCCGGCCGCCGCTCTAGCCGCGCCCGTAGCGATCCCGGACAGTCCTTGGAGAGCCCACAACAGCACGTTCATGTCCCTCCTCCTTCCAGGCTGGACGCCTTCAACTGGCCCGGAGAGACTACCGCACGCGTTCGCAACCAGGATGTCCACGGGCCCGGGCGGGGGTCGCTACTCACTGAACGGCGCCTCCCTGATGGCATCGCAGATATGGCGACGTGGAAATCGGGTACGTACGGACCTCTAGGTCGCGCTGCCGGTCTGGGGCGCGCGCTTGCGCTCCAGCACGAAACGGAGCGCCACGTAGCCCACCAGCCCCGCGATTATGCCGAGAACCGTGTTGCCCAGGATGAACGGCCACAGGTAGGGCCGGAGGCTGGCCGCCAGCGCCCGGTAGAACTGCGCTCCGTGCAGGTCCCAGTCGATCGACTCCAGCCCCTCGGTGGGGACGCCGAGCACCGCGCATCCCAGCATCGTCCCCGCGATGTACAAGGGGGCCACCGTCCACGGGTTGGAGAAGTAGACGCCGACAAGGATCGCGGCGCGGTTGAGCCGGAAGAGGAACGCGATGAGGAGCGCGATCCCGGTGTGGATGCCGAGGATCGGGAAGAAGGCGAGCCAGAGGCCGATCCCGAAGGCGAGCGCCGTGCGGTGCGGCGTGTCCTCGAGGTGGAGCAGCAGCTGGACCGTGCGCCGCAGCCGGCCGCTCATGCCTCCGGCGCCGCATCGCGGCGGCGCTCGGGGACGGCGAAGTGGTCGTGGGACCTGGGACGCAGCTTCCTCATCGCCTCCCCGAACCGCAGGGACAGCCCGGGGGGGCCGTCGGCCAGCTGGCCGACGACGCTCAACGACACGCTCCACACCCCGGCGACCTCGCGGAGCGTGTCGACCCGCTCGGGCGGCACCGCCAGCAGCATCTGGTAGTCCTCCCCCCCGTGGAGGGCCAGCGAGAAGGCGTCTCCCCCGGCCTCCTTCTCCAGCCTGGCCGCTGCGGGATCGACCGGCAGCCACTCGGGCTCGATCCAGGCCGAGAGCTCGTTCTCCTCGCAGAGGGTGAGCAGGTCGCCGGAGAGGCCGTCGGACAGGTCCAGCGCCGCGTGGACGACCGCCTCCTGCTCGGCGAGGGCCCTTCCGAAGGCAAGCGGCGGAGCCGGGTCGAGCTGCGCGCGCAGGCAGGGCTCGAGACCGTCGGCCGCGTCGGCCGCCCACGGCCCGCGGTCGGACAGCGCGCCGTCGCCGTCCAGCCGCGCGCCCTTCTCCAGCGCGCGCAGTCCCGCCGCGGCCGCGCCGAGGGTGCCCGTCACCACCACGAGGTCGCCCGCGGCCGCCCCGGACCGGCGCAGCAGCCGGTCACCCTGCCCGAGGACGGTGAGGTCGACGATGACGGCTTCGCTCGCCGAGAGATTGCCGCCCACCAGGCTCACCCCGGTCTCGGCCGCCCGCTCGAGAAGGCCGTCGTAGAGCCCGTCCACGAAAGCGAGGGGAACGTCGCGCGGCAGGCCCAGCGACACCGTGGCGTAGCGGGCGAGGCCCGACATGCACGCGATGTCGGACAGGTTGATGCTGAGCGCCTTGCGCCCGAGCAGGCGCGGCGGCGACCATTCCCGGCGGAAGTGGACGCCCTCGACCAGGCAGTCGGTGGTGACGAGGGTCAGCGGCCCCGTCTCGACCGCCGCCGCATCGTCGCCGACGCCGGCCACCACCCCCGGACCGGAAGGGATGCGGGAGCGCAGGTGGCGGAGCAGCGCCCGCTCGCCGATCTCGCCCACGGGCGTCTGCGGCTCCATCGCCGCAAAGGGTACCTCAATCGCGCGGATCGGGCACGAGCGCGGGTCCGGCGTTACTTTTCAACGCAGAGGACGTGGAGAACGAACGGGGAGGACGCAGAGAAAGACGTAAGGCAAACGGTCGGATCCGCGGCCCAGGAATCCTTCCAGCGCCAGTGTTCGGCGCGCGGAGCGGAGAGCACACTCTGTCCATCTCAGCGTTCGGCGCGCGGAGCGGAGCGTTTCGTGTGCCGTCTCGCGGCGGATCTACTCCGACGCGAGACGTTCAATCACGGCGAGCGCGGAGCGGAGCGTTTCCGCTATCGCACGCCGACGGGTCCCCCGGCGGCGTGCGCTTGATGACTTCCCACGCGAAGCGGAGCGCGCCGCATTCGGAAGACGAAAAGGCCCCCCGCCTTTGCCGTGTGGAAGGGTGACCTGAACCTGGTCACAAGGTGGGAACCCTGCACGCCGCTTCAGGCTTCCTCGACGCGGAGGCATGCACACCACGGCGTGACGGCGGGTCCCCGAAGCTAAGGACGTTGGTCCAGGGTTTCCTTTTCCATCACGAGCAACGCAGGGGACCTTGTCCCAACGATCATAGCCTCGCCGGCGCGCCCAAGGCAAGGGGAGGTCGACGAGGAGGCTATTTCTCGTCGAGGACGGCGGCGAGCTCGCGGGCGAGCACCGCCGCCTTGACCGATGCCCGACCGTCGGCGTCGCGCAGGTCGGCGCGGAGGCGGAAGCACTCGTCGGCGATGTTGAGCGCGGCCAGCACCGCCACGCGCAACGAGTCCACCGCACCCGCGCTGCGGCTCACCTCCTGCATCTGGGCGTCGACGTGGGCGGCCAGCTCCTCGACATAGCCGGCGTCGGCCCCGGCCTTCACCGCGTAGGTCTGGCCGAAGATCTGGACGTGGACCAGGTTGGGCTTGTCGGCCATGGCCGCCTCCGCGCGGATTATAGCCGGGGGTCGGGGGCCGCAGGCTCCCCCAGCTCGACGAGCGAGCGCGGGATTCACTCCCGCGCGAGCGAAGGTCCCTCCTCCAGGCCGTCCAGCACCTCCACCAGTCGGGCCACCCGGCGCCGGATCTCCTCGCGCTCGTGGCGCAGGCCGGCCAGTTCTTCGTCGGCCGCCTCCCGGCGGCGCGTCTCCTCGGCCGAATGACCGCGCTGCCGCTCCAGCGTGTCGAGCCTCTTCTCGGCCTCTTTCAACCGCGCGCCCAGCCGGCCCCGCTCCTCCTCCAGCTCGTGGTTCGCCTTGCGGAGGCGCTTGACGAGATCGGCCGCCTTGCGGACCTTGTCTTCGAGCATCGCAAAGCCCTCTTCCACCTGGCCTCCTCACTCTCCCCGGATCTCGAGCCCCGCTGCCCGCAGCGCCGCCACCACACGGTCGACCGAAGCCTGGACCTCTTCTCCGGTGAGGGTCCGGCCCGGGTCCTGATAGACGAGTCCGAAGGTCAGGCTCACCCTGCCGGCCGGGATGGGCGGCCGGGCGTAACGCTTCAGGACCGAGACGTCCTTCAGCAGCTCCCCCGCCGCCTTGCGGACGCGGGCTTCCACTTCCGCCGCGGTCATGCCCTCATTGCCGATCACGGAGAGGTCGCGCTCCACCGCCGGTGAGCGCGGCAGCGGCCGGAACCTGACCGGCGCCCGCGCCGCCGCAGTGAGCGTGTCCAGCTCCAGCTCCGCCACTGCCGCTTCGTCCCGCAGCTCCCACGCCTCCGTCACGTCGGGATGGAGGCCCGGATGCAGGAAGCCCGGAGCACCGCCGGCCACGAAGGTGAGGGCGCCGACTCCGAGCCGACGTCCCAGCAGCTCCACCACTCCCTTCGCATCGTAGAAGTCGGCCGCCCGGCGCTCGGACGACCAGTGCGGGGCAGCGGCGCCCATCAGGAGCACCGCGACGCGGGACTCTTCCGCCGGCCCCTCGGGCGTGGCCCCGAAGACGCGACCCAGCTCGAACACCCGCATGTCGCGCCGGCCATGGCGCAGGTTCGCGCGCAGCGTCCCCAATAGCCCGGGCATGACCAGACTGCTGCGCAGGGCCGCCTGCTCCTCGGAGAGGGGGTTGGCCAGCCGCAGCCGCGGCGGGGCCTGGGGGCCGGCGTCCGCGTCCGAGACGAAGGCGTAGTTGATCACCTCGGTGAGACCCGCGCCCGCCAGGGCCTCCCGCACGGCCCGGGTGGCCGACTGCCGCGGCCGCAGGCCCTCCGCGCCGCGGGACGCCGGCACCGTCGACGGAAGACGGTCGACGCCGAGGTGACGCCCGACCTCCTCGACGAGGTCCGCCTCCCGGCTGACGTCGCTCCGCCAGGATGGGATCTCGACCGCCCACGACCCCGCCTGCTCCTTCACGGAGAAGCCCAGCCCGGTGAGGATCTGCCGGGCCTGGGGCTCCGCCACCGGCGCGCCGAGCATCGCCGACACGCGCGAGAGTCGCAGGCCGGTCGCGCGCCGGGGGCGTGGCGCGGGGTAGCGGTCGATGAGCCCGGGCCGGGCGGCGCCGGCGCCGATCTTCGCCAGCAGATGGGCGACCCGGGCGGTGGCCGCCGGCGGGGCCTCCGGGTCGGCCCCGCGCTCGAAGCGGTGGGAGGCCTCGGTGTGCAGCCCGAGGGCCTTGCTGGCCCGCCGGATCGAGAGCGGGTCCCACCAGGCGGCCTCCAGGGCCACCGCGCGGGTGTCGTCCGAGACTTCGCTGGAGGCGCCGCCCATGATGCCAGCCAGCGCCAGCGGCCCTTCCGTCCCCCCCACCACGCCCACCCGCCCGGCCAGGGCGCGCTCGACCCCGTCGAGCGTCGTGAGGCGCTCAGCCGGACGGGCCCAGCGGACGATCAGCCGCCCGTCCGGCACGCGGGCGAGGTCGAATGCGTGCGACGGATGGCCCATCTCCATCATCACGTAGTTGCTGAGGTCGACGACGTTGTTGATCGGGCGCACTCCCACCGCCTCGAGCCGGTCGCGGAGCCAGGCCGGCGAAGGGCCCAGGCGGACGTCGAGGACCCGGGCGCAGAAGCGCGGACAGAGGTCCGGCGCCTCGATCGTCACGTCGAGCGCCTGGTCGGCAGGCGGGCCCTCCTCGGGGAAGGAGAGGTCCAGGGGCCGCAGGGGCACGTCGTAGAGGACCGAGACCTCGCGCGCCACCCCGTAGACGTTCATGCAGTCGACCCGGTTGGTCGTCACGTCGAGGTCCAGGACCGCGTCGGCTCCGCGGCCCTCGAGGCCGTCCAGGGCCAGTCCCACGAAGGTGAGGTCCTCCCCGAGCTGGCGCGGCTCGGCCGGGAATTCCACGAACTCACGCAGCCAGGAGAGCGGAACCTTCACCGGTGGAACTGCTCCAGGAAGCGCAGGTCGCTGCCGTAGAAGAGGCGGATGTCGTCGATCCCGTGGCGCATCATCGCGACCCGCTCGATGCCGAGGCCGAACGCGAAGCCGGTCACCTCCTCGGGGTCGTACACGACCTTGCCGAGCTTGCGGTTGACCGCCTCGAACACCGCCGGGTGGACCATGCCCGAGCCGAGGATCTCCAGCCAGCCCGTCTGCTTGCAGACCCGGCAGCCGCCGCCGCCGCAGACGATGCATCCGAGGTCCGTCTCGACCGAGGGCTCGGTGTAGGGGAAGAACGACGAGCGGAAGCGGATCGGGTACTGCGGGCCGAAGAGCGCGTGGAGAAACGCCTCGATCGTCCCCTTCAGGTCGGCGAGCGTGATGCCGGCGCGCACCACGAGGCCCTCCACCTGCTGGAACATCGGAGAGTGGGTGATGTCGTCGTCGCGCCGGTAGACCTTTCCCGGGCAGATGATCCGCACCCGCGGCGGGTGAGGGTTGGAGAGCATGTAGCGGATCTGTCCGGTCGAGGTGTGCGTGCGCAGCAGCCGGTCGCCGCCTTCGAGGTAGAAGGTGTCCTGCATGTCCCGGGCCGGATGGTCGGGCGGCATGTTGAGCGCCTCGAAGCAGTGGAAGTCGTCGTCCACCTCGGGGAACGAGTCGTACACCTCGTAGCCCATCGACAGGAAGATGTCCTCCAGCTCCTCGCGGACGACCGTGAGCGGGTGTCGCCGCCCGACCGGGCCCACCCGCCCGGGCAGGGTCACGTCGACCCGGTCGTGCCGCAGCCGTTCCTCCCGGTCGCCGGCCTCCAGTTCCGCCCGGCGCGCCTCGAGGCGGGCCTCCACCTCCTGCTTGAGCGTGTTGAGCTCCGCGCCGGCCAGCCGGCGCTCCTCGTTCTTCAGGCCGCCCAGTCGCCCGAAGAGGAGCGTCAGCTCGCCCGACTTGCGCCCGAGGAAACGTGTCCGCAGCTCCTGCAGCCCGGCTCCGTCGCGCACCCCGGCCAGCGCGGCGTCGAAGTCCTGCCGCAGCCGTGGAAGCTCGCGGACGATCCCCTCCGAAGAGGCGCGGGATTCGGCCATGCCGGCGGCGGCGGCTAGGCCGTGGCCCGGGCCGACCGCGCCGACTCCACCAGCGCGGTGAACGCGGGGGGGTCGGTGGCGGCGATCTCGGCCAGGGACTTGCGGTCCAGACCCACCCCGGCCCGCTTGAGGCCGGCGATGAACTGGCTGTAGGTCATGTCGTGGAGCCGGGCCGCCGCGTTGATCCGGATGATCCACAGCCGGCGGAAGTCGCGCTTCTTCCGCCTCCGCCCCACATAGGCGAAGTTGCCCGCCCGCTCGATGGACTCCTTCGCGGAGCGGTACAGCTTGCTCTTGGTGAGGAAGTACCCCTTGGCCAGCCCCAGGATCTTCTTCCGGCGCTGGCGGCGCTTGCTTCCCCGCTTGACTCTCGGCATGACGGCGTCCCTTCGATGGCCGGACCCGGGCGGGCCCGCCCGTCGCTCTTCCAGGCGGCGACGAAGCCCGGGCGGCTCGACAGCCCCCCTTTGCTTTTCAAACGCAGAGGACGCAGAGGGGAACGGAGAGGACGCAGAGAATTCACTCTTACGTCTCGGCGACCTCTTCGTTCGTTCTCGGCGACCTCTGCGTTAAAAAGCCATTCTAGCCCAGCAGCATCCTCCGGACGTGCGGCGCTTCGCCATGGGACACCAGGGTCGCCTTGCGCAGGTGGCGCTTCCGGCCCGTGGCTTTTTTCGTCAGGATGTGGCGCTTGAACGCATGGTAGCGCTTCACCTTGCCGGTCGCCGTCAGCTTGAAGCGCTTGACCGCGCCCCGCCGGCTCTTCAGCTTCAGCTTCGCCTTCGGCTTCCTCATTCCTCCTCGCCTTCCGAGCCGCCGCGGGCGACCGCGGCCGCGGCGGCGCGCGGCCGGGCCTCCTTCTTCGCCTTGCCGCCCGCCTTGGGCCGCGCGGGCGCGGCCTCCTTCTTGGGAGCCAGTATCTGGACCATCGTCATGCCCTCCTGCCGCGGCGGCACCTCGATGAGGGCGACCTCGTTCAGCTCGCTGGCCAGGCGGGTCAGGATCCCGCGCCCGATCTCGTTGTGGACCATCTCCCGCCCGCGGAAGATCACGGTCGACTTCACCTTGTTGCCGCCGAGCAGGAAGCGCTCCGCGTTGCGCCGCTTGAACTGGAAGTCGTGCTCGTCGATCTTCGGCCGGAACTTCACTTCCTTGACCTGGATGTGCTTCTGGTGCTTGCGCGCCTCGGACTCCCGCTTGGCCTGCTGGTAGAAGAACTTTCCGGAGTTCATGATCCGGCACACCGGCGGCGTGGCCGTCGAAGCGATCTCGACGAGGTCCAGGCCCTTCTCCTCGGCGATCGTCAGGGCCTGGGCGGGGGGCATGATGCCGAGCTGGGACCCGTCGTCGTCGATGACGCGGATCTCCTTCGCCCGGATGCGGTCGTTGATGCGGACCGTCCTCGGATCTATAAGACACCTCCTGCGGCGGCGGCCGGTGGCTCTTCCTCCAGCACCGCCCGCTCCGCCGTGAGACGGACGATCTTCTCCGCCAGGAATTCGGGAGACATGGCTCCCAGGTCGCCGGCATGGCGATGCCGCACCGACACCGTGCGGGCCGCGGCCTCGCGGTCCCCCACCACCAGCATGTAGGGCACCTTCTGGACCTGGGCCTCGCGGATCTTGTAGTTCATCTTCTCGCTGCGGTCGTCGATGCTGACCCGCACCCCCCGGCCGCGCAGCGCCTGCGCCACCGCGCGCCCGTACTGCTGGTGGCGCTCGGCCACCGGGATCACCACCGCCTGCACCGGGGCCAGCCACAGCGGGAACGCTCCCGCGTAATGCTCGATGAGCACCCCGAAGAAGCGCTCCATGCTGCCGAGCAGCGCGCGGTGGACCATCACCGGGGGGTGGGCCTTGCCGTCCTCGCCGATGAACTCGAGCTGGAAGCGGCCAGGATTGTGGAAGTCCACCTGGATCGTCGAGCACTGCCAGGCCCGGTCGAGGACGTCCTTGATCTTGATGTCGATCTTCGGCCCATAGAAGACGCCTTCCCCCGGGTCCACCTGGAAAGGCAGGTCGCGGGCTTCCAGCGCCCGCCGGAGGGCGGCCGTCCCCACCTGCCACTGCTCGTCGGTGCCGCTGGCCTTGTCCGGCCGGGTCGAGAGGAAGATGTCGTAGCGGTCGAAGCCGAACGTCTTCAGGATGCCGGTCACGAAGTCGAGGACCCGCAGGATCTCGTCGTCGAGCTGGTCCAGGCGACAGAAGACGTGGGCGTCGTCCTGGGTGAAACCGCGCACGCGCAGCAGGCCGTGCAGGACCCCGGAGCGCTCGAAGCGGTACACCGTCCCCAGCTCCGCGAAGCGCAGGGGCAGCTCCCGGTAGCTGTGCATCCGGCTCTTGTAGATCGTGATGTGGAAGGGGCAATTCATCGGCTTCAGCTGGTACTCCACCCCCTCGATGTCGATCGGCGCGTACATGCTGGCCTTGTAGTACTCGGTGTGTCCGCTCGTCTTCCAGAGGTCGAGCTTGGCGATGTGGGGGGTGAAGACGAGGTCGTAGCCGCCCTTCAGGTGCTCGTCCCGCCAGTAGTCCTCGGCCTGCTTGCGGATGAAGGCGCCCTTCGGGTGCCACAGCACCAGGCCGGCCCCGGTGTCGTCCGAGATCGAGAAGAGGTCCAGCTCGCGGCCGAGCTTGCGGTGGTCGCGGCGCTTGGCTTCCTCCAGACGGCGCAGGTGCCGCTCCAGCTCCTCCCGGGTGAAGAAGGCGTAGCCGTAGATGCGCTGCATCTCCGGGTTGCCTTCCTTGCCCTTCCAGTAGGACTGGGACGGGGTCTCCTTGAGCTTGAACGCCTTGATGTGGCCCGTGGAGGGCAGGTGGGGGCCGAGGCAGAAGTCGATGAACTCGCCCATCGTGTAGCACTGCACCTGGGGGCCGGACTTCTCCTCGATGAGCTGGCACTTCAGCGACTGGCCCTTGCGGCGGAACAGCTCCAGCGCTTCCGGCTTGGGAATGACCTTCTTCTCGATCGGGCGGTCCTGCTTGACGATGTGGGCCATCCGCTTCTCGATGGCCGCGAGGTCCTCGGGCGTGAACGGACGCGGGACGAGGAAGTCGTAGAAGAATCCTTCTTCGGTGGGGGGACCGATCCCGCACTGGGCCTCGGGGAACAGCTCCGTCACCGCCGCCGCCAGCAGGTGGGCGGAGGAGTGGCGGTAGATCTCGAGCGGCGAATCGGCCGGCTTGCTTTCGCCCGACGGACCGGTGTTGTCAGGGGGGTCGGCTGGGGGGACCGTCGACATCTACGAGCTCGGCATCCGGGCTGCTGTCACCTCCGCGAGCGTGGCGTCCATGGTAGGCGCGGGTGGAATTGAACCACCGACCTCCTCCGTGTCAAGGAGGCGCTCTACCACTGAGCCACGCGCCTACGACGAACGGAAAAGACGAATGTTAGCCGACACATACGGGGGTGTCAACGGGCCAGGCCGCCGGGGTTGTAGTACTTCTCGGGGTTGGCGTCGAACTTCTCCTTGCAGGCCTTCATGCAGAAGTAGAAGGTCTGCCCGCGGTAGGTGCTCTTGGCCCCCGCGTGCCTCTCGTCGACCTGCATCCCGCAGACGGGGTCGGTATGGGTCATGGCCATGGCCGGGACTCCTCCATTCCCTGTTACCCGAGGCGGGAGGAGGTGTCAACCGGCCGTCGTCCCGCTCAGAGGATCTTCTTGCCCAGCAGCGACGCCAGCAGGCCGGCTCCCAGGCGCGCCGTCCCGTTCTGCTGGTCCAGGATCGGGTTGACCTCGACCAGCTCCGCGGAGACGACCTGGCCGGTGTCGGCGAGCATCTCCATGGCGAGGTGGGCCTCGCGGTAGGAGATCCCGCCCGCCGCGGGCGTGCCCACGCCGGGCGCCAGCCCGGGGTCCATGCCGTCGAGGTCCACGCTCACGTGGATCCCGGCGGTGCCGGTCGTCGCGCGTTTGATCGCCTCCTCCATCACCGTGCGCATGCCGCGCTCGTCGATGTCGCGCATGGTGAAGGCGCCGATGCCGGACCCCTTGATGTTCTCCCGCTCGGCCGGGTCCACGTCGCGCAGTCCGACCACCGCCGCGCGCGAGCCGTCCACCATCGGCACGCTGCCGCCCAGCCGCACCAGGCTCTCCTCCCCCAGGCCGAGGGCCACCGCCAGCGGCATGCCATGGATGTTGCCGCTCGGGCTCGTCTGGGGCGTGTTCATGTCCCCGTGGGCGTCGAACCACACGAGGCCGACCTTCTTCCGGCGCTCGCGATAGAAGCGGGAGACGCCGGCGATCGAGCCCATGGCGATCGAGTGGTCGCCCCCGAGCACGACCGGCATGCCGCCCTGGCCCAGGATCGCCACCACCTTGTCGCGCAGCGCCTCGCAGGCGGCGCGGATCTCCTTCAGGAACCTCAGGCGCGGATCGCCGGGATCCGTGGTCTCGCGGATCGAGACCTCCATGTCGCCCGCGTCGTCCACCTCGTAGCCCAGCTCGCGGACCTTCTGGTGGATGTCGGCCAGGCGGAAGGCCGAGGGACCCATGTCGACGCCGCGCCGGCCGGCGCCGAGGTCGAGAGGCACGCCGATGAAGGTGACCTTGCGCGCGGGCATGACCTTTCGGCGACGCTAGCACGCCGGCGCGAGAGGCGTCAACGGATTGACGGGCCCGTCCCGCCCCCGGATAATCGACCCCCCGGGACGGTCGCATCCTCGATTTCGTCCCGGCTTCTCGACATGGCCAGCCCACCATCGCGCAAGTCCGGCCCCGTCGCGCCGGCCCCGGCGGAGACGACAGACCTCCTGCCGATCCTCGTCTCCCGGCGGGTGCTCACCGCCGAGCAGGCGGAGCGCGTGCGGCGCGCCACCCGGGTGGGCTCGCTCGGCACCGAGCAGGCCATCATCCAGCTCGGCTTCGCCAACGAGATCCAGATCGCCCAGGCCCTGGCCGCCCACGCCGGCCTGCCCTACATCAAGATCAACCCCCTCGACCTCGACCTCGACGTCGTGACCAAGGCGCTCTCCGGCCCCTTCGCCCGCAAGCACGGCCTGGTGGCCGTCGCGAAGTCCGCCGACAAGATCACCGTCGCCGTCCACGACCCCTTCGCCCCCTTCCCCACCGACGACATCAAGCGCGTGACGGGGCTGGACGTCGAGCGGGTGGTGGCGACGCGCACGGACGTGGAGACCGTCAACAAGGGCTTCTACGACCTCAAGACGAGCCTGCAGACCGCCGAGAAGCAGCTCACCGCCAGCCGGGTCGGCAGCGTCGACCTCGGCAACCAGGAGTTCCTCTCCGCGGAGGCGACCGAGCTGGACCCGGCCGCGGCCCCGGTGGTGAGGGCCCTCGACCACATCCTGGGCTACGCCTTCGAGCAGCGGGCCTCGGACATCCACTTCGAGCCCAAGCGCGAGCTGACCCTGGTGCGCCTGCGCATCGACGGGATCCTCCACGACGTGCACCTGATCCCGAAGATCGTCTACCAGGCGGTCATCTCGCGCATCAAGCTGCTGTCCGGCTGCAACCTGGCCGAGAAGCGCCGGCCCCAGGACGGCCGCATCAAGCGCGACCAGGGCGGACGCGAGATCGAGCTGCGCGTCTCGACCATGCCCACCGCCTTCGGCGAGAAGGCGGTGCTGCGCATCTTCGATCCCGACATCCTGCTCAAGGGGATCGACGACCTCGGGCTGGCGGGCCACGACCTGCCGAAGTTCTACGACTTCATCGCCCGGCCCACCGGAATCATCCTCGTCACCGGTCCCACCGGCAGCGGCAAGACGACCACCCTCTACTCCGTCCTCAAGTACCTCTCGAAGCCGGAGGTCAACATCATCACCATCGAGGACCCGATCGAGATGGTCTTCGAGGACTTCAACCAGGTGGCCGTCCGCCCCCAGATCGACATCACCTTCGCGGGCGCCCTGCGCACGGTGCTGCGCCAGGACCCCGACATCATCATGGTGGGCGAGATCCGCGACACCGAGACGGCGGAGAACGCGGTCCAGGCCGCCCTCACCGGCCATCTCGTGCTCTCGACCCTCCACACCAACGACGCTCCCTCTTCCATCACCCGGCTCCTCGACCT
>QHVM01000085.1:38804-44033 GCA_003223555.1 Acidobacteriota bacterium | reverse complement strand
GCACGCACTGCGTCGAGGAGTACGCTCCCACCGCGGAGGAGGCGACGGTGCTCCGCATGGCCCTCGACAAGCTGCAGCCGTACCGGTTCAAGCGGGGGAAGGGCTGCCTCCACTGCCGCCAGACCGGCTACATCGGCCGCACCGGGATCTTCGAGGTGCTCCCGATGAGCGAGAAGATCCGGCGCCTGATCACCAGCCAGGCCGGCTCGCTGGAGATCTTCAAGCTCGCCCGGGAGGAGGGGATGCGCACGCTGCGGGAGGCCGCGGTGGAGAAGGTCTTCCGCGGCATCACCACCATCACCGAGATGGTGCGGGTCACCGGGAAGTGAGCGCCTCCGAGCCGGCGGACCGCGGCCCGGACGGCGACGGGCTACGGGGCCGGGTCGTCCTCGTCACCGGCAGCGGGTGCGGGCTCGGGGCGTGGATCGCCCGCGCCGCCGTCCGCCGTCAGGCCCGGGTGGTCATCAACTGCCGCCGGGACGGGCGCCAGCGCAGCGGGGGCGAGGCCCTCGTCTGCCGGGCCGACGTCACCGCCTTCGGCGAGGCCCAGGGCCTGGTGGAGGAGGCGCTCAAGGCCTTCGGCCGCATCGACGTCCTCGTCAACACGGTGGGCGTCTTCGGATGGAAGCCGGTGGCCGAGCTGGACCCCGCGGAGTGGCGGGCGATGATGGCCTCGAACCTGGATTCCGTCTACCACATGTCCCGCCTCGTCATTCCCCACATGAGGAAGAACCACTTCGGGCGCATCGTGAACTTCGGGGCGGTGGGGGCGGAGCGCACCGTCGCCCATCCCAAGGCCTCGGCCTACTCGGCGGCCAAGGCGGCCGTGGTCGCCTTCTCCAAGGCCCTGGCCCTGGAAGAAGCGCGGTGCGGGATCACCGTCAACGTCGTGTCGCCCGGGGTGCTCGTGGACGGCGAGGAGAGCGCCCACGCCGTCGACCACAGCGCCGATCGCATCCCGGTCGGGCGTCGCGGCTCGCCCGACGACGTCGTGCGGGCGGTCCTGTTCTTCTGCTCGCCGGCCGCTGACTTCCTGACCGGCCAGGTCGTGGCGGTCGCCGGCGGCTGGCGGCTCTAGCGTTGCCCTTGAACGCAGAGGCCGCAGAGAACAAACGGAGAGGACGCAGAGAACGAAACGAGTGATCGGAGGGCGCGCGCGTCTCGCGGAGCGCGCGACTCGTTGATGGATCCGATATCGGCCGCTCCGTCCGTGAGACGGCGCGGCCGATCAGGACGGAGCGCGCGGAGCGAGACCGCGCGCCCAGGCAAGGGGCGTCCGATCATATCTAGCGTCCCGGGTCGGGGCGTGCCTCGACCGCGGTGCTTCGACCCAGCATCTCCCGGATCCGCCGCTCCAGCGCCTCGGGGGTGAACGGCTTCTGGAGGAAGCCGGTGCCGGCCTGGGTCACCCCGTGGTGGAAGATCGCGTCGTCGGTGTGGCCGGACATGTAGAGGACCTTCATCGCCGGCCGGACCGGGGCCAGCCGCTCGGCCAGCTCGCGGCCGCTCATGCCCGGCATCACCACGTCGGTGAGCATGAGGTCGAGCCGGCCGCGGTGGCCCGCGCTCAGCCGCAGCGCCTCGAAGCCGCTCGACGCCTCCAGTACCTGGTATCCGGCGCCCTCCAGGACCTCGCGGGTCATGCGGCGCACCATGTCCTCGTCCTCCACGAGCAGCACCGTCTCCGTGCCGCGCGGAGCGACCTCCTCCGCCGCCGGCCGGCGCGGCTCGTCGGGCACCTGCTCGCCCTCGCTCCGGAGCAGGTAGATGCTGATCGTGGTCCCGGCGCCGGGGGCGCTCTCGACCCAGATGTAGCCCTCGCTCTGCTTCACGATCCCGTACACGGTGGCCAGCCCGAGGCCGGTGCCCTTGCCCTTCTCCTTGGTGGTGAAGAACGGCTCGAAGATGTGCTTCTGCGTCTCGGCGTCCATGCCGAGGCCGGTGTCCTGCACCGCGAGCATCACGTAGCGCCCCGGCCGGGCGCCGAGGTGGTCACGGACGTAGGCTTCGTCCATCTCGGCGTTGGCCGTCTCCAGCCTCAGCCGTCCCCCGCGCGGCATCGCGTCGCGGGCGTTCACGACCAGGTTCATGAGCACCTGCTCGAGCTGGCCCGGGTCCGCCTTGGTCAGGCCGAGGCCGGACGCCAGGTCGGTCTCGAGCGCGATGTCCTCGCCGATGAGCCGCCGCAGCATCTCGTCCATCCCGGACACCACGGCGTTGAGGTCGAGGATCTTCGGCTCCAGCACCTGCTTGCGGGAGAACGCCAACAGCTGCCGCGTGAGGCCGGCCGCGCGGTCGGCGGCCTGCAGGATCGCCCGGGTCTTCTCGCGCTCCGGGCCGTCGGCCAGCCGCCGGAAGAGCATCTGGCCGTAGCCGGTGATCACGTTCAGCAGGTTGTTGAAGTCGTGGGCCACCCCGCCGGCCAGACGGCCCACCGCCTCGATCTTCTGCGCCTGCCGCAGCTGCTCTTCCAGCTGCCGGCGCTGGGTGACGTCGCGGAAGATGGCCAGGTGGCTGCCGGGCAGGAAGTCGCCGCTGGCCGAGAACTCCAGCTCCCGCACGCGACCGTCGGGGCGGACGATGCGCAGCTCGCCCTTTGCCCGGCCGTCCCGGCGGAAGGCCGCCCACGTCGCCGCCACGTCGTGGTCGGGGGTCACGAAGTCCCCGATCCAGTGGCCGAGCAGGGCGGAGCGGTTGAGGCCGTACAGGCCGCAGGCGGCGGCGTTGGCCTCCACGCACCGGCCCTCGTCGTCGGCGATCACCATCGCGTCGAGGGCGCCGTCGAACACGGCCCGGAACTGGCGCGCCGCCTCCCGCACCGACTCCTCCGCGCGCTGGCGCTGGGTCACGTCGCGGTAGTTGATGACCACCGCGCTCACCGCGGGCTCGGCGAGGTGGTTGGCCGCCACCAGCTCCATCAGCCGCCAGCCTCCGTCGCGGTGGCGCGCCCGCACTTCGATCGTCAGCGGCGCCGCGGCGCTGTGCAGGCAGTGGGCGAAGAACGCGCTGAACCGCTCCGCGTCGTCGGGATGGACGAACTCGAGGACGTTGCGTCCTTCCCGCTCCTCCGGCCGCCAGCCGAGCAGCCGGCTCGATGAAGGGCTGGTGTAGAGGACGGTGCCCTGCCCGCTCAGGAGGCAGATGCCGTCGGAGCTGTTCTCGACCACGGCCCGGAAGCGCTCCTCGCTCTTGCGCAGGGCGTCTTCCGCCTGCTTGCGGGCGGTGATGTCGCGCAGGTAGGCGGTGAACAGCCGCCGGCGGTCGAGCTGCACGGTGGTGATCGCCAGCTCGACCGGGAACTCCGAGCCGTCGGCCCGGCGCCCGCTCATCTCCACGCGCCGACCGAGGACGGTCGCCTCCCCGGTGCTGAGGTAGCGGGCCAGGCCGCGGTGGTGCCTCTCCCGCAGCGAGTCCGGCATGATGGTGTCCGCCACCGTCCGGCCCGTCACCGCGGCGCGGTCGCAGCCGAACATCTCCTCCGCCGCCCGGTTGAACTCCACGATGCGGCCTTCGGCGTCCATGGTGATCACGGCGTCGAGGGCGGTGTCCAGGATGGCCGCCTTGCGGGCTTCGCTCGCCCGCAGCTCGATCTCCCATTGCGCCCGCTCCGGCAGCTCGGCCTCGCCCTCGGGGATGGCGGGCTGGCCGGGAATGCGGACGCTCGACTCGATGAAGGCGGCGATCCGCTCCCGGGCGTCGCCGCGGAGGATAAGGAACTTCACCCCGCTCTGCCAGCGTCCGTCGACGAGCCCGGCCTCGCGCACGACCTGCCCCAGCACCCGCAGCTCGTGCCGCTGGCCGGGCAGCGTGAAGCTGAGGTCGATCTTGCTCCCGACCTCGAGACGCGCGGGCGTCTCGAGCAGGATGCCGTGGACGCTGATGTTGAGGGTGAGGCCCTCGAGCGGAGCCGCCTCGGGAGTCGCGCGGGACCACGTCGCCAGGCGGACCGGGATCCGCGCCTCCAGACGGCGGGGGACGTTCAGCAGCTCCTCCAGGCGGGCGTCCCACAGCTGGGGATGCACCATGCCGGCGAAGACGACGTTGGCGCCCGCGCGGCGGAACGACTCCTCGTCGGCCAGCGACGGCGAGCGGCTGAGGACGGCGATGGCGGAGGGCCGGGTGAGGCTGTCCTGCCGGAGCCGGCCCACCAGCGCGGCCGCTCCCCCGGGGTCGAAGCCGTCCACCACGATGAGGCTTGGCCCGGTGCGGCGGGCCATCTCGACTGCGGCATCCGCGTCGGCGGCCGAGAAGCGCTCGACCGAGGGCCGCCACAGAACGGTCTTCCCCAACTCGGGGCCCAGATCCACCGGGCTGACGACCAGCAACTTGGCCATCCGCGGTTTCGCGAGAGTTTAGCATCCGAAGCGTTTCGCTTCGAACCGGAAATCGTCTCACGCGGACAGGACGGGCCGCTTGCGAACCGGCGCGGCGGCGCTACAATCCGCCCGACGCACCCTCAGGCGCTCCACGCGCGACGCAAGAGCCGAGCCGCTGGTGACCACAGGAGGTCCGCTCATGTTCCTTCGCTCGTTCCGTTCCCCGCTCGTGCTGGCCGGCGCCGCGTGCGCCCTGCTCGCTTGCCGCGAGCGGGTCCCGGACTCCGCCACGCCCACCCTGATGCGGACCCCGGCCCCCACCGGCACGCCGAGGATCAGCGCCTGTGGCGTCGGCCGCGGCACCGGCGATGGCCTCGAAGAGCACTGCCCGCGGGAGCAGTCGCATTTCCTCTTCGAGGTGAATTCGGGCATCGACGAGGTCGTGAGGAAGCACCCCGAGCTGTTCGACCTCGGCGACGTGCGCGGGCCGGGCGGGTTCTTCGTGAAGAACGTCGACGAGTACTACCGACAGGTCGTGCTGGAGGTGCAGGCCCAGGGGCTATGCGCGACGGTCGACGGCGGCGGCGAGATCGCGGTGAAGAAGACCAACGACTTCAACGACCAGTACCACATCATGGTCTCGGACGGGCACGTCCGCCGCGGCGAGGTGTCCTACCGCGCCACGTGCTACCCGGCCTGGTTTTGATGTGGAATTCGGGGGGGGGTGCGGAACTGGGAAAATCCCCCGCGCGCATTCGCGCTCCCCCCCAAGTCGCTCGCGGCGGAGTGAATCGCTCGCGAGCTGCTAGTCTTCTCCGAACACGAGGGCGGTGAAGGCGAGGACGATCGTGGCGGGATGCTGCCAGGCCTCACGCGGCAGACCCGCCTTGAGGCACGTGTACTCGAGGAAGGT
>QHVM01000085.1:24786-38784 GCA_003223555.1 Acidobacteriota bacterium | reverse complement strand
TGGGGCAGCAGCAGCCCGCTGCGGCCGGCATCACGGACGATGATGCCGTGGATCCCGGGCCGTACCTCCTCGGGGGCGATGGGTTGGGCCGGCGTGATCACGGAAATCTCGACCGCGAGTCCCGGCAGCTCGTCGGCCGTCACCGGAGGGAAGCGCAGATCCTGCGTCGCCGCCGCGATCGCCATCCGGGCGACGGTCTCGACGAGCGGCTCCCGGGGCTCCAGCGTGCCGATGCACCCGCGCAGCTCGTCGTCCGTCCTCCGGCGGAGGGTCACAAAGGCGGCCCCCGGACGGCGCAAGCCGGGTCCGGCCTCCGGAAGCCCGAAGGCGGCCAGAGCCAGGCGGGCCGCGATCGACTGCCGGGCCACCGACAGCAGTTCCCGGCGATCCTGGTCCGTGAGCCCGACCCCGTCCGACTCGAAGCTCACGAGCCCGAGGCGGTGAGGGCGGCGGCGAGGTAGCCCACCACCTGCCGCTTGTCGCCCTCGGCGACGTCGCCGCTGTCGCCGTACTTGAGGATCGTGGACCGGTCGGCGCCGCGGGCGCGGGCGGCCTTCATCACCGCCACGATCGGGCCTCCCCCGCAGGCGTGGCCCCGGAACTCCTCGAGGTGGTCCATCAGACCCTCGGGATCGAGGCGTCCCACGTCCCGCACCATCACGGCGTCGAGCGCGTTGGCCTCGGGCGCGGGATGGTAGTGGCTGAGGTCGCTCGACGCGATGAGAAGCGCCCCGCGGCCCTCCAGGGCGGCCCCGAGCGCCTGCGCGAGGAAGTCGGCCTCCTCGCGGCTCTGGCTGCCCATCAATACCGGCACGATGCGCAGGCCGGGGACCAGATGCTGGAGGAAGGGGAGCTGCATCTCGAGGGAGTGCTCGGAGCGATGCGGCCGGGGCTCGTCCGCGATCCTCTTGTCGCAGGACAAGAGGCGCGCGGCCAGCTCCTCGTCGACGGGTGCCTGGCCGAGCGGCGTCTCGAAGGCCCCTTGCGCCACCACCGCCACGCCGTCGAAGGCCATCCGGTGGGAAGGCCCGACCAGCACCGCCGTCAGGTCCGACTCCCCTCGCAAGAGGCCGTAGGCGTAGGCGGCCACCGGCCCCGAGTACCGCAGTCCCGCGTGGGGGCAGATCAGCGCGACCAGGTGTCCGGGGGCCGGAGGGACTCGCGCCGCCGCCAGGTACTGCTCCACCTCGGCCGCGATCGAGGCCCGGTCGCCCGGGTACCAGGTCCCCGCCACCGCCGACTTCCGGACCGGTCCTGCCATGACCCCGACCCCGCGCGCACTCTATTTATAGACCCGATAGTCGATCGCGGGAAAGATGTTGTCCCGCCACTCGAAGTCGCGCACGATCGGCTCTTCCAGCATCACTTCTCCCCCGAGCGCGCGGTAGAGATAGGTGAAGCGCGCGATGTGGTCGCGGGTCCGCTTCTTCGCGTACTCCACCGTGGTCCCGGTCTTCATGATGAACGCCCAGTCGGAGGCCTGGGCGAGCAACAGCTCGCGCGCCGCCTGGTCGAGGGCGCGGCGCTCCAGCTCCGACGGCGTCTCGAAGCGGCGGGCGAGCGACACCATGCGCTCGGCGGCCATGTCGAGGTGGGGATAGATCCAGTCGTTGCCGGGGTTGAGCCACACCTCCGCGTAGCCGCGCGCGCCCCAGGTGCAGAAGGGCGGCTGGGCCACCTCGCAGTCCGGGTACATGTCGAGGAACTGCGGCGGCGTGGTGGGCTTCACCACGTCCTGGTCGAAGTGCATCTTGCGGAAGAGCAGGTTCAGGAAGTCGGGGCCCTCGAACCACCAGTGTCCGAACAGCTCGGCGTCGTAGGGGCTCACCACGAGCGGCGGCGGGGACATCCGGGAGACGTGACCGCGCACCTGGCGCTGGCGGTTCTCGAGGAAATTGCCGGCGTGGGCGGCGGCCTTCTCCATCGCCCACGCGCGCACGTAGGGCTGCTTGTCGCCCAGGCCCACCTTCCCCGTCACGCGGTAGTACTTGATGCCGACGTTCTTGCGCAGGCCGTCGGGCAGCACGTCGCCCAGGTAGTCGACGGGAAGCTCCCACCCCACGTCCTTGTAGAACTCGCGGTAGTCGTGGTCGCCGGGGTAGCCCGACTCCGCGCTCCACACCTGGCGCGAGGACTCCATGTCGCGCGCGAAGAACGCCACGCCTTCCGGCGAGAGGATCGGGGCCAGCACGCCGTGGCTCGGCCGCGGCTGAGCGTCGGTGAGGCCGTGCGACTCCAGGAAGCTGAAGCGCAGGCCCGCCTCGCGCAGGAAGCGGTCCTGGCCGGGCAGGTATCCGCACTCGGGGAGCCAGATGCCGGTGGGGTCCCGGCCGAGCGTGGCGCGATAGTGGTCGGCCGCGATCCGGACCTGGGCCCGCACCGCCTCGGGGACCGTGTCCATGAGGGGAAGGAAGCCGTGGGTGGCTCCGCAGGTGATGATCTCGAGCTTGCCCGCGTCGCGATGGTTCCGGAAGGCCTGGACGAGGTTCGAGCCATAGCGCTCGCGGAAGATGCGCCGGACGTCGCTCAGCTCGTCCAGGTAGAAGCGGGCCACGTCGTGGAAGCGAGGGTCCTCCCGCGCCGTCCGGCCGATCTCCTTCTCGGCCAGGGCGACCAGGCGGTCGAGGTAGCGGTGGTAGCGCTCGACCAGGAGGGCGTCGCCCATCATCGAGAGCAGAGGCGGAGACAGCGTCATGGTCAGGCGGTAGTCGACGCCGTCTCCGAGAAGGCCGTCCAGCACCCGCACGAGAGGCACGTAAGTCTCGGTAAGGGCCTCGAAGAACCAGTCCTCCTCGAGGAACTCCGGGTACTCGGGGTGGCGCACGTAGGGCAGGTGGGCGTGCAACACCGGGCACCAGTACCCCTCGGGCATGGGAACCTCGTGCGCCCCGGCCCACGACGGCGGTCAGAGGCGCGCGGCTATCGACGGAAGATGTCGCTGGCCCCCCCGGGCTCGGGGCCGGACGGCGACTCGGGAACCGATCCGGGCTCGGGGCCCGCGGAGGCCCGGGAGGTGGCGGGATGTCCCGCGCCCGCCGCCGGCGCGACCGCGGCCGCATCCCCCGCCGGACCCGGCACCGAGGCCGCGGAAGGCACGCTCGCAGCCAGGCGGTAGGACGCCCGGCGCCTGGCCTTCTCCGGCGAGGGCCCGACCCGTGGCGTCGAGACCGCGTTGCTCCGGGCGATCGGCCGATACTCTCCCGACGGCAGCGTCAACCCCAGCTCCACCCGGTATGCGCGGTGGCCGGGCGCCGCACGCAGGTACCACGACCGGGCCGCCTCGGGCAGCACGATGGGTGTCGCTGCTCCGGCCTTGTCGTTCGTGAGCCGGAGCGTCAAACGGGCGAGGGCGGCGATCCGCTCCCCCTTCTCTCCGCGCAGCTCCTCGCGCACCCGGGGGTCCACGTCCCAGTGCGCAAAGAGCCAGTGGGGGTCCTTGACGAGCAAACGCACGCGATTGGTGCCGTAGGTCTCGGGGAAGATGAAGCGCTCTTCCTCGAACACGCGCGGGGGCAGCTCGCGGGGCAGGTACTTGGCCGAGCCGATCTGCTCCTCCTCGCTGAGCGGGGCGGCGCCGAGCGCCGGCGCGGCGGCCGGGGCCTTCGGCTTGCGCACCCGGCGCGGGGGCTTCGGCTTGGCATCCGGGACGGCCACGGGCAAGCTGGCCTCGGGGGCGGAGACGGTCGGCGAGTCGTCTTTCGCGCGCTTGGCCATGGATTGCAGTATAGGGGCGAGACCCGCGGGCGGCAAGCGTCGAATCAGGGGCGGGGAGACGGCTCCGACCCGTTCCGAGGGCGGCCCCGCCCGGCGGGGCCGGCCTGGCCCCGCATCTGCATCATGATGTCGCGGATCTTGCGCTCGACCTCCAGCTCCAGGATGCGGTACTTGGCCTGTTGCACCGGGGAGAGGACGGCGTCAATGGCGTCGAGGTCACGCCGCAGGGCGGACGGCTGCTCGGTCTCGACCGCCTTGACCTCGCGCAACAGCTCCTCCACCCGTCCTTCGGTGGCGCCCCCCGATTGCAGCAGCTTCCTCATCTCCTGCAGCGCTCGCTGGCGCCGCTGCGCGTACTGCCGGCGGTCGCTCTGGAGCCGCTTCACCATGGGCAGGAGCCGGACGAACTGCTCGTCGGTGAGGCCGAGGCTCTCCTGGAGGTTGCTCACGAAGTAGGCGTCGATCATGCGGAAGGCCTCTTCGCGCGGCCGGCGGGCCTCGCCTCCCGCCGGAGGCGGCGGCTCCTGCGCGGAGCCGGCCGCGACGCTGGCCAGCAGGAGGCTGGAGAGCGCCAGGCCGATCACAGTACCTTGCCCCCGCCCAGCTGCCGCCGCAGCCCGTCCGCGAGCGCCTGGCTCTCCTCGTCGGACAGAGCGACCAGACAGTCGTCGACGCGCGGGCAGCCCGCCGGAGGCGTGGCCTCCGCGACCGTCGGCGTCACCGCCCTCAAGACGTCGAGGCCTGGATCGTCCTCGGCCGGCGGCAGCGCCGACCATGCCGGCAGCGGCCGCTCGGGAAGCGGCGCCGGCTGCCGAGCCGTCAGGGGGAGGAACGTCACGATGCCCACGAGCACCACGGCGGCCGCCAGCGCGGGACCGAGCGAGACCCGCCGCCAGAACGCGCGCCGCTCGCCCTCGGCGTGCAGCCGGCGTGCGACCTGGCGCGGGAAGGAGTCCCAGTAGAGGGGCGAAGGCTCCGGCACCGCAGCCGCGCGGGCGAGCGCCAGGCCGCTGCGCGCCTCGACGAGCCGGGCCTGACACTGCGGGCAGGCCTGGACGTGGCCGCGGTCGCCGTCGCCCGCGCCCTCCAGGACCTCGAGCAGCCTCGCATCCGGAACGTGAGCGCCCATCCTACTCTCCTGCCTCGGCGGCCAGCATCTTCCTGAGGTTGCCCAGCGCATGGAAGAGGTTGGCCTTGACTGTACCGACGCTCGACCCGAGGATCCCGGCCACCTCCTCGTGGGTGAGGTCGTGGTAGACCTTCAAGATCAGCGTGGCGCGCTGCTTCTCGGGCAGCCTCGTCACCGCCTCGCGCACCCTCCGCGACCGCTCGTCCCGCTCGATCCCTTCGAGCGCGCCGGGCCTCTTGTCCGGCAGCGCCTCGGGCAGCTCGGCCGCCTCCGGCCGCCGCGACGCCCGGAAGTTGAGGCACGTGTTGACGGCGATGCGATAGAGCCAGGTCGAGAACGAGCTGTCTCCGCGGAACCGGCCGAGCGCGCGGTACGCCTTCAAGAAGACCTCCTGCGCCATGTCGTTCGCGTCCTGGTGGTTGTTGACGTACCGGTAGCAGAGACGGTACACATCGCGCTGATACTTCCCGACCAGCCGATCGAAGGCCTGGCGGTCACCCCGCTGGCAGGCGGCGACGGTCTCCCGGTCGTCCTCCCGCAGGCGTGAGCGAGGAGCTTCCGCGGCGTCGTCATCGGGGTCTGCCAAGGCGGCGGGCGCGCTCGGAGGCACGAGAGGTCACTGTCTCACCGCTCTTCCCGCCCTGTCAACGCTGGGCGCCGAAACTCCTGCTCTCACAAGGACATGTCCTTCCCGCCACCGCCAGGCCGCCCCTCTGGTCAAGGATTTAGACCGGCGGCCGGGTCAAAGGTTGAGGTGCGTAGCTCTATCCTCTTGATAAGGAAAGGACCTCCGCCCACTAGAGAGAGAGTTGCCGCGCCCTCGCCGGGCCGTACCTCGAAGCTCGCGCTGCGAAGGCCCGCGTCTTTCTCCATCCCGATGACGCGGCCTGCGGCCGTGCCCTCGGGGCGAACCACGAGTCCGGGCGGGGGCATCTCGGAGGCGATCTCTTCGCCCTGGAGCCGGAGGTCATAGCGTCCCTGAGGCAACGGCAGGCGCTCGCCGACGGCGGCGCCATCCGGATGCCGATGCGGCTCGTAAGCCGGTCCCCACGTCAGCTCGCGTGGCTCCCAGGCCGCGGCGGCCGGCCTCGCCACGTGCCATCCGGGGACGCTCACCGCCGTGCGGCCCACGAGCCTCACGGCATCTCGCCCTCCCGTGCGGTGCGTCGAGAGCAGCGAGGCGGTGCCCGCCGCGCCGAGCAGGCCCAGGGCGGCCATCGCACCGCCGCGAGCCCGCAGGCCCGGCCTCACCGAAGCGATGGCGGCGAGGCCGAGAGCGCCTGTCCAGAGGAGCGCCAGGCGGTCGCGGTCGGGGTTCTCCCCGGGCAGGACATAGCCGGGCAGGAGCCGTGTCCATTCTTCGGCGCCCGCGAAGACGCGAAAGAAGGGAGCCGTGCCGTCCCGATCGCGATGGACGAGGCGCGGCTCCCAGCCGCCGGCCAGGCCCACCCAGACGCTCCAGCCAAGGAGCAGGGCGGTCGCCGATCCCACCCCGTTCTGGAACGAGGCGGCCAGGCCGAGAGCGAGCGCGGGAACGACCGGCAGCAGGAAGCGAGCGGGAGGATTCCAGCCTCCGCGCCACATCGGCCAGGCGCCGGCGGTGAGGAGCGTGGCCACGACGAGGGCGCCGCAGGCGAGCGCGGCGCAGCGGTGGCGGCGAGCGAGCAGGACGAGGCCGGGAGCGGCGAGGGCGTAGACGGGCGCGTAGACGAGCAGCCCGAACTCCTGGTCCAGGAGCAGGCCGGGAATTCCCTCGGGAAGCGTCGCCAGCGAGACCTCGGGACGCCGCCCGTAGACGCGCCGGGGGTCGAGGAAGCCGTAGAGGACGTCGTGATAGAGCGCGAGGGCGAGGGCGCTGAGGGCGACGAGGCCGACGATGAAGGCCGCAGAGCGCCAGGCGGGCCGGCCGGCCAGGACGAAGACGAGCAGGACGGCGGCCAGCACGGCATAGCGAACGTTGAGCCACGGCAGCGCCGCGACGGCGAGGCCGACGAGAATCAGGTCGACCCGGCGGGCGGCGGCGAGGTCCCGGCCGCGGCGCAGCGCCACCGCCACGGCCAGCGCAGCCGGCACCTCGGTGAAGACCAGGCCGGCGTAGTGCACGAGAGGCGGAGCCAGCGCGACCGTCCACCCCGCCGCCTCCGCCGGCCCGTCGGCGCAGCCCCAGTCCCTCGCCGTCTCGCGCACCTCACGCGCCAGCAGGGCGGCGAGGAGGGCCATGAAGAAGGACGCCGCGGGATAGCCGCCGAGAGCGTAAGCGGGAAGGATGAGCAGCGACAGCCCCACGGCATGGAGGGAGTAGATCTCGCCGTGGCGGCCGCGCACCCGGTAGTGAGGCGCGAGGTCGCCGGGATGGAAGACGCGGTAGCGGCCCTCCGCGTAGTCCCGCTCCAGGGACACGTCGTGGTCGCGGATCAGGCTGTCGGCGACCATCAGGTAGTGGGGCTCGTCGCCCTCGGGACCGACCTGCCGCTGCACGCGCATCGCCACGCAAGCGTGGATGGCGAAGGCCACCGGCAGCAGCAGCGATCGCGGAGGCAGGCGGCGCGCCCGAGCGAGCGCGGCGACCACGGCGGCCGCCGCCAGGGCGAGCAGCGGCGGTCCGCTCAGCGCGCGCAGACCGGGCACCGGCAGGCCGACGAAGAGCAGCAGGGGGATGACGGCCAGGCCGGCGGCCCAACCCCCGGCCGCCAGCCCCGCCCGCCAGGCGATGACCGCACCGCCGCAGCCCAGCGCCAGGAAGAGGAGGCCTGGCATGCCGAGCCACCAGCCCCCTGGGCGTGACGCTGCGCCGCCCGTGCCCAGCAGGAGCAGGACGGCCGCCACGAGCCAGCCGGCGGCGCCGGCGGCGCGCGCGGAGGGCGGTGAGGTCATCGGAGACGGGCGCATTCTAACCGACAGGAGGCGACGATGGCGCATGCGCAGCGGAGCGCGCCGCATCCGGGTTCAAGGAGCCGGCGAACGAAAAGGAGCGTCTCTTTCGCCATGTTCGTCGCCGGACTGCTCGCGCTGCCGCGGCCGGGGGGGGCCGACGAGGTCTACCTTCGCGGCGGCGGACGGTTGAGCGGCGTCGTGGTCGATCGCAATGCCTCCTCCGTGGTGGTCGACGTGGGTCCGGGCCAGGTCACGGTGGCGGCCTCGCAGGTGGAGCGGATCGTGGCCGGGACGCCGGCGCTGGCTCTCTTCCGCGAGCGGTCCTTCCGGCTCTCCCCTACCGACGTCAACGGCTGGCTGCAACTGGGCCTGTGGGCGCGCGATCACGACCTGCTCACCCAGTCCCGCCAGGCATTCGAGCACGTGCTCTCCCTCGATCCCGGCAACGCCGTCGCCAACCGCGAGGTGGGCCACGTGCAGGTGGACGGCCAATGGATGAGTCGCGACGAGAGCTATCGCGCGCGCGGCTACGTCTACTTCGAGGGGACCTGGGTCACGCCCCAGGAGCGGGCCGAGGCGCTCAGCGAGCGCGCGGCCGAGGCGCAGGCCCGCAATGCGCAGATCGAGGCCGAGGCGCGCGCTCGCGAGGCCGAGGCGCGGGCCCGCGTCGCGGAGGCGGAGGCCCGGCGGGCCGAAGCGGAGAGCGCGGTCCCGGTCGAAGGCATTCCCCTCGGAGTTGCTTACGGCTACGGATCGGTCCCCTACGGTATGTATGGGCCCGTGATCGCGGGAAGCTATATCGGTCCCTACCCGGCCGCCGGTCGCCCGTTCCACCACGGCCGGCCCTTTGATGGGACGTCGGGGGGCCCCGGGCGGGGCGGCGCTCCCCACTGCGGTCCGCGCCCGACGACGCCCCATCGTTCCGCGACATCCGGCGCGCCGCCGCCGGCTGCCCCTGCTCCCGTGCCGGCCCGCGGCGGCTTCGCGGGCGTCGTTCCCAATCACCGATAGCCGGTTGACTTTCGCCTAAACTTCGCCTAGGCTCTTTCGCGGAGGTCGCGATGCACTTGACCCCGCGCCAGAAGGAGATCCTCGACTATCTCGGGCGGCACATCGAAAAGAAGGGCTACGCGCCGACCATCGAGGAGATCGGCGAGCACTTCGGCCTCAGCTCGCTGGCACCCGTCCACAAGCACCTCACGAACCTTCAGGAGAAGGGGCTCATCAAGCGGCAATGGAACCGCAGCCGGGCCCTCGAGCTCGTCCCCACCGGGGTCACCGTCAAGGCGGTGGAGGTGCCCCTCATGGGCCGCGTGGCCGCGGGGACCCCGATCGAGGCCGTGCAGTCGACCGAGACGATCTTCGTTCCCGAGGACATGCTGGGCCGCCGGGAGACCTACGTCCTGCAAGTCAAGGGCGACTCCATGATCGAAGAGCAGATCCGCGACGGTGACTACGTCATCGTCGAGGACCGCAAGCAGGCCCGCGATGGGGAGATGGTGATCGCGCTGCTCGACGGCGAGAACGTCACGCTGAAGAAGATCTTCCGGGAGGGCGCCGGACGCGTGCGCCTGCAGCCCGCCAACAACCGCATGAAGCCGATCTATGTCGACCAGGGCGACCTGCGCATCCAGGGGGTCGTGATCGGCGTCCTCCGGAAGTACTAGAATCGTCCTTCCGGGGACGCGGCTCTTCGGCGCCGGAGGCGCCCTTCAGATGGACGAAAAAAGATCGGTCAACTTCACGATCGTGCCCGACGAGGGTGAGACGGTGCCCCGCGTGTACAGCAACTTCTGCGCGATCCAGAACTCTCCCTTCGACTTCACGCTGACCTTCTGCGAGATGCAGCCCATCTCCGACCGGGAGATCAAGGAGGCCGAGGTCACCCATGTCGTGAAGGCCCCCGTCAAGGCCCGCATGGTTGTCCCGGCCCAGATGATCCCCGGCCTCATCGCGGCCCTGCAGGAGAACTTCCGCCTCTACCAGGAGTCTTTCGGCCCCCCCAAGGGGACCCTGCACTAGCGGACCTTCCTCGGCTTTTCCGGCTCCTATACTGGAGAGGTGAGCAGCGAGCGAGCGATTCATTCGCGAGCGAGCGACATGGGGGGGAGCGCGTATGCGCGCGGGGGGGTGATGGTCCGGTCTGCACCCCCCCGAATGCACGAACGATCGCGAGCGATTCATTCGCGAGCGAGCGACATGGCGAGGAGCGCGTGTGCGCGCGGGGGGCTGCTTTCTCCTGTCGTACCCCCCCGGGCTGCCGAATGAAGGGCACGGGGCACGGGCGCAGCATCCTCCACGTCGATCTCGACCCGTTCTTCGTCTCGGTGGAGCGCAGCCTCGATCCTTCCCTGCGCGGCCGGCCTCTCGTCGTGGGCGGCAACGACGACGGGTCCGGGATCGTGGCCGCGGCCAGCGACGAGGCGCGTGTCCGGGGCGTCCGCGCGGGCCAGCCGGTGAGCGCCGCGCGCCGGTTGTGCCCCGAAGGCGTCTTCCGGCCGGGCGACCTCGACACCTATGCCCGGATCAGCGAAGAGGTCACGGGCGTGCTGCTGTCGGCCAGCCGCAGAGTAGAGCGGCCCTCGGCCGACGAAGGCTACGTCGACCTGACCCGCGAGTCGCCGTCGTCGCCCAACCCGGTCACGCTGGCCGAATCGCTCAAGGACGAGCTGCAGCGCCGCCTGGGTCTCGACGCGTCCCTGGGCCTCGCTTCCACCCGCCTGGCCGCGCGGGTCGCCTCGACCTGGGCGCGGCCCCGAGGGCTGCTCGTCGTCCTGCCGGGCTACGAGGCTTCCTTCCTGGCCCGCCAGCCGCTGTGCTTCCTGCCCGACTTGCCGCCGCACCTCGAGAGGGCGCTGGAGGAGGCCGGCCTCCTCACCCTGGGCCAGGTCGGCGCATGCGAGGCCTCCGCGCTGGCTCAAGTGGTCGGGGCGCCCGCCGCCGTCCGGCTGCAGCAGGCGGCGCGCGGCGAGGGCGAGGAGCCGGTGGAGGTCACGGCGCCACCGATCCGGGTCCATGAGGAGACGACGATCCGCGATCGGCGCACCGATCGCCAGGCCCTGGGGCAGGTGGTGGAAGGCCTGGCTGCGCGGGCCTGCCGGCGCCTCCGTCCCTTCGGCCTGGCGGCGGGCACGCTCACCGTGGAACTGCGCCGGGGAGACACGGCGATCCGCCGGGAGGAAAGCGTGGAGCCGGGCCTGTCCGACGAGCAAACGGCGCGCGCCATCGCGCGCAGCCTCGTCGATCCCGTCCTCGACCCGGCATCCACGGTGCGCTCGGTGCAGGTGCGACTCAGCCGGCTGGGCCGGCCCGGCGCCCAGACCTCGCTGTTCTCCGGGGCGCGGGAGTGACGATGGCCGCCACTCCGCCCGTGCGACCCACCCGCCTCAACCGCGAGCGGGCGGGGAAGATCCTCGACGTCCTCGAGCAGACCTATCCCGAGGCCGATTGCGCGCTCGTCCGCCACAGCCCCTTCGAGCTGGTGGTGGCGACGATCCTCTCCGCCCAGTGCACCGACGAGCGGGTGAACCAGGTGACGCCGGCGCTCTTCCGCCGCTACCCCACCGCGGAGGCGATGGTCCGCGCCCGCCCCGCCGTGCTGGAGGCCATGATCCGGCCGACCGGCTTCTTCCGCGCCAAGACGAAGAGCATCCTGGGTTGCGCCCGCGCCCTCGTGGCCGAGCACGGGGGCGATGTGCCGCGCAGCATGGAGGCGATGGTCAAGCTGCCCGGCGTGGGGCGCAAGACCAGCAGCGTCGTCCTCGGCCACGCCTATGGGCTCGCCGAGGGCATCGCGGTCGACACCCACGTGCTGCGCGTGTCCAACCGTCTGGGGATCGCCCGCGGGGGCGACCCGACCGACGTCGAGCGGCAGCTCATGGCCCTCATCCCGCGCGAGCGCTGGATCAAGACGACCGACCTCCTCATCTTCCACGGCCGCCGCATCTGCCAGGCCCGCCGGCCCGCCTGCGGGACCTGTCCCGTCTTCGCTCTCTGCCGGTGGGAGCATCGCCAGGCCTACGCGCTCGGCCGCCCGCCGCGGGCTGCCCGCGCGCCCCGCGGCCCGCGCAAGGGGACGTCTCCACGTCGCCGCGCTCGACCGGCGGCCAGCGCGCGTGCCTGATTCCATGGTCACGGCGGCCGTCGTCCAGATGACCTCCACGGCGGAGGTGGAGCGGAATCTCTCCTGCGCCGAGGCGCTCGTCCGCCGCGCCGCCGAGAAGGGCGCCCGCTTCGTGGCCCTGCCCGAGAACTTCGCCTGGCTGCGCTCGGAGGGCGAGCCGGTAGCCGAGCCTCAGGAGCTGGAGGGGCCCTGGGTGCGCCGCATGGGCGGCCTGGCGCGGGAGCTGGAGCTGACGCTGCTGCTCGGCAGCCTGCCCGAGAAGGTCGCCGGGGGTCTGGGAGACGCGGAGCACGCCCCCGCTCGAGGAGCGAGCGCGGGATCCAATGCCGCGCGAGCGAATCAGCGCCGCGTCCACAACACCTCCGTCCTGCTCGGACCCGACGGCGCCACGCTCGCCGTCTACCGCAAGATCCACCTCTTCGACGTCGACCTGCCGGGCATGGAGCACCTCAAGGAGTCACGGGCCGTCCTGCCCGGGGAGGACGCGGTCCTGGCGAAGGCCCCGTTCGCCGACGTCGGCCTGACGATCTGCTACGACCTCCGGTTCCCGGAGCTGTACCGCGCTCTGGCCCACGCCGGCGCGCGCATCCTGGCGGTGCCGTCCGCCTTCACCGATCGCACCGGCAAGGACCACTGGGAAGTGCTGCTGCGGGCCCGCGCCATCGAGAACCTGGCCTACGTGGTGGCTCCCGCGCAGGTGGGTCACCACGGCCGCGGCCGCTCCTCCCACGGCCATGCGATGATCGTGGACCCGTGGGGTACGGTCATGGCCCAGGTGGCCGACGGGGAGGGCGTCGCCCTGGCCGAGCTGGACTTCGCCCGGCAGGACCGGCTGCGAGCGGAGCTGCCGGCCCTCGATCACGCCCGGCCGTTCCGCCCGATTTGACCGCGGCGGGCACGTCTCCCAGGTTTGGTCCTGGGCACATTCAAGGAGGCTCGAACCCGATGAAGAAGCTGCTGTCGCTGGCCGCCATCCTTGCCTTCGCGGCAGTCGCCGGAGCCGCGGACAAGGCGAAGAGCGAATGGACGGGCTACATCACCGACACCCATTGCGCCTCGAAGGGCGCCAACAAGGAGCACACTGCCGGCTGCATCGAGAAGTGCATGAAGTCCGGCTCCAAGGCCCAGATCTGGGACGAAACCGAGAAAAAGGCGCACGACCTCGACGACTTCGGCAAGGTCAAGGCTCTCGTGGGCTCGAAGGTCACCGTGAAGGGCACCCTCGACCCGGCCACGGGCACGATCAAGGTGGCGAGCGCCGAGAAGGCCAAGTCCTGACGATCGCCGCGAAACCACGGCGGCGCAGGGGGATAGCCCTTGACGCGGCGCGCGCGGTCCTTTAAGATAGGCGTTTACGACCTCGCGCGTCGTGGGGTGCTGATGACGACATACATTCCGAAGGTGAGCGAAGCCGACCGCAAGTGGTTCGTGCTCGACGCTCGGGACCAGGTCCTGGGCAAGCTGGCCACGACGGCGGCGGTCATCCTCACCGGGAAGCGAAAGCCGATCTACACCCCCTTTCTCGACACCGGTGACCACGTCATCGTGATCAATGCCGCGCGGGTGCACCTGACCGGACGCAAGCCGGAAGGCAAGCTCTACCGGCACCACACCGGTTACATGGGGGGACTCAAGAGCGTGACGGCCGGCGACCTCCTGAGGAAGCGCCCCGTCCGGGTGGTGGAGGAGGCGATCCGCGGCATGCTGCCCAAGACCAAGCTGGGCCGGGCCATGTTCCACAAGCTGAAGGTGTACGCAGGGGACAAGCACCCCCACGAGGCGCAGAAGCCGCAGGTCGTGACCGTCAAGAAGTGAGGAGAGAGCGTTGAGCACGACACCGAGCGAGTACTACGCCACCGGGAAGCGGAAGACCTCGGTGGCCCGCGTCCACCTGCGACCGGGCACCGGCGAGTTCACCCTGAACGAGCGCAGCCTCGACGAGTTCTTCGGCGGCCACGAGGCCCTCAAGATGCTGGTCAAGCAGCCCTTCGCGGTCACGGAGACCCATGAGAAGTTCGACGTTCGAGCCAAGCTGCACGGGGGAGGCGTGTCGGCCCAGGCCGGCGCGCTGCGGCACGGCATCTCCCGCGCGCTCTGCGCGGTCGACCTCGAGCTGCGCAGGCGGCTCAAGAAGGCGGGCTTCCTCACCCGGGACGCC
>QHVM01000085.1:0-24706 GCA_003223555.1 Acidobacteriota bacterium | reverse complement strand
CGCAGCGAGGACGCCAATTCTTGCGTCTTCCGAGCGAAGGCTCTCCTCCGACGACGAGCCGCGATTCACTCGCGGCGAGTCGCTCGATGAAGTGAAAGCCGCAGCGAGGACGCCAATTCTTGCGTCTTCCGAGCGAAGGCTCTCCTCCGACGACGAGCCGCGATTCACTCGCGGCGAGTCGCTCGATGAAGTGAAAGCCGCAGCGAGGACGCCAATTCTTGCGTCTTCCGAGCGAAGGCTCTCCTCCGTCGACGAGCCGCGATTCACTCGCGGCGAGTCGCTCGATGAAGTGAAAGCCGCAGCGAGGACGCCAATTCTAAGATCACGAGCCTCCTGCGGGAGGCCGGAAAGCCCGGGCCAGGCCCGGGCTGGGACAGTCCAAGGAGGCGGTTTTTGGCGACGAGCGTGAATGTGAGCGTGACCCCCGCGGTCACCATGAAGGAGCTGCTCGAGGCGGGGGTCCACTTCGGGCACCAGACCAAGCGGTGGAACCCCAAGATGAAGGAATACATCTTCGGGGAGCGCAACGGGATCTACATCATCGACCTGCAGAAGACGCACCGTCTGCTCCAGCAGGCGCTGCAGCACGCGCAGGAGCTGGCCGCCCAGGGCCGGACGATCCTGTTCGTGGGCACCAAGCGCCAGGCCCAGGAGGCGGTGGCGGAGGAGGCGCAGCGCTGCGGGATGCCCTACGTGAACGAGCGCTGGCTGGGCGGGCTGCTGACCAACTTCGTGACCGTGCGCAAGAGCCTGGACCGCATCAAGGAGCTGGAGCTGGTGTCCAGCGACGGCCGCCAGGAGCGCCTGACGAAGAAGGAGCTGGCCCGGCTCGACAAGGAGCGGATCAAGCTGGAGCGGAACCTGCGGGGCATCAAGGGCATGAAGTCGGTGCCCGACGCCGTCTTCGTCATCGACACCCGCAAGGAGGCCATCGCCGTCAAGGAGGCCCGGAAGCTGAAGGTCCCCGTCATCGGCATCGTCGACACCAACTGCGACCCGGACGAGGTCGACTACGTCATCCCGGGCAACGACGATGCCCTGCGGGCGATCAAGCTCTTCGCCGGCCGGGTGGCCGACGCCGTGCTGGCCGGCCGCGGGCTGCGCGAGGCGCGGGCAGCCGAGAGCGCGGCGGCCGAGAAGGGCGCGCCGGCGGAGGACGAGGCGGCCCGCCGCAAGCCCAAGGCGCGGCCGGTGGCCGCCCCCGTTCCCATGGCCTGACCTCGCCGCAGTCGACTCCCGAGCGAGCGGAAGACCAAGTGCCCCGGGCCAGTTCCCGGGGCTTTTTTTCGAGAGACCGAGGAATTGTGATGGAGATTTCGGCGGAGATGGTGCGCAAGCTCCGGGAAGAGACCGGAGCGGGGATGATGGACTGCAAGTCGGCCCTCGTCGAGTGCGGCGGCGACCCCGAGAAGGCGCGTGACGCGCTGCGCAAGAAGGGCCTGGCCGCGGCGGCCAAGAAGGCGGGCCGGACGGCGAGCGAAGGGATGATCGGCAGCTACATCCACCCGGGAGCGAAGGTGGGCGTGCTGGTGGAGATCGACTGCGAGACCGACTTCGTGGCCCGGACCCCGGAGTTCCAGGCCCTGGTGAAGGACGTCGCCATGCACGTGGCGGCTTCCTCTCCGCTGTACGTGACGAAGGAGGAGGTCCCGCCCGCGGTGCTGGAGCGGGAGAGGGAGATCTACAAGGCCCAGGCCGCGGCGCAGGGCAAGCCGGCGAACGTCGTGGAGCGCATCGCGGAGGGCAAGCTCAAGGACTTCTACTCGACCTTCTGCCTGCTCGAGCAGTCCTTCGTCAAGGACCAGGCCAAGACCGTCGGCCAGCTCGTCCACGAGAGGATCGCGCTTCTCAAGGAGAACATCGTGATCCGCCGCTTCGCCAGGTTCAAGGTGGGCGAGGAGCCCGCCGCGCGGTAAGATCGGGCCGGCTGCGCCCGGGGGGCGGGCCGTCGGGGAACATGAGCGAGGGAGGTCGTCCGAGATGCCGACCGCCAGGAAGGCTCCCGCCTACCGCCGGCTCCTGCTCAAGCTCTCGGGGGAAGCCCTTCTCGGCGACAAGACCTTCGGCATCGACCGCTCGTTCACCGATTACCTCGCGCACGAGATCAAGCAGATCCACGACCTGGGGGTGCAGGTCTCGGCGGTGGTCGGCGGCGGGAACATCTTCCGCGGCGTCTCCGAGACGGCCCAGGGAATGGACCGCGTCTCCGCCGACTACATGGGCATGCTGGCCACCGTCATCAACGGGGTGGCCCTCCAGGACGCCCTGGAGCGGATGGGGGTCATCACCCGCGTGATGTCGGCCATCGAGATGCGCGAGGTGGCCGAGCCCTTCATACGTCGGCGGGCCATCCGCCACCTCGAGAAGGGCCGGGTGGTGATCTTCGCGGGGGGCACCGGCAACCCCTACTTCTCCACCGACACCGCGGCCGCCCTGCGGGCGATGGAGATCAAGGCCGAGATCATCCTCAAGGGGACCAAGGTGGACGGCATCTACGACGCGGACCCCATGAAGGACCCGCGGGCGCGGAAGTTCGACCGCCTGACCTACTTCGACGTCCTCCAGAAGGGGCTGAAGGTCATGGACACCACGGCCATCTCGCTCTGCATGGACAACCGGCTGCCCATCATCGTCTACGACCTCAAGGCCAAAGGCGGCCTGAAGCAGATCGTCACCGGCGGGAAGGTCGGGACCATGGTGAAGGAGTAGCCATGCCCATCAAGGACCTCGTGGCCGACGCCCGGCAGCGGATGCACGCCTCCGTGGAGGCGGTGCGCCGCGAGCTGGCCAGCATGCGCACCGGGCGCGCTTCCCTCTCGATGCTGGACGGCGTCAGGGTCGATTACTACGGGACCCCCACTCCCCTGAACCAGGTAGGCAGCCTGGCCACCCCCGACCCGACCCTCATCACCATCCAGCCCTGGGAGCCCAAGCTGCTGCCGGTCGTCGAGAAGGCCATCCGCGGCTCCGACCTCGACCTGAACCCCCAGAACGACGGCAAGATCATCCGCATCCCGGTGCCGCCGCTCACCGAGGAACGGCGCAAGACGCTCGTCAAGCATGCGCACAAGCACGCGGAGGAGGGCCGGGTGGCCATCCGCAACGTCCGGCGCGACGTCAACGACCACCTCAAGAAGATGCTGAAGGACCACGAGGTGAGCGAGGACGACGAGAAGCAGGCGGTGGCGGAGGTGCAGAAGCTCACCGACCAGCACATCGAGCACATCAACGAGGCGCTGAAGAAGAAGGAAGCGGAGATACTGGAAGTGTAGCCCGATGCCCCTCACCCACCTCGAGTGCACGAAGTGCAGCCGGCGCTACGAGCCGGGCCAGGTCCTGAACCTCTGCGAGTGCGGCGGGCCGCTCTTCGCCCGGTACAATCTCGAACGGGCGGCCAAGAACATGCGCCCCGGGCACCTGGCCCTGCGCGAGCCGACGCTGTGGCGCTACGACGACGTGCTGCCGGTGGAGAACCCCGACCACCGGATCAGCCTCGGCGAGGGGTTCACGCCGCTCCTCTCGGCCCGGCGGCTGGGGGCGAAGGTCGGCCTGCCCCGCCTCTTCGTCAAGGACGAATCGGGCAACCCCACCGGCTCGTTCAAGGCCCGCGGCCTGGCGCTGGCCGTGTCGATGGCCAAGGCGCTCGGCGCCACCGCCGTCTGCCTGCCCTCGGCCGGAAACGCGGGCAGCGCGCTCGGCGCCTACGCGGCCCGGGGCGGCCTCAAGGCCCACGTCTTCGTGCCCCGGGACGTCCCCCGCGTTTTCCTCATGGAGACCGAGGCCTACGGCGCCGAGGTCGTGACGGTGAAGGGGCTCATCTCCGACGCGGGGAAGGCATGTGCCGAGCGGGCGAAGCAGGAAGGCTGGTACGAGTGCGCCACGCTGAAAGAGCCCTACCGCGTGGAGGGGAAGAAGACGATGGGCTACGAGCTGGCCGAGCAGATGGGCTGGAAGCTGCCCGATGCGATCCTGTATCCGACCGGAGGTGGCACGGGCCTCATCGGGATGTGGAAGGCCTTCCGGGAGATGGAGGTGATGGGCTTCGTCGGCCCCGCGCGCCCCCGGATGTACGCGGTCCAGGCCGAGGGCTGCGCGCCCATCGTGAAGGCGTTCGCCGAAGGGCTCGAGGAGGCGCCGCTCTGGGAGAACGCCCAGACGCTCGCCCACGGCCTGCGCGTGCCCAAGGCCCTCGGCGACTTCCTCATCCTGCGGGCGCTGCGCGAGAGCCATGGGACCGCGGTGGCCGTCTCGGACGCGGAGATCGTCCAGGGAGTGAAGGACGCTTCGGCCACCGAGGGCCTGTTCATGGCCCCCGAGGGGGGCGCGGCGGTGGCCGCGTTGCGCAAGCTCAAGTCCTCGGGCCACCTGAGCCCGGACGACACGGTCGTCGTCTTCAACACCGGCACCGGCTACAAGTACGTCGAGACGCTCGCCCCGCTTTGGTGACCGAGCGCCTGTACCGGGACGACCCGTACCGGCTCGAGTTCGACGCCACCGTCGTCGCCCGGCGACGACACCGCGACCGCCCGGCGGTGGTGCTCGACCGCACCGCGTTCTACGCCGAGAGCGGCGGCCAGCCGTGGGACACGGGCACCCTCGACGGCGCGAGCGTCGTGGCGGTGGTCGAGCAGGAGGGCGAGATCCTGCACGTCCTCGACTCTCCGGTCACCGACGACCGCGTCCATGGCCGGGTGGACGGCCCGCGCCGCCTCGACCACATGCAGCAGCACCACGGCCAGCATCTCCTCTCCCGCGCCCTCGTCGAGGTGGCCGCGGCGCGCACGGTGAGCTTCCACCTCGGGGCCGAGGACGTCCTGGTGGACCTCGACCGCCTCGTCTCCGACGACGAGCTGCGGAGGGCGGAGACGCGGGCGAACGAGATCGTCTGGCAGGCGCGCCCGGTCACCGTACGGATCGTGACGCCGGCGGAGGCGGAGTCGCTGCTGGCCACCCCCATCGGCCGGCTGCACGGCGCCCCCGCGCCGGACGAGCGCGCCCAGGCGCGGTCCGCCCACGCGCTGGCCGAGGCGGGCAACGCTGTTCGCCTGGTCGAGGCCGCGGGCTTCGATCTCCAGGCGTGCAGCGGCACCCATCCTCGGAGCACGGCCGAGGTCGGCGTCGTCCTCGTCCTCGCCCAGGAGCGCTACAAGGGCGGGTCGCGGGTGCGATTCGTCTGCGGTCATCGTGCGCTGGGCGCGATGCGCCGACGGCTGCGGGCGCTGGACGAGCTGGGCGCGGTCCTGTCGGCGGGCCTGGCCGAGCTTCCCCAGGCGGCCCGCCGGCTGCGGGAACAGCTCCACGAGTCGGACCGGCGCGGGCGGGAACTGCTGGACCGCGCGCTGGAGGGCGAGGCGCGCCGGCTCCTTGCCGAGGCCGGGAGCCTGCCGGCGGTGGTGGCGCGCGCCTTCGACGGGTGGACTCCCGCCGACCTGCGCGCCCTGGCCGGCCAACTCGTCGCGCTGGCACCCTGCGTGGCCCTGCTCGGCAGCCGCGCCGGCAAGGCGCATCTCGTCTTCGCGCAATCCGAGGGGATGACCCACGACATCGGGGCCCTGCTGCGTGAGGCCCTCACGCTGGTGGGCGGACGGGGCGGGGGGCGGGGCAATCTCGCCCAGGGCGGGGGCGACCGCGTCGAGGGACTCGACGAGGCCCTGGCCAAGGCCGAGCTGGCGGTCCGCACGCGCGCGAACCGGCCGTGACCGCGTCCCGGCCCGCCTCTCCCTTCGTCCCCCTGGCCCTCGCCGTCGTCTGCATCTCCACCGGGTCGATCTTCGTCCGCATGGCGAGCGCGCCTCCGCTCGCGGTCGCCTTCTACCGCATCTTCATCGCCTCGCTGCTGCTGGTGCCGTTCGCCGCCGGGTCCGCCCGCCGCTCCTGGCCCACGCTGCCCCCGCGGGCGGGCGCGCTGCTGGTCGCCTCGGGCGTGGCGCTGGGGGTGCACTTCGCCACCTGGATCACCAGCCTGTCCTTCACCTCGGTGGCGGCCTCGGTCCTGCTGGTCAACACGGCACCGCTCTTCACCCTCGCCTTCTCGCGCGCCTTCCTCGGCGAGGGCGTCCCGGCGGTCGTGATCGGGGCCATGGCGCTCGCCCTCGCCGGAGCGGCGCTCATCGCCGTCGGCGACTGGGCGGAGGGCGCCAACTCGCTGACGGGAGACCTGCTCGCCCTGGCCGGCGCGGTGACGTTGTCGCTCTACCACGTCATCGGCCGCGGCCTGCGCGCGGCCCTGCCCCTCGACGCGTACGTGCTGGGCGTGTGGGCGACGGCCGCCGCGACGCTGGCCGCGCTGAGCCTGGCCGCGCGCGTCAGCCTGGCCGGCCATCCGCCCCGCACGTACGCATTCCTGCTCGCCCTGGCCGTGGTGCCCACCCTGGGCGGCCACGGCCTCGTGAACCTGTCGCTGCGGCGGCTGCCCGCGCCGACCGTCGGCCTGTTCCTCCTCGGGGAGCCGGTGGGAGCGACGGTCCTCGCCTTCTTCTTCTTTCACGAGACGCCGGGCACCTGGACGCTCGCCGGCGGCGCCATCGTGCTGGCCTCGCTGGCGCTGCTGACGCGGGCGGCGAGGACATGACCGCGCGGCGCCACGTCCACGTGCTCTTCGCCGGCGGCACGATCTCGATGCGGATCAATCCCGGGACGGGGGCGGCGATGCCGGCGCTCTCCGGCGAAGAGATCGTGGCCAAGGTGCCCGCGCTACGCAAGGAGGCGCGGCTCGCCGTAGAGGACTATGCCCGCCTGCCGGGGCCGCAGGTGACGCCCCACTGGATGTGGCGCCTGAAAGATCGGGTGGCGGAGATCCTCGGCGACGCGGGCGTCGACGGCGTGGTCGTCACCCACGGCACCGACACGCTGGAGGAGACGGCCTACCTGCTCGACCTCACCCTCGACGGCGACAAGCCGGTGGTCTTCTGCGGGGCCATGCGGACAGTCTCCGAGGCGGGTTGGGACGGACCGGCCAACCTGCTCGCCGCGGTACGGACGGCCGTCCATCCCGCTTCCGCCGGCCGGGGCGTGCTGGTGACGGTCGGCGAGCAGGTCCACGCCGCCGCCGAAGCCACCAAGGCGCACACCCAGAGGCTGGACTCCTTCCACAGCCCGCACGGGGCGCTGGGCGTGATCGACCGCGGGCAGGTCGTCTACCACCGTCCGGCCTTCCGCGCCCGGCCGCTGGCCGCGCCGCGCCTGGTCTCCGAGGTCGACCTGCACACGATGGCGGCCGGGGTCGACGACGCGCTGCTCCGCGCCTCGCTGGCCCGCGGCGCCCGCGGCCTGGTGCTGGAGGGGACCGGCTGCGGCAACGTCCCCCCGGCAGTGCTCCCGGCGCTGCGAGCGGCCCTGGCCGCGCGCGTCCCGGTCGTGCTCGTCTCCCGCTGCGCGGAAGGGCGGCTGGCTCCCGCCTACGGCTACGAAGGCGGGGGACGGATGCTGAAGGAGATGGGGCTCATCTTCGCCCAGGAGCTGCCGGGGCCGAAGGCGCGGATCAAGCTGATGGTGGCCCTGGGGGTCAGCACGGACTCCGCGGAGGTCAAGCGTATGTTCGAGGAGCAGGCCCCGGGGACGACCGCCTGAGGTCCGCCCTCACACCGTACACAGGTTATCCACCTCCAGTCCACGTTTGCGGGCCAGGAGGTGCACAGCTTTTCCACCGACCGGGCCCAGGCGTCCACGGCCTTTCAACCACCGATCAACGCTCCTTCCACCGCCAGCTCACGCCCGATCGACAGGCTCCGCACAGCTTTTTCACAGGCTCTTCCACCGTCCCCGCGGCCAGCCGGCGACGCTGAGCTAGCCTGGCCGCGTGCCGAACAACCCGCTCCGCCGCGAGCGTTCGGCGCGCGCAGCGGAGCGTTTCCGCCGCCGTCGCGCGGAGGATCCACTCCGACGCGCGACGCTCGATGACGGCCAACGCGAAGCGGAGCGCGCCGCATTCATACTCTGACGAGCGGATCGAAGAGCTTGCGGTGCTCGTCGAGCGCGAAGCGGTCGGTCATTCCGGCGATGTAATCGCACACCGCGCGGTAGAGCCCGTCGCGCTCGATGCGGGACTGGTGGTGCGGCGGGAGCTGGAGGGGCTCGGCGACGTACGACTCGAACAGGTCGCGCAGGATGCGGCCGGCCTTGTCCCCCATGCGCACGACCCGGTAGTGGCGGTACATGTTCTTGAAGAGGAACTCCTTCAGCTCGCGCACCCGGCCCGCCATGTCGTCCGAGTAACCCACCAGGCGGCGGCCGGCCCGGCGCACGTCCTCGACCGACTGCACGCGGGCGCCCTCGATGTTCCGGCGGGTGGCCTCGAGCAGGTCGCGTATGCAGCGGTTGATGATCCGCCGCACGACCTGGTGGCGCATGATGCGCTCGTCGATGCCCTCGGCCAGCGCCTCGTCGTGGGCCTCGCGGAAGAGCGCCACCGAGCGGATCGCCTCCGCGCTGAACATGCGCGAGGCCAGGCCGTCGTCGATGTCGTGGTTGTTGTAGGCGATCTCGTCCACGAAGTCGACGAGCTGGGCCTCCAGGGTCGGCGACTCCCCGGGCGCGTACTCGGCCGGGGCGCGGGCGTCGCTGTCCTGCTGGTGCTTGATGATGCCCTCCCGCACCTCCCAGGTCAGGTTGAGGCCCGGGAAGCCGGGGTAGCGCTCCTCCAGCAACTCGAGGATGCGCAGCGTCTGGGCGTTGTGCTCGAAGCCCCCGTGCTCCCTCATCAGCTCGTCCATCATCCTCTCGCCGGAGTGCCCGAACGGGGTATGGCCGAGGTCGTGCCCGAGCACGAGACACTCGGTCAGCTCCTCGTTGAGCCCCAGCGCGCGGGCCACGCTGCGGCCGATCTGCGCTCCCTCCAGGCTGTGGGTGAGCCGGGTGCGGTAGTTGTCCCCCTCGTGGTTGACGAAGACCTGGGTCTTGTACTCCAGCCGGCGGAACGAGGAGCTGTGGATGATGCGGTCGCGGTCCCGCTGGTAGCAGGTGCGCAGCGCGTCCTCGGGCTCCGGGTGCCGCCGGCCTCGGCTGCGGCCGCTCCGCATGCCGTAGGGCGCGAAGAGCCGGTCCTCGCGTGTCTCCTGGGCCGCCCGATCGACCAGACGCATCGCGGCGCGAGCCTCCGACCGGATTCTACTGCGGTAGACTAGCGCCGAGATGAAGATTCCGGTCGGCATCCTGGGCGCGACGGGAGCGGTCGGCCAGCGCTTCGTGCAGCTCCTCGCCGATCATCCGTGGTTCGAGGTGGCGGAGCTGGCCGCCTCCGACCGCTCGGCGGGCCGACCCTATCGCGAAGCCTGCACCTGGCGCCTGGCCGGCGCTCCCTCCGACGCCGTGGCGGACATCCGGGTCGCCACCTGCGAGGGGCCCTTCCGCGCGAAGGTGCTCTTCTCGGGGCTCGACTCCTCGGTGGCGGGCGAGGTGGAAGCCGGCCTCGCCGGCCAGGGCTACGCCGTCGTCTCGAACGCCCGCAACCACCGCATGGACCCCGACGTGCCGCTGCTCATCCCCGAGGTGAACCCCGACCACCTGGACGCCCTGGACGCGCAGCGTCGGCGCACGGGTGGCGGCTACATCGTCACCAACCCCAACTGCAGCGTCGTGGGACTGGCCATGGCCCTGGCGCCCCTGCACCGGGCCTTCGGCTTGCGGGAGGTCGCGGTGGCGACCCTCCAGGCCCTGTCGGGCGCCGGCTATCCCGGCGTCGCCTCGATGGACGCCACCGACAACGTCGTTCCCTACATCGGAGGGGGCGAGGAGGAGAAGATCGAAGCCGAGCCGCGCCGCATCCTCGGCCGGTTCGATGGGCGGGGCTTCGTGCCCGCCGCCTTCGCCATCTCCGCCGCCGTGCACCGGGTGCCGGTGAGCGACGGCCACACGATGGCGATCTTCGTGCGGCTGGAGCGGAAGACCAGCGCGGCCGACGCCGCCCGCGCCCTGGCCGAGTTCCGGGGCGAGCCCCAGGAGCGGCGGCTGCCGAGCGCCCCCCGCCGCCCCATCCACGTGCTCGACGCTCCCGACCGCCCGCAGCCGCGGCTCGACCGCGACCGCGAGGGTGGGATGGCCGTGTCGGTGGGGCGGGTGCGGGAGGACCGCACGTTCGACCTGAAGCTGGAGGCGCTCGTCCACAACACCATCCGGGGCGCCGCGGGCGCCGCCATCCTCAACGCGGAGCTGCTGAAGGCCCGGGACCTCCTGCCGTGATCGTGATGAAGTTCGGCGGGACCTCGGTGGGCTCCGCCGAACGCATCCGGTCGGTGGCCGGCCTCGTCCGCGACCGGCGGGACCGGCGGCCGGTGGTGGTCGTCTCGGCCCTCGGCGGCGTCACCGACCTGCTCATCCGCGGGGCCCGCCTGGCCCTCGAACGCGACCCCGCCTGGGAGGCCGCCGTCTACGAGGCGCTCTCCTGCCACCACGCGACCGTGACCACCCTGCTCCGCGGGCGGAGCCAGGACCCGCTGCTCGCCCACGTCGACGCGCTCGTCACCGAGCTGCGCTCCCTCTACACCGGGGTGTTCAACCTCGAGGAGCTGACGCCGCGCACCCTCGATGCCATCGCGGGGATCGGCGAGCGCATCTCGTGCGAGATCGTGGCCGCGGCGCTGGAGGACGCGGGCACGCCCGCCCGCGCGGTCGACGCCGGCCGGGTGGTGGTGACCGACGAGAGCTTCGGCCGCGCCCAGCCGCTGATGGAGGAGACGGGGATCCAGGTCCGGGCGACAGTCCGGCCCCTCGCCGAGGGCGGGACGGTGCCGGTCGTCTCGGGCTTCATCGGCGCCACGCGGAAGGGTGTGGCGACCACCCTCGGCCGGGGCGGCTCCGACTTCACCGCCTCCGTCCTCGGCGCGCTCCTGCCCGCGGAGGAGATCCAGATCTGGACCGACGTCGACGGCATGATGACCGTCGATCCCCGGCTGGTGCCGGGGGCGAAGGTGATCCCCGAGGTGAGCTTCGGCGAGGCCGCCGAGCTGGCCTACTTCGGGGCCAAGGTCCTCCATCCGGCCACAATCAAGCCCGCCGTCGAGCGCGACATCCCCGTGCGCATCCTGAACACGCTCAACCCCTCCGCTCCCGGCACGCGGGTGACGGCGCGACCCGGGGAAGACGTGGCGGAGCCCCGCGCCATCGCCTTCAAGAAGGGGATCACCGTCGTCTTGATCTCGCAGCCCCGGATGCTGATGGCCTACGGCTTCGTGGCCCGCGTGTTCGAGGTCTTCGACCGCCATCGCACCCCCGTGGACCTCATCGCCACCTCCGAGGTCTCCATCTCGCTCACGGTCGACGCGGCCGACGCGCTGCCCGCCATGCAAGAGGAGCTGGGCCGGCTCGGCGAGGTCCAGGTGCTGCGGCGGATGGCCATCGTCAGCGTGGTCGGCCGCGGCTTCCTGCGCCGGGCGGGCCTGGCCGCCCGGATCTTCCAGAGCCTGCGGGAGGTAAACGTGGTCATGATCTCCTTCGGAGCGTCCGACGTGAACCTTTCCCTGGTGGTGGCGGAGGACGAGGCCGAGAAGGCGGTGCGGATGCTCCACCGCGAGTTCTTCGAGGGGGGGCGCGGTTGAAGGTCGCGGTGGTGGGCGCGGGAAAGATGGGCCGGGAGGTGGAAGCGGTCCTGCGTGACCGCGGCCACGAGCCGGTGCTGGTGTCCCGCGGCCAGCCCTTTCCGGCCGGCTGCGCGGTCGGGATCGATTTCACGCGGCCCGAGGCGGTGGTCGAGAACCTGAAGAAGGCGCTGTCCGCCCGCGCCCGTTACGTGATCGGCACCACGGGCTGGAACGATCGGGCCGAGGAGGTCCGTCGCCTCGTCGAGGAGTCACGCGGCGGTCTCGTCCATGCCGCCAACTTCTCGCTCGGGGTCAACCTCTTCTACCGCATCGTGGCCGAGGCCGCGCGCGTCCTGGCCCCGTTCCCCGACTACGATCCCTGGGTCCTGGAGCGCCATCACCGGCAGAAGAAGGACGCTCCGTCGGGGACGGCGAAGACGCTGGCGGCGCTGGTCGAATCCGCGGCGCCGGGACGGAAGGCGGCCACGTCGCTCTCCGGAGCGCTCGGGGCGGGGCAGTTCCTGGTCTCGGCGGTGCGGGCGGGGGGCATCGTCGGCGAGCACACGGTGGGCTTCGACGCCGGCGGGGACGAGATCCTGCTCGAGCACCGGGCCCGCACGCGGCGGGGCTTCGCGCAAGGAGCGGTGCTGGCCGCGGAGTGGATCTCGACCCGCGACGGCGTCTTCGGCTTCGACGCCGTGCTGGCCGACCTCGGCGCGCGGGTTTGATCGGCCCCAACGCGTCTGTTAGCATGCCTCTTCGCGTTCTGGGGGCAGTAGCTCAGCTGGGAGAGCGCCGCGTTCGCAACGCGGAGGTCGGGAGTTCGATCCTCCTCTGCTCCACCACCCCCTAGACCCCCCACGTCGCTACGCGCCGGCGTGAACCCGGCGCTCCGCTGCTACCGGCTTCGCCCCGGGTCGCGCCCGCTCAGCTGGCTCACGGTACTGCGGGGGGGACGGCGCTCGGCACGATGTCTCCGTCGCCGACGCCTCGCGCGGAGCGAAGCATGGCCACCGCCGCGTAGAGCACCACCGCCACCACCACCCACCGCAGGGCGGTCAGCGGAAGCGACTTCACGATGAAGGCGGCGATGAGCACGCCCGGCACGCCGCCCGCCGCCAGGCCCAGGGCCGCCCGGAGGCTGTAGCTGTCCTTCTCGATGAAGCGCAGGCTGCCGACCGGCATCAGGAACGCGCAGGAGCCCATCATGATCGGGAAGGCGGCGATGGGGCTCATGCCGAGCAGGCTCACCAGCATCATGCACGGCGCGTAGAGCCCGATGCCGAGGGTCATCAACGACCCCAGCACGAAGTTGCCGGCCAGGCCGGCCGCGAAGCGCCAGCCCTCCAGGCCGAGCGTGTCGCCGCCTCCGGGCAACAGTCGGAGGTTCGTCATCACGAACAGCGCCGCCGCCACCAGCAGCGCGCCGCCCATGCCGAGCTGGACCTTCCGGCGGGGCAGCGCCGCCACGACCCCCGCCCCCAGCCAGGCCCCCGCGACCGAGGCCGCGATGAGACCGGCGAGCGTCGCCATCCCGACGTTCACGATCGCGATGAAGATGAGCGCCTCGGCCACGGTGGGCGCGGTATGGCCGACGTTGAGCGTGCCGGGGATGCGCTCGTCGGGCACCATCCGCCACAGCTTGAACATGGACGTGGTCGGCGCGAACGAGCCGATCCCCAGGGTGTCGAAGAAGTTGGTCACGAAGCCCACCGCCAGCTCCAGCGCGGTCGGGGCCACACGCATGGGGGAGCGAGCGCGCCGCGCGGCCCGGATCCACACGGCGAGGAACATGACTGTCACGGCCGCCAGGGCCGCGAAGAGCATGGCCTTGCCGGAGTCCATGGTCTACGGCATCCCGCCCTGAAGGATGACGGCCAGCTTGGCGGGATCGATGTTGCCGCCCGACACGATGCAGGCGAGCTTGCCGGACCCCGCGCGGCCGGAGAGGGCGGCCGCCACCGGCGCCGCTCCCGCGCCCTCGGCGACGACGTGGTTCCTCTCGGCGAGCAGGCGGATCGCCGCCGCCACCTCGTCCAGCGAGACGACGAGCGAACCATCGAGCAGGCGCCGGGCGATCGGCCACATCTCGGCGAGGACGGCCTTGCCGCCGATGCCGTCCACGAAGCTCGGGCGGTAGTCGATGGGAGCGGGCCGCCCCGCCCGCCAGGCCGCCTGCAGCGGCGCCGCCGTCTCCACCTCGCAGGCGAAGACCTTCACCTGTGGCCGCAAGGCCCGCAGCGCGGAGGCGATCCCGCACGAGAGCCCCCCGCCGCCGTAGGGCACGAGGACGGCGTCCACCTCGGGAAGGTCCTCCAGCACCTCGAGGGCGATCGTGCCGTTGCCGGCCATCACCGCGCGGTCGGAGACCGGGTGGATGAAGACGCCCTCCACTCCCGGGCACCGGCGGTCCACGAGGCTCTGCCACCACTCGTCGAAAGGGACCTTGATCGTCCGCGCGCCGAGCCGCTCCACCGCCGCCTGCTTGGTCTGCGGCGCGTGGTCGGGCATCACCACCGTGCACGCCACACCCCGCCGCCGCGCGCACCAGGCGACGCCCTGGGCCATGTTGCCGGCGCTGGCCGTGCACACGCCGCGGGCGAGCGCCGCCGGATCGGCGGCCGCCATGGCGTTTCCGGCTCCCCGCAGCTTGAAAGAGCCGATCGGCTGGAGGTTCTCGAGCTTGAGGTGGATCTCTCCCGGGGAGGGCTCGGCGTTCAGCCGGACGAGCGGCGTCCGCATCGCGAGTCCGGCGACACGCTCGCGGGCGGCCCGGATCTCCGCGAGCGACGGCGGCTCAACCCCCGGCATCCCGCGCCCCGCCCAGCTCCACCCAGCTCCCCAGGCCCGACTTCAACGCGCGGTCGTAGATGAGCTGAGCCGAGGCCACGTCCTCGACCGCGAGGCCGAGGGACTTGAAGACCGTGACCTCGGACTCTGACCGGCGGCCGGCGCACTGGCCCAGCAGCAGCTCGCCCAGCTCCCCCCGGATGTGGCTGTCGTCGATCGCGCCCTCGCTCCGGGGAACGAGGAAGTCGCCCGCCTCGCTCAACGCCGACTCGCGGCGGTCCACGAACAAGCGCGCCCGGACGACCGCCGCCGTGTCCAGCTCCCGCGCCGTGGGCAGGCTCGCGCCCACCGCGTTGACGTGGGCGCCGGGGGCGAGCCACTCGCCTTCGAGGACCGGCTCCCGGGAGGACGTCACCGTGCACACGAGATCGGCCCCTTTCGCCGCCTCGCGCGCGCCGGCTGCGGGCTCGACCGCGATGCCCAGGAACCGTTGCGCTCGGCCCACGAAGGCGCGCACGTTCTCGGCGCTCCGGCTCCACGCCCTCACCCGGCGGAGCCGGCGGGCCTGCGACATCGATTCCAGGTGCTTCAGCGCCTGCACGCCCGTGCCGATCAGCGCGAGGTCGCCCGCATCGGCGCGGGCGAGGAGCCGGGTCGCGACGCCCGAGACGGCGGCGGTGCGGATGGCGGTGATCGAGCTGGCGTCCATGACCGCGCGCAGGCTTCCGCGGCGCGTCTCGAAGAGCAGCACCGCCCCCTGGTGCGAATCCAGCTCGGTCCCGTGGTTGCCGGGGAAGACGGTGATGGCCTTCAGCCCCAGGGCGGGCAGCGAGCCGAGATAGGCGGGCATGACCGCGAAGGCGCCGGCCTGGTCGGGGAGCATCAGCACCTGGCGCAGGGGCAGCCGCGCCTCGCCCCGCGTCACGGCCGCCAGCGCGCGGGCCATCGCCTCCATGCAGGCGTCCATGGGCAGGAGGCGCGAGACCTCCGACTGGTTGACGATGAGCACCTGCATGGGACGCCTCGATCGGGCCGGGCCGTCATCATACTAGAATCTGCGCGGCGCCCCGCAGTTCGGGCCGCCTTGGAGTTCTTGATGGATCCGGTCCAGGACCTGGTCGCGCGCAAGAGCTACCCGAAGGCCGTCGAGCTGCTGAAGGCGCAGCTGGCCCGGCGGCCGAACGATCCGCGGCTGCGGCTCAAGCTCGCCGACGTGCTCATCCTGGCCGGGCGCGGCCAGGAGGCGGTGGGCGGGCTGATGGCGCTGGCCGACGCGGAGGCCGCGGACGGCTTCGCGGCCAAGGCCATCGCCATCCTGAAGCGCATCGAGAAGATCGAGCCCGGGCGGCGCGACGTCGAGGAGCGCCTCGCCCGCCTCATCCAGGAGAAGGTCCGCCGTGCACCGGGCCCGGCGGGGACCGCGGCGGGCGGCCGACCCGAGCTGGGGCTGGAGGAGTTCGACCCGTCGGCCGATCCGCTGGCCTCGGGCGCGCCGCCGCCGGAGCCGGAGATCAATCCGGACCCGCCGGCGCCGGTCGCGACCCCGACCGCCGACCCCGATCTCGAGGACCTGGCCTATGTGGCCGGCACGGAGACCGACGCGGCCGCTCCGCGGGCGGTCGTCTCGACCCCGCTCTTCGAAGGCTTCTCGCGGGACGAGCTGGTGGCCGTGATACGCGGCCTCAAGCTGCTCACCTTCGAGCCGGGCGACGTCCTGGTCACCGAAGGCGCGCCCGGCGGAAGCCTCTTCATCCTCACCACCGGCACCGTGAAGGCCTTCGTCAAGGACGCGCGCGGCGAGTCCGTCAAGGTGCACGAGCTCGGCGAGGGCTCCTTCTTCGGCGAGATCTCGATCCTCACCGGCAAGCCCCGTACGGCCACCCTCACCGCCGCCACGTCGTGCGAGGTGCTGGAGCTCGACAAGGCCACGCTCGACTCGATCACCCGGAGCCACCCGCACGTGCTGGAGGTCCTGAAGCGCTTCCACGAGGCGCGGGCGCAGGACACCGTCGAGGCGATCATCCGCAACCGGCCCTGAGCGTGCCGGGCCCCGAGGTCATCGTCGTCGGCCTGGGCGCCATGGGCAGCGCGGCCGCCTGGCAGCTGGCGCGGCGCGGCCGGCGCGTCCTCGGCTTCGACCGCTTCTCTCCGCCGCATACGCTCGGCTCGAGCCACGGCCGCAGCCGCATCATCCGCGAGGCGTACTTCGAGCATCCGAGCTACGTGCCCCTCATCCGGCGGGCCTACGAAGGCTGGGCCGAGCTGGAGCGGGAGTCGGGACGGCGGCTCCTCCGGCAGACGGGCGGCCTCATGGCCGGTCCGGAGGGCGGCGTGCTGGTCGCCGGGGCCCGGCGCAGCGCGCTCGCGCACGGCCTTCCCCACGAGGTGCTCGACGCGGCAGAGATCCGGCGGCGCTTCCCGGGCCTTGCGCCTCCCGCCGAGTTCGTGGGCCTGGTCGAGCCCCGGGCCGGGATGCTCGACCCGGAAGCCTCGGTCGAGAGCGCGCTGGCCCTCGCCCGCCGCCGGGGAGCGGAGCTACGGATGGACGAGCCGGTCACGTCGTGGCGGGCCGACGGCGACGGCGTCGCCGTCACGTCGCCGGCGGGACGCTGGCGCGCCGACCGGCTGATCCTCAGCGCCGGGCCGTGGATGAAGGCGCCGGAGCTGCTCGGCCCGCTCGGGCGCCGGCTGCAGGTCGAGCGGCAGCTCTTCCACTGGTTCGAGCCGGCCCGCACGCCGGAGTTGTTCCGGGCCGACCGCTGCCCGGTGACCATCTGGGAACATGCCCCCGGCCGCGTCTTCGCGACCCAGCCCGACGCCGGCGACGGAGTGAAGGCCGGGATCCACCACGATGGCGAGCTGACCGATCCGGAACGCGTGCGCCGGGAGCCCACCGCGGACGACGAGCGAGCCATGCGCCGCTTGATGGAGACCTACATGCCGGCCGCGGCCGGCCCGCTCCGTGAGGCGCGGGTCTGCCTCTACACGAACACCCCCGACCACCACTTCGTGATCGACGTCCATCCGGGCCATCCGCAGGTGATGATCGCCAGCCCGTGCTCGGGCCACGGCTTCAAGTTCGCGGTGGTGGTCGGCGAGATCCTGGCCGACCTCGCCACCCAGGGACGCAGCCGCTTCGACCTGGCGCCCTTCGCGCTCTCGCGCTTCGAAGCCTAGGGGCGGCCCAGGCCGGCCGTCATGGCCTTCTCGAAGAGCACCTGCAGCCGGGCCCGCTTGTCGGCGGGCAGCGCCAAGACGGCCGACTTCATGACCTGGCTCATCTGCCGGTCTTCGTCCGGGGTCGTGGCGTAGCGGCTGCGCGCGCGGTCGATGTAGTCACCGAGCCGCGCCCGCTCGGGGGGAGGCAGCGAAGCGTAGATGAGCGAGTGCAGGTCGCCGATCTCCTTCGATTCCCCGCGGTCCAGGGCCCACAGGCCGCGGCCCACGAGCCCGTACGACCGGCGGAAGACCTCGGGCGGATCCAGGACCTGCGCCGCGCTGCGCGACATCAGCAGCTCGACGGCGTGGGCGGACAGGAGCGGGACCTCCTCGGCGGCGGCGCGCACCGCCTGCGCCTGTCCCGCCGGGGGTGGCGTCGGAGCGGCCGCGGAGGTGGTCGGGGGGCCGGCCCGGCCGGTCGCCGGCGCCGGCCCGGCCGGAGAAGCGGCGGCCGGGGCGGCCGCCGTCGCCGGGGCGCGCGGGGGCGCGGCCGCCGGCGCGGGCGACGAAGCCTGGACGCTCGCCGGGGCGGGGGCGGCCATCCCCGCCGGCGCGTAGCCGAAGTAGTAGATGCCGGCCCCGCCGAGGACGATCGTGGCCAGGCACAGGATCGCGCTCGAGGTCGCCATGGCGCTGCCGAGGAAGGCGAAGAAGCCGGAAGCCACGACCCAGGCCGACAGCAGCACCAGCAGCGGCAGCCCGCGCACGCCCTGCGCGATGACCAGGCCGGCGAGCGGGAAGAGCGCAAAGGCGGCCACGAGCATCACGATGCGCACGAAGGCGCGGCCGAACCCCCATCCGCGGACCAGGCACAGCGCGAGCACCAGCTCGCCGAGCGCAACCTCCCGCCACGGGACGGGCCCGAAGGCGGACGTCCAGTGCTCGGGATAGAACGCCCAGTAGGCGGCCGCCGCCGCGCCGAGGAACAGGAGTGCCGAAGCGACGTAGCTGCGCCACACCTGCGGTCCGTGCGCGGCCGCCCCCTCTTCCTCTCCCTCCCCGCCGGGTCCCCGCGACCGCTCCGAGGGCGCGTTCCAGTACCGGAGGTCCTCGGCCTGGGCCAGCCGCTGCCAGCTCTTGGTGCCGGGAGGCCGGATCGGGGTGTCGCCGCGGATGAGCCCCTGCTCGTACCACGAGCGCAGCATGTCGCTGTCGAGGTCCATCTCCGAGCCGTCGTCGAGACGCACCCTGAAACCCTTGGTCGCCATGGGCCTCCTTCCCGGGCAGAGGATACGCCCTCCGGGCCCGGCATGGAATGACCGGCCGTCTCAGCGCGTGGGGCGGTTGAGGTTCGTGCCCAGCGAGCTCTCGGCGGCGTTCACGAAGGTGTCCTTGTCGATGATGACCGCCTGCGGGGGGAGCTGCGGCGAGGCCGTGCCCAGCCCCGGCATGCGCTTGACCGCGGTGCCGATCGCCATGAACTCGATGAGCCCCCCGCCCAGCTCGTAGATGTAGGTCTGGATCCCGACCACGTCCTCGGCCCCCGCGGCGGCGGCGTCACGGCGGATGTGGTCGATGGCGTTCTCGCGGGCGTCGTAGATGAGGCTCGTCAGCTCCGGGATCTCTCCCCGCACCAGGCCGCGCAGCTTGGCGGCCAGGCCGCCGGCCAGGCCGAGCGAGTACACGGAGACGCCGAGGACGAGCCGGACCGGCGCCCAGCCCATGCGGGCGAGGTTCCACATCTCCTGGTTGGTGAGGTCGCTCGTCACCGGGTCCCGTTCCCGCTCCGCGGGCAGGGCCGGATGGCGGGAGGCGGTGCCGATCATCACCATCTCCTGCATCCCGCCGAACGGGATGATCGACGTCTCGATGCCCACGACCGCGTTGGCGCCCGCCGCCCGCGCTTCGGCGCCGATGCGCTGGAGGGCCAGATGGCGGGTCCGGTTGAAGATGTCGGAGTACTCGGGCACTTCCCCGCGGGCCAGCCGCCGCACGGCGCCCAGGATCCCGCCCCCGACCCCGATGGAGTAGGCCACGTTGCCGAAGACGAAGCGGAGCGGGGCGAAGCCCGCGTCGAGCTGGCAGTACAGCTCCTGGCCGTCGGCGGAGGTCGAGAAGCCGACCTGTTCGGCCGCGCCGCCGCCGGTGGCGTGTAGGCAGGAGCCGACCGAGAGGAACTCGATGTTGTTGCCGTGCTGGACGAGCTCGCTGGTGACGCCGGTGATGCCCACCCCGCCCCGCTCCTTGGCCTCGGCCACCATGCGCTCGTAGGCCATCCGGCGGCCGTCGTGGATGACGGTCGTCATCTGACTCACCTCGCCGCCGACCAGCGTCTTCAGGGCGGCCCCGATGCCGCCCACGAAGCCCATCGAGAAGACGCTGTTGCCGATGACCAGCTCACCCGCGGTCAGCCCCTTCTCGTGCAGGCAGTACATCTCGTTGCCCGAGAGGCCGGTCGTGACGGTGGCAGGGCGGGCGGCGGCCGCTCGCGGGCCGGACGGACGGGCGGTTCCGGCCGGGGCTCCGGCGGCCGCCGGACGCGCCGCCGCTCCCGTCCGCGGGGGCGGCGCGGCAGGGAAAAGCTCGGAGCGGGCTTCCGCCGCGGGCCGCCAGTCCGGCATGCCGTCGGTCCAGACGAGCGATTCCCGCTTGAGCGTCCCTTCTCGCGCCAGTCGCGCGAGCGCTTCGTCGTCGACCGGTCCTTGCTGCGCTCCCCCGGCCAGGTAGTACCAATCACTCATGCCCGTTCTCCTGCGGCCCGCGCGGCCGCCCGTGCTTGACGGCGCTCAGCCCCGCGAGATAGCGTGCCCGACGCCGCCGATGGCGCTCCCTCCGATCCGCTCGAGCCGCGAACAACCGCCGCTCGTGGCCGTCCTCGGCGGCGCGGGGGCGATGGGTCGCGCCGTCGTATTCGACCTCGCGCGCGCGGGGCATCCGGTCCGCATCCTCGAGAGCGACCGCGCCGCCGCCCGGCGGGTGGCCCGGCGTTACGGCGGGCGCGCATGCGAGGTGGAGAGCGCCGATGCGATGGACCCGGCCGCCCTCGCCCTGAAGCTGCAGGGGGCAGCGGCCCTGGTGAACTGCGCTCCCTACCGCCTCAACCTGGGCGCGATGGACGCCGCCCTGCGCGCCGGCTGCCACTACGTCGACCTGGGCGGGCTCTTCCACACCACGCGGAAGCAGCTCCGCCGCCACGCCGACTTTCGCCGGGCGGGGCTCCTGGCCGTGCTGGGGATGGGCAGCGCGCCCGGCATCGCGAACGTCCTCGCCCGCACGGCGGCCGACCCGCTCCGCCGCGTGCGGTCGATCCGCATCTACAACGGCGGGGCCGATCGCACGCGCTACGCCTCGCCGCTGCCGTTCGCCTTCTCGCCCGCCACCATCCTCGACGAGTTCACGCTCCCCCCGGTCGTGTTCGAGCGCGGCCGCTTCCGCTCCGTGCCCCCGCTCTCGGGCGGCGAGGACTTCCCCTTCGAGCTCGGCACCCAGCGCGTGCACCTCAGCCTGCACTCCGAAGTGGCCACGCTGCCCCTCACCTACCGGCGCCGGGGCATCCGCGCGTGCACGTTCAAGATCGCCTACGACCGGGAGCTGATCTGGAGGCTCCGCCTGCTCATCGATCTCGGCCTGGTCGACCGGCGCCCCGGGCCCCGGGGGGTGGCGCCGAGAGACATGCTGCTCGACTGCTTCCGGCGCCTGCCGCCTCCACCCGAGTTCGTCGACGACACCGACAGCCTGGCCGTGGTGGTGGAGGGCGAAGACGAGCGCGGTCCGGTCGTGGTCCGCCATGACCTGACCGCCCGGGCGCAGCGCGTCCCGCCGCTCTCCGCGGTCGCCCGCGACACCGGGTTCCCGCCCGCCATCGTGGCCCGCATGATCCTCGACGGGACGATCACGGAGCGCGGCGTGCTGCCCCCCGAGCGCTGCGTGCCGGCGGGAGAGCTGCTGGCCGCGCTCGCCCGCCGCGGCATGCGCGCGCGCCGCCGCGCGACGCGTCCGCGCTGAGGCCGCTCTCACTGGCCGAAGGCCGCCCCCCGCCGCTCGCGTCCGAGCGCTACCACGACCGCTCCCAGCGAGCAGACCGTGAGGGCGGTGAGCGCCATGGCGTTCGCGTAGCTGGTGTGGCGGGCGAAGACGGCCTCGACGTAGGCCACGCTGCCCGCCAGCAGTACCCCGCACTGATACGCGAAGCCGGGCAGGAAGCCGCGGACCGAGGCGGGCGACAGCTCGGTGATGTGGGCGGGGATCACTCCCCAGGCCCCCTGCACCATGAACTGCATGAGGAACGCGCCCAGCACCAGCAGGCCCGTGGACGGCGCGTAGGCCCAGAGCGGGATCATGACGATCGCGAGCAGCAGCGCGGTGACCATGGCCCGCCGGCGCCCGACGCGGTCGGAGTGCAGGCCGAAGAAGACCCCGCCCAGCAGCGCGCCGACGTTGTAGGTCACCACGATCAGGTCCTTGGCCCGCGAAGAGAACCCCCGCTGCTCGCGCAGGAAGGTCGGGTACATGTCCTGGGTACCGTGGGAGACGAAGTTCATCATCATCATCAGGGCGGTCAGGTAGAGGAAGAGCCGCCACTGGGCGGCGATGCCCCGGGCGAGGTGCCGCCAGCTCGGGTGGCGGGTCTTCTCCCACACCGCCGATTCCTTCACCCGGAAGCGGACGAACAGGGCCAGCAGCGCCGGCAGTCCCCCGATGAGGAACATCGGCCGCCAGCCCCAGCGGGGAAAGACGAAGAACGAGCAGGCGGCCGCGAGCAGGTAGCCGACCGCATAGCCCTCCTGCAGGAAGCCGGAGAGCATGCCACGCCAGCGCGGCGGCACCTTCTCCATCGCCAGCGAGGCGCCCACCCCCCACTCCGCGCCCATGCCGATCCCGAACAGCGCGCGCAGGACGAAGAACGTCGTGAAGTTCGGCGCCAGGCCCGAGAGGACCTCGATCACCGAATAGAAGACGAGGTCGATCATGAGCGGCAGCCGGCGCCCGTAGCGGTCGGCGATGAGGCCGAAGAGGAAGGCCCCCACCGGGCGGAAGGCCAGCGTCACCGTGATGGTGAGCGCGACGGCCGGGATGTCCCGGCCGAAGTCATGGGCGATCGCGGGCAGGGTGACCACGACCAGGAAGAAGTCGAAGGCGTCGAGCGTCCAGCCCAGGAAGCTGGCGACGAGGGCGCTGACGTAGTCCGAGGTGTCGGCCGGCGGCGGCCCCTCCGGCTCCGTCATTCGCGCGGGCGTTCGTATCGGTACGGGTACCAGTAGGGCTTGGGAGAGATCACGTAGTCGAGGTGCACGTGCTTGCTGTCGCGGAAGTCGTCGATCCCCTCGCTGCCCAGCTCACGCCCGATGCCGCTCCGCCGCATGCCCCCGAAGGGACCCGCGTCGTTGTCGGTCAGCGGGTCGTTGATCCAGAACGTGCCGGCGTGGACCTGCTCCATCGCCTTCATGGCGTGCTCGAGGTCGTTGGTGTAGATGGAGGCGCCCAGGCCGTACTCGCTGCGGTCGGCGAGAGCGATCGCCTCGTCGATGTCGCGGCAGCGGACGATCGGCGCCACCGGCCCGAACGTCTCCTCCTGCATCAGCGGCATCGACGGGTCCACGTCGACGAGCGCGGTGGGCTCGTAGAAGAACCCCTTCGGGAGCCGGTCCGGCCGCCGGCCGCCCACCAGGAGCCGGGCTCCCGCGGAGACCGAGTCGGCGATCTTCTTCTCGACCTTCGCCCGCTGCTCGGCGCTCACCATCGGGCCCAGGTCGACGTCGGGGCCGAGGGGGTCGCCGATGCGGAGCGTCCGGGTGAAGGCCACGAAGCGCTCCACGAACTCGTCGAACGCCCGCCCCACCACGTAGAAGCGCTCGGCCGAGGTGCATACCTGGCCCATGTTGAGGTAGCAGGCCCAGGCCGCTCCCTTCGCCGCCACTTCGAGGTCGACGCCCTCGTCGACGATCAGGGGGTCGTTCCCGCCCAGCTCCAGATGGCATTTCTTGAGCTGCTCGGCGCAGGTGACCGCGACCTTGCGTCCGGTGGCCTGGCTGCCGGTGAAGGCCACCAGCTCCACCTCGCGGTGGGCGACCAGCGGCAGGCCGGCTTCGGGGCCGTAGCCGGTGACCACGTTGACCACACCCTCGGGCAGCACCTCCAGCGCCCGGACCGCCCGCAGCGTCGAGAGCGGCGTGTGCTCGCTCGGCTTGGCGACCACGGTGTTTCCCGCGGCCAGGGCGGGGGCCATCTTCCACGCCAGCAGCAGCAACGGGTAGTTCCAGGGCACGATGAGGCCGCACACGCCGTACGGTTCCTTGATCACGAAGTTGAGCTGGTTGCGGGCCACGGGGCTGATGACCCGGCCGACCGCGTCGCGGCCGATCTCCGCGTGGCTTGCCGCCCTCCCGGGTGAGGAGGACGGCCAGGCCTTCCTTGTCCTCGCGCAGCTTCCCGGCCACGGCGTGGAGCTTCTCGGCCTTCTCGATGCCGGGCGTGCGGCGCCACTCCGGGAAGGCGCGTCGGGCCGCGGCGACGGCCTTCTCGACGTCGGCCGCCGAGGCGCGCGGCGCGGCGTCGATGACCTCTTCGGTGGCCGGGTTCACGACCTCGAACACGCGCCCGTCCGCCGCACCCACCCACCGCCCGCCGATCCACATGTCAGCCATCGCGCTCACCCGAGCCAGCTCTGCCTTTTAACGCCGAGGACGCAGAGGGAAACGAAGAGGACGCAGAGGATGTGGGCAATGACCAGGCTCTCAGCAGGTGTTCCTCAGACGTCCCTCTCCGTTCGTTCTCTGCGACCTCTGCGTTTAAGGGCATGTCCTGGACTAGTACCAGCCTATGGGTTGCTCGTTCAGGTTGATGTGCACCTGCTTCACCTGCAGGTATTCCTCCGCACCCCATGGACCCAGCTCCCTGCCGATGCCGCTCATCTTATAGCCTCCCCACGGGGCCTCGACGTAGGTGGGCTGCATGTGGTTGACCCATACGATCCCGGCCTGCAGCTTCTTCACCACCCGCAGGCACTTGAAGATGTCGCGGCTCCAGACCGCGGCGGCGAGACCGTAGGGGGTGTCGTTGGCGATGCGCAGGGCGTCGGCCTCGTCCTCGAACGGGATCACCGCCATCACCGGCCCGAAGATCTCCTCGCGCGCGATCGTGGCCGAGTTGTCGACGTCGTAGAAGATCGTCGGCTCCACGAAGTACCCGCGCTGCAGGGCGGGGTCGGACGGCCGCCCGCCCCCTACCGCGACCTTCGCCTCCTT
>QHVM01000084.1 GCA_003223555.1 Acidobacteriota bacterium | reverse complement strand
TGCTTGGCGGTCTGGGCGGCGATGCGGCCGAGGATGTCGGTGGGCTTGGGGAACTCGATCTCCTGCCCGACCTCGCACTCCGGGATCAGCTTGCAGGCTTCCGCGAGGCTGATCTGGATGGCGGGGTTCTCCACCGTCTCCACGATCTGCTTGACCGCGAAGACCTCGATGAGGCCGGTCTCGCCGTTGAAGCGGCTGCGCAGGTCCTCGTCGCTCTTGTAGTACTTCTTCGACGCGGTGAGGATCGCGTCCTCGATGGCGGCGATGATGACGTCGGGGTTGATGTTCTTCTCGCGGCTGATCTGGTCTATCTGCTGCTTCAATTGATTTGCCATGGAGTCAGGCATCCTTCACTTCGGGAACTCCACTTCCAGGCGGCCGTGGGCGATCTTGTCCAGCGGGATGCGGGCCTGCGCCCCGCTCTCGTGCTGCAGCGCGAGGCTCACCACCCCTTCCTCCACCGAGAGCAGGCGGCCGGTCCAGTGGCGCCGCCCGTCCACCGGCTCGTAGCTGGAGATGCGGGCCAGCCGGCCGAGGAAACGGCGATAGTCCGCCTCGCCCCGCAGCGGCCGGTCCAGGCCCGGCGAGGAAACCTCCAGCGTATACGGGCTGTTGACGGGATCTTCGGCATCCAGGATGGCGGACACCTCCTCCGAGACCGACTGCAGGTCGTCGAGCCCGACGCCGCCCTCCTTGTCCACGAACAGCCGCACCCGATGGCCGCCCGGCTCGCGCTTCACCTCGACGTCGACGAGCTCGTACCCGTGGCCGGCCGTCACCCGTTCGGCGATCCTCTGGACCGCTTCCTTGACCCCTTCCCCTCCCAGGCTCTTTCTCCTAAAAAAAAGAGTGGGGCGAGCCCACTCTGGTGCAACACCCCGAGCTGGAACACCCATGATAACAGGGAGTTCAAGTAATGGCAAGGCAGCCTGCGCTCACGGGGAGGCGCGCTATCACCTCGCGACGCACGTGAAGCTGGCCGCGTCGTTCGGGTCACCCGCACCCCGGTACGCCGCGGTTCCGGGATAGGGGCACAAGGGCCGCGTCATCTTCACTGCCGCGCCCTTGCTGGTCCCGGGAGATGCTTCCGCGTACCGGGTCGCGATGATCGCCGACGGTCCCGTCCCCTTCTCCACCCACTCCTCGAGGGCGAGCTGGAGGCTATGCCGGTGATCGGCCGGCCCGGTGGAGCCGCCTTGCCCGAAGGAGCTGGGCCCGGGCCCATCGCCGCAGTGCTGCACGCCGGGCACCATGTAGAGGCGCAGGAACGGGTCCACGGCGCCCGGACGCATCGCGCTCCGCACGCTCTGGTAGTAGTCGACGGTGTTGAGCGCCGAGATGGCCGGGTCGTTCCAGCCGTGATACAGGATCAGCTTGCCGCCGCGGTCCTTGAAGCGCCTCAGATCGGGATCGGTGGCGTTGAGCGTGCGCGCGGTCTTCTCGTCGGCCGCCTTCACGGCCTGGCTCAGGTCGGCGGTCTTGTAGTCCCAGTCCGCCTTCTCGTACACCATGTCCGCGAAGAACCCGTTGGCGAAGGCGAAGAGCAGGTTCTTGCCCGGCGCCGAGCCCGTGATCCAGGTCGCCCACCCTCCCTCGCCCTCCTCCGCGCCCGGCAGGAAGCCCGGGAAGATCCGGCGGCCGTCCGCGTGGCGCGCGCCTGCATAGAGCTTCCCGAGCGCGGTCACCTGCGGCGCGGTGAGGCAAGCGGCGGAATCCCCGTCCTTGCACAGCATGCTGGCCGGATCGAAGCGGCACCGCCGCGGATCGTCGAGGATGCCGTCGGCCACGCCGTCCTGCGCGTCACAGGCGGCGTCGACCGCGCGCGCGATCGCCGGCAGCTTGCCGGACGGGATGTAGCTGCCTTCGTCGAGCGTCGTGGCCTGCGCGTCCGACAGGGCGCCGGTGAGCAGGTGCGTCCAGAAGTTGGCCGGCGCGCCGGCGAGGATGCCGTCGTAGTCCTCCGGAAAGCGCTGGGCTTCCATCAGGGCCTGCCGGCCGCCGTTCGAGCAGCTCGCGAAGTACGAATGCGCCGGGCGCTTGCCGTAGTACGACTGGATCACCGCCTTGGCGGCCCGCGTCATCTCGTGGACCGCGCGCCAGCCGAAGTCGATCACCTTCTCCGGATGGCCGAGGGCCCACGTCGCATCGATCGGCGCCCCGGAATGGCCGGTGTCGGTGCCGGCCGTGGCGTAGCCCGCCCCGGCCGCCGCGGCCAGGCCGCGGTAGTCGATCTGTCCCGCGAACCCGCCGTTGCCCTGGCCCCGGAAGCGGCCGTTCCAGCCCGCGAGCGGCATCCAGACCTCGATCCCGATGTCCGAATCGGCGCTCGGCCGGGACTCGGCCACCACCCGGCAGAATGCCGGCAGCGCCTTGTACGCCGCCGGATCACCGACCAGCCAGGCCGGCAGGTTCGGAGGCGGCGTGAACGCTCCGGCCGCGATCGCCTGCGCGGAAGCGATCTTCGCCCCGGGCAGCGCGAGCTGCGCCAGGCCCTCGCACGAAGGACCTTCTCCGTGCGCCTCGCTCAGCAGCCCGACGCATCCGAGCAGGGCCGCGCACGACAGGAGCACCTGGCGCATAACCACCTCCTCCGCGACCGTGCCGCTCTCCGGCTGGACGGAAGTGGCATATCTTATCGTTGTCGTTGGCGGGGGAGGATGGTTGAATGAGCGTGACCAACAGCCAGCGCAAGACGTTGTCGTCGGAGGGATGGGGCGAGGACTGGGAGGCGGTCATCGAATCGCCGCCGGGGGGAAGGCGCGCGGCGCGGGTCAGCCTGTGGCGGGTGAAGGTGCCGGGAGGCTGGCTCTGCCGGACGGTGGAGATCCGCCACTTCCAGGGCGGGGCCGAGCCGGTGGTCGCCGTCGCCCTGGGCTTCGTCCCCGCGCCGGCGGGCGCCCGCCCGGCCGACCCCGCGCTGGAGGATCCCGAGGCCTCCTAGCCTAGGCCGGCTCCTCTTCGGCCGTCACGGGCATGGCGTCCACGAGCTGCCTCAGCTTCCGGGCGTGCTGCCGCGCCGTCTTCGCCCGTTCGCGGAAGCGCTGCTGCAGCGCCTCCTGCCCTTCCCCCCGCGGGCCCTCCGCGATCCGCTCCGCCATCATGGCGTTCTCTTCGAAGCTCCGGATGGCGGCCCAGAGCGAGTCCTCCAGCTCGCGCGACTGGTCGGTGAACAGCGTCTCCGGCGAGTAGGCGTGTCCGACGTGGCACCGGTAGTCGACGAGCTCCCCGCTCTCCACCTCCCACAGCGTACCGTGGCACTCGGGACAGGTGAACCGCGAGCGTGTACCGATGCGATCGAGCTCGTCTTCGTGACCGATCTCCCGATCTTCGCTCATGCGATTCTCCGCCAGGTCCATGCGGCCCTGGGACGTCGGCCGAGACGGTTCGGCCGGCGCGGCCGTCAGCCGCAGCAGGAGCGGGGCCAGCTCGGCCAGCGGCACGCGGTGGTCGACGGCGACGTTGTGAAGCGCGCTGGCGGGCATCGAAGGATAGAGGGCGTCCCCGGGTTCCTGCACGACCGCCAACCCCCCGGCCCGCTTCACCGCGCTCAGCCCGCGGGTGCCGTCGTCCAGGTTGCCGGAGAGGATGACCCCGATGACCCGCGGTCCGAAGGCGAGCGCCGCGGAACGGAAGAGCGGGTCGACGGCGGGCCGGTGGAGGTTCTCGCGCGGCCCTCGAGTCAGGCGCACGCCGTCCGCTCGCACCAGCAGGTGCTGGCCGGGCGGCGCGAGATAGATGCGGCCCGGGCGCACCGGCTCGCCGTCACGTGCGTACTCGGCTCGCAGCGTGCCGACGCGGTTGATGATCGTCGGCAGCAGCATCGGCGCGCTGGGGGCGATGTGCACGACGACGAAGACGGCGGCGGGCAGGTCGCGCGGCAGGCCCGAGGCGAGCTGCTTGAGGGCTTCCACGCCTCCGGCCGAAGCGCCGACGACGATGATGTCGCGTCCCGGCGCGGCCACGCCGGTCTGCCTGCAATCGACGTGCCGCGCGAGGACTCAGACGATCTTCGCCACCAGGTCGTAGGGGTGGGCCTCGGTGATCTCGCAGGTGACGAAGCTGCCTGCCGCGGCCGAGCCGTCGTTGATGATGACCGACCCGTCGATGTCGGGGGCCTGGGTCGAGAGACGCCCGCGCAGGAGCAGGTCGCTCTCGGGATGCGCGCCCTCCACGAGCACCTCCGCGCGCCGGCCGACGAGGCGGCGGCTGCGGCGGGCGGAGATCCGCTTCTGCCGGGCGAGCAGGCGGCGCCGGCGCGCCTCCTTGACCGCGGGCGGGACCCGTCCCGCAAGCTCGAACGACGGTGTCCCCTCCTCGTCGGAGAACGTGAAGACGCCCACGTGGTCGAACTCCGCCGCTCGCACGAAGCCGAGCAGCTCCTGGAAATCGGCCTCGGTCTCGCCGGGGAAGCCGACGATGAAGGACGTACGGAAGGCCACTCCGGGCACTCGCGCGCGCACCCGCTCCACCATCCCGAGCAGGTTGCCCCGTCCGGTGGGCCGCCTCATGCGCTTCAGGACCCCCTCGCTGGCGTGCTGGAGCGGCATGTCCACGTACTTCACGACCTTCTCCTCGCCGGCGATGGCGTCGAGGATGCCGTCGGTGACCGTCGCCGGGTAGGCGTACATCACGCGGATCCAGCGGATGCCATCGACCCGCCCCAGCCGCCGCAGCAGCGCGGCCAGGCCGTCGCGCATCCCCCGATCGAGACCGTAACGCGTCGAATCCTGGGCGACGAGGACGACTTCCTTGACCCCGCGCTCGGCCAGCGACTCCACCTCCGCCGCCACGTCCTCGACCGGCCGGCTTCGATGGGCGCCCCGCAAGGTGGGGATGATGCAGAAGCTGCACGCGTAGTCGCAGCCCTCGCTGATCTTGACGTAGGCCAGGTGGGACGGGGTCGTGAGGACGCGGGGCGTGGTGTGGTCGTAGATCCACTCCGGGCGGCGCTCGGCGTCGGCGGTGACGGTGGCCTCGCCCTCCACCGCCCGCAGCACGTCCTCCACCTGGCCCGTGCCGAGCGTGGCGTCGATCTCCGGAATCTCGCGCCGCAGCTCCTCGTCGTACCGCTGGGCGAGGCATCCGGTCACGACCAGCCGCCGCGGCCGGCCCGTCGCCTTCTCGCGGGCCATCTCCAGGATGGCGTCGATCGACTCCTGCTTGGCGCGGTCGATGAAGGCGCAGGTGTTGACGACCAGCACGTCCGCCTTCCGCGGGTCGGTGACGAGCCGATGCCCGCGCCGCGTCAGGTGGCCGAGCATGACCTCGCCGTCCACCAGGTTCTTCGGACAGCCCAGACTGACCATCCCCACGGCCAACGGATTCAACGCAGAGGCCGCGGAGGGTTCCAACGACAGGTCCGAGGACGCGGAGGACGAAGAGGAGAAGGACGGACGCGGAGAGCGCGTCAGCGCAACCGGTACCCATTCGGAGCCGGCATGCCCTGGCCGCACACCGAGTCCCTCTGCGCCCTCTCCGTCGTTCTCCGCGTCCTCTGCGTTAAAAGGCAACAGCGGGATCAGTGGGTCTTGTCGGGGGCGTCGATGTCGTTGCCCCACTCGCGCAGCTTCTCGCGGTCGCTCGCGGCGTACAGCTCGTCCCCGAGGTCGGCGACCTGGTCGCTGACGCCGCCCAGGATCTCGAACTCCTCTCCCTGCTGCGCGATGAGCGAGAGGTGGTGGGAGATCGCGTCGAGCCGGGGGACCGCCTTGTCCACGGAGAGGAGCAGCCCCTCCACCAGCTCCACGAGCGCCGTGCGGCTGAGACCGTCGTGCCAGGTGGGTTCCATCGCTCCTCCTCGGAACGGCCATGATATACGATTTCGCGGTTTCCCTCCGGGACGGGAGGCGGATCGTGGGGACGGGAGGAAAGATCGCCCTCGGCTGCGGCATCGCGTTGATCGCCGGCGGCATCGCGGCCGTGGTGGGGCTCGGGGGGCTGGCCTTCTGGGCCAGGAACAAGGCGCACCAGCTCACCTCGGAGCAGAACCGGATCGAAGAGCTGCAGCGGAGGGCCAACGCCAACCGTTTCACTCCCGCTCGCGACGGCGCCATCCCGGAGGACCGCCTGCAGAAGTTCCTCCAGGCCCGGCGGCGCGTGTACGCCGTGTACGAGGCCCACCGGGACGAGCTCGACGCGATGAGCAAGAAGAAGCAGGCCGACTTCGGCGACGTGCGCAAGGGCTTCGCGCTCATCAACGAGCTGCGCCTCGCACAGGCCCAGGCCCTGGCCGACGTCGGCATGAGCGAGGATGAATACCGCTTCATCGTCCAGCAGATCTACAAGACGGCGTGGGAAGCCGGCTCGGCCCGGTCGGCCGGGGCCAGGACCGCCGCCGAAGCGAGCGTGCCGCCGGCAAACCTCGTCCTCTTCCGGAAATACGAGGCGGACATCAAGAAGTACGCGATGAACGGCCTCGATTGGATCGGCTTGTAGATCGCACTAAATCGTGCACTCATGCACTATATGGTGCAGCCCGCACACGCTTCGCCCATTGGCGCGTCGTCGCAACACGCTTGTGTAGAAGGTCTTGAGCGCAGGAACGCCGCGGTGGCCGGCTGGCACCCGCATTGCTCCATATCCTCTCGGCGTGGTCGCATGTGGTTGCGCACCTAAAACAAGGAGAGAAATCGCAAATGAAGAAGTTCCTTTTGCCCCTGGCCCTGGTCTTGGTGGCGGGCGTCGCGGCGCAGGCCGCCGACACCAAGTCGGCTTCCAAGCCGGCCTCCAAGTCGACGGCCAAGACGTCCGCTCCGGCCAAGGCGCCGGCGCTCAAGCCCCACACCGTCGAGGGTGAGGTCGTCTCCGCCGATTTCGCTGCCAAGACGATCACCGTGAAGGTCAACGGCGAGGAGAAGACGGCTCCCGTGCACGGCAAGGCGGTCGCCCGGCTCAAGACCCTGAAGGCGGGCGAAAAGGTCTCCCTGACCTGCATGGACAACGACAAGGGCGAGCATCAGTACGTCACCGCTATCAAGCTGGAGAAGGCCCCCGCGATGTCCAAGGCTCCCGCGAAGACGGCGGGCAAGAAGTCCTCGAAGTAGTCCGGCTGCAGTGACGAGACGGGGTATCCAGCCATGGGCTGGCCGCCCCGTTTCGTCTTGTTGAGCGGGGGCGCGGCGGCGCGACCCCGTGGACCCCGCTCGCTTCGCGCGAGTGAACCGCGCCCCGCTCGCTGGCCTCGTCACGCGAGCTCCAGCAACCGGCGCGCCGCGGCCTCCGCTCCGCCGAGATCGGGCGGCGCGGGCATTTCCCGGCCGAGCACGTCCTCGATGGCCTCCCGCAAACGGCCGGCGAGCAGGTCTACGTTGCCGACGTGCGCGCACGGCACGTGACGCGGCATCTCCGCCACGAGCACGGGGTATTCGGGAAAGTCCCCTCGCTCGGTGTAGACGATCCGCGTCCGCGCGGCGATCGCGTCGGACACGATGCCGTACCCGGGCTTGGTGACGACCACGTCCGCCGCCCTCACCAGGTCCGGGTAGCCGACGCCGAGGGCCTCCAGCCGTTCCGGGCTCGTCGTAACGACGTTGGCGGGCAGCGCGTCCCGCTCGCTGTCCATCAGGAAATGGAAGTCCGGCAGCGCGCCGAGCCGGACCGGGTCGAAGGCCGGCAGGCCGATGCCGCCGAAGGAGACGAGCACGGCCCGCGACGCCTCCGGCAGGCCGAGCCGCCGCTTCGCCTCCGCGCGGCTCATCCGGGGCCGCCGCGCGACGAGAGGGATCGGCTCCCGTCGCGGAAAGGCCGACAGGTCGCCGGTGAAGGGAAGCTGGAGCAGCAGCGCGGCCTTGCCGTAGGCCGACGCGGCCGCATGCGCGGCCTGGCGAAGCGCCGGCTGCCGGGGCGCCAGATGCCGGTAGATCCAATCCCAGGAGAAGTTCGCCAGGCCCACCGCGATCACGCTCGCCTGGGCGGCGGCCTCGAAGGCGAGGGGCGGGACGTCACCGAGGACGAGCCTGGTCCCTGAGGCCCGCAGCCAGCGCGCCTCCTGCTCGACCAGCGCTTCCCGGCGCCCGGCGAATGCGCGCCAGCGCGCGGCCGTTCCCGGCTCGTCGATCGCGAGCGCGTCCTTCTGCGCCACGCCCACGTCGCACTCCAGGGCGCGAAAGACGAACGGCCCCGGCACCGCCTGCCGGTAGAGCCTCTCCGGTCCCGAGGTCACGACGGCGAGCGGCGCCTCCGGCGCCTGCTCCCGGATCGCCCGCAGCACCTCTCCCGTCCGCGTGGCGTGCCCGTAGCCGTGCCCGCTGACGTACGCGACGATCACGCGGGCCCTCAGCCGGGGCGATGGGTGATCCGCAGCGGCTCGATCCGTTCCCGGGTCGGCCCGGCAACCTCGTCCTCGACCCGAGGCACCTTCCCGAGGTCGATGGCCTCGAAGCTGACGATCGCCGGCGGCTTCCCGTCCTCGGAGAGGGCGCAGCCCTGGGCGCCGAGTCCCCGGACGGGTCGTCCCCGGTCGTCGAGCAGATCCATCATGCCTCTTCGGTCTCTGCGAGCTCTCGGCGGCCTCTGCGTTCTTTCGTTAGGGGTAGATGCGGTACAGCATCCGCGGGAAGGCGATCGTCTCCCTCAGGTGCTCGAGGCCACAGAGCCAGGTGACGACGCGCTCGATCCCCATGCCGAAGCCGGCGTGGGGCACGGTGCCGTACCGGCGCAGGTCGAGGTACCAGCGGAACGACTCCTCGGGCAGGCCGTGCTCGCGGATGCGCTTCAGCAGCAGCTCGCCGTCGGCCAGGCGCTCCCCGCCGCCGACGATCTCGCCATGGCCTTCGGGAGCGAGCACGTCAGCCGACAAGGACAGCTCCGGCCGCTCGGGATCGGGCGCCATGTAGAAGGCCTTGATCGCCGAGGGGAACCGGTGGACCACCACCGGCCGTTCGTAGGCCTCGGCGATGATGGTCTCGTCGGTACCCCCGAAGTCGCTTCCCCATTGAGTCGGCGATCCCTTCGACTGGATGAGCTTGATCGCGTCGTCGTAGTGGAGCCGGGGGAACGGCGCCTGCACGCTCTCGAGCTTCGACACGTCCCGCTCCAGCGTCTTCAGCTCCTCACGCCGCGTCTCCAGGACCCGCGCCACCAGAGCGCTCACGAGCTGCTCGGCGAGCTGGATGGCGTCCTCGAGGTGGGCCCAGGCCATCTCCGGCTCGACCATCCAGAACTCCGTCAGGTGGCGCCGCGTCTTGGACTTCTCGGCCCGGAACGTGGGGCCGAAGCAGTAGACCTTCCCGTGGGCGGCCGCGGTGGCCTCGCTGTAGAGCTGGCCGCTCTGGGTCAGGTAGGCGGTGCCCTCGTCGAAGTAGGGGACCGCGAAGAGCGTCGTCGTGCCCTCGCAGGCGGCGGGGGTGAAGATCGGGGCGTCCACCAGCGTGTAGCCGGCGTCGTCGAGGAAGTCACGGATCGCCTTCACCACTGCATGTCGCACCCGGAGGATCGCGTGCTGGCGCGGGGAGCGCAGCCAGAGGTGCCGGTGCTCCATCAGGAACGCGGTACCGTGCTCCTTGGGCGTGATCGGGTAGTCGTGCACGGCCTGCCGCACCGTGATCGCGCTGACGTCGACCTCGTGGCCGCCCGGCGCCCGCTTGTCCTCCTTCACCCGGCCGGTCAGCTCGAGCGACGACTCCTGGCCGGCCGCCTCCGCGGCCGCCCAGTCCGCTTCCGGGACCGCCGAGCGGGCCACCACCGCCTGGGCGAAGCCGCTCCCGTCGCGCACGATCAGGAACTGGATCTTGCCGCTCGAGCGCTTGTTGTGCAGCCAGCCCTGCACGCGCACTTCCTGCCCGACGTGGCGGCCGAAGTCGGAGATGCGCACCACCTCGCTCATCTCACCGCCTCGTCACCGCAGCTCTTCAAGATGGTGGGCGAGCGCGCGGCGCAGGCCGGACAGCTCGGGATGGCGGGCGAGGTTGCGCCGGGCGTTGGCGAGGGTGCGCGGGATGTAGGGCAGGTAGACGCGGCTGCCCTTCACGGCTCCCTGGTAGCCGAACGTGCCCAGGGCCTTGAGGTTCCGCTGGATCGACATCAGCTCGAAGCGCCGCTGGAACGTGTCCCGCGTCTCGCCGGGCGCGGCCCGCTGCCGGAACTCCTCGGCCATCTCGGCCACGAACTCCTCGTCGAGGTCGACGTAGGAGTCCCGGAGGAGGGAGGCCAGGTCGTAGGTGACCGGCCCCATGCGCGCGTCCTGGAAGTCGATCCAGCACAGCCGGCCGTCGTGCGACATCAGGTTGCGGCTGTGGAAGTCGCGGTGGCACAGCACCCGCGGCCAGGAGGCGATCTCGGCCGAGAGACGGTGGAAGCCGTCGGCGATCGAGGCGCGGTCCTCCACGGTGAGGTCGCACTTGCGGTACGCCTCCAGGAAGTGCTTCCAGAAGAAGTGCAGCTCCCAGGACAGCTTCTCGAAGTCGAACGCGACCTGGAAGCACACTGCCCGCTGGGGCGCGCGGGCCGCCTCCCGCTGCAGCACGACGAGCTGGTCGATGGCCTGGCGGTACAGCTCCTTCTTCTTCGCGGCGCGGGCTCCCTTCAGCGCCTCCTGCAGCGTGAGGTCTCCGAGATCCTCGAGGAGGAGGATGCCCAGCGAGCCGTCGAGGTCGCGGATGGCGGGCACGGGCAGCCCCCATCCGGCCATGAGGGTCCGGACGACCACGAAGGAAAGCTGGTCGGCGTCGAAGGGCTCGGGGTAGAGCGAGAGCACCGAGATCTCCCCGCCGGCGGCGATGCGGTAGTAACGGCGCGTGGAGGCGTCGCCCGACAGCGCGGCCACCTTGACGTCTCCGAGGCGGGGACCGAAGCGGTCGGCGAGGAACTGCGCGACCCTCACGTCGGGCGTCGCATCGGCCGGGAAGCCGGGGACGGCCAACATCTCCGGCGCCGCCGGCGAGAGCGGCGGAAGCTGCTCGGCGGAGCGCCGGCCGCCCCGCCGGCGGGCGGAGCGGACGACGGCGCGGCGCTCGCGGTCTTCCTTCACGCCCTCCGCCCCGGCGGCGACAAGGCCATCCGGCTCTCCCACTGCCCCCTCGGTGGCAGCGCCACCGCCCGGCCCACCGCCTCGCCGTCGGCCACCCGCGCGCCGGTGGCGACGATCGAGGCGCTGACCCGCGCGCCGCGACCCACCCGCGCGCCGTCCCAGAGCACGCTACCGGAGACGACCGCCCCTTCGCCCACCACCGCCCCCGCTCCGACCACCGACCGGGTGACGCGCGCCCGCGGATGGATCCGGGCCTCGGGGTGGACGAGCCGCGCCCGTCCCGCGCCCCGGAACCCGGACGACATCATGGAGAGCTGGGAGGCGAGGTACAGCGACGGGTCGCCGAAATCGTACCACGCGCCGGGGACCCGAACCCCGAGCAGCCGCTCGCCTTCGCCGACCAGCCGCGCGTAGAGATCACGCACGCTGTCGGAGGGGCCCGGCGGCAACCGGTCCAGCAAGGCGGGGTCCAGGACGTGCACGCCGGTGAAGAGCAGCCGCCGGCCCCGCGCCGGCCGGGGAAGCCCGGCCAGCGCGCGGATGAAGCCGCCGGGCCCGGTCACGACGGCCCCGTAGGCCTCCACCTGGGCATGGGCCTTCAAGGCGAGGGTGGCCCGCGCGGCGGAAGCCACGTGGCGGCGAACGAGGTCGGAGAGGTCGAAGTCGAAGAGCACGTCGCCGTTGACGAGGAGCATCGGGTCGTCGCCGAGCAGGCGCCGCACCTTTCGCGGACCGCCGCCCGTGCCCAGCAGCTCGCGCTCGAAGGAGTACGAGACGCGCAGCCCGAGGGTACGGCCGTCCCCGACCGCCTTGCGCACGGTGGCGGGCAGGTGATGGAGGTTGACGACGACGTCGGTGACGCCGTGGCGGCGCAGCAGCTCCAGCGTCCAGTGCAGCAGCGGGCGGTTGAGCACCGGCAGGACGGGCTTGGCGCGCAGCAGGGTGAGCGGCCGCATGCGCAGGCCCAGCCCGGCCGCCAGGACCATCGCCTTCATTCGTCAATCCGGGGGGGTGCAGAGCTAACGACAGCACCCCCGCGGACATTCGTCCTCCCCCCCATGTCGCTCCGCGCCCGAATGAATCGGGCGCTCCGCTGCCTTCTTCATTTGTCAGCGAACATCATGTCGCCCTTGCCGCCGGAGGCGGCGAACAGCTCCCCGTAGGAGGCGGTGATGTAGTCGGCGGGCCGATAACCGAGGGCGGCCGCGGCGGCGTGGATGGTCTCTTCCGGCCCTTCGATCTCCAGGAACGTGCCGACCGGCGTCTCGTCCACGACGATCTCCACGTCTTTCCAGGCGTAGCTCTCGCGATACTTCTGGTAGCGGAAGACCGGCTTCAGGCCGAGCGCGGCCAGCAGCGACTGGAGCGTGTCCGGCTCCGGCACCGCCACCTCGATCTCCTGCCGCGCCTTGACCGGTCCGCCCTCGAGCCGCGGGCCCTTGTAGGTGAGGCGTCCGCCTTCCGGCGTGCGCCGCAGGCGGAGGAGCACGCCGCCGGCGCGCAGCCGTCCGGCCTCGTCGTCGAGCAGCACGTTGTCTTCGAAGTGGCGGGCGCGGACGGGTCGGGCTCCGAGCCGATGCACCGCCGCCCGGGCCGCGTCGGGCGCGGGCGCGCGCAGCTTGATCTCGGTCTCGACGTAGTCGGGCAAAGTCGCGGAACCCGCGCTAGCCGACCACCTTCACCTTCATGTCCACGCGCTCCTTCGGGTTGTCGCGCGCGTCGCAGGACTCGCCGACGATCTTGTCGGCCACTTCCATCCCGCGCACCACGCGCCCGAAGGCGGTGTACTGCCGGTCGAGGAAGGGCGAGTCCTTCACGCAGATGAAGAACTGCGAGCCGGCGCTGTCGGGTTCGTTCGAGCGGGCCATCGAGACCACTCCGCGCTTGTGGGCGACGTCGTTGAACTCCGCCTTGATCGTGTAGCCGGGGCCGCCGGTGCCGTGGCGGTCGCGGCTCGCGTTGCGGTCCTTGGTGTTGGGGTCGCCGCCCTGGATCATGAAGCCGGGGATGACGCGATGGAACGTGGTGCCGTCGTAGAAGCCCTTGCCGGCGAGGTCCACGAAGTTCTTGACGTGGCCAGGAGCCTTGTCGGGCAGGAGCTCGATCTCCATCTCTCCGAAGCGGGTCTCGACGACGGCGCGGGGGGCGGGGACGCTGGCCATGGAGGACCTCCTTGCTCGCTCGACTCTATCCCAGAAGGCCACGGGTTTGACGATGCGAAAGCGCCGACTTAGTCTCACGCCTCGTGGCCCGATTCCTCGTCGCCCTGCTGGCCGCCGTCTTCTCCGTTCTCGCTTCGGCGGAGACACCGCCGGGCGAGACGCCTCCGCTCACGAAGACCCAGGAGCGCGAGAAGTTCCACCCGCGCACGCTGGGGATGGACGCTCCCCTCCGCCGGGCTGGCTTCGCCCGCCGGCAGGAGATGGAGAAGTCCTCGCCGCTCGCCGCGCTGCGATTCCGCAGCGTAGGACCCGAGATCCAGGGCGGCCGCGTGGTGGACGTCCAGGCATCCGCGAGCCACCCGGACGCGCTGCTGGTGGCCTTCGCCTCCGGCGGGCTGTGGCGCACCGGGAACCGTGGCGGAAGCTGGACGCCGCTGTTCGACGCCGAGTCCACCCTGACCCTCGGCGCCTTTGCCCTGGGCGACGGCGAGGGGCAGACGATCTGGGTGGGCACCGGCGAGGCCAACTCCTCGCGCACGTCCTACGCGGGCACCGGCGTCTTCAAGTCGGAGGACGGCGGGCGCACCTGGCGCAACGTCGGGCTCACCGACTCCCACCACATCGGCAGGGTGCTCGTCGACCCGCGCGACCCCCGGACGGTCTACGTGGCGGCCATGGGCCACCTCTACACCGAAAATCCCGAGCGCGGGGTCTACAAGACGACCGACGGCGGGGACACGTGGACGCGCGCGCTCTTCGTCGACGAGCGCACGGGGGCGATCGACCTCGTCCAGGATCCGAAGAGACCCGACGTGCTGTACGCCGCCACGTGGGAGCGCGCCCGGGCGCCCTGGAACTTCCTGGAAAGCGGTCCCGGCAGCGGGGTGTGGAAGTCCACCGACGCGGGGCGCACGTGGCGGCGGCTGGGCGGGGGCCTGCCCGCCGGCGACACGGTCGGGCGCATCGGCCTGGCCGTCGCCGCGTCCCGGCCCTCCACGCTCTACGCCGTCGTCGACAACCAGGCCCGCCGGCCGGCCGGCGAGGTCTTCGACGAGGACACCCCGCCCGGCGAGCTGACCCCGCGCCGGCTGCGCGGGCTGGACGACGCGGCCTTCCTCCGCCTGGACGACGCGCTCGTCGACCGCTTCCTGCGCCGCTACGACTACCCGAAGGCCCTGAAGGCCGCCGGCCTCAAGCGGGACATGCGGGCGGGCAAGACCAGGGTCGCCGACCTCGTCGCGTACCTCAAGGACGCCAACCGAGACCTCTTCGAGAACGACATCGTCCAGGCCGAGGTCTACCGCACCGACGACGGCGGCGAGACGTGGCGGCGGACCCACGAGAAGCGGATCGAGAAGGTCTTCTACTCCTACGGCTACTACTTCGGGCGCATCACGGTGGATCCCGAGGATCCCGAGCACGTCTACTTCGGCGGCGTGCCCATGCTCGCCTCCACCGACGGCGGCCGCACCTGGAAGGGGCTCGACCTGCGCGGCGTGCACGGCGACCACCACGCGCTGTGGATCGATCCCGCCCATCCCGCGCACCTGGTGCTGGGCAACGACGGCGGCCTCAACGTCTCCTACGACCACGGGCAGAGCTGGAGCAAGCTCAACAACCTGCCGGTCGGGCAGTTCACCTCGGTGGCGGTGGACGCGGGCCGGCCCTACAACATCGTCGGCGGGCTGCAGGACAACGGCGTGATGCGGGGCCCGTCGACCTACAAGCCGGGCAAGAGCGATCCCGCGGCCTGGCGGGAGGTCTACGGCGGCGACGGCGGCACGGTCGTCATCGATCCCAAGGACCCCAACGTGATCTACGCGGCCTCGCAGTTCGGCAACGCCGCGCGGCTGGACCTCAAGGCCGGCCGCCGGGAGAAGATCCGCCCGCGCCCCGAGCTGTCGGCGGCGAAGAAGGAGAAGCCGCTGCGCTACAACTGGATCACCCCGTTCCTCCTCTCCCCCCATTCGCGCGAGATCCTCTACTTCGGCGCCAACCGCCTCTACCGCTCCTTCGACCGCGGCGAGACCTGGACGGCCCTCTCGGACGACCTCACCTCCGACCGCGAGCAGGGAGACGTGCCTTTCGGCACCCTCACCACGATCGCCGAGTCGCCCAAGCGCTTCGGCCTCGTGTGGGTGGGCACCGACGAGGGCAAGGTGTGGGGCACGCGGGACGGCGGGGGGACGTGGACGGACCTCTCGGCCGGCCTCGCCAGCGACCGCTGGATCACCCGGGTCGTGGCGTCGGCCTTCGACGAAGGGACGGTGTACGTCACGCAGAGCGGCTACCGCAACGACGACTTCGCGGCCTACCTCTTCCGCTCGACCGACTACGGCCACACGTGGGAGCCGCTCGCCGGCGGCCTGCCCGCCGAGCCGGTCAACGTCGTGAGGGAGGACCCCAAGGCCCGTCATCTTCTCTATGTCGGCACGGACTGCGGCGTGCTCGTCTCCCTGGACCGCGGGAAGAGCTGGACGGCGCTGGCCGGCGGCCTGCCTCACGTCGCGGTCCAGGACCTGGCCGTCCATCCGCGCGACGGGGACCTCGTCCTGGCCACCCACGGCCGCAGCGTCTACGTGGCCGATGCGGCGCCGCTGCGCAAGCTCACCGACGAGGCGATGGCGAAGCCGCTCGTGGCCCTGCCGATCAAGAGCGTCCAGGGCGATCCGGGTCGCGGCTACGGCGAGCATCCCTACCTCACCTGGTTCCGCGACGAACCGATCGTGCGCGTCGCCTACTGGTCGGGCGGCGCCGGAGCGGTGACCGTGACCATCAAGGACCAGAACGGCAGCGCCTGGAAGCAGATCGCGGACACGGCGCAGCGCGGCCTCAACGTCGTGGAGTACGACCTCTCCGCCGACCCGAAGCTGGCCGACGCCGCCGAGGCGGTGGCGCGCGCGAAGGCCCTCGAGGAAAAGGCGCGGGCGGCCAAGGGCCGCGCCGAGCCCAAGCCACCGGCGGAGGAGGAAGAAGAAGACGCGGAGGAGGAAGCCGCCGTCAAGCCCCCCGCGACGAGCGGCAAGCCGCTGCTCGACGCCGACCTGCAGCAGCTCCTCGCCGATCCCCTCCACGCCTCGCGGAAGCGCTACCTGCCTCCGGGGCGGTACTCCGTCGAGATCGCCTCCGGAGGTCGCGCGGACAAGACGGCGCTCGTCGTCAAGCCTCCCAAGGACGACGGTTCCGCGGCCGAGGAGGAGAGCGGGCGCTAGTCGGGCTTCACGAGCTGCAGGATGCCCGTCTTCTTCACCACGGCCGGGATCTGATTCGAGCGCCAGACGTAGCCCGACTCGGGGTCCAGGACCTCCAGGACGAGGTCATAACGGCCCGGCAGCGCGACGCTGCGCAGGGGACGGAAGGGCCAGAAAACGGACTGGTAGTGATCCCAGTAGAGCGATTCCAGCGGCACGACGATCGTCTGCTTCTCCCGGCGGGCCAGCTTCAGCGTCGCTCGCCGGTTCGCGGCCAGGGGCTTGGAGGTGTCGAGGTCGATGGGAGCGCGGAACGCGGGCCGTCCCGAATCCTCGGGGTCGGAAGGCCGCAGGGCAAACGCGGGAACGGTCTCGATCGCGAGCGGGACGGCCGCGAGGTTCTCGAACGTCGCCCGGACCTTCCCCGGACCCGGCTCGGCCGCCACCTTGACGAGGAGGCGCGGCGTGGTCGGCGGGCGTTCCGCCGCGGGCGGGGCGGCGGCAAGCATCGCCGGCACGAGGAGGGCCGCGACGGGCAGGCTCATGCTTCGGCGGTGGTCGGGTCGATGACCGACTTGACCTCCGAGACCCGGTCGGCGGGAAAGCCGCCCTGGCGCGCGTGCTCCCGGACCAGCTCCTCGTTCGGCGCGATGTACACGCAGTAGATCTTGTCGCCGGTGACGTAGCTGTGGACCCACTGGATCTGCGGGCCCAGGTTGCGCAGCACGCCGCAGGACTTCTGTGAGATGCCCTGGAGCTGCTGAGCCGTCAGCTTGCCGGCGCCGGGGATGCTGCGCTCGATCACGTACTTCGGCATCGTGACCCTCCTGTGGTTGGGGGATGCCGAGCGTACACCAGGCCGGCCTCCCTTTCACGTCCGGCCTAACGTTTGCGGGACCCGACACGCTCGAGCGCCCGGTCCACGTCCTGCTGGAAGCGGCTGTCGCCGATGCGCAGCAGCGACTTGCGGGCGGCCTCGCGGTCGCCGAGCGCGGCGATGCAGAGCGCCCGGTCCAGGCGCCCTTCCGGCGGCAGCAGCCACCCGTCGCCCTTGTTCTCCAGCGATTCGAAGAAGCGGAGCGCTTCGAGGGCCTGGCCGGCCTTGAACGCGTCCACCCCGGCGACGAACGCGCCCGGAAGCGGGAGGTCCTCCCCGGGGGCGAGGCCCTCGGGCAGCAGCGCCGGCGGCGGCTGCTCCGGCACCCGCTCCACGGGACGGCTGTTCCAGGCCCCCCGCGGGACCGTCTCGCTCACGTCGGTCCGCGACAGCAAGCGGACGGCGGTCGCGAGCGAGTCGGAGAACGGAGGTCGCACGGTGGCCCCCACCCAGCCCGAGCGAGCGACGACGAGCGCCGCCGGGGGCTTCACGCCGAGCGCCTGGGCGACGCCGCGGCCGACCAGCACCGGCCACGCGTAGTGGTAGAGCGAGAGCACCTGCCGCAGCGCGACGTCCTGGTCGGGCGCCGGAGGCACCATCACGACCCTGATACCGGCCGGCAAGGCGCGCTTCAGGGACTCGAGGTCGGCGGAGCAGGTGCGGCAGGTCGTCTCGGAGAGATACAGGACGGTCAGGGACTCCTCGAGCCGCAGCGGACCCCCCGACGACAGGCGGGCCTCGGCAGGCAGATGCAAGGGCCCTTCCCGGACCTCCGCGCCCGCCACCGCCGCCAGTCGCGCCCGGTCGATCTCGGCCTGGGCGCTCGGCATGCCGGCCGCGTCGGCCGCCTGCTCGAGCAGCGCCAGGGCCTCCACGGAGGGCTTGGTGGCCGCGGACTGGACAGCCAGGCGGTCGAAGGCGGCGCGCGCCCGGCCCTCGGCCATGAGCTCCCGGGCCAGCCGGGTCACCCGGTCGGGGCTCGATTCGAGCAGGACGCCCCGGCCGAAGTAGCGTCGCGCCTCGGTGTGCCGCCCCAGGCGGGCGAGGCACTGCCCCACCGCGTCGTAGAGCGCGGCGCGATGCCGGCGGTACTCGTTGCGGGCCCGCACGAACTCGTCCTCCACCACCTCGCCCTTGCGGCCGACCGCCACGAAGATGCTGGGATCGAACTCGGCGGTGAGGGCGAGGGCGCGGCGGGACTGGGCCAGGGCCGCCTCGGGCTGCCGCTCCGCCAGGCGTATCGCGTCCGCGGCCAGCCGCTCCGCTTCGCGGGGCCCGGAGGGCGCGGCGAGCAGGAGCGACGCGGCCAGCAGCGCGATCATGCGCGCGGCCGCGGGCGCAGGCGGGCGAGGCGCTTCTCGGCCTCGGCCAGCGTCTCCTCCTTCTTGCAGAAGGCGAAGCGGACCTGGCGCCGCCCCGACGCGGGATCACGATAGAACGAAGAGCCCGGCACCACCGCCACCCCGACCTCCTCCACCAGGTGGCGCGCGAAGGCGACGTCGTCGTCCCAGCCGAGCCGGTCGGTGTCGACCATCACGTAATACGCCCCGCGCGGCCGGTAGACGTCGAAGCCGGCCCCGTCGAGGATCCCGAGCAGCCGCCGCCGGCGTCGGTCGTAGGCCCGAGCCAGCTCCTCGTAATAGGCGGCCGGCAGCTCGAGGGCCAGCGCGCCCGCCTCCTGGAGCGGCGCCGCCGCGCCGACGGTGAGGAAGTCGTGGACCTTGCGTATGGCGTTCGTCAGCGGGGGCGGCGCGATGGCCCACCCCACGCGCCACCCCGTCACGCTGTAGGTCTTGCTCATGCCGTTGATGGTGATCGTGCGGCCGGCCATCTCCGGCAGGGTGGCCAGCGGCAGGTGGACGGCGCCGTCGTACAGGATGTGCTCGTAGATCTCGTCGGTCACCGCCAGCGCATCGTGGCGGCGGCACAGCCCGGCGATCGTCTCCAGCTCCGCGCGCGTGAAGACCTTCCCGGTCGGGTTGTTGGGCGTGTTCACGATGATCGCCCGCGTGCGGCTCGAGAACGCGCGCTCCAGCTCGTCGGGATCGAACGTCCATTCGGGAGGCCGGAGGGCGACGAAGCGGGGGACGGCGCCCGAGAGGATGGCGTCGGGCCCGTAGTTCTCGTAGAAGGGCTCGAACACGACGACCTCGTCGCCGGGGTCGAGCACCGCGAGCAGCGTCGCGATCATGGCCTCCGTCGAGCCGCAGGTCACCGTCACCTCGCGCTCGGGATCGACCGGGAGGCCGTAGAGCCTCTCGAACTTGCGCGCGATGGCCTGGCGCAGCGACCGCGCGCCCCAGGTGATCGCGTACTGGTTGATGTCCGAGGCGACCGCGCGGCGGGCGGCTTCCTTCACCTCCTCGGGGGCCGGGAAGTCCGGGAAGCCCTGGGAGAGGTTGACCGCGCCGTGCAGGTGGGCGAGGCGCGTCATCTCGCGGATCACCGATTCCGTGAAGCGCTCCGCCTTGGCCGAGGGCCGGACGCTCATTCGGTGCCCTTCAGCTCCGAAGCCGCCAGGACCGTCATGTCGGGCAGGAGCGGGCGGGTCAGGTCGATGTGGCCGGCCAGCGTCTCGGCCGGCTTGTCCTCCACCAGGATCTGCACCCGCTTGACGCCCGGGAAGCTGGCGGTGAGGGAGTCGACGACCGAGTAGACCGTCATGCGCTCCGCCTCGGAGCCGCCGGGATGGCCGGCGACGACCTCCTTGGACAGGTCGACGTACGCGACGCCCCTGGGCGTCACGAAGACGTCGAGGACCCTGGTCTCGGGAGAGAGCGTCGGCCCGAGCCCGATCTTCGAGCCCCGCACCAGCTCCTCCACCACGCCGCGGAGCTGGCGGCTCAGGTCGGTGGAGAAGGCCACCGGCCTCTCCTCGATGACGAGGCCCGGGCGGTCGGCGGCCTGGAAGAACAGCTTGACGTTGATCTTCCGCTCGACCTCGCCGGCCGCCTCCTCCTCCTTCGCTGGCCCGGTCTCGGCCGCGCCTTCCGCGCTCTCCTCGTCGCCTCCTCCCACCGGCCGGGTGAGCAGCCGCGCCCACCGCGGCGCGGTGAGCGTCACCGCCGCCAGCAGGGACACCAGGCCCGCCGCGGTGACGAGGTTGGCCGTACGGGACGTCACGGCCGGTGCGTGCCTCCCAGCTCTGCGCGATGCTGCTGCTGGTAGCGCGCGATGCCGCGCACGAGCGCGGCCACGACCTTGCCCTGGTAGGCGTCGGACCCGAGCAGCCGCTCTTCCTCGGAGTTGCTGATGAAGGCCACCTCCACCAGCACCGCCGGCATGGCCGCCCCCACCAGCACGCGGAAGGGCGCCTGCTTGACGCCGCGGCCCTGGCTGCCCGTCACCTCGGCCAGCTCCTCCTGGATGCGCGAGGCGAGGGCCGAGGACTGCTCGAGGTGCTCGGCCTGGGCCATGTCCCAGAGGATCAGGGCGAGGTCGCCGCTGGCCGGTGCCGGCGTGCCGGGCGTGTAGGCGCCGCCTTCGGCGGCCGCCATGCGGCGGCTCTCCTCGTCGGTCGCCTGGTAGGAGAGGAAGTAGACCTCGCTGCCTCGTGCCCCCTGGCTGCGGCTGGCGTTGGCGTGGATGGAGACGAACAGGTCGGCCTTGTAGTTGTTGGCCACCGCCGACCGCTCGTCGAGCGCGATCTCCTCGTCCCGGTCCCGGGTCAGGAAGGCCTGCAGGCCGAGGCTGTTGGCCAGCGCCGCGCGCAGCTTGCGGGCGATGGCCAGGGTCACGTCCTTCTCCAGCGTGCCCCCCGGGCCCTTCGCCCCCACCTCTTCTCCGCCGTGGCCGGGATCGATCACCACCGTGCGCACGCCCGCCGCTTCGACCGGGGCGGTGGGCGCGGGCGGCGGGCTGGGAACGACCGGGGCCGCGCCGGCCGACACGGGCCTGGCCTGGAACTCCAGCACCAGCCGCGGCGGCGAGGGCTCCTCGCTGGCCTTGAGCTGCTGGAAGCGCTGGCCGAGGTTGAAGGCGAAGGTGTTGTCGCGGCCGCCCAGGAACTGGATGAGGTCGACGATGCCGCCGGTCAGCCGCTCCTGCTGATAGGACACGTCGATCACGTCGTGGGGGATGGACACCGTCACCCGGCCCGTCTCCTGCTCGACGTGGAACGGGACTTTCTGGCTCGCCTCGAGGATGACGAGCACCGCGTCGCCGGATACCGAGATCGTCACCCCGACGCGCGGAACGTCGACGTTGCCCACCAGCAGAACGCGGGAGGCGGCCCGGAAGTCCACCCGCCTCTTCAGGAGCGGCCCGATCAGGCGCGCCAGCGAGTCGAGCGGGACGAGCCAGCGCCCTTCCTCGGCGATCACCGCCGACGAGAGCAGCCTCAGGTCGCCGCCGACCGACGCGAGGCTTTTCTTGTCGTAGAGCGTCACCTCGCGTCCCTCCATCGACATCGTCAGGGAGCGGGCGCGCGCGTCCTCCCGGAGCGAGATGGCGCCGAGCCCCGGAAGCAGGTCACGGATGGCCACCAGCTCGACCCCGCCCCGAATGATCGGAACGATCTGCCGCCGCTCCCCTCCTTCGAGGAGCATGACGACGGGATCACCGGGAGCAGCGAGCACAGCGGGGACGGGGAGGGCGAGCGGGATGGCGGCGAGAGCGGCGGGCAGCAGCGATCGGGTCCGGATGGTCTGGCCTCCCCTAGAGAATCCTTGATACGACGCGGGCTATCTTAGCAGGCTCCTGCGCCTTCCGCATGCGGGAGCGCCCTGCGCGTGCGCCGTGGGCGTGTCCCGCGTCACCCCGTGATCCGACTCATCGCTTCACATCGGGCGAGGCGGCTAGGCTCTCGTCTCGCCGGGGACGGAAACCCGGCGTTCGGGGGCCGGTCGGGGCCGCCTCGAGACCCATGAGGCAGGCAGGCCCGAAGCGGCGAGCAGAGTGGGAGCGTCGGGGCGCCCGCCCGGGCACCGCCGCTGGACCCCGAAAGGGGGACCCCATGAGAGCCACGAGACCCTTCCTCGTGCTCGTCCAGTCCGTATCTTTCGTCCTTGCCTGGAGTGTCGATCCGGCCTCCACGGCCGCGGGCGGCCAGCGCCAGTCCACCAAGGCGCTCGACGGCATCACGCTGGACCAGCGCAAGCTCTTCCGCGACGGCAAGGACGAGTTCGAGCAGGCGGAGACCGCCGCGCAGGGGCTCGGCCCGATCTTCAACGCGATCTCGTGCGCCGCGTGCCATTCCACCCCCACGGTCGGAGGCTCTCGCGCGCTCAACGAGACGCGCGCGGCGCGGATCGCCGACGGGTCCTATTTCGAGCTGCCGGGCGGCTCTCTCTTCCAGTCCGACGCGATCAGCCCGAACTGCCGGGAGTCGGTCCCCGCCAGCGCGAACGTGATCGCGCAGCGCCAGACCACGCCCCTGTTCGGCGTCGGCCTCATCGAGGCGATCCCCGACGCGCAGGTCGAGGCCTACGCCGCGGAACAGGGGGCGGCCCATCCGCAGCAGGCGGGGCGCGTCCACTACGTCGTGGACGTGGCGAGCGGCGCCACGCGGGTGGGACGCTTCGGCTGGAAGGCGCAGCAGGCGACCCTCCTCGCCTTCAGCGGCGACGCCTACCTGAACGAGATGGGGATCACGAACCGCCTCTTCCCGGTGGAGAACGCGCCGAACGGCGATCTCTCGAAGCTGGCGGCGTGCGACTCGGTCAACGACCCCGAGGACACCGGGAACGACATCGACGGCTTCACCGACTTCATGCGCTTCCTCGGACCGCCCCCCCGCGACCACGAGACCGCGGAGATCCGGCGCGGCCGGCAGCTCTTCGAGAGCGTCGGCTGCGCGGTCTGCCACCGCGGCGGCTTCACCACGGTCAGTCCCTTCCCGGCCATCACCGGGCAGACGGTCGACGCGTTCTCCGACTTCCTCCTCCACGACGTGGGGACGGGGGACGGGATCATCCAGGGCGATGCGCGGGGCAACGAGTTCCGGACGCCTCCGCTGTGGGGTATCTCGGAGAGCGCGCCCTACCTCCATGACGGCTCGGCGGCGACGATCACGCAGGCGATCGGACGCCACCGGCTCCAGGGCGCGGCGGCGCTGACCGCGTTCCAGGACCTGTCCGAGTCGGACAAGCAGGCGCTGCTGGCGTTCCTGGCGTCGATCTGACTCGCCGTGCCCGTGCACGTGCAGGTGCCCCGAGCCGGGTGGTAGGCGGGGCGGAGGCGATCACCTCCACGCCAGGCTCAGGTTCCCCCGCAGCCGGCCCACGTCCACATCGAGCCGCCGGGTCGCGCCGGGCCGGAAGGTTCCGGCGATGCGCGACGTCTTGACGTTCTTGTCCCAGCTCACCCGGACGCGCACCTCGTGTGGCCCCGGGTCGAGCGTGAGCGCCTGCTGCACGGCCCCCTTCCGCAGCTCCAGCGAAAGGATCCGGTGCACCACCTTGCCGTCGAAGTCCTGGTCGAGCACCCGCTTGTCGTCCACCCAGACCTGCAGGTTCCCCTTGCGGATGTGATGCTCGAACTCGATCACCAGCCGGCCCGGCGCCGGTGGCTTGTCCCGCGGCACGGGCGCAATGCTCGTCCGGGGACCGGGCGAAGGAAGCCCGGAGAGGGGCGGCTCCTCGGCGGGCCGCGGCCTTTCGGACGACGGGCCCGACTCCGGAGCGCCGACGGTGAATTCGGGCACCGGTGAAAACGGCTGGACTTCGTGCGCGGGGCCGGGGTCGTCGGCGACCGGGACCGCTAACGCCAGGGCGCTCGGGGACGCGCGGGGCGGAACGGGTTGCCGTGGGACGGCCGGCGGCGGGGCCTCGGCCTTCGGCGCGAGCAGGGCCTGCACTTCCGATGACAGCTCCCCCGCCGTCGAGGCCACGGCCGAGGCCTCCGGCACCGCCGCCAGCGGGTCGCGCCAGAACAGCACGTCGGCCGGATGGAGGGAGAAGTACGCCGCCGCCACCGCCACCAGCGATATGAGCAGGGTGCTCAAAGGCCGCCGCCGGCGGGCCGGCGGGGGCGCCTTCTCGTCGACGAGCTCCAGCTCGGCCTCCGGCTCGGGCAGCTCGCGACGCGAGGCGATCGTCCTCTCGCCGACCGTTGGCATGGCCCAGCCCGCCCGATGGCGCGGCGAGCGTCCGGCCCGAACGTCGTCGGCATCCTCGGCGAGCATCCTGGCCGCCGGATAGCGGTCGGCCGGCGCCTTGGCCATGGCTCGGTCGAGCAGGTAGTCGGCATCCGCCGGCAGGCCCGCCGCCAGCTCCGACCCGGGCTTCGCCGCCTGATGGGCGACGCGGGTCAGCACCCCCGGAACGTTCTCCGCCTCGAAGGGCGGCCGGCCGGTGATCAGCGTATAGGCGACCGACCCGAGCGAGAAGATGTCGGTCCGTCCGTCGACCGGCTGTCCGAGCGCCTGCTCGGGAGCCATGTAGAGGGGCGTGCCGAAGAACTGCCCCGCCGCAGTATGGTGCCCCGTCTCGAACTTGGCGATCCCGAAGTCCATGATCTTCGGCTGGCCGGAGGCGAGGATCATGATGTTGGCCGGCTTGATGTCGCGATGCACGACGCCCTGACCGTGCGCGTAGTCGAGCGCTTCGGCCACCCGCGCCACGAGGCGCAGCGCCTCTCGCCAGTCGGGCCGGTCCTTCTCGGCGATGATCTGGTCCAGCGTTCGGCCGTGGAGGTGCTCGAGCGCAATATAGAGGATGCCTCTCCGCTCGTCGCGGCCCACGTCGTGGACGACCACGATGCCGGGGTGGGACAGCCGCGCCGCGATTCGGGCTTCGGCCAGGAAGCGCCGCTCGTACTCCTCGCGCTCGCGGCGGGAGCCGCCGAGGGCGAGGCTGATGGTCTTGAGGGCGATGGTGCGGCCGAGGGCGGGGTCGTGGGCCTCGTAGACGACACCCATCATGCCTCGGCCGAGCTCCTTACGGATCTCGTAACGGCCGATGTGGGCGGTATCGCGCAGGCCGGAATATGTTCGCATGGAAGCCCTTTACTGGCCAGGAAGCGCCTCAACCATGGTGCCCGAAATCGGTCTAAACGCCTGTGAGGAAAAACGCCATGCCCCTGCCGCACCTCCGCGCCGCCGGATTGGCCCTCGCGGTGGCCCTGGCGGTGCCCGCCGCCGCCCTCGCTTCGAAGAAGCTGCCGGTCTCGCCCGACCCGGACGCCACGATCGTGCACGTCCTGAACCGCCTCGGCTTCGGTCCCCGGCCGGGCGACGTCGCGAAGGTCCGCGCGATGGGGCTCGACAAATGGATCGATCAACAGCTCCACCCGGAGCGCATCGCGGATCCGGCAGTGGCGACCCGTCTCGGCCCCCTGCGGACCCTTCACCTCTCCACGGGTGAACTCATCGCCCGCTACGAAGTCCCCCCCCAGGCGCGCAACGAGATCCAGGAGAAGAAGGCGGAGCTGGGCAACAACCCCTCCGAGGAGCAGGTGAGGGCGGCGCGCCGCGAGTTCATGCAGAAGTACCGCGACCGGATGGACGGCACCCCGCAGGACGTCGTGCAGGACCTGCAATCGGCCAAGGTCCTGCGCGCCGCGTACAGCGAGCGGCAGCTCGACGAGGTGCTGGCCGACTTCTGGATGAACCACTTCAACGTCTTCGCCGGCAAGGGCCCGGTGAAGTTCATGATCGGCGAGTACGAGCGCGACGTGATCCGCCCCCACGCGTGGGGAAAGTTCGAGGACCTGCTCCGGGCCACTGCCGAGAGCCCGGCCATGCTCTTCTACCTCGACAACTGGCTCTCCGCCGACCCCAACGCCCAGCCGGCTGAGCTGCGCGACCGGCCGCCGCGCGGCCGCCTCGGCCGCGGCCCCTTCGGCCGGCGTCCCTGGTTCATGGGGGATCGGCCCGCGGCCGCGCCCCCGGGCCAGGGCAAGGGGCAGAAGCGCGGCCTCAACGAGAACTACGCGCGCGAGATCATGGAGCTGCACACCCTCGGCGTCGACGGCGGCTACACCCAGAAGGACGTGACCGAGGTCGCCCGCTGCTTCACCGGCTGGACCATGCGCAACCCGCGCCAGGGCGAGCCCAGCTTCTTCTTCAACGACCGGATCCACGACCACGGCGACAAGGTCGTGCTCGGCCACCGCATCGTCGCCAAGGGCGGGGGCAAGAACGAGGGCGACGAGGTGATCCACATCCTGGCCACCCATCCTTCCACCGCGCGCTTCGTCTCCTACAAGCTCGCGCGGCGGTTCGTGTCCGACGAGCCGCCGAAGGCGCTGGTGGACCGCGCCGCCGAGACGTTCCGCAAGAGCGGCGGGGACATCCGGGCGGTGGTCAAGACGATCGTGACCTCGCCCGAGTTCCTCTCCCCCGCCACGCGCTCGGCGAAGGTCAAGACGCCCTTCGAGTTCGTGGTGAGCGCGGTCCGGGCGACGGGGGCCGACGTCGGCGACGCGCGGGCCCTCACGCAGCGGATCGCGGCCATGGGGATGCCGCTCTACCAGCAGCAGCCCCCCACCGGCTACAAGGACACCGCCGAGGCATGGGTCTCGACGAGCGGCCTGCTCGCCCGGCTGAACCTGGCCCTCGACCTGGCCGCCGGCCGCGTCCGCGGCGTGTCGGTGGACGCCTCGCGCCTGGTGCCGGCGTCGGCGGCCTCCGATCCCGACGCGGTGGCGGCGCAGCTGGTGCCGTCGGGGCTCGCCGAGTCGACGCGAAAGACGCTCGAAAGCGAGGCGGCGGCCGCCGACCCGGCCCGCGTCGCCGGGCTCATCCTCGGCTCACCCGAGTTCCAGAGGAGATAGCGATGCTGACGCGGCGGATCTTCCTGAAGTCGACCGGGCTCGCCCTCGTCTCCTTCGGCGTGGCGCCCCGGGTGCTCCTGCGCACGGCCTACGCGCAGGGCAGCCGACGGAAAAAGGCGCTCGTGGTCGTCTTCCAGCGCGGGGCCTGCGACGGCCTGAACGTCGTCGTGCCTTTCGGCGAGAACGCGTACCGGCAGATGCGGCCGACGATCGCCATCCCCGCCCCCGGGGCCGGACGGGAGGGCGCGCTCGACCTCGACGGCTTCTTCGGCCTCCATCCGGCCCTCGAGCCCCTGCTGCCGCTGTGGAAGGAGGGGACGCTCGCCCCCGTGCACGCGATCGGCAGCCCGGACGCGACGCGCTCGCACTTCGACGCCCAGGACTTCATGGAGAGCGGGACGCCGGGCCTGAAGGCGACCGAGGACGGTTGGCTCAACCGCCTCGTGCAGTCGCAGCCCGACCCCGAGGCCACGCCGTTCCGGGCCGTCTCGATGACGCCGACCCTGCCCCGCATCCTCTCCGGCCGCGCGGCGGCGGTGGCCATGGCCAGCATCCGGGACTTCGACCTCCGCGGCGGCGGAAACGGCCCGGCCGCCCGGGGCTTCGAGGAGATGTACGAGGGCGCGGTCCATGACGTGCTGCACGGCACCGGACAGGAGACGTTCGAAGCGATCCAGTTCCTGAAGAAGAGCGATCCCGGCCGCTACCAGCCCGCCCCCGGGGCGGAGTACCCCCGCGGCCGCTACGGGGAGAGCCTGAAGCAGGTCGCCCAGCTCCTGAAGGCGGACGTGGGGGTGGAGGTCGCTTTCACCGACGTGGGGGGCTGGGACCACCACGCGGCGGAGGGTGGCGTCCAGGGCCAGCTCGCCGCGCGGCTCAAGGAGTTCGGCGAGGCGCTGGCCGCCTTCCGGAGGGACCTCGGGGACGGGATGCAGGACGTGGTCGTGGTGACGATGACCGAGTTCGGGCGAACCGCGCGGGAGAACGGCAACCGCGGCACCGATCACGGCCACGCCAGCTTCGCCTTCGTCCTCGGGGGCGACGTGCGGGGCGGCCGCGTCCACGGCCGTTGGCCCGGGCTCGCCCCCGACCGGCTCTACGAGGGACGCGACCTCGCCATCACCACGGACTTCCGGGACCTGCTCGGCGAGGTGCTGAGCCGGCACCTCGGGGCGCGCGACCTCTCGCGGGTCTTCCCGGGCTACGCGGTCAGCTCGAGCCGCTTTCCGGGGGTGATGCGGGCAGCGTGAAGAAGAAGGTCGCGCCGCGGCCCACCTCGGCCTCCGCCCAGATCCGTCCACCGTGCCGGTTGACCACCCGCCGCACGGTGGCGAGCCCGATCCCGGTTCCCTCGAACTCCCGCTCGCTGTGGAGGCGCTGGAAGGCGCCGAACAGCTTCCCCGCGTACGCCATGTCGAAGCCCGCCCCGTCGTCGGCGACGAAGTAGGCGGGGCCGTCGCCGTTCGACCGCGCCCCGACCTCGATGCGGCCGCTCGGCCGGCCGCCGGTGAACTTCCAGGCGTTCTCGAGAAGGTTGTCGAGGACGAGCCTCAGCAGGCGTGGATCGCCGGTCACGGTCAGGCCGTCGGCAATCGCCCATTCCACCCGGCGCTGCGGCGCCGTGCGCTGGAGACCATCCGCAACCTGGCGGGCCATCCCCGAGAGGTCCACCTCCTGGCGCCGTATCTCCGCCCGGCTCACGCGCGACAGGTCGAGCAGGCCGTCGATCAGCTCCGCCATGCGCCGGGCCGCCGCTCTTATGCGCCGCAGGTGATCGACCGCGGATGGCTCCAGCCGGTCCTGACAGTCTTCGGTCAGGGCCTGGCTGAAGCCGTCGATCGCCCGCAGCGGCGCCCGCAGGTCGTGGGACACCGAGTAGGCAAAGGCTTCCATCTCGGCGTTGGCGGCCTCCAGCTCCGCGGTGCGCTCGCGCACCCGCCGCTCCAGGTCGGCGTTGAGCCAGGCGATCTCCTCCTCGGCCCGCTTCTTTTCGGTGAGATCGCGGGTGATCTTGGCGAACCCCCGAAGGGGGCCGCCCTCGTCGTGGATCGGCGTGATCACGGTGTTGGCCCAGAAGCGCGAGCCATCCCGCCGCAACCGCCAGCCCTCGTCCTCGAAGCGGCCTTCGGTGGCCGCCTGCCGGAGGGCCTGCTCGGGGGTCGAGCCCGGCTCCCGCAGGTGGAAGAGCGAGAAGGGCCGGCCGAGGATCTCCTCGGCGGCGTAGCCGTGGATCGCCTCCGCTCCGGCGCTCCAGCTGACGATGCGGCCCTCGCTGTCGAGCAGGCAGATCGCGTAGTCCTTGATGGCTTCGACGAGCACGCGGAAGCGCGCCTCGCTGTGTCGCTCCAGCGCCTCCCGGCGCAGGCGCGTCATCTCGAGCTGGGTCGTCACCCGCGCGCGCAGCTCCCGCTCCGAGAAGGGCTTGATCAGGAAGTCGGCCGCCCCCGCCTCGAGCGCGCGGATGCGGTCCTCCTCCTGGTCGAGGCCCGAGACGGCGATGACGGGCACCAGGCTCGTCCGAGGGTCGGCCCGCAGGTGATGCAGCACGCCGAACCCGTCCAGGCCCGGAAGGAGGAGGTCGCAGAGGACGAGGTCGGGGACCTGACGGACGGCGGCCGCAACGGCAGCCAGGCCGTCGCCGACCGCCTCGACGCGCCAGTCCTGGCTGAGCAGCATCTCCAGGGTATGGCGCATCCGCGGGTCGTCCTCCACGACCAGGATGTGCGCGCCGCGAAGGCTCTCGGGAACGGAAGTCATGGCTATCTGGCGGTCCGCGCCGGTGCGTCCAGCACCTCGCGCACCTTCGCCTCCAGGGCGTCCGTCGTGAACGGCTTCTGGAGGAAATGGGCGCCGTCGCTGACGAGTCCTTTGTCGAGCACGACTCCCTCCGTGTATCCGGAGAGGAAGAGCAGGCGCAGCCCCGGCCGCAGGTCCTCCAGCCGGCGGGCCAGCTCGGGCCCGGTCATCTCCGGCATCACGACGTCGGTGACGAGCAGGTCGATCGGCTCCCGGCGCGACTTCACGATCTCGACCGCCTCGCCCGGACGCGACGCCTCCAGCACGCGGAAGCCGGCCGACTCCAGCAGCTCGCGCAACAGCTCGCGCACGGAGGCGTCGTCTTCGACGAGCAGGAGGGTCTCCGAGGCGGCCGCGCGCTCGGCGGCGGGCTCGGCCGTGCGGGGCGGCGATTCCCGCTCGGCGGCGTCCTGCACCCGGGGCAGGTAGACCTTGAATGTGGTCCCCCGCCCCACCTCGCTGTAGACCCAGACGTAGCCGCCGCTCTGCTTGACGATCCCGTATACCGTCGACAGCCCCAGCCCGGTGCCCTTGCCCTGCTCCTTGGTCGTGAAGAACGGCTCGAAGATTCGCTCCTGGGTCTGCTTGTCCATGCCGTGCCCGGTGTCGCTGACGGCCAGCATCACGTAGGGACCGGGCCGCACGGTGACGTGCTCGCGGGCATACTCGTCGTCGAGGTCGGCGTTGCTCGCCTCCAGGACCAGGCGACCCCCCCGGGGCATGGCGTCTCGTGCGTTGACGGCCAGGTTCAGGAGCACCTGGTCGAGCTGGACGGGGTCGGCCCGGACGCGGCCCACGTCCGGAGCCGTGCGGGTCAGGAGCTCGATGTCCTCGCCGATGAGCCGCCCCAGCAGCCCGCGCGACCGTTCCAGCACCTCGGCCAGGTCGAGAACCCGCGGCTGCAGGAGCTGCTTGCGCGAGAAGGCCAGGAGCTGGCGGGTGAGCGCGGCCGCGCGCTCGGCGGCCCGGGTGATCTCGGCCACGTGGCGCCGCATGGGGTCCTGGGGATCCAGGCGGCGCAGCATCAGCTCGCTGTAGCCCAGGATGGCGGTGGTGAGGTTGTTGAAGTCGTGGGCCACCCCGCCGGCCAGCCGCCCGACGGCCTCCATCTTCTGGGCCTGGGTGAGCTGCGCTTCCAGGCTCTTGCGGTCCGTCACGTCGCGCACGTTCAGGACGATCGTGGGCGCCCCGGACTCGTCGGTCCGGCTCGTGGCGATCGCCTCCACGTCGCGCCACGACCCGTCGCGGTGGCGGGCGCGGGTCCCGATCGACTCGGTGAGGCCGGGCTGGGCCAGCAAGCGCCTGATCGTCTCGACCAGGTGCGGGCCGTCCTCGTCCGGCAGGAGCTCGAGCGCGCTCCGGCCGACACGCTCCTCGGGCCGGTAGCCCAGGATCCTCTCCACGGCCGGGCTCTCGTACACGATCCGTCCCGTCCGGTCGAGCACGAGGATGAGGTCGGAGGCGTTCTCGATCAGCGAGCGGAAGTATTCCTCGCTGCGCCGGAGGGCCTCTTCGGCCCGCGCCCGCTCCGTGACGTCGACGAGGGTGCCGACCGCGCCGAGCAGCCTCCCCTGCCCGTCGCGCCAGGGGAACGAGTGATCGGCCAGCCAGCGCTCTTCTCCGGACTTGCTCTTGATCAGGTAGTCGGTCCAGGACTCGCCGCGCTCCTGCAGCTCCCGCGCCCATGCCTTCTGGTCGCGGGAGACCGGGCTGGCCGCCGGCCCGCCGCCCTTGACGACCAGCCTCGCGAAGCCCAGCTCGGTGATCTCCGCCAGCCGGTAGCCGGTGAGCTTCTCGATCCCCGGGCTCATGTAGTCGTAGGCGAGGGACGGGAAGCGGACGCGGTAGACGGCGTCGCCCGTGTTCTCCACCACGAAGCGGAACCGCTCTTGGGCCTCGCGCAGCGCCGCCTCGGCCTCCCGGTGGCGGCGGCGGAGCGCGGAGTCGCCCACCTCGCGCCGGATAGCCGGGACCAGGCGGGAGAGGTTCTGCTTCTGGAGGTAGTCGTGCGCGCCGGCCCTCATCGCCTGCAGCAGGTCCTCCTCGCCGACCGTGCCGGAGACGACGATGGTGGGGACGTCGATCTGCAGGTGGCGCAGGTGGCGAAGCACGCCCAGGGCGCTGAAGCGCGGCAGGACGTAGTCGGCGATCACCACGTCCCAGGGCAGGCTGACGGAGGCGAGGAACTGGGCCTCGGTCTCGACCCGCGTGATCGATGCGGCAAACCCGCCACGCCGGATCTCCCGCTCGAGCAGCGCAGCGTCGTCCGCGGAATCCTCGACCAGGAGAACGCGCAAGGACTCAGCCAATCGCGCCACCTCGCCGCTGGAGGGACTTCCTATGGACGCTGCGGTCGATTGTATCAAGCGCGCGAGGGCAATGTCTGCCTGCTGACCGCTTTCCGGCCCCGGCCTGGAGCGGGTCCCCGGCGAGTCCGGCCTCGCCCAACCCTCGCTTCTCCAACATGTTCACCCTCGACAGCAGGCGTGCGTTTGTATCACACTCTGGCGTTGGTCCTCGCAGATCCTTCCAGTCTCAGGAGGTGGACATGTCGCTGCAAGGTGCTCATGCGCTCATCACCGGAGGCTCGCGCGGAATCGGCCGAGGCATCGCGCTGAAGCTGGCCGAAGCGGGTATCAAGGTGGCCGTCCATTACTACCAGAACGAGGCGGCGGCGAAAGACACGCTGGCCGAGGTCCGCCGGCGCGGGTCCGAGGGCCTCACCGTGCAGGCCGACGTGAGGCAGCCCGAGCAGATCGCCCAGATGTTCCGCAAGGTGCGGGCGGATTTCGGCAAGCTCGACGTGTTCGTGAGCAACGCCCGGCCCGAGGTGCCGCTCTTCTTCCAGCCGCCGATGGACATCACGCTGGAGCAGTGGGACAACGCGTTCGACTCCCAGGCCAAGGCCTTCCTCGTCGGCGTGCGCGAGGCGGCGCCGCTCATGGGACGGGGGGGCCGCATCTTCGCCATCACCTACGCCGAAGGGAGCCGCACGGGCAGTCTCCAGCCCTGGGTCGGGATGGGCTCGGCCAAGGCGGCGCTCGAGTCCCTCGTCCGCTATTTCGCGGTGAGCCTCGCCCGCCGCGGGATCACCGTGAACGCGATCAGCCCCGGCTGGACGGAGGACAGCGTCCTCAACACGTTGCCTCCCCAGGCCCAGGACCTGATCCGCAACTGGCATACCCGCGGCTGGACCCCGATGGCGCGCCTCGGCACCCCGGCGGACATCGGCAACGTCGTCCGGCTGTTCTGCTCCGAGGAAGCCGGCTGGGTCACCGGGCAGGTCATCTACGCCGACGGGGGCGCGTCGCTCATGAATCCCGAGGTGCCGCCGGAGATACAGCTCGGTTGATGCATCCGGACGGCGAACGGGTCCGCGTCGGCACGCTAGCCGATGATGCGCCGCATCCAGGGCCATCGGAAAGTTGGCGCTGCCCGCGCCCACCGGCCAGGTGGCCACCACCGCGCGGCGGTCGACATCGGCCACCGCGACCTTCTGGCGTGACGCGACGTTGACGTAGATGCGGCCCGAAGAGCCCTCGAGCTGGAACGACTCCGGGTGGCGGACGAGGTCCCGCATGACGATCACGTGGTCGCCCGCCCGCTTGAAGGCGGCCCAGGAAGTCAGGTCCAGAGGCGGCGTCAACCGGACCCCGGCCGCGGTCACGGTCGGCGCGGGGAGCCCGACACCTTGAAGGCGCCCTCCTTCCCGTCGAGTATCCCCTTCGCGCCCGTGAGCGTCTCGATCCGGCTCGTGTCGGCAACTCATGGCGGAGACGGCCCTCCGATCAGGATGCCGAGCGATCCGGCCACCGCGATGACCAGCGGCTCCGGCACCCCCCTGAAGCGCGTCAGGACGAGCAGGGCCACGACCGCCACCCCGTCCAGGAACTGCCGCTCGTCGAGCCATCGGAACTGCTGGCGGGCCCCCGAAGCCGGTGGTGCCGAGCCGCAGGAAGTAGAGGAGCAGCTCGCGGAGCGTGAACGGTTGGCGGTCGATCATCGCTTCCTCTTGTAGTACTCGTAGAGGGAGTCGAAGACGGCGCCGCCTTCCGAGAGCCGGGTCTCGTCATCCTGGTGGCGCATGGAGATCCCGGCGATCAGTCGGTGATCGTGGGCCGACGGGATCCCGGGTCGGCGGGCATTCCTCACCCTACAATGACGATGTGGTGCTCTCCACTCTCCTCGCCGTCGTCGGTCTCATGAGCGGTGACGCGGTCCTCGGCCGACCCGCGCCCGACTGGGGCGCCCACCGCTGGGTCCAGGGCGGGCCGCTGACCCTGGCTGGCTTGCGGGGCAAGGTCGTGCTGGTGCGTTTCTTCATGTCCGCCGAGTGTCCGTACTGCCGGGGCACGGCGCCTTCGCTGAACGAGCTGCACCGCCGGTTCGGGCCGGCCGGGCTGGTCGTGGTCGGCATGTTCACGCCGAAGCCCAGACCCCGGCCCACTTCCCTGGACGAGGTCCGACAGCACGTTGAGGCCTACGGGTTCCGGTTCCCGGTGGCGGTGGACGACGACTGGACCGCGCTCCGCGCGCTGTGGCTGGACCGGGTCCCGGACGCGGCATTCACCTCCTCGTCGCTGCTCATCGACAAGCGAGGCATCGTCCGCCATGTCCACCCGGGCGGGATCTTCGCCGAGGACGGGCCCGATCCGCAGGCCCGGCGCGACTACGAGGCGCTTCGGGCGGCGATCGAAAGGCTGCTCGCCGAGCCCTGAGCCCCGGCGACGGTTGACAAACCCAGGTCCGCGCCGTACTAAGCTGGCCAAGACCTTGCCGTGACACCGGCGGCCGAGACTTCAAAGGAGGAGGCTTCATGGTTTCCCTGCGCATCCGGTTCCTGATGTCGGTCGCGCTCACCGTCCTCGCATGCGTCGCGCCCGCCTACTCCCAGCCGTCCCCCGGACGCATCCTCGGCGTGGTCCGCGACAGCACCGGCGCGCCCGTCCCGGGGGCCACGGTCACGATCACCAATCAGGCGACGGGCGCCGTCCAGACGGTGACGTCCTCCGCCGACGGAAGCTACTCCGCTTCCCTCACCCCCGGCGTCTATTCGGTGACCGTGGCGCTGAGGGGCTTCGGCCGGCAGACGCGCAAGGACCTCAAGCTCGACGGCAGCGCGGCTTTGACGGCGGACTTCGCGCTCGAGCCGCAGTTGCAGGAGGAGGTCACGGTCACGGCCATGAAGCGCGAGCAGACCGTGGCCGACGTGCCGTTCTCGGTCGCCGCCCCGACCGAGGAAGTCCTGCGCGGGCGTGGCGTCGAGAACATCGAGGGCGTGGCCGCCAACGTAGGCGGGTTCTCCGTGCAGAACCTGGGGCCCGGCCAGAGCCAGGTCGCGATGCGGGGCGTCTCCGCCGGCCAGATCGTGCGCGACCAGCCGGGCGTCAAGGAGCAGGTGGGGGTCTACCTGGACGAGTCGGTCGTCTCGCTGTCGCTGTTCACGCCGGACGTCGACCTGTTCGACGTGTCGCGCGTCGAGGTGCTGCGCGGCCCCCAGGGGACCTTGTTCGGCTCCGGCTCGCTGTCGGGGACGGTCCGCTACATCACCAACCAGCCCGAGATCGGCGTGAAGCGGTGGTTCGCCGAGGTCGGCGGCTACACGATCCACGAGGGCAACCAGGGCGGCAGCGCCAAGCTGGGCCTCAACGCGCCCCTGGGCGGCCAGTCGGCGCTGCGCGTGGCGGGGTACTACAACCGGCTGGGCGGCTACATCGACGCGGTGCAGCCCGACCTCAGCGTGAAGAAGGACGTCAACACCGGCTACCGGACCGGCGGCCGGGCCGCGATCAGGATCGCTCCGAACGATTGCCTGACCGTCACCCCCCGGTTCGTCTACCAGAAGGTGAAGATGGACGGCTGGAACCGGATCGACGTCTTCAACATCCTGGCCAACCCGTTCACGACGACGCGCCCGAAGGTGACCCTCGGCGATCGCAAGGAGTTCGCTCAGCTCGACGAGACCTTCACGGACAAGTTCGCGCTCGGCGACCTCACCGTCAACTACGACTTCGGCCACGCCGCCCTGACCTCGATCACCTCCTACAACTATCGTGACGTCCTCGTCATCCGCGACGCGACGTCGCTCACCGCCAGCATCACCGGCGGCAGCATCGGCCTGCCGGAGAGGGTCTACACCCTCGACGCGCCGCTGTACGACGCCACCACGGCGAAAGTGTGGACGGAGGAGCTCCGGCTGTCCGGCGGCCAGGACCGCCTCCGGTGGGTGGCCGGCGGCTTCTTCAGCCACACCGACCGCGACTACGGCCAGAACCTGCCGGTGATCGGGTTCGAGGCGCTCACCGGCATCCCCACCCAGGGACTGCGCGCGCCCAAGGACAGCCTGTTCTTCTCCGACCTCGGCTACAAGCTGGACCAGTTCGCCGGCTTCGGCGAAGCGACCCTCTCCCTCCGCGGCGGGCTGGGCCTGACCGGAGGCCTGCGCTACTACCACTTCGACGAGGACAAGCGGCAGATCTTCGACGGCATCTTCGGCAACGACGACAACGGGAAGTCCCTGGTGTCGCAGCCCGGTTCCACCAAGGCCGACGGCGTGGCGCCGCGCCTCATCCTGAGCTACAAGGCGAGCGACAAGACGAACCTGAACGCCCAGGTGTCCCGGGGCTTCCGGCTGGGCGGCATCAACGACCCGCTGAACGTTCCGCTGTGCACGCCCGCGGACCTCGTCACCTTCGGCGGCCGGGAGACGTGGAAGGACGAGAAGGCCTGGAACTACGAGATCGGCTCCAAGTCCCGGATCCTCAACAACCGTGGTTCATTCAACGTCGCCGCCTTCTACATGGACATCCGGGACCTCCAGGCGACGGTGACCGCCGGCTCGTGCTCCTCCCGCGTCATCTTCAACGTGCCCAAGGCCCGCAGCCGGGGTGTCGAGGCGGAGTTCGAGGTGGCGCCGAACCGCAACTTCGACTTCGCGATCTCCGGCAGCTACAACGATTCCGAGCTGCGGTCGACCCTCTCGTCGACCGCCGCCAACGGCGCCGTCAGCGTCGTGTCGGGCATCGAGGAGGGAAGGCGACTGCCGAGCGTGCCCAGGTTCCAGGTGGCGGCCGCGGCCACCTATCAGTGGCAGATGCAGGGCCAGTCGCTGGGCTACTCGACCGGCAGCTACCAGCACGTCGGCTCCCGCTTCACCCAGGTCGGCGACCAGGACCTCGGCACGTTGGACCTGCTGTCGTTCGGGGCCAACACGATCGGCGGCCCGCTGACCCAGAGCACCTTCACCTACGACCCCGAGCTGCCGGCCTACGACATCGTCAACCTGCGCGTCGGCGTCCGCCGCGAGAAGTGGGACGTATCGCTCTACGCCAACAACGTGACCGACGAGCGGGCCTTGCTGGCCTTCGACCGCGAGCGGGGGACCCGGGCCCGCATCTTCTACCTGACCAACCAGCCGCGGACGTTCGGCTTCACGACCCGCATCAACTTCTGAGTCACCGGGGCGGGCCGTCGGAGGCGAAGGAGGGCCGTCAGCGTCCGTAACGGATCTGGGTGTTGACGATGCCGAGCTCGACGCGGCGGTTCTTGGCCCGGGCCGCTTCGGAGCTGCCGCGCACGAGCGGAAGCGTCTTCCCGTGTCCCTGGACCGTGAAGATCTCCGCCGGCAGCCCGGCTTTCACCAGGTAGGACCGCACCGCTTCGGCGCGGCGCTCGGAGAGCCCCTGGTTGTACGCCTCGCTGCCGACGTCGTCGGTGTGCCCGTTCACGGAGACCGTGTAGTCGTGCGACGTCATCAGGATCCCGGCGACGCGGCTCAGCAGCTCCCGATCCTCCGGCCTCAGCTCGGCCTTGTCGAACTCGAACTTCAGGTGGTCGCTCCCCAGGTTCATCACCAGGCCCAGGGCCGTGTGACGCGTCTCCGCGATCTGGCCGAGGGCCGCCTCCAGGCGGTTGACCTCCGCCTCCGCCTTCTTGCGGATGGCGTCCGCCTCGACCTGCGAGCGAGCCGCAGTCTCGCGGGCGCGGCTGGCCTCCTGGAGCGCCGCATCGGCCTGCTGGCGGGCGTCGGCGGTCTGCGTCTCCGCCAACCGCCGTGCCTCGGCCGCCGTCCGGGCCGCCGCCTCGGCGGCGACCGCCCGATCCGTGGCTTGCCGGGCGAGCGCTGTCGCCTCGTCCGTCTTGACGGACACGCTGGCCAGCTGTCGCTCGACCGCACGTGTCCGCTGCAGGAACTGGTAGGCGAGCAGGCCCAGCCCCGCGACCGCAACAAAAAGGATGGCGACCAGGACGCCGAGGCCCTTGCCGCTGCCTCGCGCCGGCTCTCTCGTCTCGGCGGATCGTAGGGATAGGCTGGTCATCTGGGGCTGTGAAGCGCCTCCTGACGCAAGATTAGGGCAAGTCCGCCTTCCGGTCACGTCCGCGCGTCCGCGGGCACGATATGTCGGTCCGGCCCAAGACGGCGGCAAGGAGCCGTGAATACCGACCGGAATCGCGCGAAGGAAAAATGTCCGGGGGCCGGCGGCTCGATCGTCGAGGAAATGAAGCGCCCGGCGGCAGGGCGAGGAGGGATCACGACCATGAGCGAGTTCGTCTATCTCTTTCGGGCCAGCGAGGCGGAACAGCGCGAGGCCATGGGAACTCCGGAGCGCGCGCAGCGGAGCATGCAGGTGTGGATGGCCTGGATACGCGATCTGGAAGCGAAGGGTCACCTGAAGGACCGGGGGCAGCCCCTCGAGCGCGGAGGCAAGGTGGTCCGGGGCAGGAAGAAGGTGGTCACCGACGGTCCGTACGCCGAAGCCAAGGACCTCGTCCTGGGCTTCATCATCGTCGAGGCGCGTGACCTGGCCCAGGCCGTGGAGCTGTCGGCCGGTTGCCCGATGCTCGAGGGTGGCGGGTCCGTGGAGATCCGGCCGGTGATGAGGTCGCCGTCCTGAAGCAGGTCGGGAGCGGTCCCCGGCCGGGATGAAGAGCGGCCGGCGCGTCCATCACGAACCAGGGACAAGACGACCATGTGACTGGAGGAGCCGATGCGACGGATCGTGACGTTCGACAATGTGACGGCGGACGGGTACTTTGCGGGGTCCGACGGGAACCTGGCCTGGGTCGTTCAGGACGACGAGATATACAAGACGTCCAGGGAGCGCAGCCCGGACATCGACACGATCCTGTTCGGGCGCCGGACGTACGAGCTTTTCGCGGGATTCTGGCCGCAGGCCGTCGACGACTCCCGAGCCGCGCCGGACCCCCACGGTGGTGGACGACGATCTGCGGTCACGCGTGACATGGCGACCTGGTTGAACGACACGACCAAGCTGGTCTTCTCCAGGACCCTGAAGGACGCCACTTGGAGGAACTCCCGCCTCCTCCCCGAGCTCGATCCGCGCGAGATCGAGGCCATGAAGAGGCAGCCCGGCCACGACATGATCGTCTTCGGCAGCGGCTCCATCGTGTCCCAGCTCACGCAGCACGGCTTGATCGACGAGTATCAGTTCGTCGTCAACCCGATCCTCCTTGGAAGCGGCAGGTCGCTGGTCAGCGGAGTGTCGAAGAGCTCGAGGCTGGAACTCCAGGAGGCCAGGAAGTTCTCCTCGGGCAACGTCCTGCTCCGCTACGTGCGCCCGAGCTAGCGGCGTGGAGAGGCGGCCCGACCTGGACGAGCATCTCTTCCGGCGCGAGTCGGGGCGCATGGTCGCCGCGCTCACGCGGATATTCGGCCTGCACAACCTGGCCCTGGCCGAAGACGTCGTGCAAGACGCCTTCTGTCGCGCGCTGGAGGTCTGGAAGGTCCGCGGCGTCCCCGAGAACCCGTCCGCGTGGCTCATGGCGACGGCGAAGAACCGCGCGCTCGACGTCGTGCGCCGCGAACGGACGGCGCGCACCTTCGCACCCGAGCTGAGCCGCCGGCTCGAGACCGGGTGGACGACCGCCGCCATCGTCGACGAGGCGTTCTCGCCCGCGATCCGCGACGAGCAGTTGCGGATGATGTTCTCGTGCTGCCACCCCCGGCTGCCGGAGGAAGCCCAGGTTGCGCTCATCCTCAACATCCTGTGCGGCTTCGGGGCGAGCGAGATCGCGGGCGCGTTCCTCACCGGCCGCGCGGCGATCGAGAAGCGGATCTCGCGCGGGAAGAGGGTCCTCGCGACCTCCAAGCGCCTCTTCGATCTCGCGGATGCCGAATTCAGGCCGCGCCTGGCGGCGGTGAGGCGCGCGCTGTACCTGCTCTTCAACGAGGGTTATCACGGGGCGTCCGCCGAATCCGCCGTCCGCGCCGAGCTGTGCCGCGAGGCGATGCGCCTCACGGCGTTGCTGGGCGAGCATCCCCCGGCGGCGGGGCCCGAGACGAGCGCTCTCGCCGCGCTCATGTCCCTCCACGCCGCCCGGCTCCCCGCGCGCGTCGATGCGGGTGGTGATCTGAGTCCGCTCGCCGACCAGGAACGATCGCGCTGGGATTCCCGGCTGGTCGCGCAGGGGCTTGCGCTCCTCGAACGCTCGGCCGCCGGACCCGAGGTCACCGCGTATCACGTCGAGGCGGCGATCGCCGCCGCGCACGCCGGCGCGCGAAGCGTGGACGAGGCGGATTGGGAGTCGATCGTCTCGCTCTACGACCGCCTGATGGCCGTCGCGCCGTCGCCCGTCGTCGCACTCAATCGCGCGATCGCCATCGCGCAGCGCGACGGCCCCGAGCGGGGGCTCGAGGAGATCCACGCGATCGAGGGTCGTGAGCGGCTCAAGAGCTATCCGTTCTATCCCGCCGCGATGGGCGACCTGGAGCTGCGCCGCGGAAATCGTCAGGCCGCGCGGGAGCATTTCTCGGCGGCGCTCGCGCTGGCGCGAAACCCGACCGAGCGGCGGTTTCTGGAGAAGCGGTCGCGCGCATGCGAGTGCGCGTCTGGGTCGGAACGCGGACCGGGCGGGGACCTGTCCTGAAAGGAATCACCGCGACCGAAGTGGTGGAGGCGGCGGGAGTCGAACCCGCGTCCGAAAAAGCGCCGACGAGAGAGCCTACAAGCTTAGTCCAGCCTGCATTTTCGCGGCCGCCGTGAAGACCGGACGAAACCGGCGACAGCTAGTCCGATTGGTCTCGCCTTTCGCCCCCGGACCGAGGGCCAGGGCCAGCTCACCTCAGTGACGTCCTGTCCAGCCGCCGTGAGCGGGCAACCGGCAGGACGGGTTGCCTAAGCTAGTTAGGCAGCCAGCGCCAAGTTATCGTTGGCAGCTATGGTTTTACCCCCGGATTTACGAGCCGGGAGCCACGCTCGGCTTGCCTCTCTCGGGGTCACGTTCCCGTCGAAACCGTGACGCCCCCCGAAGATCATTTTAGCATGCTGCCCGGCCGGAGACCCATCTCGGCCAGGTGCGACTCGCCGCCGGGGCCGTTCAGCTTCCAGTACGCGAGCCGGCTCGAGCCGAGCAGCGTGCCCTCTTCCCCGGCGTCGGTCGACCACCGTACCAGCCGATGCGGCGCCGCGGCCTCGATCTGGTAGGTCGTGGTGGTTCCTCCGTCCTCCGCCACCGTCCACGCGGAAACGCCGAAGCTCCCCGCGGGCACGTCGACGGTGGAGGTCGACGCCGAGCGGGAGATGGTGGCCTGTCCCCAGCCGAGCTTGCGGTGCTCCAATCGGGCGCGGAAGAGGCTGGGCAGGAAGCTCACCTTGCGGCTCTCGCCCGGCTGGAGGTACGTGGTGCCCCAGCTCCGGGCGAGGATCGGCACGATGTCCTCGAAGACACCTCCTTCGGGCTGCGGGAGCTGGTCCTCGCCGTCGGCTTCTCCATCGAAGTAGCTGTGGTACATGCCGGATACCTTGCCGGTGCGCGGCAGCAGCTGGTGATAGACGTGCCCGCACCACTCCTGGCTCGAAAAGCTGACCTTGGCCACCGGCCAGCCGGCCGCCACGCGCGCGAAGGCCGACGTCATCACCTTGTAGTCGTAGATGCCGGTCTGGAAATGGCGCACCGCGTTGAGCTTCATCACGGGGTAGACGTCCGCCGCCGGGTGCTTCCCCGGGTCGGCCTTGACCCGGATCGAGTCGCTCATGTCCTCGGTCACGAAGATGAGCACCGCCGTGCCCGTGCGCGGCGCGCCGTAGCGGGGCTGGGTGAGGCGATAGCCGTTTATCTCGGCCCGGCCGTCGCCCCAGTGCGCCCAGAACGCGTTGGAAGACTCGGTCGTGAGCGGCTTCACCGCTGGCGGAGGGCCGGAGGAGACTACGGCCCGGCAGGCACCGGCGAGCCCGCCAAGGAGGACGACGAGGACACGCAGGCTCATTGGATTCCTTGTTTCGGACAGAGATCGTCGAGGGGACAGGCCGTGCAGACCGGCCGCGCGCGGCAGTGGTCCTTGGCCAGACCGACGATCTGCGCGTGGTAGTCGTTGAACAGCGACGCGTCGGCGGGGAGGCGCCGCATGAAGAAGCGCTGCAGCTCCTCGTAGCTCTCGTCCCCGCGGATCAGGCCCAATCGCGAGAAGACCCGGCGCGTGTAGGCGTCGACCACGAAGAGCGGATGGCCGGCCGCGTAGAGCGCCATGCAGTCGGCCGTCTCGGGTCCGATTCCCGGGACCTCCAGGAGCTGCCGCCTCAGCTCCATCGGCTCCTGGCGCGCCATGGCTTCGGCCCGGCCGCCGTAGCGGCGCTCGAGGAAATCGACGAAGGCGGCCACCCGCCGGGCCTTCAGGTTGAAGGTCCCGCAGGAGCGGATGATGGGAGCGATCGCCTCCGCCCTCCGTCCCCGCAGGGCTCGATGGCTGAGCAGTCGCCGCGAGGCCAGCGCGCGCAAGGCCCGGGCGGCGTTCGGCCAGGCGGTGTTCTGGACGAGGATGGCGCCGATGCAGACCTCGAACGCGGTCCGGCCCGGCCACCACCCCGCAGGACCGCGTGTCCGGAGGAGCCGGCGGTAGACGACACGCGGCGAGGCGGCCATGCGCAACGATACCCCATCGGCGTGAGGCGGCTTCTCGTGAAAACGTTGACAGCCCGGAGCCTTCCACCGATAATCGCTAAGTCAATCAGAGGCCGTGGTTTCGGCGCGCTCCGAGGTGAGATGAGCCTGGAAGAGGCACTGAAGGCGAGAACGCTGGCGCTCATCAGCCAGCAGATGGCCACCTGGGTGGTGGAGATCCAGAAGAGCATCGGCCGCCATCAGGAAAACCTCGTCCGCACCCTCGATGAGCTGCAGGAGAACGTCGCCCGCTACGACGAGAAGATCGACGAGGGCGAGATCGCCCGCGCGATCGTGCAGGTGCTGAAGGAGAACCCGCCCCCGGCGGCGCCGCGGGGCCCGGGCTTCGACCGCCTGAAGGGCTCCCTGAACGCCATCGAGAAGGGCACCAGCCTCAGCGAAGTCCTGACCTACCTCGTCAACGAGGTCTCCACCTACATGGACCGCGCGGCAATGTTCATCGTCAAGGGCCCCAGCGCCATCGGATGGTACGGCAAGGGGTTGCCTTCTCCGGACGCGCTCAAGCAGGTCAACGTGCCGCTGGGGGCGGACACCTGCTTCCGCGGCGTGCAGAACACCCGCTCCGCCGTCCGCGGGAAGCTGCAGGACTCGCCGGGCACCGCGCAGGCGATCTCCCGCCTCGGAGGCTCCGCCAAGGGCGTCCTCGCGGTGCCGCTCATCCTGCGGGACAAGCTGGCCGCGATCCTGTACTGCGACACGACGCGCGACGAGGTGCCCGCGGCGGAGGCGGACCTCATCGAGATCCTGGTCGTCTTCGCGGGGAAGATCATCGACATGCTCTCCGGCGCGCCCAAGGCCGCCATCGGACGCACCACGGGCAACATGGCCGAGCGGGCGGCGGCCATCCGGGCCGGCGGAGAGGAGGTGCGCGAGCGCGCGGGCGTGCCGCGGCCGCCCACCCCGCCCCCACCTCCGGCGACGCAGGGCAGCGACGAGGGCTCCTCGACGGTCATGTTCAACGCCAGCACCTTCGCGTCCATGAAGCAGGCCCAGGCGCCCGCCCGGCCCTCTCCTCCCCCCCCGCCCAGCCCGGCCTCCCCTTCGCGCGGCTGGTGGTGAGCGAGATCAAGCTCTACAACGAGGCCAAGGTCAGCGAGGGACGCCGCCAGAAGGACCTCTACGAGCGGCTCAAGGAAGACATCGAGCGTGGCCGCCAGATGTACGCCGAGCGCGTGCCGGGCAGTGTCCGCGACTCGACCAACTATTTCTACGACGAGCTCGTGCGCATCCTGGCCGGCGGCGACGCCGGCGCCCTGGGGCCCATGTAGCTGTCGCCGTGCGCTTCGGATGAGGGTCGGCTTCAGGGGTTCCCTTTCGCTCGTCGGCGTCTCCGTCCTCGCGGCGGCGGCCACGGTGTCGAGCGCGGCCGGCCCCGGCTTCTGGCTCCAGGGCCAGCCCCGCGATCCGGCCGAGGAGGCCCTTCGAGCCGCGGTCGAAGGCAGCGGGCCACGCACTGCGGAGCTGAAGGCGGTCTCCGCCGACCATCCGGGCACGCTGGCCTCCGGCCTCGCCCGGCTCGAAGCGGGCCTGCGGCTGCTGGACGAACGGCGCTCGGCCGAAGCCATTCCCTTCCTCGCCCATCCCGACATCCGGCAGACGCACCTCGCCGACTATGCGCTCTTCGCCCTCGGCGAGGCGTACGCCAACACCGGCGATGCCCCGCGCGCCGCCGCCGCGCATCTCTCGGTCGTCGAGCAGTACCCGGCCAGCCCGCTGCGCTGCCCGGCCCTGCTGGATGCGGCCGATGCCGAGGCATCTTCGGGCCGCAGCGACAAGGGGATCGCGCTCCTCGAGCAGGCCTTGAAGGACTGCCCCGACTCCGTGCCCGGCACGCTGGCCGCCGTGGGCGGGATGCACCAGTCGCGTAAAGAGCTGAAGGAGGCGGCCGACGCCTTCGCCCGGCTCGACCGCGAGTTCCCCGCTTCGCCCGAAGCCATCGCGGGCGCCCCCCGGCTCCGGGCCCTGAAGGCCTACGTCACTCCCCTGTCGCCCGCCGAGCAGCGCGCGCGCGACCTCGACCGCGCCAAGCGCATGCTGGCCGGGGGCAAGGACAAGGAGGCGCGGGCGCTCCTGAAGTCGCTGCTCGCCCGCACCCCCAAAGGGGACGAGTCGGACGAGGTCCGGCTGCGCCTGGGCCGGGCCTTCGCGGCCGCCGGCCGCGAAGGCGATGCGGTCGCGACGCTGGCCGCCATCGGGCCCGACGCCCGCCTCGGGGGCGAAGCGGCCTACGAGCGGGCGCGCATCCAGTCCAGGAAGCAGCGCAGCCCGGCGCCCTATCGCGCGGTGGCCGACCGCTACCCGGGAACGCTGTGGGCCGAAGACTCGCTGCTGAGCCTCGGATACTTCTACCTGAAGGACATGAAGGAGGACGAGGCCATCCCCCATCTGCAGCGCCTGCTCGATGCATTTCCGCAGGGCCGCTATGCGGACCGGACCGCCTGGTGGATCGGGTGGTGGCACTACCGCCACGGCCGCTACCCGGACGCGGCGGAGCAGCTCGAGCGGGCGGTGAAGACCCACCCGCCGACCTACTACACGCCGGGCTTCCTCTACTGGTCAGGTCGAGCCCGGGCGGCGCTCGGCCAGAAGGATCGCGCGGCGGAGCTGTACGCGGAGGCGGTGCGACGGTTCAAGCACAGCTACCACGGCCAGAAGGCGGCCGAGGCGCTCGGCCTCGTCGAGGGCGGCGCCTCCTCGACCCATCCCGCTCCCCCGCCCGAGGTGAGCGAGCCGGGCCAGATCCCGGACCCGATCTTCAGCCGCGCCCGCGAGCTGCTGCTCGTCGAGCGGCTGGAAGAGGCGGCCGACGAGCTGAGGCGCGCTCCGGCGAACGGGCCCGTCCGGGCCACCCAGGCCTGGATCGACTGGCGGCTCGGCAACTACCGCTCGGCGATCGTGAGCATGCAGCGGGCCTACCCGGGGTGGGTCGGTGAGGCGGGCGACGACCTGCCGGCCGGCGTCTGGCAGATCCTCTATCCGCTCGACTACAGCCAGGCCATCGTCGCCCACGCGCGGCAGGAAGCAGTCGACCCCGCGCTGGTGGCGGCCCTGATCTGGCAGGAATCCGCCTTCGACCCCGCGGCGGTCAGCACGGCCGGCGCGCGGGGGCTCATGCAGATCCTGCCCCGCACCGGACGGGTCGTGAGCCGCAAGCTGGGCCGCGCGGCGGGCCGTAAGCCGGCCCCCCGCCGGAAGGCGCCCGCGCCGAACCTCGAGGACCCCGGGACGGCCCTCGCCCTGGGCACCCATTACCTGCGCCAGATGCTCGACAGCTTCGGGGGGCATGTGGAGCGGGCCCTGGCGGCCTACAATGCAGGACCGACGAGGGTGCGGTCCTGGCTGTCCGCGCGGCCGAGCATGTCCGCCGAGGACTTCGTGGAGAGCATCCCTTTCGTGGAGACCCGGGCCTATGTCATGAACGTCCTCGAGCATCAAGAACAATACCGGCGGCTCTATGCCCTCGCCCCCGGGCCGAGAGGCGACGAGAGGGCCTCGGCGCCATGACGTTCCGAATCGGCGACTTCAAGCTGCAGATCGATCCCTCCGTCCTGCGGCGCGAAGGGAGGACCATGCGCAACGACGGACGGGCCCCGGACGAGCTGCGACCGGTGACCATCACCCCGCGCTTCATCAAGCACGCCGAGGGTTCCGTCCTCATCGAGGTCGGCGACACCCGGGTGGTGTGCACGGTGAGCGTGGAGGACCGCGTGCCTCCCTTCCTGAAGGGGGGCGGCGAGGGGTGGATCACCTCCGAGTACGGCATGCTCCCCCGCTCCACCACGACCCGCTCGCAGCGCGAGGCGTCCCGCGGCAAGCCCTCCGGCCGGACCCACGAGATCCAGCGTCTCATCGGACGCTCGCTGCGCGCGGTGGTGGACATGAAGGCCCTCGGCGAGCGCACGCTGTGGGTCGACTGCGACGTGATCCAGGCCGACGGCGGCACGCGCACCGCCTCCATCACGGGCGCCTTCGTGGCCCTCGTCGACGCCCTGCGCCACATGAAGAAGCTGGGACACTTCGCCGAGCTGCCCCTCCTGGACTTCGTGGCCGCGACGTCGGTGGGCAAGGTCGGCAGCGAGGTGCTGCTCGACCTCAACTACGAGGAGGACTCGAAGGCCGACGTCGACATGAACGTGGTCAAGACCGGCCGCGGGCTCTTCGTCGAGGTGCAGGGCACGGCCGAGCACTCCCCGTTCAGCGAGGAGGAGATGCGGTCCCTGATGGGCGCCGCCGACAAGGGGATCCAGCAGCTCATCGCCGCGCAGAAGGCGGTGGTGGGCGACCTCGTCCTCAAGAAGTAGCACTCATCACGGCCTTCCTCCGGCTGAATCTCAAAGAGGAGCCGGCAGGATCCCCAGGAACTCCCGCAGCCGAGCGAACGACTTGCCCCGGTGGCTCACCCGGTCCTTCTCTCCCCTGCTCAGCTCGCCGAAGGTCTTGCCGAACGGCGGGTAGAAGAAGACGGGGTCGTAGCCGAAGCCGTTGCCGCCCCGCGGCTCTTGCGCGATCAACCCCTCGACGTTCTCCTCGGCCTGGAACAGCAGGCGGTCGTCCCGCGCGACGGCTACCGCCGACGTGAAGCGGGCCCCGCGTCGCTCCGGGGCGACGCCGCGGAGGCGCTCGAGGAGCAGGCGGTTCCGGTCGTCGTCGGACGCTCCTTCCCCGCCGAAGCGGCTGGAGTAGAGCCCGGGGCCGCCGCCGAGAGCGCCGACCGACAGGCCCGAGTCGTCGGCCACCGCGAGCAGGCCCGACTGGCCGGCGTAGTAGCGCGCCTTCAGCACGGCATTCTCGATGAAACTGCGGCCCGTCTCGTCCGGCGGCTCGCCCACCCCGACGTCGGCCGGCCCCAGCACCCGATAAGACATCCCTTCGAGGAGCTGGCGCATCTCGCGGAGCTTGCCGGGGTTGAAGCTGCCGAGCAGCAATGCCGTCTCCGCCACGCGCCGCATGATACGACGGCGCGGCGTGACGTGTTGGTGGTCACGTCTAGGGCGAACACCCGATTGCCGTGTACTGCACGCAACAGATATCGTGCCGTCGACTGGGCGAAGCACTGACTCAGCCCTTGCGGCAACGCTCGGCGGGTTGAACACTCGGATGATCCCTCCACCTTCCGAATTCGGTCGTGGTGCCTCCGCCGCCTTCCGGCCGCGGGTGCAACCGAATGCCGCCCTGGACCCTCGGGACAGCGGAATGAGAACGAGCGGGGCCGCACACGCTTGGGGCGAAGGGTTGCGCCCAGAAGCGAACCCGGACGTGCATGAGGAGACAGGCATGAGCAAGTCATGGAGGACAGGGTGCGCCCTCGGGCTGGCCGTCGTCGTCGCCGGCGCCTGGGTGAGGCCCGCGTATGCCGGTAACGGCGCTCCCTCCGGACCCCATTACAACCTCAACATCATCGGGGTCTCGAGGGGCAAGACCGCGCCCCTGACGGACTCCGACCGCCACACGATCTTCGTCGCTCTGGGGACCAGGGACGATTCGGTGGAGAGCCGGATCTACCTGGGACAGGGCGATTTCCAGGTCTGCGACGGGAACGCCTTCGATGCCGCGTTCAACTGCGTCGGCACCAAGATCGCTGCCCAAGGAGCGGCCTTCCAGCTCCCGTGCAACACGAACCTCACCACGCTGGTCCCGTGCGCTGCAGGCGACACGGCATCCTACGAAGTCTGGGCCCGGGGCCTGGGCAAGCCGGGTGGCAAGGCCACGATGACCACCTGTGCGACCGACCCGACCACCGGCGAGACCGTCTGCTCGACGGAGAACGCGGTGCTCGTCCGGAACACGAGCAAGTCGACCTTCAAGAACGTCACCAACGAGTTGACCTCGCTCATGGCCGATATCAACGGTGACGGGATCCTCGAGCGCATCGCGCTGTTCTCGGGAGGTCTCCAGGATTTCTTCTGGCAGTTCGACTCTATCTCCTCGCTCAGTAGGGAAAGGGCTGCCAGGGCAGAGGGGGCCGGCGCCGGTGCCGGTCCCTCTGCCCGCCCGAGGAGCAGGGAGTGCGGTTGGGGAGGCTTTCGAGACCGGCGGTGCTCGCCGCCGGGCTGGTGTGCCTGGCCAGGCTCCCGGCGACCGGCCAATCAGCCGCCGACGGATCCCGGGGCCAGAGCCATGACTTCGGCACGGTCGCCCAGGGACAGAAAGTCGTCCATGCCTTCACCCTGCGAAACGACGGGACGGCTCCCCTGACCATCGAGCGCGTCGATCTGTCCGCCGGGAGCATGGCGGCCAGATTCGTGGGCCTGATCCCACCCGGCCAGGAGGGCCACGTCAGCATCGAATGGGAGACGGGCCAGCTCGCCGGCGAGATGGAAGCCAAGGGCATCGTCCGCTTCGCGCGAGCGGCGGCGGCGCCGCTCACGCTCGTCTTGAAGGGAGTCGTCAGGCCGTCCATCGAGCTCCTTCCCTACCCCGCGTTCTTCGTCAGCGTGTTCGCGGGTGAGAGCGCGGAAGGCCAGCTCAGGATCGTGAACCATGAGCAGCGGCCCCTCGCGATCACGCGAGTGGAGGAGGGCGGCGGCCGGCTCTTCGTCACGGAGCTGGTCACGCTCGAGGCCGGGACGCTCTACGAGCTTCGCCTCCGGGTACCCGCGGGAGCGCCTCCCGGACGGTACGAGGAAGCCATCTACCTCGACACCGATCACCCGACGCGTCCCCGAATCCCGATCGCCGTCAACATCTTCGTCAAGACGAACGTCTATGCGAACCCCGACGTGGTCGACTTCGGCACCGTCAGCCTGGACGATCTGGCCAGGGCTCCGTCCACTCTCGAGCTCCTCACCCAGACGGTCCTGATCAAGAAGCGGGAGGGAGAGTTCGAGATCAAGGCCCTCGAATCCGATCTCGGCTTCCTCCGCATCAGTCGCTCACCGGGCGGCAAGAGCGGGACCTTCCGGATCGACGTCGGGCTCGACCGGGAGGGCTTGAGGCGGGGACGGATCACGGGGTCCATCCGCATCGCGACCAGCGATCACGCTTTTCCTGAACTGTTCATCCCCGTGCGCGGAGAGCTGAGGTGATGCGGGTCGTCCCCAACCACGCGGCGGCGGGGCCGAATTCCAGCCGGCCGCTCACGGCGATTCGGGAGAGCAGTACCAGGAGATCGAACAATGGTCCCTCCATCCAACTGCCGCTATGGTCGCCTTCGCTTCCTCTTGACGATGATGCTGACCCTGCTCGCGTCGGGGTTTGCCTTCGCCGCCGATGACGACGAGCCCTTGATCCTAGGCGTCACGAACGTCGGACAGGCGAGCCGCGCTCTGCGGGCCCTGGGAGTCAACGTCCGACACGAGATCGGCGTCAGCCGCGCCGTGGCGGTCGTGGGGAACCCGGTCGCCCTCTCGAAGCTCCCGTTCGTCCGCTACGTCGAGCTGGACCCGCCGGATGCGGCGCGGACGCAGGAAGACACGCTGGAGTACGGAGTGGAGAACATCGACGCCGAGGTCGTGTGGGGCGGGGCGCCCAAGGCCGTCAACTGCATTCCCGGTCAGGGAGGCCTGGGCGTGAAGGTCGCCGTCATCGACACCGGGATCGACTGCACCCACCCGGACCTGACGCCGGGGTGCATGTACGGCGCGAACTTCATCAGCACCGCGCCCCCGTTCGACGACTACGGCCATGGCACCCACGTGGCCGGCATCATCGGGGCGCGCGATAACGGGCTCGGATTCATCGGGGTCGCGCCGGAGGTCCAGCTCTATGCCGTGAAAGTGCTGAACTCCGTCGGCTCCGGATCCTGGTCGACCGTCGCGGCCGGCATCGACTGGGCCGTGACGAACCACATGCAGGTGATCAACATGAGCCTGGGCGGCACATCCTACAGCCAGGCGGTGGCCGACGCGGTGGCGGCGGCCAAGGCCGCCGGCATCCTGGTCGTCTCGGCCGCCGGCAACCGCGGATGCTGCGACACCGTCACCTACCCCGCCAAGCTCCCCGACTCGATGGCGGTGGCCGCGGTCGACAAGCGCGATGCATGGGCTTCCTTCTCATCCACCGGTCCGGAGCTGGACGTGGCCGCCCCCGGCGTCGCCATCAGCTCCTCGGTGCCCACCGGCTCCTGCACGCTCTGCGACCCGAGCGGGTACAAGAGTCTGAGCGGCACCTCCATGGCCACGCCCCACGTGGCCGGCGTCGGGGCCCTGCTGATGTCGCGCGGCCGCACCAGTCTCGACGCGCGCTCCCTCATCGACGGCACGGCCAAGGATATGGGCGACCCTGGATTCGACCAGCTCTTTGGAAACGGGCGCGTGGATGCGTTCCTCGCGGTGCACGGCACGCCTCTGCCTTCGCCGCCGCCGATCGACGTGACGCCCCCCACGGTTTCGATCACCTCTCCCGCGGATGGCGCGCCGGTGGCGCGGAAATCGACCGTCACCATCCGGGCGGACGCCGCAGACGATGTCGGCGTCGCGCGCGTGGAGTTCTACGTCGACGGGCGCCTCCAGTGCGCTGCGAGCACGGCTCCTTACATCTGCGCCTGGAGCGTTCCGCCCGCGAACAAGCGGACCTCCAGCCTCTATGCGGTGGCGTTCGACGCCGCGGGAAATGCTGGCCGATCGGCCCTCGTGACGGTCATCAGCCAGTGAACTAGTGCTGTTCCAACTTGACCGGCCTAACCGAGCGGATGTGGTTGAGCGGGTGCGTGGTGTTGCCGAGTCGGCGGTGGCGGTAACGCAGGTAGCGGTAGATGCGGCGGCGACGGATGACATGGTCGAGGTCGTCGGTGTTGGCGAGGGTGAAGCGCCTCAGCACGCCGAAGTGGGCCTCGATGAGGTTCAGCCAGGACGACTCGGTGGGGGTCCAAACAGGGGAGATGTCGAGCTTTCTGAGCAAGCGGCGGAAGGTCGGGTGGTCGTGGGTCTGGTGGAGGTTGTCCATGACTACAAAGAGCTGCTTGCGGGGGTAGCAGGCTCGCAAGCGGCAGAAGGCTTCGAAGAGGTCAGGCAAGCGCTTGTGTTTTCGAAAGATTCCGCTGAGGCAGTCGCGGTGGACGTCGTAGAAGCCAAGGAACTGCTCGGTGCCCTTGAGGCGGCGATAGGTGGCGCGCCGCCGCAAGGGCCTGGTTTTGCGTGCCCAGGCCACGCCGCCGATCGGTCGAAGTTCCAATGGCCCCCACTCGTCGAAGCAGACTACCGCCGCACCTTTCGGACACCGGCGATAGAGCCGCCGGATACGTTTTTTTTCCGGTCGAAGTCAGGGTCCTGTGAGGTCTTCCAGGTCCGGATCCGCTGCGCCGTCAGTCCTTCACGGCGCAGGAGCCGACGAACCCATTCATCGGTGACGGGTGGCAGCAGTCGGCGCTGCCGACAGTACTCGGACAGCTTTGGCACCGACCAATTCGAAAACGGAAGCCCCCTCTCGGCCGGGCTCGAAAGAGCTACCTCAACGAGCTCTCGCAGCTGCTCGGCCTTCAGGATGGGTGGTCGTCCTCTTGGATTGGGGACCTGCTCGAACGTCGTGAACCCGCTCTTGTTGAAACGACGGATCCAGTCGTATGCGACGGTAAAGTGGCAACCGACCCGGTCCGCTACGTCCGCCACGGCGTGGCCCTTCAGCACATCGGCCACGATCCGGTACCGCTGGTGGACCCGCACCGACAGGGATAGGTCCTTGAGCTTCTCGCGTAGGAGCTTGTGCTCGGCACGGCTCAGCGCCCGAAGATGGACTGGTCTCGCCATCCCACCCCCTATTGCCAGGGGTAGGATAGCACGACCTAGGTTAATTAAGTTGGAACAGC
>QHVM01000073.1 GCA_003223555.1 Acidobacteriota bacterium | reverse complement strand
ATCTTCTCGGCCTTCTCCTTGGAGAGGACGACGTAGCCTTCCTTGTCCTCCGTCTTCTCCAGGAGCACGTCGACCGTGTCGCCGGGCTTGACCCCGACCTTGCCGGTCTCGTCGCGGAACTCGTCGACCGGGATGATCCCTTCCGACTTGTAGCCGACGTCGACGATGACCTCCGAGTCCGACACCTGCAGCACGATGCCCTTCACCACCTCGCCTTCGGCGAAGTTCTTGAAGCTGACGTCGTACATGTCGAGCAGGCGCTCGTACTCCTCGGGGTCGACCGCCGCGCCCTCGCCGGGCTCGGGCTCTTCTGCGCGAGCCGCCGCCGCCGTCTTGGAACCGATGGGGGCGAGGGTGCGCTCCGTCTTCTCAGTCTCCGGCATGTCTCCTAGGAAACCTCCAGGCTTTGGGATGGTCCGCGCGGCGGGAGCCTCGTCGAGCCTCCCGCGCCCAGGACTAAAGCTCGGATGTTAGGCGAGTTAGGAAGCTCTGTCAAACCGCGCCCGCGCCGAATCAGCGCCGCGCGGGCGCGCGGCCCAGGCAGGCGACGATGGCGGCGACGAGGCCCTCCGCCGTCGACGGCTCGGCCACCGCCCTCACGTCGAGGCCGGCGCGGCGCGCGGCCTCGGCCGTCACCGGACCCATCACGGCCACCGGCACCTCCCGGGCCCGTCCTCCGGCGGCGAGGGCGAAGGCCCGGACGGCGGAGGGAGACGCCAGGGTCACGAGGTCGATCCGCTCGGAGTCGAGCGCGCCACGCACGGCCGGCTCGGCGGAGGCCTCCACGATCGTACGGTAGGCGACGACCACGTCCACGCGGGCGGCCCGCGCGCGCAGGCCCTCGGCGAGGACGTCGAGCGCCAGGTCGGAGACCGGAAGCAGCACGCGGGAGCCGCCGAGGTCGAGGGCCCGAAACGCCTCGAGCAGCCCTTCGGCCCGGTACTGCGAGACCGGCTGGAGGTCCGGTTGCCGGCCGGCGAACCGCGCCGCGATCTCGCGCGTGGTCGTCGGGCCGACCGAGGCCAGACGCAACGGGGCCGGCAGCGCCTGGCCGAGCCCGTCCAGATGCCCCGCCACCGCCACCACCGCGTTGGCGCTCGTGAAGGCCAGCCAATCGTAGCCGCCGAGCCGGGCGAGCGCGGCCTCCAGGGGCGCGGGGTCTTCGGGCGGCGCCAGCGCGAGCAGAGGCACCTCGACGACCGTGGCGCCCAGGACCGAGAGCGTCTCGACGAGCGGGCCCGCCTGGTCGTTCCGGCGGGTGACGAGGATCCGGCGGTGCCGGAGGGGCTTCACCCTCGGATCAGCTCCCCTGCCCCGCGGGCGATGAGCTGCTCGGCGAGCGCGGCCCCCGCCCGCTGCGGGTCGGGATCGCGGACCTGGCCGCGCAGGACGCCCGAGCCGTCGGCACGCGCGACGAAGGCGGCCAGGCGCAGCGCGCCGTCGTCCTCGACCGCGTAGGCCCCGAGCGGCACGTTGCAGCCGCCGCGAAGCCCGGCCAGCAGCGCGCGCTCGGCGGCCACCGCGCGCGCCGTCGGCGGGTGGTCCAGGGGCGCCACCACCGCGGCGACCGCGTCGTCGTCCTGCCGGCACTCGAGGGCGATGGCCCCCTGGCCGGGAGCGGGCACGAACAGCTCGGGCTCCAGCACCTCGGTCGCTTCTCCGCGCCGGCCCAGCCGGTCCAGGCCGGCCGCCGCGAGGACGATCGCGTCGCAGCTTCCCTGGCACAGCTTGCGGATCCGCGTGTCGACGTTGCCGCGCAGGTCCTGGAGCACGAGGTCGGGCCGCAGCGCGGCGACCTGGGCCCGCCGCCGCAGGCTCGTCGTCCCCACGCGCGAACCGGCGGGCAGCTTGTTGAGCTCGAGGCCGGCGCGGGAGAGGAGGGCGTCGCGGGGATCGGCGCGCTCCAGCACCGCGCAGAGGCGCAGGCCGGGGGGCAGGGCGGTCGGCACGTCCTTGAGGCTGTGGACCGCCAGGTCGATCTCGCCCGCCAGCATGGCCTCCTCGATCTCCTTGAGAAAGGCTCCCTTGCCGCCCACCGCTTCGAGGCGGCGGTCCTGGACCCGGTCACCGGTCGTAGTGATCAGGTGGATCGTGGCTTGGTGGCCGAGGCCGGCCAGCCGGCCCTGGACGTGCTCGGCCTGCCACCGCGCTAGCGCGCTCCCGCGCGACCCGATCCGGATCAGCATCGAGACCGGCTCCTCAGCGCAGGGGCCGCAGAGAACGCGCCGAGAACGAAAGACCAACCATGCTCTAATTTCTCTACGCTCTCCGCGTTCAAAGGCCCAGGAGCTTGCGGATGAAAGCCACCTGCTCCGCGGCGCCCCCGTTGCGGGCGATCTCCTTGAGCTGGACGGTGGGCGAGTGGAGGAGCTTGTTGACGATGGCGGTGGTGGCGGCCTCGAGGGCGGCCTCCTGCTCCGCGCTGAGCGGGCCCAGCCGCCTCCGGGCGCGGTCCAGCTCGCGGCGGCGGATCTCGTCCGCGCGCTGGCGCAGCTCCACGAGCAGCGGGACCACGTCGAGCGACTTCTGCCATTCCAGGAACTCCCGGACCTCGCGCTCGACCAGGCCCTCGGCGGCCGCGGCCTCCTTCTGCCGCTCGCGCAGGTTGGCCTCGGCCACCGAGCGCAGGTCGTCGAGGTCGTAGAGGAAGACGCCTTCCAGCTTGCCGGCCGCAGGGTCGATGTCGCGCGGCACCGCGATGTCGATGAGGAACAGCGGCCGGAGGTAGCGGCCGCGCCGGGCCGACCGGACGTGCTCGACGTCCTCGCGGCGGATGACGATGCCGGGAGCGCCGGTGCCGCTGATGACGATGTCGGCGGCGGCCAGCTCGCTGCGGAGCGATTCGAAGGGCGCCGCGCGGCCGCCCAGCGCCGCCGCCAGCTCCTCGGCCCTCTCGAACGTCCGCCCTCCGAGCACGCTGGCCCGCGCGCCGCTCCGGACGAGATGGCGGGCGGCCAGCTCGCTCATCTTCCCCGCCCCCACCAGGAGCACGTTCTTGTCCCGCAGCTCGCCGAAGATCTTGCGGGCCAGCTCCACCGCGACGTAGGAGACCGACACCGCGTTCTGGCCGATCCCGGTCTCGGCGCGCGCCCGCTTGGCGGCGGCCAGCGAGCGGTTGCGCAGCGCGTTCAACGCCGAGCCGAGGGTGCCCGCCTGCTCGGCGGCCTGGTAGGCCTCCTTCACCTGGCCGAGGATCTGGGGCTCACCGATGACCATCGACTCCAGGCTGGCCGCGACCCGGAAGGCGTGGCGCACCGCGTCCGGGCCGGCCAGGCGGTAGAGGTAGGGCGCAACCTCCTCGAGTGGGCGCCGGTGGAAGCCGCACAGGAACTCCTCCAGTCGCCGGCCGGCCGCCTCGACCTGCTGGCCGCGGCCGTACAGCTCCACGCGGTTGCAGGTGGAGAGGATCATGGCCTCCGGCACGCCCGCCTCGTCCCGCATCCGCCGGAGCGCGTCGGCCAGGACCTCCCGGGAGAAGGCCAGCGACTCGCGCACCGCCAGGGGCGAGGTCCGGTGGCTGAGGCCGACGACGAGGATCATGTCCTACCGGGCGGCACTGGCGACTCCGGAGGCCACCGTGACCCAGACGAAGGTCAGCACGACCGCCGCGAAGCCGGCGATGCCGAGGAGCGCCGCCCGCCGCCCGCCCCAGCCGCTGCGATGGCGGGCCAGGATCAACGCCACGTAGAGGACCCAGGCGATGAGCGCCGTCCACTCCTTCGCGTCGCCCGTCCAGTACACGCCCCGTGCCCGGTGGCTCCAGAGCATCCCGGTCAGGATGGCGAGGGTGAGGAAGCCGAAGCCCACCTCCACGCTGCGGCCGCCGATGGAGTCGCAGCGCTCGAGGCTGGGCACGATGTAGTAGAAGCGCCGCGGGGAGCGGCTCTTCAGCTCGCGCTCCTGGATGAGGTAGAGCAGGCCCATGGCGAAGGCCACGAACAGCGCGGCATAGCCGAAGAAGGCCAGCGTGGCGTGGATGGGCAGGAAGAGGCCCTTCAGGATGGGGTCGTCCGTCTCCGCGGCCGGCGTCATGTTCGAGACCAGCACGAGCGCGAAGGCCACCGGGTAGACGGCCAGGCCCAGCGCCTCCACCCGCGTGCGCGTGTACGTCATGAGGAAGACGAGCACGACCGCCCAGGCCAGGAAGGACGACACGTCGTGCAGGCCCACGGCCGGGAAGTGGCCAGCCTCGGTCCACCGCTGCGACAGGCTGGCCGTGTGGAGCGCGAAGCCGGCCAGGGTCGCGGTGACCGTCCACGACGTCAGCAGCTTCCGGCGGGTCAGCGCCTGGAGCAGGACGTGGAGCGCCCCCACCGCGTACAGAGCGAGGGTGAACAGAAGGTAGACGTGGGAAGCCATGCGTCACGACCTGGCGGGCAGGCGCGCCCGCAGCAGGCCACGATAGCACCGTCGGCGCTGCATCCCAAGCGAGCAGGAGGCACCGGAAACGTCCGCCCGCGCGGCGCGCATCGTACGAGGGGGATCGTCCCTTTCGGGACGGGCAGGAGACGAGGAAGGGTTGGGGGCGGGGTGTGATGGCGGGGCGCCGCGCGGGCCGAGGAGCGGCGATCGGGTCAGCCCGGCAGGTCGCTGCGGGCCAGCGCGCCCGGCACGAAGCGGCTGCGGTGGGGCGCGACCTCGCGTCCCTTGCGGTCCTTGAGCCCGTCGGCGGTCACCAGGTGCTCGATGCCCGGAGCGAGCAGGCGCGCCGCGGTCCAGATCACGAGGCGGCCGTCCGGGCTCAGGAGCAGCTCTCCGGGCACCTCCGCCCCGTCCGATTCCTCCACGCGGAAGCTGCCCAGGTGCACGGTGGCGGCATCGGCGGGATGGGACAGCCGGGCCAGCACGAGAGCGTCGCGGAAGACGCCGGTGGCCCCGTCGCGCGGATCGATCCTGGTCACCCAGGCCGGGCCCTCGGGCAGCGCGGCCCGCAGCGCCGTCGCGGCGTGGCTGCGCGGCGTCACCGCTCCACCCACGTCCGGCCGCGGCAGATCATGAGCCGTACCCGCGCGCTGCCGCCGGTCACGCGGACCGCTCCCTGCAGCCCGTCGCCGGCGAGGTAGAAGGTGCCGGGCGTCGCCGTGCCCAGCGGCGAGAAGGACAGCATGTTCGAGGAGCCGAAGCGGATGGGGTCGGACGTGTCCAGCACGCCCCGGTCGGGTGGGATCGCGGGTACGCCCGGGTTGATCCCCACCCGTACGTCGGAGGCGCCCGAGTTGAGGAGGGTGGGGCCGCTGATCCGCCGGTCCCGGCCCGCCGCGATGTCGGCCGAGAGCACGCCGTTGTGGTTTCCGTCGACGTAGATGCTGTAGCTCGGCCCGCCCGTTCCCGGCTCGAAGCGGATGGCGGTCTGGGCGCCGGTCTTGACGGCGATCGACCGGGCCCGGCGGAACTCTCCCTTGAAGACCTGCCCCGCGCCGACGAGGTGCGCTTCGACCGAGTAGGCCTTGAGGTACGGCAGGGCCATCGAGGCCATGACGAGGAGGATCGTGATCGCCGCCATCATCTCGAGGAGGGTGTGGCCGCGCTGGCTCATGGCGCCTCCGCAGAAGGGAAGTTGCGGGGGCGGCCACGCGCCGCCCCCGCCGCGTCCTACTTGTTGGCTCCGCTCCTGGCCGCGGCGTCGCCCGCGCTCAGGTACTGCTCGATCTTCTTGAGGTTCTTCTCGCCGATGCCGCGGACGTTCATCAGCTCCTGGACGGTCTTGAAGGTGCCCGACTTCTGGCGGTACTCGACGATCCGCGCGGCCAGCTTGGGTCCGACCCCCGGCAGCGTCGTGAGCTGCTCGGCGGAGGCGGTGTTGATGTTGACCTTGCCGGCCGGGGCCGGCTTGGCCGCGGCCACGGCCATTCCCGTGGCGAGGGTCAGGGCGAAGGCCACGGCGAGTGCGGTGGCCAGGATGCGCTTCAGCATGCAATCTCCTTTCGATTGGCTTGTCTCAAAGATCGGGCGGCGGGGAGGCGTCAGGCCGTGGTCCTCGTTGGCCTCGCGGACCGGACCGTCCGTCTCTCGTTCATCCGGCGCGGGCCCCGTCTCTCCCTCGGAGCCCGCGCCGGCCCGTCGCACGCGCCCGTCACCAAGGCAACACCGGTGCCGGCAGCGCGGCCACCGGCGGCGGCGGGCGCAACCGGAAGGACGATCAGGGCTTGCGGAGAAGAAGCGGTGGCTTCGCGCGGGAGCCGGAGGCGCAGTGGACGACAAGCGGGCTTGACAGCGCAGGGCCGGTGCGGGCGGCAACCGGCGGCCGCAGCGTGAGATGGAGCATCGTCAAGCAGGCTTGACGCTGTCTAGCGTCCCGTCACCGAACGAGGTCGCGATCCGAGATCGATCGCTCGCCGCTGCCCTCACGGCTGCAGCGCGGTCAAGCCGGCGTCGGTGCCGACGTACGCCGTGCCGTTCACGACCACGGGCGACGAGCCGACGAGCTTCAGCCCGAGCCCCACCAGCTCCGTGCCGGCCCAGGCGTCGAACGCGCGCAGGAAGCCATCGTTGGTCGAGAAATAGGCGACGCCGTTGGCGACGGCCGGCGCTGAACGGGCGCCGACCGGCGTGAGCCAGATGCCGCCGCCGGTGCCGGCGTCGAGGGCCATCACCTCCGCGTCGCTGCCGACATAGACGATCCCGTCCGCGACGGCGGGTGATGAGCCGACCGGGGCGCTGGCCTGGACCATCCAGGCCTGCTGTCCGCTGGCGGCGTCGAAGGCGTAGATCCGGCCCGACTCGGAACCGACGAAAACCCGGCCATTGGCCACGGCCGGCGACGACCGGATCGGCCCGTTCGCGAACGCGGTCCAGATCAGGGCTCCCTTCGCCGCCTCGTACGCGCGCAGGCTGTGGTTGTCCGCCCCGACGTACACGACGTGATCCGCCACGGCCGGCGTCGCCTGAACCGGCGCGCCGACGGCGGCGCTCCAGGCCGGCTTGCCGGTCGCGATGTCGAGCGCGTAGAGAGTCCCGTCCATCGATCCGGCGAACACCAACCCGTCCGACACCGTAGGCGACGCGACGACGGGGCCGTGCGTGGCGAAGGACCAGGTCAACGCTCCGGAGGCAAGGTCGAGAGCATAGACAGAAGCGTCGTTCGAGCCGACGACGGCGAGTCCCTGGGCGATCGTGGGCGACGAGCGGACCGCGCCGCCCGTCGTGAAGTCCCAGAGCGTGGACCCCTTGGTGGGGTCGATCGCGTGCACCACGCCCGCCTCGTCGCCGAAGACCGCGACGTCCGGGGCGACCGCCGGTGTCGAGGCCACGCCGGCGCTCGTGCCCGCGGTCCAGGCTTCGCGCAAGCCGGCGGCGGCCTGGGTGTCGATCCCCGTCTCCTCGACGTTCCAGCCGCCGTGAGCGGGGCCGAAACCGAACATCGACCATTGCGTGCCCACGGAGGCCGCCGTCCCGGTGCCGGCCAGGCTGACCGTGGCCGGCCCGTTGCCGGTGGAGAAGACGAGCGTCCCCTGCCGCGGCCCGGTGGCGCGGGGCGTGAACGCGACCGCCAGCGAGCACCCGGAGCCCGACGGGTAGAGGACGGTCCCGCTGGGGCAGCCGTTCGATACGATGCGGAAGTCAGCCCAGTGCGGCCTCGAGATGGCGGTGGCGTACACCGTCATCGTGGCGCCGCCCGTGTTGTAGAGCGTCACGTTCATTACGGCGCCGCTCCGGCCGACGTCCTCGGAGCCGAACGCGAGCGACGAGGGGACCGCCGTCGGCACGCCGACCGGGACTCCCGTGCCCTCGAGCCAGACGTCGTGGGGTCCGCCGCCGTCATCGTCGAATCGCAGCCACGCGCCGCGCCAGCCGGCCGTGGTCGGGGTGAACGTGACCGTCACCAGGCAGGAGCCGCCGGCGGCGATGGCCTGCGGGCAGACGGTATGGTTGAACCCGGCGCCGCCCCAGCCCGACACCGAAGCGAGCGTGACCGGCACCGTCCCGGTGTTCGAGAGGCGCACCGTCATGGTCGTCGTCGCGCCCATGTTCACGGGTCCGAAATCGAGCGCCGGCGTATCGAGCTGCGCCTGGGGAACGCCGGCCTGGCCGGTCAGGACGGCCTGGACGACGGGTGATGCCGCGTTGGGTGTCCCCACCGTGAGCATGCCCGTGCTCGATCCGACGGTGTTGGTCTGGTAGGCGACCCTGATCAGGCAGGACTGGCCGGCGGGCAGCATGCTCGCGCAGGTCTTGCTGTCGAGGAAGAAGGCGCCCGAGATCACGATCGCGCCGATGTCGAGCGCGCCCGGGCCGCCGTTCGAGAGCGTCGCGGTCAGCACGGTCTTGCTGCCGACGGCGCGCGAGCCGAAGGCGAGCGGCGCCGGAGCCAGGCCGGGCGAAGGCAGCAGATTGAGCTGGAAGGGGAGCGGGCCCAGCAGGGGATTGTTGAGGCCGCGGGGGTCGATGCCGTAGACGAAGAGGGTGTGGGGCTTGCCGTCGCGGTAGGCCACCGGCAGCTTGAAGTCGAAGCCGTGGCTGCCGCTGATGCCGAAAGCGGAGTTGACGTCGGGGCGGAAGGCGGTCGTGAGCTGGGCGCCGACGTACGTGCCGCTGCCGTTCCAGGGCCCGTCGACATAGGCCTGGACGGTGATCGACTGCGACGGCGACTGGGCGGCGAACGCCCAGCCCTGGACACGGCCGTTCCCGTCCACGACGTCGATGATGCCCCTCACGTTCGGCAGGTGGAAGACGAGCTGATGCTCGAGCAGCTCGTGGCGCTGCGCGCCGGTGGGGTCGATCCCGTAGACGTACAGCGTGCGATTGGTGTCGTCCCGGAAGGCGTTGGGGATCGTGTGCGCGAAGCCGTGCGGTCCCGAGATGCCGTAGGTGTTGTTGACGTCCGGACGGGCGACGTTCGTCGTCTCGCTCCCCGCCCAGGCGCCGGCGCCCGCCGGTCCATCGACATAGAAATGGACGGCCATCGAAGTGGCGGTCTGCGCGGAATGGAACGCCCAGCCGCGGGCCACGCCGTCCGGGCTCACCCCGTCGACGACGCCGCCGACGGCCGGGATCGCCCGGCTGAGGTCGGGCCGCGGTCCGATCTGCTTCAGGATCAGGATGCCGCCCGGCTGGGGAGTCGCCGTCGCTCGCAGCCACTGGCGCATCCCGATCGCGTCCAGCAGCGGATCGCCGTGGGCGAGCCGGTAGCCGTTCACGGCCACGGCCGCGCCGGCCACGATCGGAGTCGCGCTGGACGTGCCGCCGAACGTCACCGTGTACCACTGCCGCGCATCACCCCCGTTGGCACGAAGCGAGGAGCCGTTTGGCGGGGTGTCGCCGTAACCCAGGGTGCCGACCGACGTGCCCCATCCCTGCATGTCCACGCGCGAGCCGAAGTTCGTGAACCAGAGCGGCTCGCCGAACGCGTCGCCGGCGCCCACGAGGATGGCTCCGGAATCCCTTACCGAGCGGTCGAAGCGGCCGCGCCAGAAAGGCTGGTCGAGGTCCATCTGGCCGTTGCCCGCGGCTTCGGCGACGATGATTCCCTTCGCGGTGGCCAGGCGGATCGAGTCGTAGACGGCTTGAACGTCCTCCGCCGGGAGATAACCCTTCTGGGAGCCGTCGTTCTCGACCCAGCCGTTCGGCGTCACGACGACCAGCCGTCCTCCCTTGCCGAGCTCGTACACGAACATGGTCCGGGGCTGGTGCTGCTCGATGACCAGCACGTCGCCTCTTCGCAGCTCGGCGGTCGCGTTGTCGACGGCGGCCGCGGTGTCGTGCGGCGCGTGCCACGTCGCCCCCCAGGGCGAGCTGAGCCCGAGGGCGACGTCGGGAACGATGCCGGTCGCGCCGTAGGCGTTGTCGGCGGCGGCCAGGATCCCGAGCACCGCCGCGCCGTGGGAGCCGTCGGTGGAGTTCCAGCCGTGCTCGGTGAAATAGCTGCCCGGGAGGTCCTCGTGGTCCTTGTCCCAGCCCCCCTCCATGTCGATGAGGCGGATGCCCGCCCCGCGCCCGCCGGGGAGCCGGTTCGCCCAACCGGCGTCGATGCCGTTCTGCGAGGCGGGAAGCTTGTAGCCCTGGGCGCCGGTGACGTCGATGAGCGTGGTGGGCGGGATGTCCGCCGCGGGAGCGGACGGCCGAGGCTCGGCGTAGCTGATCTCGACCGAAGACAGCGCGTTCAGGGCGTTGATCGTGTCCGTCGCGCGCGCCACGTCGGCCTCGGCCAGGACGAGCATGAAATAGAGGTTGAGGTCGGCCAGCTCCTCCGGGGACCCGCCTTGATACTCGCGACGGTCCGCGTCGAGCGCCGCCTCTTCGCGGGCAAAGAGCCGCGCCACGACGTCCTCCGGGCGCCGGAAGAGCAGCTCGTTCGCGCGATCGACGTCCGCCTTCACGGTCTCGACCTCGAGGCCGTTGCGGTCGAGCTTCTTCAGCTCCTCGTCGTTCAGCACGGACGGGTCGAACACCAGCCGACCTTCGCGGAGGCGGACGTGCGTGCCCTCGTGGAACTTCACCACGACCTCCTGGGGGCTCGACACCGACGGATCAATGACGGTGGTTTCGGGCTTGGGGAAGGTCGCGCGCGGGATCAGCTCCGCGGCCGGGCTGAACCCCGGGAGAGCGACCAGGGCGAAAAGAATCGAGAAGGCGTTGGCTACGCGTTTCAGGAACCGGACGTCACGGTCGCCGCGGCGCCCGTGACGGCGATCACGGACCGCGCACGGCGAGGACCCCATGGCCCGCTTCGGCTCCATCTTCGGCTCCTCCCCCCCCTGGCGCCGGCGCGACCGGGCGCCTTCGGCCGCACCGCTTCCCCGGGGTGCAACGCATGGAAACTACGGCCGCCCGAGGGGAAGAGTCGTTCGGGAATCCTGACAAAACGGCGAAGAAATCCTCTCATCGGCTTGCTTCGGACAAGTGGCGGTCCTAGGCTGGGACCAGCGCCGGAGGGGTCGGCGCATCGCTCGGACCCTGCAAGAAGCTCGCATGGACCTCAAGCCGCTACCGTTCCGCTCCAAGCTGGAGGAGTACCAGCAACAGGCGGAGCACCTGCTGGAAGCCCATGGATCGGGCGATCCGCAAGCGATCCGGGTGATCCACGAGAACCATCCCCGTTTCCTGGACGCCAGGATCCCGTGGTTGCCAAGGAGTCTGTCCGACTCCGAGATCCGCAGTGCCGCGCTCGACCTGGCCGATGCTCGGCTCGCGCTCGCTCGCTGGTACAGCTTCCCGAGCTGGGCGGCGCTGGCCGGGTACCTCGCCGCGGTCGCGCGCGAGGGTCCGGTCTTCCGGTTCGAGTCGGCGGTGGAGGCCGTCGTCGCGGGCGAGCTGGCCGCGCTGGAATCGTTGCTGCGCGACGACCCGGAACTGGTTGGAGCGCGCTCGACGCGCGTCACCCACCATGACCCGCCGGAGCATCGAGCGACCCTGCTTCACTACATCGGCGCCAACGGCGTCGAGGGCCACCGCCAGAAGACTCCCCACAACGCCGTCGAGATCACGCGAACCCTGCTGAAGGCCGGCGCCGAGGTCGATGCCCTGGCCGACATGTACGGCGGGCGCTACACGACCATGAGCCTGCTGGTATCGAGCGGTCATCCGGCGAAGGCGGGAGTCCAGGTCGCGCTCGTGGAGACCCTGCTCGATTTCGGCGCCGCCGTCGAAGGGCGTGGCTCGGCCAGGTGGACATCGCCGCTGATGACGGCTCTCGCCTTCGGATATGCGCGGGCCGCCGAAGCGCTCGCCCGACGCGGCGCGCGAGTCGACAACATCGCGGCGGCGGCCGGGTTGGGGCGGCCCGCCGAGGCCGCGCGAATGCTCACCACCGCCGACGCCCAGAGCCGGCACCGCGCGCTCGCGCTGGCCGCACAGCACGGGCACGAGGAGATCGTCCGTCTGCTCCTCGACGCCGGCGAAGACCCCAGCCGATACAACCCCGAGGGAAACCACTCCCACTCGACGCCGCTGCATCAGGCCGCTCTGGCCGGTCATGATGCGGTCGTCCGACTGCTGGTGGAGCGAGGAGCCAGACTGGACGTCAAGGACACGATCTATCGAGCTACGCCCCTCGGCTGGGCCATGCACGCCGGTCGAAACGAGATCGCGAGCTACCTTCGCGACCTCGGGCCAGGAACCGTCTAGTCTCCGCCGAACTTCTTCAGCCAGCCTTCGATGTCGTCCTCTTTCTCGGGCTTCTCGCCGCCGGGCGGGGCGGGGCGTCGTGATGCGATCCGTCGCTCGAGCGCGTTCCACTCGTGGGCCCGCATCACCGCCGCGCCGAGCGTCTTCACGTAGGAATAGAGGGCCTTGTCGGAGGTGACGACGATCAACTCCGCCGGACGTGCCGCGCGCTCGACCAGCTCGCGGATGAGGCTGTCGGCGTCGGTGCCCGGTGGAGGAACGCGGACGGAGACCGGCCCCAGCTCCTGGGCCGCGAGGTCGTCCCGTAGCGGATGGCCGTCGAAGACCACGGTGGCCCTGGCGTTGCGGCCGCGGCAGAAGGCGGCGACACGGCGGACGACCTCGTGCCGGCGATCGTCGCCTTCTTGCGGACCGCCCCAGGACCCGAGGAGGTTGTTCCCATCGATGAGGTATGGCAGAGGGGCTCGTCTCCAGGAAAGAAGGGAATAGGGAAGCTCTCCCGGAACGCAGTCTAGCCGCCGCCGCACGGACCTGTCAACGAAACCATCCATGGTAATATGTTGACCGCTAAGGGCGATGCGCCCCATCAGGGGTGGCGGGAATCGCCGGGAGGGTCGGTGGCCGACACGCTGCCCATCAGCGGAAACATCGATCCGAAGACCTTTCCCTTCCTCCTCATGGACCTGCACCGGCAGGGGGCGACCGGCTCTCTCAAAGTGGAGGGCCCCACCTACCAGAAGGCCCTCTATTTCCGGGGTGGACGTATCCTCTTTGGATCCTCGAACGACCCTCGTGACCAGCTCGGGGCCATCCTCATCGAGGCCGGCAAGATCACTCCCGAGCAGCTCGAGGACGTCAACGCCAAGGTCGGTCCCGGAAACCCGCTGGCCAAGGTGCTTGCCGACACCGGCTTCGTCAAGCTTCGAGTTCGAGGACGGCGTGCTTCCCAAGGGCGCGATCGACCTCAAGCTCTCGACCGAGAAGGTGCTGCTCGCCGCGGTGAGGCGCGTCGCCGACCGGGCCTTCGTCCTGCGCCACCTCGGCAACCTCGAGGTGGTGCTCGCTCCCCGAGGGGACAAGTCGGCGACGCTGGGCGAGCTGGAGGCCGAGACCGGCGGCCTTGTCGAGCACCTTGACGGCCGCCGGACGCTGAAGGAGGCCGCGGCGCGCACGCGCCTCGACGAGTTCGAGGCGGCCAAGATCGCCTGCGCCCTTCTCTTCCTGGGCCTGGCCTCCCGCGCCGCCGCGGAGCCCGTCTTCGTGACGCCCGACGAGGACAAGACGGAGCTGGACCTGGGGGCGACCGCCAGCGCGGCCTTCGTCAGCGAGCCCGAGCCGGCCCTCTCGCTCTCCGGCGGCGCGAGCGGGACGACCGGCGCCTTCACGATGGCATCGGCGCCAGACGCTCCGTTCTTCGTGCCCGACGCGGAGCCGGAGACCGAGGCCGAGCCACCCATTCCTCCGCCAGAGCCGCTGCGGGCGGCACCGCCGCCTCCCGTGGCGCCGCCCCGGCCCGTCGCACCTGCTCCATCGCTGATCATGCCCGAGCCGGAGCCGACGGTGGTCATGGCCGCCCCGCCGCCCGCCGTTGTCGCTTCCTCTCCCGAGCCGGAGCCGACGGTGGTCATGGCCGCTCCGCCGCCCGCCATCGACCGATCCCCGGCACGGTCTCACCCCGCCGGTCCGGCGCTCGTCTATCCGCCGAACAAGCCGAGCCGGGCGCGGCCCGAGCCGTCGAAGCACTCGCCTTCGCGCCCGAGCAAGGACGACCTGGCGGCCCTCGACGTCCTCTTGAACCCCAAGGCCCACGAAGGGCCGCTGGCGCCGCTGGAGTCCGGCTCTCGTGACGAGTCGTGGTCGCCCCAGTTCAACGAGGGCCAGGGTGGCTGGCGCCGGCTTTCTCCCGCCGTCATGGGGGGGGTCGGCCTGCTCGTCCTGGCCGCGGCGGGGCTGTGGTACTACCGCCAGAACCCGGGCATGCTGCCGTTCGGCCGGGCCTCGGGCCGCCCGCTGCCGAGCCCGACGCTGCGGGCCGCTCCTCCGCTCACCACGCTGCCCGCTGCGGCGACGACGCTCGCGGCGACGCCGGTGACGACGGTTGCCGCGGTGCCGACGCCGCGGCCGACGGTGACGGTGCCGAGCCCGATCGCCGCGACGCCCGTGACGCGTCCCCTGGCGACACCGCCCCCCACTCCCGCTCCGGCCACCATGCTCGACCAGGCGCGCAACGCGCTGCGCAGGGGAGACTACGCCGACGCAGCGCGGGGCTTCGCCACCCATCTCCGCCGGGCCCCGGCCGGGACTGCCACGGTCCAGCTCCTGGTGGCCTGCTCGTCCGATACGGTGCAAAAGGCGATGACCGAGGTCGGCGGCTCCGAGCTGTTCATCCTGCCCGTCAACTACAAGGGTCGCGACTGCTTCCGCATGTGCTGGGGCCTCTACCCCGATGCTTCCGGCGCGGCCGTGGCGTCCCGCTCGTTGCCCGAGTACTTCCGGAGGGGTGGGGCCACACCGAAGGTCACCCCGGCCACCGACGTCCTGCCCTGACGTGCCGAGCATGAGCAAGGCCGCCGGCCCGGCGCTCGTCGCGCTCGCGCTGCTGGTGGCGACCGCCCGGGCCGACACGATCACGCTCACCAACGGCCGGGTCATCGAGGCCGACCGGGCCTGGTTCGAAGGCAACGAGGTCCGCTACGAGAAGAACGGCGGGATCTACGGGCTGCCCAAGAGCCTGGTCACGCGACTGGACGCGCACGCGTCGCCGGCCGCGTCGGCCGACCCCGACGTCCTGAAGGCCCGCGACCTGCTGGCCGCGAAGGACCCCGTCGAGGCGACGCGGCTGCTGCGGGTGGCCCTCGGCCGCGATCCTGAATCGCTCCCCGCCCTGCAGACGCTGACCGAAGCGCTGCTCGCTCTCGGCGACGCCCGCGCGGCCCGCGACGCGGCCGCCCGGGCCGTGCGCATCGACGACCGCGACGCGCGCTCCCGCGCCCTGCTCGGCGATGCCTACGCGGCGATGGGCGACCGCGCAGGGGCGGAGGAGCAGTACCGCCGCAGCCTGCTGCTGCGGCCGGACCCCGAGATCCAGCGCCGGCTGGAGGACGTTGCGCCCGCGCCGGCCCGGGCTTCCCAGGGCGCCCAGTTCCGCATCCGCTACGACGGCGGCGTCAACGAGCCGCTGGGCATGGCCGTCCTCGGCGTGCTCAGCAAGGCGTACGAGGAATACGGCCAGCGGCTCGGCTTCCGCCCCGAAGACCCGGTGGTGGTGCTGCTGCAGATGGAGACGGGCATCCCCGAGGGCCGCGTGCCCGAATGGGCGGCCGGGCTCAACGACGGGACGATCCGCGTCCCGCTGCGCGGCCTCGACCGCCTCACGCCCCGCCTCACGACCGTGCTGCGCCACGAGCTGGCCCACTCGTTCATCGCCGCCCGCACGGGGGGCAACTGCCCGACCTGGCTGCAGGAAGGGATCTCGCAGTGGCTCGAGGGCGGAGACTCGAACCGCGAGGACGCTGCGGTGGCCGCCCTCGCCCGCGAGGGCAAGCTCATGCCCCTGCTGACCCTGGAGGCGCCCTTCCAGACCCTCGCTCCGGCCGACCTGGCGACGGCCTATGCGGAGAGCCTCTCCGCGGTCGCCCATATCCTGAGGCGGAGCGGGCCGGACGGAATCGTGCGCCTGCTGGCTGCCCTCAGCGATCGCCTGCCGTCGGAAGAAGCGCTGCCCACGGCGCTCGCGCTCAGCTACCCGGAGTTCCAGAAGAGCTGGGAGGACTACCTGCGGACGCCGGCCGCCCGCGGACGATAGACTGCGGAGCCCGTAGCAGCGGAGCGCCCGATTCACTCGGGCGCGGAGCTACGGGGGGGGAGCGCGAATGCGCGCGGGGGGGTGCTTTCGTTGCGCGGTACCCCCCCGATTTCGAAAACGAAAGCGCCCGATCCACTCGGGCGCGGAGCGACGGGGGGGAGCGCGAATGCGCGCGGGGGGTGCTTTCGTTGCGCGGTATCCCCCCGAAAGTGTCCAGAGAGCGGGTCTGTAAGCCGGATCCTGTCCCCGCCTCGCGGCGGGCGGCGATCATTCCTCTAGCCCCGCGGTCTCCCGCGGGATCGAGCGACCTACCCGGGGGCTTCAGCCGGGCCAGCCTCGAACGCCCCCCTATTTGGCCTTGCTCCGTGTGGGGTTTGCCCTGCCCGTCGTGTCACCACGCCGGCGGTGCGCTCTTACCGCACCTTTTCACCCTTGCCACCCCCTCGCGGGAGTTCGGCGGTATGTTTTCTGTGGCACTTTCCCTGGGGTCGCCCCCGCTGGCCGTTAGCCAGCACACTGCCCTTGGAGTCCGGACTTTCCTCCCCGGCCGTGACGTCGGCCGCGGCGATCGCCCGACCCACTCTCTGGACAAGTCAGATTATCACAGGACGACTTTCCCGGACGCGTTCAGGAGGAAGTCGCTGGCCGCCATCCACAGCGCCCCGGTCAATGCGAAGGCGGCGGCCGTCCACCGCATCCAGGGGCGCGGCAGGGCCCGGACCGCGGCGCTCACGAAGAGGCAGAGCAGCGGCGAGAGGAACTGGTCCTCCTTGGCCCAGCGGAGCAGCTTGGGGAAGAGGAACGGCTCCTTGAGGAGCATGACGAGGGCCCACGCCGCCAGCCAGGAGACGAGCACGGGCCGCGCCCAGGCTGCCGCGCGGCGCAGCGCGAAGGGAGAAGCGAGCAGCCCCACCAGGAGCAGGATCCAGTAGCCGCCCAGCCAGACCCGCAGGTTCTGCCGCGACTCGTTGTGGAAGATGAAGAAGGTCTTCACGCCGACGAGATCCGGCTCCGCCTCGAGCGACGGCACGCCGGTCAGGAGCCCCGGCGCGTAGTGGAAGTAATAGAGGATGCCGGAAAGCGCTCCGGCCACGATCAGCGCCGCGACCAGGCCGCGGCGGGCCGCGGGGGTCAGCGCGCGGGCGTCGAAGGCCGCGAGAGCGAGGAGCACGAGGCCCGTCAAGCCGAACAGGACGGCGCTGCTGGAGTAGCCGAGGACGGCCACCGCCAGGACCAGGCCCGCGAGCACGACCTGCTTCCTGCTGTCCAGCTCGCGCACCCGGAGGGCGAGGTAGAGGAGGGCGGAGGTCGCCATCGCTCCGCCGAAGGCCGCTGGCGCGTGGACGCGGCCGACGTGGTGCCACACCGCCAGGTCCAGCGCGTAGAGGGGCGTGGCCAGCCAGGCCGTCCGCGTGTCCCAGAGCCTTGCCGCCACCAGCCACAGCCACGGCGCCACCAGCATCGCGAGGACCACGTTCAGGACGCTCATCGCCCAGTAGAGGTCGAGGCCGGCCCGGTGGAGCAGGTAGTAGAAGACGCTGGGCAGCGGCGAGTACGGCACCAGCGTGCGCTCGCCCAATGCGTAGGTCGCCGCGCCGTAGGGCTGGGTGGGTGTGGGGAGCTGCGAGCCGTAGCGCAGCAGGCTCGCGTAATCCCAGGACACGGTGCCGAGGTCGAGCGCGCGGTGGACGTAGATCTCCAGGTTCTGCGAGCCCGCGCTCGGCAGGAACGCCAGCGAGCCGTGGGCGAGCACGCCGAGCACGACCAGTGCCGCGAGGCCGGCCCGCTCGCGGCTGGTCATCGGGGCCCGGGGAAGCACGGCGAGCGCCAGCAGGCCGGCCAGAAGGGCGGCGGTGCCCAGTCGGGGGACGGCGAGGAGCAGCGGGAGAGGCGTCCGCCGAGCGAGCACGACGACCGCCAGGCCGCCGAGCGCTCCCGAGACGATCGCCCAGGCGGTCCCCGCTCCCGCGAGCCGCGCCAGCAGCACGAAGGCCGCGGGGACGGCCGCCAACAGCAGCACGGCGGGCAGCGTGAGCGCCAGGCCTCCGGCGGCCGAGACGTGGACGATGTCCACGGCGAGGGCCGGCTCCTCTTCCGACGCGCCGCGGGTGAGGGCCACGGGCCGGAGGGCGAAGCTCAGGTCGAGGCCGCCCTGGCCGAGCAGCTCCGGGGGGATCTCGAAGCTCGCCTCGCCCCATCGGTGCGGTGGCAGCAGCGCCTGCCCCACCGGCCGGCCGGCTACGAAGACGGCCAGCGCGGCGCGCATGGGCGCCTGGCCGTGGAGATCGAGCCGTAACGGCCCGCGCCGCGCGGTGAGCGGCAGGGAGAGACCGCCCGGGAGGCTCAAAGTGCGCGCCGTGCCTACCGGACGCGACCAGTCGCCGCGCAGGAAGCCGGCGTGGTACTCGCCGACCGCGAAGCTCACGTCCCGGGGCGGACGAGCGAGCACCGCCGTGAGTGCGCTCAGGACCAGGGCCGCGGCGATGGCCGGCCATTCGCTCGCCGGCCCGTGCCTCGATGAGGCCCCCACGGACCGGTGACAGTAGCACAGGGCCCGTATAATCCCGCCCGTGAGACCCGCAGGCGGCGTCTCCCGGGCGTCCGAAGCGGGATCCATTCCCGCGAGGACGCATTGATGACATGCACGCCGCCGAGGACGCGAGAATCGATGAGACCCGCAGGCGGCGTCTCCCGGGCGTCCGAAGCGATCCATTCCCGCGAGGATGCATTGATGACGTACACGCCGCCGAGGACGCGAGGATCGATGAGACCCGCAGGCGGCGTCTCCCGGGCGTCCGAAGCGGGATCCATTCCCGCGAGGACGCATTGATGGCGTACACGCCGCCGAGGACGCGAGGCTCTTGGAGGACCGCTCTCGGCGCCGGGCTGGCCGCCGTCGCGGCCCTCGCGTCGCTCGTCGTGATGGCGGCGCCTTCCTATCGACCGCCGTTCGGGCCGTGGGTCCGCCGCAACGACGGTGCGCCGATCCTCGCTCCGCGCGGCAGCGGCTTCGAGGCGGCCGCGGTCTTCAACCCCGCGGTCGTCAAGGAGGGGGCCGAGTACGTGATGCTGTACCGCGCCCAGGATGCGAAGGGAACCTCGCGCCTGGGAATGGCCAGCAGCCGCGACGGCGTCCACTTCTCACGAGAGCGCGAGCCGGTGCTCGGACCGGAGGCGGATTACGAGCGCGGAGGGGGCGTCGAGGACCCGCGCGTGATCAAGGTCGGGCCGACCTTCTACCTGACCTACACGGCCTACGACGGCAAGGACGCCCAGCTCGCCCTCGCCACCTCCCCCGACCTCAGGCGCTGGACACGGCACGGCGTGATCATGCCGGCCAATACCGGACGGTGGAACGTCAAGTGGACGAAGTCGGGAGCGATACTGGCCGAGCGGGTGAACGGCCGTTACTGGATGTATTACATGGCCGACGCGGCAGCCGGCTCCGATCAGATGGGGATCGCATACTCGTCCGACCTCCTCCACTGGACGGAAGCCCTCGACGCGCCCGTCCTCGGCCGCCGGCCGGGGCGCTTCGACTCGCGGGTCGTGGAGCCGGGGCCGCCGCCGGTGATGACGTCCGACGGGATCCTCCTCGTCTACAACGGCGCCGACGACCGCCTCGTCTATCGCACGGGCTGGGCGCTTTTCGACGGCAACGACCCCACCCGCGTGCGAGCGCGCTCCGACGATCCGCTCTTCGAGCCGCAGCGTCCCTGGGAAACCGCCGGACGGGTGCCGAACGTCGTCTTCGTGGAGGGGCTCGTGCGGGAGGGCCCGCGCTGGCTCTTCTACTACGGCGGCGCCGACCAGCACGTGGGCGTCGCCGAGGCGCTCGGGACGGGCAGGGAGGGATACCGATGAGGACGTTGACCAGCCTTTGGATCGGCCTCGGCCTGGCGGCCGGCGCCTCGGCCGCCGGCGCCCAGCCGGCCACGGTCGTCCGATGCGGCCGGCTCATCGACGGCCGGGCCGATGAGGCGTCGGCGGCGGTCGACGTCCAGGTCGCGGGCGGCCGAATCGCCGCCGTCCGCAAGGGCGTGGCCGCGCCGCCCGGCGCCCGGGTGATCGACCTCGCGGGCGCCACCTGTCTGCCCGGCTTCATGGACCTGCACGCCCATATCCTCATCAACCCCGGCGACGTGCTGGCCGACTCGATGCGCAAGTCCAGCGCCCGCAAGGCGCTCGAAGGGCTGCGCAACGCCCAGGTCCGGCTGCAGAACGGCTTCACGACGCTGCGCGACCCCGGCGACGAGGACCTCTACTACTCGCCGATCGAGGTCCGGGACGCGATCGCCCGCGGCGACTTCGAAGGGCCGCGGCTGTTCGTCGCCCCCCACATGATCTCGTCCACCGGCGGCCACGGCGACTTCAACGACCTGGCCGCCGATCTCGCCCTCCAGGTCCCCAACGTCGTGGTGGACGGCCCGGACGCCATGCGCAAGGCGGTGCGCGAGGAGATCAAGCACGGCGCCGACTGGATCAAGCTGGCCGCGACCGGTGGCGTCATGTCGGCCGCCGACGACCCGCGCGCGCAGTCCTTCACCGACGAGGAGTTCCGCGCGGCGGTGGACGAGGCGCACCGGCAGGGCCGCAAGGTGACCGTCCATGCCATCGGCGCCGGCGGGCTGAAGGCCGCGCTGCGGGCCGGGGTCGACGGGATCGAGCACGGGGCGCTCATCGACGACGAGGCGATCGCGATGATGAAGGAGCGCAACGTCCCGCTGGTGCCGACGATCTACGTGCTCGACTACATCATCGAGGAAGGCGAGCGGCGCGGCATCCCCGCCGACCGGATCGCCAAGGCGAAGTCCCTCCAGGCCGAGCGCGACCGCTGCCTGCGGGCGGCGTTCGCTTCCGGGGTCACGATCGCCTTCGGCTCCGACACGATCTTCCCCCACGAGACCGCCAACCGCGAGTTCGCGCGCATGGTCCGGCTGGGCCTCTCGCCCATGGCCGCCATCCGGACGGCGACGATCAACGCCGCCCGCGTCCTCGGGATCGACAAGGACCTCGGGACCGTGGAGGCCGGCAAGCGCGCCGACATCGTCGCCGTGCCCGGCGATCCCCTGGCCGACGTGACCGCGCTCGAGAGCGTCAGCTTCGTGATGAAGGACGGCCGGGTCGTCAAGCCGGGAGCCGACTCGCGGCGATGACGAGGCTCGCTGGCGTCCTCGTCGTCGTCGTGCTCGCGGGAGCCGCGGCGGCGGGCGGCCCTGCGCGCTCGCCCTCCTCGCAGACCGTCGGGGAGGTCGGCGACGCGTACGCGGAGTTCCTGAAGCGCGACAGCCTCTACCTGCGGCTGAAGTTCGGCCTGCCCATCGAGCGGCTGCCCGACGTGTCGCTCGCCAAGCAGGAGAGCGACGCCCGCTTCACGGCCGGCCTGCTCGCTCGCCTGGCGCCCGTCCATCCCGCCGAGCTGAGCCACGAGGAGACGCTCTCGCTGGACATCCTGCGCCGGCAGCTCGGCGCGTTGGTCGACGGTCCCCGCTTCCACTGGCTCGGCTTCGGCGTGACGCCATACGCCTCGCCGATCGCCTTCGTCAACCGCGCCTTCACCACGTTCGCGATCCGGGACGAGGCCGCCGCCGAGCGCTACCGGGCGCTGCTCCGCCAGCTATCGGCGTTCTTCGGCGCTCTCCGCGCCCAGCTCGAAGGCCAGGCCGGCCGGGGCATCCGCATTCCTCGCGACGAGCTGGACGTCGTCCTGCCATTCCTGGGCACACTCGTCGGAGACGCTCGCACGAGCCCGTACGCGGTGGCGCCCGAGCGCCTGGGCGCGCTGTCGGCGGAAGCCGCGAAGGCGTTCCGGGAACGGGTCGGAAGCGTCATCGAGTCGGAGGTGGACCCGGCGGTCCGGTCTCTCGTCGACTGGCTCGGCGGCGAGTACCGCCGGCTGGCCCCCGAAGCGGTGGGGCTCGGCCAGTATCCCGGCGGCCCCGAATACTACGCGTGGCTCGTCGGCTGGCACACGACGATGGAGGTGACCCCGGCCCAGGTCCACCGCATCGGGTTGGAGCGGGTGGCGCTCATCGACGCCGAGATGAAGAAGGTCCGCGACGGCCTCGGCTTCACGGGCACGAAGGCGGAGTTCAAGCAGCGCCTGAAGCAGGACCCGCGCTTCTTTCCCCGAACCCCGGAGGAGATCGGCGAGAGGCTCATGGGGCACGTGCGGCGGATCGAGCCGAAGGTGGACGCGTTCTTCCTGCGCCGGCCCCGGGCCCCCTATGGCGTGAAGCGGCTCGAGCCCCAGCTCGAGCCGGGCCAGACCTTCGGCTATTACAACCCCCCGACCGCCGCCGATCCCGTCGGCACCTACTACTTCAACGGCTCCCGACTCTCCGACCGCTCGCTGCTGAACGCGGCCGCCCTCGTCTATCACGAGCTGGTGCCCGGACACCACTTCCAGATCAACCTCGCCAGCGAGAACGAGGCGATCCCGCCCTTCCGCCGCGAGACCTTCGATACCGCGTACACGGAGGGTTGGGGCGAGTACGCTTCCGGCCTGGCCGGCGAGATGGGGATGTATGCCGACCCGTACGACCTCTACGGCCGGCTGGGGATGGAGATGTTCGTCACCGTGCGGCTGGTGGTCGACACCGGGATGAACGCGCTCGGCTGGCCGCGGGCGAAGGCGATCGACTTCATGCGCGAGAACCTCATGGAGACCGACACCCAGATCGCCACCGAATCGCTGCGCTATTCGTGCGACATCCCCGGCCAGGCCCTGGCCTACAAGATGGGCGCGCTCGAGATCTACCGGCTGCGCGAGAAGGCCCGCTCCGCGCTCGGATCGCGCTTCGACGTCAGGCGATTCCACGAGGCGGTGCTCGGCAGCGGCGCGATGCCGATGACGACCCTCGAGCGCCACGTGGACTGGTTCATCGAGCAGGAGGAGAAGCGATGAGGACCGGCCGGCGCCAGTTCATCAGGACCGCGGGGGCGGGTGCCGTGGCGGCGGGGCTGGCGCCCGCGCTCACGCGCCCGGCGCCGGCCGGAGCCTCCGCGCGCGGCTACGACGTGGCGGTGATCGGCGCGGGCGCCTTCGGGGCCTGGACCGCCTGGCACCTGCGCCGCGCCGGGCGCCGCGTCCTCCTCGCCGACGCCTACGGCTCGGCCAGCAGCCGGGCCAGCTCGGGTGGCGAGACGCGCGTCATCCGCATGGGCTACGGCGCGGACGAGCTCTACACCCGGTGGTCACAGCGCTCGCTCGCCCTGTGGAAGGAGCTGGCCGAGGCGAGCGGCGAGAAGCTCTTCCACGAGACGGGAGTCCTCTGGATGGCGCGCGGCGAGGACCGCCTCACCCTCGACACGCTGGCGACGCTGCAGCGCCTCGGCATCCGCCACGAGAGGCTCGGACGCGCCGAGCTCGAGTCGCGCTGGCCGCAGATCGCCTTCGGCCCCGTCACCTGGGCCATCCACGAGCCCGGGAGCGGCGCGCTCCTGGCCCGGCGGGCCGTGCAGGCGGTCGCTCGGCGGGCGGTCCGGGAAGGGGTCGAGGTGCGGACGGCCGCGGTCGCGCCTCCGCGCGGCCAGGGACGCCTCGGGTCGGTCTCGACCGGCAACGGGGGCACGGTCAGCGCGGGCGCCTTCGTCTTCGCCTGCGGCCCCTGGCTGCCCAAGGTCTTCCCCGACCTTCTCGGCGAGCGGATCTTCCCCACCCGGCAGGAGGTCTTCTACTTCGGCCCGCCGCCGGGTGACGCGCGCTTCGCGCCGCCCGCGATGCCGGTCTGGGCGGACTTCGGCGAGGAGATCTACGGCCTGCCCGACATCGAGAGCAAGGGCTTCAAGGTCGCCCCCGACCGCCACGGGCCGCCGTTCGATCCCGACGCGGGCGAGCGGGTGGTGACCGCCGAGGGCCTGGCGCGCGTCCGGGAGTTCGTCTCTCGCCGCTTCCCCGCCCTCCAGGACGCGCCGCTCGTCGCGAGCGAGGTCTGCCAGTACGAGAACACCTCGAACGGGGACTTCCTGATCGATCGCCACCCCGACTTCGACGACGTCTGGCTGGCCGGCGGCGGGTCGGGCCACGGCTTCAAGCACGGGCCGGCGGTGGGCGAGTACCTGGCGGCGCGCATCGCGGACGGCGCGGCGGTCGAGGCCAAGTTCAGCCTGGCCACGAAGCAGAAGGCCCAGAAAAGGACGGTGTATTGATGAAGAAGCGCATCTCCCGACGGCGAAAGAGAGCGGCCGTTCCCGCGAAGGACCGGCTGCTCGGGCCCATCGTCATCAAGGGCGTCACGCACCAGGAGGTCGCGGGCGTGCGCCTGGACGTCTTCCGCGCCGGGAGCGGCCGCGTCAAGCGCGCCGTCTACCCGCCGGGGTTCCGGTGGTCCAGGAACATGAAGCCGCGGGTGGGCACGGCGCTGTGCATGCACGCTCACGTGGGGTTCCTGGCCCGCGGCCACGTCCGCGGGGAGTACCCGGATGGCTGCCGCTTCGACATCGTCGCTCCCCAGGCGGTGCTCATCGAGCCCGGGCATGACGCATGGGTGGTGGGGAGGAGTCCCGCCGTGGTGATCGAGTTCGACTTCGAGGGCGCCACGGCCGAGCGCTTCGGCCTTCCCGACCGGCACCGCCACTCGTAGCGGAGCAGGCCATGACGTCACCTCAGGGCGAAGGCGCCCCGCCCGGCCCGCCCATCGACGACCGGCGCGAGATCTTCGGCTGGATGATGTACGCCTGGGCCTTCCACGGCTTCATCACCACCGTGGCCACGGTGCTGCTCGGCCCGTACTTGACCCCGCTGGCCCAGCGCGCGGTCGGCGAGAACGGACGCGTCTTCGCTCCCATCGCCTTCATCACCGCCAAGTCGTTCTTCCCCTACTGCGTCTCGATTTCCGTGTTCCTGCAGTTGTTCCTGCTCCCGGTCCTCGGCGCCATCGCCGACTACTCCAGCCTCAAGAAGCGCCTGCTGGCCCTCACCTGCGTCGTCGGCGCCGGGGCCACCTGCCTCCTGTTTTTCGTGGGGGCGGGGCTGGACTTCCGGTGGGGAGGGCTGCTCTTCATCGCCGCCAACCTCAGCTTCGGCGGCACGGACGTCCTCTACAACGCGTTCCTGCCCGAGATCGCCTCCGCGGACCAGCGGGACCGGGTCTCGAGCCGAGGCTTCGCGTTCGGTTACCTGGGCGGGGGCCTGCTCCTGGCGGCCAACCTCGTCTTCATGCGCTTCGCCAAGGACCTCGGCCTGACCATGGACCTGGCGGTGCGCGTGTCGCTGCTCTCGGGCGGCCTCTGGTGGGGCGGCTTCTCGGTGATCACGTTCCGCCGGCTGGCGACGCGGAGGCCGGCCCGGCAGCTTCCGGCCGGCCGCAGCTACCTGAGCCTGGGCGTCTCGGAGCTGAAGGCGACGCTTCGCGAGCTGGGCCGGCTGCGCCGCACCCGGAGCTTCCTCGTGGCGTACCTCCTCTACAACGACGGCATCCAGACCGTCATCGCGATGTCCTCCGTGTTCCTGTCCCAGGAGCTGTTCGTGGCCCGCGGCCTGGAGGTGAACCAGGCGTTCGTCCTGGGCCTGTTCCTGATGGTCCAGTTCGTCGCCTTCGCCGGAGCGCTCGTCTTCGAGCGCATCGCGGCCGTCATGGGGGCCAAGAAGGCGCTCGTGCTCTCGCTCGTCATCTGGTCGGGGGTGGTCGTCTACGCTTATCGCCTGCTCCAGACCCAGGCCCAGGCGTGGGGCATGGCGGTCGTCATCGCGCTCGTCCTGGGCGGGTCCCAGGCGCTGTCCCGGTCCCTCTTCTCGTGCATGATCCCCCGCCGCCGCGAGGCCGCCTTCTTCGCCCTCTACGAGATCGCCAACAGCGGCACGTCGTGGGTCGGTCCGTTCATCTTCGGCGTGGTGGTGAGCGCGACCAATTCCTATCGCCAGGCGCTCCTGTCGCTCATCGCCCTGTTCGTAAGCGGGGGCGCGCTGCTCGTCCTCACCGACACGCGGCGGGCCATCCTGGAAGCGGGCCAGGGCTCGGAGCCCGAGCCACCCTCCGAACGCGCCGCCTAGCGCTTGGCCGGCTTGCCGAACGTCCAGCCGCAAACGAGGACGTAGGCGAGCTGGTCGTGGGCCGTGACCGTGAAATCGGCGGGCAGGATGCGCGCCTCCGAGGGCAGAGGAGGGCCGGCGGCCGGAAGGGCGAGCGCGGTCTGCCCGCGATGCCGCAGGAAGGGCAGGGCGCCCGACGCGCCGATCGCGCGCAGGTAGGGCGCCAGGTCGTCGTCCGCGACCCGGCTAAGGTCGGCCAGGCCGCCGAGCGGCGATGGGTACTGTATCATCCCCGGAACGGAGTTGGCGTGGTAGCGCAGGCCGGCGGTCACCGCCGCTCCTCGCCATCGAAGCTGGGCGCCGGCGGCGATGTCCAGCGGCCCCGGCTCTCGATACGCCCGCGTGTGGCCTCCCACCTCCACGACCTTCGTCACCTCCGCGACCGCGGCCACTCTCGAGCCGAGCCGCTGGCGAGCGCCGATCCCCAGGCCCAGGTCGTTGGCGAGCCTGAGCGGCAGGTCCGTGACCGCCGCAGGCCCGGAAGGATCGAAGACGATCAGGCGATCGCCCCAGGGAGCGCGTCCCCGGTGCGTGTAGGCCGTCGAGACGACGACCGAGCGGCCGCCGCTCCTCCACTCGGCCGTGAGCCGTACGCGCTCGTCGACCGTCCCCGTCCCGGAGCCGGATTGCAGGTCCGCCAGACCCCACGCCAGCGGGACCTTCAGCTCGGCGCTGGCCGCCAAGCCCGGGCGCGCGCCCGACGGCTCGCGCAGCGCCTCCTTGAGGCCGGCGACCGCGTCGCCAGGCTGGAACAGGCCGAGCTGGCTCTTTCCGGTGCGGTTCACGTACGGGAACGGCGTATAGAGGGGGTAGTAGGGACGCTGCGGCACCGGCTGACCCTCGGGGACGACGAGGTCGATGGGAGAAGGAAAGAGCGTCGTCCGGGGCGAGACGGCCACCGCGCGGCTGAGGACGGCGTGGCCGTAGGTCTCCAACCGCGGTCCGAGGCCGGCGACCCAGGCCGCGGAGAGGTCGAGGACGTCCAGCTTCAGGGGGTCGCGGTCCTGGTTGTCGAAGGTGAAGGCGAGGTTGTAGCGCCCCCGCTCGAGCGTGGACGTGTCGGGAAGCGAGAGCAGGCCGGTGCCCGAGAGCGACACCCACGTGGGTCTGGAGGCCTCATCCGCTGCCGACGCGGCCGCGGCAGCGAGCAGCAGTCCCGCAAGAATGGCTGCGACCATGAGCAACCTCCTGTCAATGCGATCCACGGCCAGCCAGGGCTCGCCGGAGCGCGTGCGCAGACTCGGCGAGGGAGGGACGCAGGTAGGCTTCGGGCTCGGCGGGGCCGCGGTCGAGCGGCCCCGACGTCCCCGTCTCGACCTTGAGCGCGACGCACACCGGACCGGCGCTCTCGAGGATCGCCGGCAGGGCCCCTTCGTAGGCGGCGGCCTCCTGGAAGCTGTGGACATGCGGGAAGCCGGCCGCGCGGGCCAGCCCGGCGAAGTCGACCTGCCCGGCGCCGGGCACCAGCTGGTTGCCGGTCAGCTCGTACCTCTCGTTCTGGAGCACGAAGAGCACGAGGTTCGTGGCGCCGGAGGCCACGATCGTCACCAGCGTCCCCAGACTCATCAGCATCGAGCCGTCGCCGTTGAGGCAGATCACCTTCCGGTGCGGCTGCGCGAGCGCGAGGCCGAGGGCGAAGTCGGCCGCGTGCCCCATTGCGCTGTCGGCGGAGGCGAAGTCGAGCGCGCTGCTCGAGAGCTGCCCCCAGGGGCGGACCGCGGCCATCGTCGTCACGACGACCGCGTCGCCGCGCCGGCGGGCGAGCGGCCGCAGCACCTCTTCCTTCGTCAGACTCACGACGTCTCCCCCGCGATCAGGACCGCCACCGGCTGCTCCAGCTCCCGCGCGCGCCGAAACGCGGCGCCTATCCTCGGCACGTCGGCATCGTTGGCCATGACCTCCCACGGCACGCTCCAGGCCCGCAGCGTCGGCTCCGTGAGCAAAG
>QHVM01000072.1 GCA_003223555.1 Acidobacteriota bacterium | reverse complement strand
CTTCCGCCGGCGCCTGTGGGAGCCCGACGCATGATGATTCGGGTGCCGGGCCCGGTCTCGTGGTGAAGTTCATGGTCGTCCTCTACCGGCGCCCGGATCTGTCCGGGGAGCGGTTTCGCCAGATCCTGCGGGAAGACCACGGCGCTCTGGCCGAACGGCTGCCCGGCCTGCGCCGATATGTACAGAACCACGTGGCGTCCGATCCCAACCGGAAGCATCCCGGATGGGACGCGGTGATCGAGCTCTACTGGGACGATTGGACGAGCATGGAGGCGGCCTGGGCGACCGCCGAAGGCAGGCTCGCGACGGAGCACCTGGCCGAGCTGGCCGATCCGCTGCGCACGACGTGGTCGGTCGTGCAGGAAGAGGTGCGGCGCTGAGACCAGATCGGCGCGGGCTCGATCCCGTGGGCATGACCGCAGGTCCCCACTGAAGACGCGCACGCCGCCAGTGTGAGATTAAGACGTCTCGCATGGCGCGGGTGCTGCGGGAGATATTGAACGCCGGCCTGATCGTGCTCGGCATCCTCTCGGCCGGCATGGGGCTGAAGGGCTTCCTGCTGTCCAGCAGCTTCATCGACGGGGGAGTGACGGGCATCTCGATGCTGCTCGCCAAGGTGACCCGGCTGCCGCTGGCGATCTGGCTGCCCCTCGTCAACCTGCCCTTCATCGCCCTCGGCTACCGGCAGATCGGCCGCGCTTTCGCCATCCGCAGCGCGCTCGCGATCGGGTGGCTGGCCGCGGCCCTGGCCCTCGTCCGCTATCCCGACGTGACGCCCGACCGCGTGCTCACCGCCGTCTTCGGCCGCTTCTTCATCGGCGCCGGCATCTCGCACGCGCTGGCCGACGTGGAGGGCGGCGTCGTGAAGAGGGCGGCGCTGCACTGAGCTACCGCTACCTGCTCGGCGACTCGCTCCGCGAGGCCGAGCGCCTGAGGGCGCAGGCCCGGCTGTGGGACCCCACGGCCGAAGCGCTCTTCGACCGCCTCGGCGTACGGCCGGGCTGGAAGGTCCTGGAAGTCGGGCCCGGCCAGGGCTCGCTGCACCTGGCGCTGCGGCGCCGCGTGCGCGGCCCCATCGACGCCGTCGAGCGCTCGGCGGCCTTTGCCGCGCGCCTGCGCGCGCTCTGCGCCCGCGACGGCCTCGGGCGGGGACGGTTCTGGGAGAGCGATCTGCTCGCGGCGCGGCTGCCCCGGGCCGAGTACGACCTCGTCTTCGCCCGCTGGGTCTTCCTGTTCCTGCCCGACCCGGTAGCGCACCTGAGGAAGCTGGTCGCGACGCTGAAGTCCGGGGGCCTCCTGGCCATCGAGGACTATCACCGCGAGACGTGGGCCCTCGTTCCCCGGCCGCCGGAGTGGGCGGACTTCCTGGCCGCCGACCACGCGTTCTTCGCCTCCCAGGGCGCGGATGCCAGCGTGGGCAGCCGGCTGCCCGAGATGTATCGGCGGGTCGGCCTGAAGGTCGTGGAAGTGGTGCCGACGGTGAAGGTCGGTGGGCCCGGCAGCCCGGTCTGGCGATGGGTCACGACCTACTTCCTCAGCGTGGCGGACCGCTATGCGCAGTGCGCGCCCTTGACCGTGGAGAGCACCGCCCGCCTGCGACGCTCGTGGCTGGCGGCCGGACGCCGGCCGGCCTCGGTCATGATCGCGCCGGCGGTGCTGGACGTGGTCGGCCGCAAGCCCGGCGGCGGGCGGGCGCGTCCAGGAACACGGAGGGCCCGAAAGCGCTCGTCTGGAGTTAGACTGCGCTGAGGCGGCGTCCCCCGACCAGGACGGGGCGCCCGATCGGCGGAGGGTGCAATGAAGCGGCGCGAATTCATCCAGCACGGCACGGTCGCGGCGGGGACGCTCTTCGGCCTCGGGCGCTTCCCCTACCACCTGTACGCGGCCGACAAGAAGAAGCATGCCCAGGACGTGGTCACCCTGGGCCGGACCGGCCTCAAGGTCTCCCGCCTCGCCCAGGGCACGGGCACCCACGGCGTCGGCAAGAGCTCGAACCAGATCCGGGGCCTCGGCGACCAGGGGCTGGCCGACCTGCTGGTGGCCGGGGTGGCGAACGGCGTCCACTTCTGGGACCTGGCCGACCAGTACGGCAGCCACCCCCACGCGAAGCTGGCCCTGAAGACGGTGCCGCGCGACAAGGTCGTCATCATGTCGAAGACCCACGCCAGCACCGAGGCCGAGATGCGCGACGACCTCGACCGCTTCCGGCGCGAGATCGGCACCGACTACCTCGACATCGTGCTCCTCCACTGCATGCTCAGCTCCGACTGGCCGCAGCAGAAGGCGGGGGCGATGGCCGTGCTCGCCGAGGCCAAGGAGAAGGGCGTCGTGCGCGCCCACGGCGTCTCGTGCCACGACCTGGGCGCGATGAAGGTCGCGGCCGAGAGCGACTGGGTCGACGTCGACCTGGCGCGCCTCAACCCCGCGGGCGTCATCATGGACGGCAGCCCGTCCACCATCGTCTCCGTTCTGGCCCGGATGAAGGAGAAGGGCAAGGGGGTCATCGGCATGAAGATCCTCGGGGAGGGCCGGCTGCGCGACCGCATCGACGAGGCGCTCCAGTTCGCGCTGGCCCAGGACGTGCTCGACTGCTTCACGATCGGCGCCGAGAGCCCGCGCGAGTTCCAGGACCTGCTGACGAGGATCCCCGCGGCCAGCGTCCGGGCCTGATCCGCGGGTGGGCGGCTATCGCGGCTGACCTTCGCTCAACTCCGCGTCGAGATTGATCCGCCGCTCCTCGTCGCCGTCCTCGGAGACGGCGATCAGGATGAACTCGGTCCCCTCGTAGTCGAGGAAGTCGGGCGGGTCCAACGGCGCGTAGCGGCGGCCCCGGAACTTCTCCTGGAGACGACGGGGCAGGCGCGGCTGGTCCTCTTCGCGCAGGCCGGCCCACGGGGGTGAGCCGGCTTCCGGGTTCTTGATCGTGATGATGTGCGTCGCACGACGCCGGATGCCCAGATCGTGCTGGATCTCGCCCGGCTGACGCGGGAACTCCAGCTCGTACGCCAGGTGCGTGTGATCGCCATGGCGAGCGATGCGGTAGGTGCCCTCTCCCGCCGGGCGGGAGGCCGGCTGCCAGCGCTCGCCGCGCGTGCGGGTCTGATACGTCTTCTCGTCGAGCACCCGGTGTATCGCGAGCGGACCTTCGCGCACCATCGTGACGAACCCCCAGAACCGGCGTTGTCCCGGGTCGTCCGGCTCGGGCAGCCGTTTGCGGCCGATCGTGGCGAGCCGGTAGCGCGGCCGTCCCTCCGGTTTGAGGATCACGAAGAACCGCTGGACGTCCTCGAGGCCCTGGGGGTCGTTCTCTCCCACCCGCGGCCGATAGAAGAAATGGATGTCGCCGCGCTCCAGCGTGTCGGCCTCGCTTGGCCCGGTCACCGCCTGAACCGGCGCGCCCGTCGCCTGCTCCGCCATGAGATCCCCCACTGCAAGCGGTGTTCCAGCTTTTCGGTTGAACCCCCGTGCCGCCGGGAACCCCGCGCGCTACGCTGGTTCGAGCAGGAGGCTCCAATGAGATCAGGGAAGAAGAACCGGCAAGACGATCGAACGATCCGGGAGCCGCAGAGCTCACCGCCGAGCGCGCCCGCGACCGATACTTCCAGCGATCGGGATGAGTGGATGGAGAAGCACGGCGGGCATCCGAGCCCTCGTCCGGACGTCGCCGACGCGGAAGGGAGGTTCCGGAGTGACGCGTCCTTGCCCGTCCCCCGAGGAGCGCGGTGAGCAGGTCACTCGAGGCGGGGCTCGTCGGCAAGACCTACGATGACTTCCTCTTTCGGCCGCAGCGGGGGGTCGTCACGTCCCGCCGCGAGGTCTCCCTGCGGACGCGCCTGTCGCGCCACCTCTCTCTGGAGCTGCCGATCGTCTCCGCCAACATGGACAGCGTCACGGGCGCGACCATGGCCAAAGCCATGGCGCTCGAAGGCGGCATCGGGTTCATCCATCGGGCGCTCTCCATCGACGCCCAGGCTCGAGCGGTGCAGGAGGTGAAGAGGACCCACGGCCAGACGGTCGAGCGGCCGCTCAGCCTCCCCCGCGACGCCACCATCCGCGAGGCGCGGGAGTTCACGCGGAAGCACAAGATCACGGGCATCCTCATCGAGGAGACCCGCGGGAGCAACGTCCTGGCCGGATTGCTCTCCAACCGCGACATGCCGTGGCGAGAGGATCGGGAGGGCCACCGGGTGGACGAATTCATGACGCCGGTGGACGAGCTCGTGACTGCCCCTCCCGACATCGGTCCGGACGAGGCGGAACAGCTCCTCTTCGAGAATCGTGTCGAGAAGCTACCGCTCATCGATCGGGAGCGGCGCGTCCACGGGCTCATCACCAAGCGTGACGCCATCCTGGCCCGGAGCCGTCCTTCCTCCAGCAAGGACGCCAAGGGCCGGCTCCTGGTGGGCGCAGCCATCGGCGCCCGCGGCGACTTCCTGGAGCGCGCGGCGGAGCTGGTGCGCGCGGGAGTGGACACGCTCGTAATCGACATCGCGCACGGGCATTCCGACGTCATGCGCCAGGCCGTGGAGGGCGTCCGCGCGCGCCTGGGGTCGGTGGAGCTCGTGTGCGGCAACGTGGGCACGGCGGAGGGCGCGGCCTTCCTGCGGGACCTGGGCGCGGACGGCATGAAGGTCGGCATCGGTCCGGGCCGGGGCTGCCGCACGCGCCTGGAAACGGCGGCGGGCGTGCCCCAGCTCCAGGCGCTCCGCGAGGTCTGGTGCGCGGTCGAGGAGTCGGTGCCCATCATCGCCGACGGCGGCGTCAAGGACGACAAGGACCTGTTCCTGGCCCTCGTCTGCGGCGCCTCCTCGGTGATGCTCGGCAGCATGCTCTCCGGCACCGACGAGGCGCCCGGCGACGTGATCGAGGACCCCGGCACGGGGGAGAAGCGAAAGATCTACCGCGGGATGACCTCGCCGCAGGCGGTGTTGGAGGCCCTCTACGACGCGGAAAGCCCGGACATCCGCGACGCGGCCCTCGACGTGCCTGCGGAGGGACAGGAAGTCCAGATCCCGTACAAGGGAACGGTGCTCGATACCCTCCATCGCATCCGCGGCCACCTGCGCTCCGCGGTCAGCTACGCAGGGGGCCGCTCCCTCTCGGACGTGCGGGAGAGGGTGCTCGCGGATCCGATGCAGTACCTGATACCGCTCTCGGAGGCCGCGCGCCGCGAATCGTACGAACGGTGAATCCTTCGGCGCCCAACGAGGCCGTTGACATCGGCTGACCCGCCGCAGTACTGTCGCCCGGTCTCCCTCCGCCACTCGCGCCCGGAAGCCAGAGGAAAGCATTGAAGATGCTGCGCCGCGCCCTCATCGTCTCGTCCGTCGTCACGGCCGCCCTGTCGCTGCTCGTCGGCTGGGCGGGCCGGAGCTCCTTTCCCGACACGCCGCCCGACGATCCCTCCTACGACCGCTGGGAGACGGGCGAGGGCGGCGATTCGTTCTACGACGAGCAGTGGAACCTCTACAGCTTCACGCCGCGCGGCGTCCACCTCACCCGGCAGGCCAGCGGCATCAGCGCCGACCTGGCCTGGAAGGTGACCACCGGCCGCCCCGACGTCATCGTGGCCGTCCTCGACTCGGGCATCCGCTGGCACGAGCGCGACCTGGTCAACCAGTTCCACCTGAACCGCGGCGAGCTGCCCGAGCCGCAGGACGGGAGCGGCCATTCGACGCCGGGCGTCTACGACCTCAACGGCGACGGCGTCTTCAACATCCAGGACTACGCTGCCGACCGCCGGTTCTACGACGTCAACGGCAACGGCATTCTCGACCCCGGCGACCTCATCGCGCTCGCCAGCGACGGGGTCGACGACGACGGCAACGGGTACGTCGACGACATCTGCGGCTGGGACTTCTTCGAGCAGGACAACGATCCCTTCGACGACACCTTCTTCAACCACGGCACCGGCCGGGCCAAGGAAGCGGTGGCGGAGGGGAACAACGGCATCGGCGGCATCGGCGTCGCGCCGCACGCGTCGCTGCTGCCGGTGCGGATCGGCGACAGCTTCGTGGTCGACATCAACCACTTCGCGCAGGGGGTGCTCTTCGCCGCCGACGCGGGCGCGCAGGTGGTGGCGGCGGCCATCGGCTCGGTCGACAACTCGAGCTTCGCGCGGGCGGCGGTGGAGTACGCCCACCGCAAGGGTGTGGTCTTCATCGCGTCGGCCGCCGACGAGAACAGCTTCCACCACAACTTCCCGAGCAGCTACGACCCGGCGATCTCCGTGAAGGCCATCGTCCCCGACTCGTTCGTGTCGCCCATCGAGTCCCGCCTGGCCCCGCTGACCACGACGTTCGAGCAGCACTCCGGCTGCGCCAACTACGGGCCGCGCATCGACCTCGCGGTCCCGAGCGACAGCTGCTCGTCGGGAGCCACCGGCATCGGCGGGGGAGTGGCCGCGCTCGTCGTCTCCCGGGGGCGGGAGCTGTTCGAACGCGGCCTCCTGCCATGGCCGCTGACCGCGGAGGAAGTCAAGCAGATCATCACCCTGGCCGCCGACGACGTCTTCGACCCGCGCTCGGACCATCTGCCGCGGCTCTATCCGAGCCAGCCCGGCTGGGACCAGTACTACGGTTACGGGCGCGTCAACGCCAAGCGGGCGGTGGATCGCGTCGCGCCGGGGACGATCCCGCCCGAGGCCGACCTGCGCGGGCCCGGCTGGTTCGAGACCCTCGATCCCGTGAAGACGGCGACGGTGGAGATCTCCGGCCGGGTGGCCGCGCGGCGGGCGGGCTCGTTCCGCTACGTCGTGGAGTACGGGATGGGTGTCGAGCCACGGGACGAGGACTTCGTGACCATCCGCGCCTCCGGCCGTCTCGACGCGCCGGTGGAAGGGACGCTGGCGAGCTGGAACATCAGGAGCTTCGCCGCGTTCGCGCGCCGCGTGGCCTCGGCCCCGAACGACTTCACGCTGACCCTGCGGGTGCGGGTCGTCGACGACGAGGGCCAGAAGGCCGAGGACCGGCACTCGATCTACCTCCACCACGACCCTGACCTTCATCCCGGCTTCCCGATCGCCCTCGGCGCCTCCGGCGAGTCGTCGCCGGCCTTGGCCGATCTCGACGGCGACGGGGTGGCCGACATCGTCGTCGCGACCGCCGACGGCATGGTGGCGGCCTTCCACGGCGACGGCACGCTGCTTGCCGGGTGGCCGGTCTTCACCGACCTCATCACGACCCTCGATCCCGGCGCTCCGCACAACTACCTCCGCGCGCCGGCCTACCGTCCGGGGGGGGCGGGGGCCTCCGCGCACGGAGCGATCATGGCCGCCGTCGCCGTCGGCGACGTCAACGGGTCCGGCCGGCCGCAGGTGATCGCGGCCGACCTGGAGGGCAAGGTCTACGCATGGGACGCTTCGGGAAGGCTGCTGGCCGGCTTCCCGGTCGCGACCGACCCGGCGTTCTCGCGGCCGGAAGACCGCAGCGAGAACAACGTGGTGGACCGCGGGATCGGGGCCGCGCCGGCCCTGGGAGACCTCGACGGCGACGGGACGCTGGACATCGTGGTCGGCGCCGAGGACCAGCATCTCTACGCCTGGCACGGCGACGGCACGCCCGTGAAGGGCTGGCCGGTCCTCGTCCGGGACCCGAACGTGGCCGAGCCCCAGGGGGCGCGTATCGTGTCCTCACCGGCGATCGGCGACCTGGACGGAAACGGATCGCTGGACGTCGTCGTGGGGACCAACGAGATCTACGGCACCAGCGGAAGGCTCTATGCCTTCCGGAGCAATGGCACGCTGCGGCGCGGTTGGCCGGTCGCCGTCCGGTCGCTCAGCCCGGAGGGACCGGACGTGCTGCCGCTCGTCGGCCAGGGCGTGCCGTCCGCTCCGGCGCTGGCCGACGTCGACGGTGACGGCAAGCTCGAGGTCGCGATCGCCGCCGTGGCCGGACCGGCCATGCTCTTCCGCGCCAACGGCCGCCGGTTCGTGACGCTCAAGAGCGGCCGGCGCGACTTCGGCGCCGGCAGCCCGGCCACGGACGGGCCGACGCTCCTCGCCATCACGAGCGGGGCCTTCGCCGACATCGACGGCGACGGGCGGCTCGACTACACGGCCGGGACGGCCGGCTTCCGCGCCGCGCTCACCGAGCTGCTGAACGGGCGGCGCTTTCCCTACGAGCACCACCTCTCGGCCTGGAACGCGGGCAGCGGCGACTTCCTGCCGTCCTTCCCGGTGCTGATGGACGATTTCCAGTTCTTCATCAACCCCGCCGTCGCCGACATCGACGGCGACGGCCGGCCCGAGGTCATCACCGGCAGCGGCGGGTACCTCGTGCACGCCTTCAACTCCCTCGGCCGCGAGCCGAACGGATGGCCGAAGTTCACCGGGCAATGGGTGGCCGCCTCGGCGGCGGTAGGCGACGTCGACGGCGACGGCCTGCTGGAGGTGGTCGTCGGCACGCGTGAAGGGGCGCTCTACGTCTGGGACACCCCGGCCCCCGCGCGCGTCAAGGGGCGCTCGCCCCTGCAGTGGCCGAAGTTCCACCACGACCTGCGCAACAGCGGGAACTACAACTCGCCGCTGGAGTGACTACAGCCGGCCGGCGATCTTCCGCGCCATCGCGACGCCCTTGTCGCGGCCGTGCGGCACGAGCCGCAGGTCCAGCTGGACCGCGGTGGGGCCCTTCACGAAGGCCAGCATCGAGTCGACCGGGCCCATGATCGCTTCGTCGCCGATTCCGACCAGGTCCTCGGTGGTCTTGACGCCTGGCGCCTCGCCGGTCGCGATACCCTTCAGCATCGCGATCGAGCTCCGCCCGCCGTCCCAGTTGACCGTTACCGTCACGTAGGGAGCATCCGGACCGACGGCGAGGCCGCCGATCCGCTTCATGATCTCCTCGGTTCCCGCCTGGCGCGGCAGGGCGTAGGCTTCGTTCGGGTTCGCCGACGGCTCGGGGCCCTGTCTCGACGACATGGCCTTGAGCGCGTCGGCGATCGAGGCCGCCTGGTCCCGCTGGGTCCGAGGCTTGGCGAAGTACTGGCACGTTCCCTTTTCGGCGCCGTTGCCGGACCGGGTGCGTTCGATCGGCACCTCGAGGATCTGCGACGCCTCGTCCCGGGTCAGCAGCGAGCAGACGTCGGGCCTTTGTGGAGCGGCCTCGGCCCTCACGACCCGCCGCGTCGGCTCGGGCCGCGCTTCGGCAGCCACTCTTTCGAGGCGGTTCTTCACCCGGTAACCGACGTACACGAGCCCCACCGTCCCGATCGCTCCCATGACCAGCATGAGGATCCCGCCGATGATCAAGAGCTTCTTCATGGCCCAAGACGGTAACGCCAAAAGCCGGCGAAAGCGACACCGCGATTGCAGGTTGCCGGCCGGTCCCGGTCATGGAAGAGTCCCCAAGACATGGACGGGCGGACGAGGGTCGTCGTCGTCGGCGCCGGCATCGGGGGCCTGGCGGCGGCGATCGCGCTGCGCCGGGCCGGCCTCGATGCCGTGGTGTTCGAGCGGGCGGACCAGATCGCGGAGGTGGGGGCGGGGATCTCGCTGTGGGCGAACGCCCTGCGCTCGCTCGAGCCGCTCGGCGTCGCGGACCGGGTCCGATCCCTCGCTCCGCCGCAGCGCCGCATCGAGCTGCGGTCGTGGAACGGCGCGCTCCTCGCCGTGACCTCGACCGCGCAGTTGCCTCGGCACGAGGCGACCGGCCTCTGCGTGATCCTGCACCGGGCGGAGCTGCTGGATGCGCTGATCGAAGCGCTGGGCCGCCAGCACCTCCGCCTGGGCGCCGAGTGCACGGGCTTCCGGCCGGACGTCGCCGGGGTCGAGGTCCGGTTCAAGGACGGCACCGCCGCTCAGGGTGACGTGCTCGTCGGCGCCGACGGGCTGAACTCGGTGGTGAGGTCGCAGCTCCACGGCCCCGCCCAGCCCGCGTACGCCGGCTACACCGTGTGGCGGGCCGTCGTCGATCGTGATCCGGCGGGCCTGATACCGCTCGAGTCCTGGGGCCGGGGGGCGCGCTTCGGCGCCGCGCCGATGAGCGGGAACCGCGTCTACTGGTACGCCACCCGGAACGCGGCCGAAGGCAGCCGTGCACCGGCGGGCGAGAAGGCGGAGGTGCTCCAGGCCTTCCGCGGCTGGCATGCGCCCGTCGAGTCGCTCATCGAAGCGAGCGAAGAGTCGGCGATCCTGCGCAACGATATCTACGACCGGCCGGTCCGGAGAGCGTGGGGCGAGGGTCGGGTGACGCTGCTCGGCGACGCCGCGCACCCCATGACGCCCAACCTCGGCCAGGGGGCCTGCCAGGCCATCGAGGATGCCGTGGTGCTGGCGCGATGCCTGAGGGACGGCCGCGACGCCGTCTCGGCGCTGCGCGCCTACGAGTCGAAGCGGATCCCGAGGGCCAACGCGCTCGTGAGGCGCTCCCGTCTCGTCGGACGCATCGGCCAGGTGGAGTCAGCGCTCGCGGTCACGGCCCGCGACGCGCTCATGAAGCACGTGATCTCCCGCTTCCAGCCCCGGGAGCTGGAGTGGATGATCGGCTACGAGCCGTGAACGGCGGGAACGCGGGCTAGACGTCGCAGAGGGCGACCGCTTCCCGGAGCGAGGTGAGCGGGTCGCGGGTGGGCACGAACTCGTGGGCCATGTACCCGGCGAAGCCGGTATCGGCGATGGCCGCCGCGACCGCCCGCCAGTTGACCTCCTGCGTCTCGTCGAGCTCGTGGCGGCCGGGCACGCCTCCGGTATGGTAGTGGGCGATCCACTGGTGGTTGTCGCGGATGGTGCGGATGAGGTCGCCCTCCATGATCTGCATGTGGTAGATGTCGAAGAGCACCTTCACCCGCGGCGAGCCGACCGCCTTGACGACCTGGACGCCGTACGCGCTGCGGTCGCCCAGGTAGTCCTTGTGGTCGACCTTGCTGTTGAGCACCTCGAGGCAGACCGTCACGCCGGCGTCCTCGGCCGCCTTCTTGATCCGGTTCAAGCCGGTGACGCAGTTGTCCAGGCCCTGCTGGAGGTCCATGCCGCGCCGGTTGCCGAAGAACGTGATGACGTTGGGGATGCCGGCCTTGGCCGCCTTGGGGATGCCGGCTTCCAGGCCCTTGACGATGGCGTCGTGGTTCTTGGGGTCGTTGAGGCCGTCCGCGATCGTCCCGCCCCCCGTCGCATAGGCCATCGAGCAGAGGAGGCCGTACGGCTTCAGCGCGTCCCATTCGTCCTCCTTCAGGAGGTCGATGGCGGTCAGCCCCATGTCCTTCACCGCGGCGGCGAGGTCGGAAAGCGCGATCTTCTGGTAGCACCACCGCGACACCGACTGCTTCAGCCGGCCCTTGGTCACCACGCGCCCCGTGGCGGGCGCCGCCGCGTCGTTCGCTCGCGCGGAGTCAATCGGCGCTCGCTCGTCGAGCTGGGGAGACTCTCCGGTCCCCCCAGACCCCCCCGCTCTCGCTGTGTCAATCGCCATGAGCGCTCCTGCTCCGGCCAGGCCCGTGCCGAAGATCGCCTGCCGGCGGCTGATGGGACGCATGTCATCCTCCTTCACGCGCTGGGCTGACCGGCGCCGATCGCCACCGCCTTGTAACCGCCGCGCGCCCGGTAGTAGAGGAACAGCCCGCCGAAGACGAAGGTCAGCACCACCGGCAGCACGGCCACGTAGCGGAAGGCCGCCGCGGCGCCGTGCGCGTCGTACCAGCCGCCCATGACGGGCAGGATGAAGGCCACCGAGAGCATGCCCGCCCCGCCCATGATGGCGAGCAGCAGCGGCCCGCCCCGCGGGAAGCGCTCCGAGGTCACACCCAGCATCGTCGGCCAGAAGTACGTCTTGCCCACGCCGAAGATCGTGGCCGCCACGAAGGCGAGGCCGGGCGAGGTCGCGCTGCTCAAGGCGAAGAGGCCGATGGCGGACAGGACCGCGCACATCGTCAGCAGGCCCAGCGGAGAGAGCCGGTGGGCCAGCGGCCCCGCGAAGAAGCGCAGGACGAACATGATGCCGGCCGTGTAGACCAGGATCAGGATCCCCTGCATGTGGGCCACGTTGCCCATGACCGAGGCCACCCACTGGTCGGGTCCCAGCTCGGTGGAGGCGGTCAGCCACATGCACGCGAACCACAGCAGGAACATCGGGCGCAGCACTTCGCCGAACATCTCGCGCGTGGAGACGCCGGCCGCCACGCGCTCGGTGGCCGGGAACTTCTGGCCCAGGATCATGAGACCGAACAGCAAAGCGGGCAGGATCACCACCGCCAGCTTGATCTGCCAGCCGTGGGTGGCGGCTGCGCCGGTCGCCCCCTCCAGGCCGAGCGCCTTGGTGAGGGCGAAGGCGACGAGGCCGCCCACGACCAGGCCACCCGGCCACCAGGCGTGGAGCATGTTCAGCTTGCTCGTCTTGTCGTTCGAGTAGATGGTGGCGATGAGGGGGTTGATCACCGCCTCCACCAGGCCCTGGCAGAGGCCGAGGGCCAGCATGCCGGCGTAGAGGATCGTGGTGCCCGTGTTGCCGAAGATCGACTCCACCGGCGCGGCCGGGCGCGGCGCGAGGATGATGACCAGCACCGCCGCGACGTAGCCCAGGCTCGAGGTCAGCAGGAGGTTGCGCATCCCGAGCCAGTCCACGAGCGACCCGCCGATGATGATCGACAGGGTGAAGCCCCAGAAGGCCGGGCTGAGGATCGCCCCCATCTGCTCCTTCGTGATGTGGAAGTCGAGGGTGAGGGCGTCCACGATGTCGCCCCGGATCGAGAAGACCATCGAGGTGGTGAGCAGGGCGAGGCAACTGGCCACGAAAAGTCTACGGGTATTCATGCGCAGACCTCCTGGCTCGGTGAGCGGTCGGCGGGGAGCCTATCGGCAGTCGCCCTTCGAAGTCAACCGCTACGTTCAGGGCCGGGTCAGGAACGGGAACAGCCGGCGGACCTCGTCCTTGGTGGGCTGGCGGCCGTACTCGCACACCTCGAAGGCCTCCGCGTAGCGGATGCCGGGCGCCCGCTCCGGCCCGTACCACTCGGCCAGGCGCGTCCGGAACCGGTCGGCGGTGGCCGCGAACCGCGCGGTGAAGAAGTCGCGCACCTGCCGGCGGCGCGCCTCCTTTCCCGGCGCGTCGGTGGGCAGGCCGCCGGGCGGCACGTCGCAGCAGCCGCCCTCGTAGAACTGCGACTCCATCGCCTCGACCATGGCCAGCTTCTTGTCGATCACGTCGTCGATGCCGACCACGATGTCGCCGCTGAACGGGTTGGGCTTCTGGAAGCGGTCCTCCGAGAAGAGGAACACCGGGTTGCGGGTGAGCGGAGGCACTTCGGGGGTGAAGAACGGGACCTGGACCATGTAGGCGGCGTCCATGACCAGCACCCCGGTGTAGCGGTGGTCGGGATGGTAGTCGTTGGGGCGATGGCTGATCACCACGTCCGCCTGCCAGTCACGGATGAGCCGGGCGATCTTGCGCCGGTTCTCCAGCGTCACCATCAGCTCCCCGTCGTGGTTGTCGAGTACCTCGGTCTCGATCCCGAAGATGCGGGCGGCGCGCTGCGCCTCGGCCCGGCGCCGCAACGCCAGCGGACCGCCGGCCAGCACGGAGTGCCCGATGTCGCCGTTGGTGACGGCCACGCACTTGAACTTGTGGCCGAGCGCGGCGAACTTGGCGGCGACACCGCCCTCGTCCAGCTCGCAGTCGTCGGGATGGGCGCCGAAAGCGATGACGCGCAGCGGGCCGCCCTCGGGCGGCGCGGGCGGTGGGCTGGCGCGGCCGACCGAGGCCAGAAGAGCGGCCACCACGGCCAGGGCCGCGAGAGGAACCTTCTCCCGGCAGCGATCGTTCATGTCTCTTCCTCCTGGGATGGCGTGATTCTAACGGCTTCCCGCGTTCCCGGTGTCTATACTGGCACGCTGTCCGGGAGGTGATCGACGATGGCCCGTCCGCGGCTCGGGATCGACGTCGGCGGCACCAAGCTCCTCGTCCTGGCGCAGTGGCCGGAGCGCCGCATCGTCGAGCGCGCTCCGACCGGGGCCGGCTTCACCGGCCGCGATCTCGACGACGTGCTCGCCCGCTTCGTGGAGGGACTGGAAACGGCGCCCGAGGCGGCCGGAGTGGCGGTGCCGGGCCTGGTCGGCCCCGACGGGGCCGTGCTCGCCAGCGACGTGCTGCCAGGGCTCGTCGGCTGGCAGGCGAGGGAGCTGGCGCGGATCTGTCCCGCCAGGATCCTCAACGACGTCGAGGCGGCCGCCCTCGAGGAGCTGCACGACCTGCCCGCCGGGGAGACCGCGGCCGTTGTCATGGCCGGCACCGGCATCGGGGCGGCCTTCGTGGTGGACGGACGACTCTTCCGCGGCGCGCGAGGCTGGGCGGGGGAGCTGGGCTACATTCCCGTCGCCGGCCCCGAGCGCGTGTCGACGCTCGACGAGCTCGCTTCCGGAGCCGGCCTGTTGCGCCGGCTGGGGGGCGACGCCGCGGAGGTCCTGGGCCGGGCCGCGGCGGGTGAGCCGGCCGTGGTCGCAGCCCTGCGCGCGGCGGGGGAGGCCCTGGGCCTGGGACTGGCGACCGTCATCAATCTCCTGAACCCGTCGCTGCTCGCCCTCGGGGGCGGCGCGCTGGAGCTGCCGGGCTACCTGGAGGCGGCCCGGCAAGCGGCTGAGCGGCAGAGCCTCCCCGAACTGTGGCGAGCATGCGAGGTCCGGCGCGTGCGGCAGGGGGAGCTGACCGCGGCTCTCGGCGCGCTGCGGGCCAGCACCGCGGAGCTGGTGTAGACGCGAATGCGCGCCCTCGCCCGCGCTCGCTCATGAGGTTGAGTGAGTGGCACTCAAGCGAACTTGTTCTAGAACAAGTCCGCTTGCATGTCTGCGCTTTCCGAAGTAGAGCCGTCCTTCGTAGTCGTTGTGGCGCCGGCAGCGCAACTCGATCTGATCAAGGGTCGCCTCACCACCGAGAGCGTGAGGATCGACATGGTGGAACTCCACGAAGCGCCGCTCGTTGCACCGATGGCCGCTGCTTCCGACGAAGGCGCAACGCCCGAGGTCCCGCAGCCAGACGGCACGCTTGACTTGGGCCGAGGGATCGCGCGCCCCCGCTTTCGTCGCACGAGACGGCCGGGGTTTCCGAGTATCGGCGAACTTCTTCTTCGCCAGGTCCAACAGCAGCGCCGTGAGGGCCCGGTCCAGTATTGCGGCGTCGTCGCCCGAGGGGATGGCGTGCCCGAGCATGTCCTTGGCCAGCCGGAGCTTCTGGAGCGTGTCGCCGCCGATCGTGGTTTGGAGCTTGTAGCGCTCCGGCGAAAGCGGCATCACGGCGGTCGGAGGAACCGGCAAGCGTGCGGTGTGGAGGGCGATTGAGAGCGCGTCCTGCGCGGGCTCGGCTGGTGCGGGTGACGGCGCCGCCGGCGGTGGAGGCTCGGGCCGGGGTGTCGAAACCCGGCGAATCGAGGTCGGGACATCCGGCCGCGGCGACAGCCTGGCGACGATCTCCTCGACCTCCGGCTTTTGGCGGGGGTCAGGTTAGGCGCAAGAAGCCTCACGGTGGTGAGGTTGACTGCGCCGGAGGCAAGCATGTCGAGGGTCACCGGAAAGCGCCGGGCGGCACGGGCGACCTCGATCCGGTTGTAGGCCTCCCACTCGGACAGTCCCAAGGCGTCCCGGCAGTAGACGAAGAGCGAGCTGTAGCCCTCCCGCAGGAACACATCGCGGGTATCGAGCTCCGCCAGATGCGCTATGACCTGGGTGGTCACGTCACACTCGCGGGCGAGAAGGCCCTTCAGCCGCGCAACGAGATCGGTGTCGGAGAGGCGACTGAGGGAAGCGAGGATGTCGTTCTGCATACCTGCTTGTAGCACGAGCATCGGACAGCTCTGGACAAGATTGCGGCCGCGGCTAAGGAATCTGATCAGCAAGTCTTCTTGCCGCCGTTCTGGGCGCCCGCCGCGCGGAACGGAGGACGGTGATCCTCGGCGCTGCTCTTTTCGGGGTCACGGTCGCCCACACGTCAGCCGTCGGTAGCGTCCACAGGTAGACTCAGCTCGAGTCGTGGGCGAGGTAGGTACGGATCTATTCGAGGTCGATGAGCGCGGGGAGGGCCTTCTAACGCGGGCAAAGGCTCGCCTCGAGTTCACCCAACACCGCGCTTAAAAGCTGCGGCGCGCCCTCGCCAGCCTGGCGCACAGCCGTGGCGCCGTCAGCTTCAAGCGCTTGTTAGGCATCCCCTCTATCACTGCTCGCCCTTCACTTGGGCGTACGCCGCTACAGCTCGGATGGCCTCCTGGCTCGCCTCATCGGCACCCGCGATTGACAGCACGAACTCAACATTTCGGCCGTCCCTGAAAACTCGGTACATGAGAGCGTGAATGAATGACTGTGTGGCTGCACGCAGGCCAGAGAAGTCAAGGACGACCAGCCGTCCCGCCTCAAGGGCGGGGATGACCACGCTGTCCCGTACCGTCGCTGCCTTGTCGACATCCTCCTCAAAGTCCTTGACGCGAATGCAGAGGAGCTCGTCGATCTCGGGCACTGCTTCAATGAAGTCGAGTTTCAGCTCAGTAGGATCCTTTCGGACCTCCGCGGCAATCTCTCGGCACCGCTGCAAGAGTCCATTGAACTCCGCGATTCGGTCACGCCGAAGCTGAAGTAGCGCAAACGTCCCTCTCCACCCACCAGCCTTGGCCAGGAAGTACCTCTTGCCGGGCGAGCCATCAAGATTGCCCCACAGATCAGCAAGCATTGAACCCGACGCGAGAAAGAAGCCTCCGCCACTGAGTGTCGCGATCTCCTTGATGAAGAACAGACCAAGGCCCGCATTGTTAGCCATGGACTCGTATGCGCCGCGCTGAAATGTACCGGAGACGTGTGGCTGGATAGCGAACTTGACCGCTTTATAGTCGTCCCTGATCTCTTGGTAACGCTCGTGAAGGGTTGCGCGAATTCCGCATCCGATGTCGGCAACGGCAACGTCGACGAGGCCTGTCTTCGGAAAGTAAGTGGCAGTCACCACGCCTCCGATACGGCTTCGGGCGTGCTGAGAGACGTTTCGGAGCAGTTCGATGAGGGAGTAGCGGATCGCATCCGCCATCTCTTGGTCGTCGATGGCGAGGATCTTCATCAGGGCCGAGACACACGGCTGGATGTCGCTGCTCGAATGGACCTGCGCTAGCGGGAATAGCCGGTCAGGAGACGGCGGAGGAGCTGCGTACTTCGGCAAGTGCGGGTTCCCGAAATTCTGACCAGGTCCTTTCCGGAAATTCTGGCCACCCTGACCTGAGTAGGTCGGGGTCCAGACTCGTCGCTCCAAGCGACGAGGGAAAGGATGATCGACTTGCTCAAGCGCCACGAAATCCAGGTTCTGCGGCGGGCGGGACACAGCCTGCCGGAGGTAGCAAAGCTGGCCGGAGTCGCCGTCCGAAGCGTTCAGCGCGTCGAGGCTGAAGCCGCGGTCAGTCACGTCGACAACGAAGCCGAGCGGGAGCTGCGAGGGATCGGGCGTCCTTCCAAGGCCGAGCCTTTCCGGAGCTTCGTCGTCGAGCAGCTCGCCAAGCAGCCGGAGCTGATGTCGCTCGAGGTGCTGCGGCGTGCGCGACTGCAAGGCTACTCGGGTGGCAAGAGCGCGCTATACGCGCTGGTCCATGCGATCCGGCCGAAGCGCATGCGTCTGATCACCCGCTTTGAGGGACTGCCTGGCGAGTTTTCTCAGCACGACTTCGGCGAGATCGACGTGAACTTCATGAACGGAACGAAGAGGCGCATCCACTTCTTTGCCTCGCGGATGAAGTACTCGCGCTGGACCGAGGTGTCGTTGGTCGAGGACCAAACGGTCGAGAGCCTGGTGCGAGCGATGGTGGATCATTTCTCGAGCATCGGCGGCATCCCACTCTTGGCCGTGTTCGACCGGCCGAAGACGATCGCGCTTCGATGGGGCCGCGATGGCGTGGTGACTGAGTGGAATCCCACCTTCGGCAGCGTCGCGCTTGACCTCGGGCTGGGAATCGAGCTGTGCTGGCCGCGAAGTCCGGAACAAAAGGGATCTGTCGAGAACTTGGTCAAGTGGGTCAAAGGATCCTTCTTCAAGCAACGTCGCTTTCTCGACCAGGAGGATCTGCTGCGGCAACTTCAGGAATGGCACGTCGAGATCAATACGCAGCGGCCGTCGCGAGCGACAGGAGAGATCCCCGACGAGCGGATGAAGCAGGAACGTCCGCGCCTACGGCCACTCAAAGTGGCTCCCGCAGACCTGGCGCTACGCGTCCCGGTGAGCGTGGGCCCGACCGGCGCCGTCGTTTACGACACGCAGACGTACTCGATGCCGCCTGATTCGCTGGGGATCCCCGGCACGCTCTACTTGTACCGCGACAAGGTGCGCATCGTAGCGGGACGCTTTGAAGCCACGCATCCACGTCTCTTCGGTGCCCCAGCCAAGTCGACTCTGCCCGAGCACCGAGCCCAGCGCGTGGCGGCGGCGTCTGGCAAGCGCGCCAAGCGCTACATGCAGCGCGAGCACCTTCTGGAGGTCGGAGGCGAAGCACTCGAGTACCTGACCGAGCTCACGCATCGGCGACCACGTGTGTGGATCCGCGACGTCGATCGCCTTCACGAGCTGCTGCAACAGCACGGCAAGGAGACTCTGCGCGCCGCCTTCGAGCGTGGCCTGGCCGAGCACGCCATCGGAGCTGAGTACATCGCTCACTATCTGGCGTCGTCGCCGGCGAGCGAGACGTCCGCACCGCTTCAGCAGGAGCTGTCGCTGTGAGGACCCAGTCCGTAAGCGCTGCAAACGGGGTGGACCGACAGGTCGTCCTGGCTCGCGATCGTCGCTCCTGGAGCATCCTGGTGCGTCGCACCCGGGGGTGCGAGGGGGCGAAGCCCCCTTGCCCGTGCCGCGCCCCCTTGGGGGCGCACATCAAGAAGCTCGGCCGAAGGCCGGCCCTGACGGGGGGAGCGCAGTTCATGCGCGTGGGCGTGATGACCGCGGGCAGTAGCGCACGCGCTCGCCAAGCCGACCCCGCGCGCCTTCACTGCTCATTCGCGGGCAGAGCAGCAACGTGGCGGAACGCGGGAAGACGGTCATGATCCCGGCCGACGACGAACTCGACGCGCTCCTCAAGCGGCTGCACCTGGCCAGCGCTCGAAGGATCTGGCCCAAGCTCGTGGAGCGGGCAGAGAAGGAGCAGTGGTCCTACCGCGATTTCCTGGGCATCCTCGTCGCTGAAGAGATCGCTCAGCGGCAGCAGACGCGCCTGCAGCGGCTCTCCAGACGCGCAGTCTTTCCATTCCTCAAGACGATCGACGACTTCGACTTCACCTACCAGTCCACGCTGCGCCTATCGCTGCTGGGCTCGGCCCTGTCGTCGGACTTCATCACTGAGGGCCGCTGCTTGATCCTCTCCGGCAAGCCAGGCCGTGGCAAGACTCACCTCGCCATCGCGATCGCCTACAGAGCGATCCAGAACGGATTCGACGCCGTCTTCACGACCGCTGCCCAGCTGATTGACGAACTGTCGGCCGCATTTCGCGCCGGAGGCCTGGCGGCAGCGCTCGCGCCCTACACTCACCCCGCTCTCCTCGTCGTCGATGAAGTCGGCTACCTGACCTACGGCACCGACGCGGCCAACATGCTCTTCCACGTGGTCAACGACCGCCACCGCCGCAAACGCTCGATGATCTTCACCACCAACAAGTCGCTGAACGCCTGGGGTCGCGTCCTTCACGACGAGGACCTGGCTCAGGCCATCGTCGATCGTGTGCTCGAGCGTGGACGTCTGCTCACTCTCGACGGACCTTCGATCCGTACCAAGCACCTCGGCCTTGACGAGGCCCAAGCCGGGGCATCAAATCAGGGGGCCGACCTGGCCAGAATTTCCGGAATCGCCAGGCCAGAGTTTCCGGAACCTCCACCAGTGACGCGAGTGAGCGAGATCGTCAACGGTCGTCGAGGTATTACTGCCGACACGGCTCTACGCCTGGCCCGTTACTTTGGGACAACACCCGAGTTTTGGATGAGCCTCCAAGCCGCCTACGATCTTGACGCCGTTCAGCGGGCGTCAGCAGAGCGAATCGTACGGGATGTCCACCCGCGCGAAGCTGCCTAGCTCATGCCTAGCTCAGGCTCTGCGCCGACGCCATGCGAGGGCGGGCGCGGTTAGCACGGGTCGTTGAGGGACAGTCCGAAAACTAGCAGGCGTGATGACTCAGGCCCGCGCCAGTCCCCGGACGCTCAGGACCTCGTGCTCCGTCGCTTCGCGGATCGCGGATGCCGGAACGGAGACGACGGCGATCGTCTGGCCTGTGGCCGCGAAGACCTCGAGCTCATAGCCCTCGGGAACGTCGGCGCGCGCCGGATAGTGCTCGACGATCACAGCGACGTCGCCCGCGCGAAGGCCTTCCTTGGGAAGGTCGCGCGTCAGGACGACTCGCTTGTAGAGCGCAAGGGTCATGGCTTCTCCGCCGGGATGAGCGTCACCAGCCTCGGGGCCGTTTCCCCCGTGAGGATGATCCATATCGTGCGGACCCAGCCGGTGCTGCCGTTCGGTCCCGTCAACGGTCCGAGGATCTCATACTTCTGCCCGTAGAGGGATGCCCGCACCGGCTGAGCGTCCCGACACAGGACTTGCTCGCGGAAATCCACCTCCAGTTGCAGGAACGTGTCTTGGAAGTACCCAAGCCTGCCCAGGTATTCGGCCTTGGCGCGCCCGTCAGGGTGCGTCGGCGACAGAAGGTAATCGCGCAGCTTGTCTGGCGGAATGATAGCGTCCCGTGCGGGCAGCTTCATGGGCCGAAGTACTGTACCCACTTCGCCGGCTGAACGGGACCATACTGCGGCGTTCCTGCCGAACCGTCTGAAACGACGGCCGCCGCTCAGGTCGCGAGCTGGGTGACGCTGTAGGACCGCGCGGGCAGCCGGAACGTCATCGTGGCCCCCGGCCGCGGCGCTTCGAGGAGGCGGGGCGCCACGAGCGTGGGCCGCTCGAACGTGTTCGAGGCCTTGAGGTCCGTCCCCGTCAGCGTCTCCGCGGCCAGCACGCGCGTGGGCGTGAGATCGCGGAAGTCCACGAGAAGCTCGCGCTCCGATTCCACGTCGCGGTTCAGCGCGAGCAGGCAGAGCTGCCCGTTCTGCGGGTCGAGGGTCGCGGCGACGTCGACGTAGGGAACCCGATCGTCTCGGGCGAAATCCGGCCGGAGCCCCTCCGCCCGGATCGGGTACGTCTCCGACTCCGCGAGAAGGTCGAGGATGCTCTGGCGCAGGACCGAGGTCTCGTTGGTCACCAGGGGGGCGATCACGTTGACGATCTGGGCCAGGCACCCCCCGCGCGCGCGGCCGGACTGGCGCAGCAGCGTGTTGAGGAAGCCGCCGACGAGCAGCGCGTCTTCGAGGTTGTAGACCTCCTCCAGGAGCGGAGGGGCGACCTTGCGCTGGCCGTCGGCGAACCGGCCGCCGCGCGCACGGTACCAGACGTTCCACTCGTCGAACGAGAGCCATAACCAGGAACAAGTATTGTGTCGCCAAACTACTGAAGAGGCAGTAGTTGGAGGCAAGAACTTTGGCGATTGGACTGGAGCAACTCGCACTAAAGCGTCCTAATCGCTCTTTTCGCCTCAATATCGCTTTAGATTTCGCTTGACAAGCCCCGAAAAGGATCCTATATTCACTATGCAGAGGAGGCGAGCGAATGACGAATATCTATAAGGATCCAAAGAAGAGAGACATGAAAAGGCGTTTGCTTGAGATCGCTATTGAAACGCTCCAAGCCCAGGGATGGACGGTGGAGCGGACCACGGGCGGTGCTAGCATTCGGACGATCCGGAAGGGTGGAGAGAGTTACCGTATCTCCATCCGAACCTCGCAAGACCAGTGGATTGCGTTCCCACGGCGAGAGGACGATAAGGCCTGGGTTACGTTGTCGAGTGTGGACGTTGTGGTGGTCGTCTCGGTGGACGACCTGCGTCACTCGAGTGCGGCGCGGGTGCACTGGATCGAAGCGGACAAGCTGCGCGTTCGCTTCGACCGCGCTTACATGGCGCGGAAGAAGGCGAAGTACAGCGTCCCGCTCGGTCGAGGACTTTGGATCCCGCTTTATATCGACGAGGACGGCAGCCCTAGCCACGCTGGCGGAGGCGTGGGCAACATGTATCCCGAGATCGCACGCGTCCCCCTGGCCGCCACGGAGCCGGAACGAGACCCACTCGTTGCCTCCCGGGCAATAGCGACGCAAATTCGGGCGAACGGGTCGGTCGCCCCGGCTGACGACCAATCCCTGACGATCGGGGAGGCAAAGCGCCGGCTTGCGCTCACTCTCGGCGTGCCGGAGGCGAGCATCAAGATCAGCGTCGAGGCGTAATGTTGTACGGTCAGGGGACCAGGTGATGCCGCTTTCGTGCACATCGCATCACCTAGTCCGCAACTGGTCCCGATAATGTCGGATCACTTTCGAGAGCCACTCGCTTACGTTTTTCGAATCCGTTCCGGAACGGATACGGGCGGCGGGGAGCAACTCGGCCGGGGCGAGTTCAGTGAGTGGAGCGCGCCGGTGCCTTAGTAGAACCCGGCCTTGCGCGACCCGCCCGTAAGCACTCGCTGACAATACTGAGGTGGTAGGGTCGTTACTCGGTCTAGGGAGGGCAGGCGACTTCTGCATCAATTCGACCCTAACGCATCACGCCGGTGTTATGATGCTTAGATAATGAGAACAACACTCACCCTCGAAGACGATGCGGTGGCGTTGGCTAGGAAGCTAGCCCGGCGGAAGCGGATGACTCTCGGGCAGGCCGTCTCGGAGCTCGTCCGTCGGGGAGCCAGTCGTCCGGTCCCGACGACCGAGCGACATGGCCTGACCCTGATCAAACTGGCGGAGCAGACGACGCCGGTCACCGTGGCCTCCGTGGACGAGCTCCTCGACGATCTGCCGTGAGCACGGTCCTCCTGGACGTCAACGTGCTCATCGCGTTGCTCTGGCCCGCCCACGAGCATCACGAGGCCGCACATCGCTGGTTCGCGGCGCGGGGAACAGCCCGCTGGGCGACCTGCCCCCTGACGGAGATGGCATTCGTGCGGATCGTTTCGAACCCTGCCTTCTCCACCGACGCCCTCGCACCCATCGAAGCCCTGAGCCTGCTCGCGCGTAACCTGACCCACCCTGCGCACGAGTTCTGGCCGGACGACGTGGGGCTCGTCGAGGCTGTTGGACCTTGCGCGCCGCGCCTCCAGGGTCATCGACAGTTGACCGACGCCTACCTCCTGGGGCTCGCCTCGCGCCGCCGGGGAACGCTGGCCTCCTTCGACGCAGGTTTGCGCGCGCTCGCGGGGGCAGACCGAGCAACGGCCCTGCAGCTCGTCCCCACTGCTTCGGGCCGGCGCCCCACTCGCTGAGAAAGACAGCCCTCGACGGCGATCGTCTCCGCGGCGGCCAGGAGGAGCCGCCGCAGCATCGCCGCTCAGGTCGCGAGCTGGGTGACGCTGTAGGACCGCGCGGGCAGCCGGAACGTCATCGTGGCCCCCGGCCGCGGCGCTTCGAGAGGGCGGGGCGCCACGAGCGTGGGCCGCT
>QHVM01000071.1 GCA_003223555.1 Acidobacteriota bacterium | reverse complement strand
CAACCAGAAGCCCATCGTCAAGGTCGGCCAGCACGTGGCCAAGGGCCAGATCCTGGCCGACGGGCCGTGCACCGACATGGGCGAGCTCGCCCTAGGGCGCAACGTGCTGGTGGCCTTCATGCCCTGGCGCGGCTACAACTTCGAGGACGCGATCCTGGTCAGCGAGCGCCTGGTCAAGGACGACATGTACACCTCGATCCACATCGAGGAGTTCGAGATCGAGGCCCGCGACACCAAGCTCGGCCCCGAGGAAGTGACCCGCGACATCCCGAACGTCAGCGAATCGCTCCTCAACAACCTCGACGAGAGCGGGATCATCCGCATCGGCGCCAGCGTGAAGCCGGGCGACATCCTGGTCGGCAAGGTCACCCCCAAGGGCGAGACCCAGCTCACGCCGGAGGAGAAGCTGCTGCGGGCGATCTTCGGCGAGAAGGCCGGCGACGTCCGCGACGCGTCGCTGGTGTGCCCGCCCGGCATCGAGGGCATCGTCGTCGACGTGAAGATCTTCTCGCGCAAGGGCGTGGAGAAGGACGAGCGGGCCCGGCAGATCGAGGACGCCGAGCTGTTCATGATGGAGAAGAACCTCAAGGACGAGATCCGCATCCTCCAGGACGAGCGCGACAAGCGGATCGAGGACCTGCTCGAGGGAAAGGTCGCGACCTCCGAGCTCGTCAACGCCCGCGGCGACAAGATCGTCCGCAAGGGCCAGGACCTGACCCGCGACGTCCTCAGCAAGCTGCGCCACTCCGACATCCTCAAGCTGAGGGTCAAGGGCAAGGACGACGAGGACGTCGAGGCCGAGCTGGCCGAGATCGTGGACAAGACCGAGCGCCAGATCGAGGTGCTGAAGGCCCTGTTCGCGGAGAAGGAGAGCCGGCTCAAGCGCGGCGACGAGCTGCCCCCCGGCGTGATCAAGCTGGTCAAGGTGTTCGTGGCCATGAAGCGCAAGCTGTCGGTGGGCGACAAGATGGCCGGCCGCCACGGCAACAAGGGCGTCATCGCCCGCATCCTGCCCGACGAGGACATGCCGTACCTCCCCGACGGGACGCCGGTGGAGATCGTCCTCAACCCCCTCGGCGTGCCCTCGCGCATGAACGTGGGCCAGATCCTGGAGACGCACCTGGGGTGGACGGCCAAGGTCCTCGGCCTCCACTTCGCCTCCCCGGTGTTCGACGGAGCCAAGGAGGAAGAGATCAAGACCTACATGAAGCAGGCCAACGTCCGCGAGCAGGAGCGCAACCCGCTGCGGCCCAACCTGCTGGCGGCGGGCAAGAGCGAGCTGATCGACGGCATGACGGGCGAGCCCTTCGAGCAGAAGGTCACCGTGGGCTACATCTACATGCTCAAGCTCTCCCACCTCGTCGACGACAAGATCCACGCCCGCTCGATCGGCCCCTACTCGCTCATCACCCAGCAGCCGCTGGGCGGCAAGGCCCAGTTCGGCGGCCAGCGGTTCGGGGAGATGGAGGTATGGGCCCTCGAGGCGTACGGAGCCGCCCACATCCTCCAGGAGCTGCTGACCGCCAAGTCCGACGACGTGTACGGGCGGGCGAAGATCTACGAGGCCATCGTCAAGGGCGACACCGTGTTCACGCCGGGGTTGCCCGAGTCGTTCAACGTCCTCATCCGGGAGCTGCAGAGCCTGTGTCTGGATGTCGAACTCATTAAGACGAAGCACTGAGGTTTATCCATGAGTTTGATGATGCCCATGCGGCCCAACGTGGACCTGGGACGGGTCGTGATCGACTTCGACGCGATCAAGATCCGCCTGGCCAGCCCGGAGAAGATCCGGTCCTGGTCCCACGGTGAGGTCACGAAGCCGGAGACGATCAACTACCGCACATTCAAGCCGGAGAGGGACGGGCTCTTCTGCGCCAAGATCTTCGGCCCGATCACCGACTGGGAGTGCCTGTGCGGCAAGTACAAGCGCATGAAGCACCGGGGGGTGATCTGCGACAAGTGCGGGGTCGAGGTCACCCAGTCCAAGGTCCGCCGGGAGCGGATGGGCCACATCGAGCTGGCCTGCCCGGTCAGCCACGTGTGGTTCTTCAAGGGGCTGCCCAGCCGCATCGGGCACCTCCTCGACATCAGCCTGCGCGACCTGGAGCGGATCCTCTACTTCGAGTCGTACGTCGTGGTGGACCCCGGGGACTGCCCGGAGGTCAAGCGGCAGGAGCTGATCAGCGACGACCGCTACCGCCAGCTCCGCGAGAAGTACGCCCGCCTGCGGGCGGCGATGGGGGCGGAGGCCATCAAGGAGCTCCTGAAGCGCGTCGACGTGGAGAAGGACGCGGTGGAGCTGCGGGAGAAGATGCGGACCGAGAACTCGGTCCAGAAGAAGATCAAGCACGCCAAGCGGCTCAAGGTCGTAGAGGCCTTCCGCAAGAGCGGCAACCACCCGGAGTGGATGATCCTGGACGTCATCCCGGTCATCCCGCCCGAGCTTCGTCCACTGGTCCCCCTCGACGGCGGCCGCTTCGCCACCAGCGACCTGAACGACCTGTACCGCCGGGTCATCAACCGCAACAACCGGCTGAAGAAGCTCATCGAGCTGCGGGCGCCCGACGTCATCGTCAGGAACGAGAAGCGGATGCTGCAGGAGGCGGTGGACGCGCTGTTCGACAACGGCCGGCGCGGCCGCGTGCTCCGGGGCGCCAACAACCGGCCGCTCAAGTCCCTGTCCGACACGCTGAAGGGCAAGCAGGGGCGCTTCCGCCAGAACCTGCTCGGCAAGCGGGTGGACTACTCGGGCCGCTCCGTGATCGTGGTCGACCCCGAGCTGCGGCTGCACCAGTGCGGCCTGCCCAAGAAGATGGCGCTGGAGCTGTTCAAGCCGTTCATCTACTCGAAGCTCGAGAAGGAGGGGCTCGTCACCACCATCAAGGCGGCCAAGGAGATGGTGGAGCAGCAGCGGCCCGAGGTGTGGGACTTCCTGGAGGACGTCATCCGGGAGCACCCGGTGCTCCTGAACCGCGCCCCCACGCTGCACCGCCTGGGCATCCAGGCTTTCGAGCCGATCCTGGTCGAAGGCAAGGCGATCAAGATCCACCCGCTCGTCTGCACGGCCTTCAACGCCGACTTCGACGGCGACCAGATGGCCGTGCACGTGCCGCTCTCGCCCGAGGCCCAGATCGAGGCCAGCGTGCTGATGCTGTCCTCGAACAACATCCTGTCCCCGGCCAACGGCCAGCCCATCGCGGTGCCCAGCCAGGACATCGTGCTCGGCTGCTACTACCTCACCAAGGAGAAGAAGGGCACCAAGGGAGAGGGCAAGGCGTTTGCGAGCCTGGAAGACGTGCTCATCGCCCTCGACCACGGCGAGGTGGAGACGCTCACGCCGATCCGCCTCATGTACTCGGGCGAGCTGGTCGACCTCACCACGGTGTACGACGACCAGGACGTGATCCACACCGAGGTCCAGAACGTCAAGAACCAGATCGTCAACACCACCGTGGGCCGCGTCATCCTGAACGACCACCTGCCGAAGGGCCTGCCCTTCGTCAACGGGCTCCTGCGCAAGAAGGGCCTGCAGGCCCTCGTCCAGTACGGCTACCTGCGCTTCGGCCTCGAGAAGACGGTCGAGATGCTGGACGCGATCAAGGACCTCGGCTTCACCTATGCGACCAAGGCCGGGATCTCCATCGGCATCGACGACCTCGTCGTGCCCGAGCTGAAGGACAAGCTGGTCTCGGGTGCGCAGAAGGACGTGATCGACGTGGAGAAGCAGTACCTGGACGGGGCGATCACCAACGGCGAGCGCTACAACAAGGTCATCGCGATCTGGTCGAACGTCACCGAGAAGGTGGCCGACGCGATGTTCCGCGAGATGGAGAAGTCGGACCAGGAGGGCGGCGAGTTCAACCCGATCTACATCATGGCCGACTCCGGCGCCCGCGGCTCCAAGCAGCAGATCCGGCAGCTGGCCGGGATGCGCGGCCTCATGGCTCGCCCCTCGGGGGAAATCATCGAGAACCCCATCACCTCGAACTTCCGCGAGGGCCTCACCGTGCTGCAGTACTTCATCTCGACCCACGGCGCCCGCAAGGGGCTGGCCGACACCGCGCTCAAGACGGCGGACAGCGGCTACCTCACCCGGCGCCTGGTGGACGTCAGCCAGGACGTGATCATCTCGGAGCACGACTGCGGCACCGTGGACGGCATCGACATCCGGCCCATCATCGAGTCGGGCGAGGTGATCGAGCCCCTGCGCGACCGCATCGTGGGCGGGGTGAGCCTGGAGGACATCAAGGACCCGTTCGGCGGCCAGGTCATCGTCCACGCCAACGACGAGATCACCGAGGAGACGGCCAACGAGGTGCAGGCCTCCGGCATCGAGAAGGTCCGTATCCGCTCCGTGCTCACCTGCGAGAGCCACCGCGGGGTGTGCGCGCTCTGCTACGGGCGCGACCTCGCCACCGGCAAGCTGGTCGAGATGGGGATGGCGGTGGGTGTCATCGCCGCCCAGTCCATCGGCGAGCCGGGCACCCAGCTCACCATGCGGACCTTCCACATCGGCGGCACCGCCTCCCATCGCACCGAGCAGACGACGCTCGAGGCGAAGAACGCGGGCATCGTGAAGTTCCACACCGTGACCACGGTCAAGAACAAGAAGGGCGACCTGGTGGTCATGAACCGCTCGGGGGCGCTCGTCATCCAGGACGCCAAGGGGCGCGAGCGCGAGCGCCACGCCGTGGTGTACGGCGCCAAGCTCAAGGTCAAGGACGCCCAGGAGGTCAAGCAGGGCCAGCTCCTCGTGGAGTGGGACCCCTACTCGTTCACCATCCTCACCGAGGAGGGCGGCCAGGTCGCCTTCAAGGACGTCATCGACGGCCAGACCGTCCACGAGCAGGTCGACGAGAACACCGGCATGGCGGCTTCGGTCATCATGGAGTCGCCCGACGAGAAGAAGCAGCCGCGGATCGAGATCAAGGACGAGAAGGGCAAGACCGCCCGCAAGTACCTGCTGCCCTCGGGCGCCCACCTCATGGTCGACGACGCCGCGGAAGTCGCGGCCGGGGACATCCTGGCCAAGATCCCCCGCGAGACGGCCAAGACCAAGGACATCACCGGCGGTCTGCCCCGCGTGGTCGAGCTGTTCGAGGCCCGGCGGCCCAAGGAGCCGGCGGTCATCACCGAGATCGACGGGGTGGTCAAGTACGGGGACGTCGCCAAGCAGCACCGCAAGATCTTCGTGACCGGCGACGACAACGAGCAGCGCGAGTACCAGCTCCCCCGCGGCGCCCACATCAACGTACAGGAGGCCGAGCGCGTCAAGGCCGGCGAGCCGCTCATGGACGGCCCCATCGATCCCCACGACATCCTGCGGGTGCGGGGGGAGAAGGAGCTGCAGCGCTACCTGGTGGACGAGATCCAGGAGGTCTACCGCCTGCAGGGCGTGAACATCAACGACAAGCACATCGAGGTGATCGTCCGGCAGATGATGCGGTGGGTGAAGATCGAGGAGGTGGGGGACACCGAGTTCCTCATCGACGAGGTGGTGGACAAGTTCCGCTTCATGAACGAGAACACCCGCCTGACCGGCCTGGGCAAGAAGCCGGCCTCGGGCCGTCCGCTGCTCCTCGGCATCACCAAGGCGTCGCTCTCCACCGACTCGTTCATCTCGGCCGCTTCGTTCCAGGAGACGACCCGCGTGCTCACCGAGGCCGCCATCAGCGGCAAGATCGACTACCTGCGCGGCCTGAAGGAGAACGTCATCATGGGCCGCCTGATCCCTGCCGGGACGGGCATGGAGTTCTACCGCCGCATCAAGATCCCGGAGGAGGTCATCGAGCACACCCCGACGGGCCTCGATACCGGCGGCTACGAGGCCGATTACGTGGTGGAACCGGAGCACATCAAGGAGGGCGCGGAGGTTTAGCGGCTTTCCCGTGCAGGTGCCCCGGTCATTCCGTTAGCCGGCCCCGTGCCCGTGACCCGTACCCGAGCCGCCAGCGCGAAAGCGCTGGCGGCTTTTTATTTGGCGGGCTACGCCGCCATCCTCTGCTGCAGCCTCGTCAGCATCTGCACGATGCGCACGAGCAGCTCCCGCGCCTGGTTGCAGGATGCTTCGCTCGCCAAGCCCCGGACGCGCAGCAGATCGATGATGGCCGCGCACTCGTTCGTGCTCCCTCGCGCGATGCCATAGAACCGGTTCTTGTCCGGCCGCGAGCGCCGGCCGGCGCCTTCCGCGATGTTGAGCGCGATACTCAGGCTCGCGCGCTCGAGCTGATCGCGCAGCACTGGCTGTCCCCTCGGCGACAGCGCAGCCGCCAGCGTCTGAAACTGGACGGCGCCGCGCTGAGGTGGCGCCGACTCTTCCCCTCGGAGCCACGAGATGAACAGATCTGGATAATGCGGATATGATTATCTGTACAGAGCTGTTCACTTATTCGTTTGAGGGACGTTGGCGGCGGACAGGAGAGCGACACGCGTGCTTCAAGCGAGGAGCGTGCGCATGCTGCGACGTGGCGCGATCGTCGTGTCAGTTCTGCTGTTACTCGCGGGTCGGGCCTGGTCCGCGGAACTATCCGATGCAGACATCCGGGCGATCCGTGAGGTAACGGAGCGGTATGCTGACACAGCCCTTGCCTCGAACTGGGACGCCTGGGCTAACCTGTTGACCGCAGATGCCGTCTTCCTTCCGCCGAACGGCGCGGCAGTCGAAGGCAGCGTCGCGCTTCGCTCGTGGATCGTGGCATTCACTGGGCTCACAACGCTTACTGAAACTCCCGAGGAGATAGTGGGGTGTACACGCTCGGGCCGAGCGCCCCATCGCAGGGTGGCGACAGTGGCGCGTGGATAAAGATCTACGAGAAGCAGAGCGACGGCACGTGGCGCATCAAGCGCAACATTTGGAACTCGAGCCGGCCGCTACGGCAGCGGTAGCGTGGCCGCCTTCATCGAGCACAGCCTCCGCGGCACCAATCACGCCACGGCCCGCACCGGCACGCCGCTGGACTTCATCGCCTTCCACGCGAAGGGCGCCCCGACCACCGTGGACGGCCACGTCCGCATGGGGATCGCGACGCACCTGCGGACGATCGACGCCGGGTTCGCCACCGTCGCCTCGTATCCCGAGCTGAGGAAGACGCCCATCGTGATCGGCGAGTCCGACCCCGAGGGCTGTGCGGCCTGCCAGGGCCCCCAGCTCGCGTACCGCAGCGGCACGATGTACTCGAGCTACACCGCGGCCAGCTTCGCCCTCGCCCACGACCTCGCCGACCGCCACGGCGTCGACCTCGAGGGCGCGGTCACCTGGGCGTTCGAGTTCGAGGACCAGCCGTACTTCCCCGGCTTCCGCGCCCTCGCGAGCAGCGGGCTCGACCTCCCGGTGCTCAACGTCTTCCGCATGTTCAGCCGGATGGTGATGGTGTGGCATTACCACGACGACGACGTGCCGGGTCCCGAGGCCGCGGTGACGCTCGACGTCTCGGGGCTGCCGGTGACCGACGGCGCGATGCGCCTCAGCCACTACCGCATCGACGAGACCCACAGCAACGCCTACGCGGCGTGGAGGCGCATGGGATCGCCCTTGGCGCCCAATCGCGATCAGTACACGCAGCTCGAAGCCGAGGGCCGGCTCTCCTTGCTCGAGCCGCCCTCGGAAGTCGCGGTTGCCGGAGGCATGTCGACGGTGAAGTTCGCGCTCCCGCGTCAAGCGGTCTCGCTGCTCGTCTTCGAGTAGTGCCACTGCGGGATCCTCCGCCCCCGGTGGAAGAGCCTTATCGCTGGTTTCAGGGGAGCAGCGCCAACCGCACGCGCCCGTGGAGCCTATAGACAGAGAAGTCCTTCCTATCCACCGTGAAGAGCGTCCGGATGCCCTCCCGTTCGGCGACCCTCAGGAGGGCGGCGTCGGCCAGGTCCATGGGCCGATCGGCGTACTTGCGCATGAGCTCACGGATGCGCGGAGAGTCCCCGGAATCGAGCAGGAGGAGCCGAACAGCGCCTCGAGCCAGCATCTCCCAGATCGCTTCCTGGGCTCTCGGCTGGTCGGCCAGCAGATACATCGTCTCGGTCAGGGCAGGCCATACGGTGCCGAGCGGCTCTCGCAGCTGCTTGATCACGGCAACGCATGGATGGTGATGCTGGTCGCCGGCGTCGACGAGAGCGATGAGCGGGCCCGCGTCCACCAGGATCAGGTGCGTATCCGCCGGCGCTTGAGCAAATCCGTGAGCTGGCGGCCCATGTCCTTGGAGAGCCGCGGGTTGCCGCCATGAACCACGCCGATCAGGTCTGCGACGACCTGATAGGGGGAAGCGGCGGACTCCTCGCGCCCGACCAGTGCTGCGATGGCTTCGCGGATCACTTGCGAGGTGGAGACCCGTCTGCGCCGCGCGATCCGGGCGATACGCAGCCGGGTCTCCTTGTCGAGCCGCAGGGTCACGGGGGATGCCATGTCTGCCTCCACCGCGACCATCATAGTGTATTACGCTTCGTATTACAATGAGTTACTGGATAGACTCGCGCGGGCAGGTGCTCCAACTCTTCCGAGCTGAGAGCCGGCCGGGTCGGACGTAGACACCACGGTTTAACAGGGCGCCTCTGCGACAAGTATCATCGCCCATGATCACCATTCGTCGCGCTCTTCCTGGCGACGCTCCCTTCGTGATGGCGGCGGCCGAGCGGCTGGCGGCCTTCGGCCCGCCGGCCGGACGTCCTCCCGGCGAGATCGTCAGCGGAGAGAGGCGCACTCTCGAGGCGTTCTTCGTAGAGCCTCCCGCCGGCTCGGCCCTGCTGATGGCGGAGTCGGCGGACGGCAAGAGGCTGGGCTTCGTCTACCTGGAGCGGCTCCAGGACTACTTCAGCCGTGAGCCGCATGGTCACGTCGGCATGCTCGTCGTGATCGAGGAAGGGGAGGGGAAGGGAGTCGGAGGCGCCCTGATGCGGGCGGCGGAGGGCTGGGCGCGAGAGCAGGGCTATCGGAAGCTCACCCTGACCGTCTTCGAGGCGAACCATCCGGCGCGGGCCGTGTACGAGCACCTCGGTTACGCACTCGAGACGCTTCGCTACGTGAAGATCCTTTGACCCGGCGGGCCCGTAGAGCGGATCCGTAGCGGTCCCTAGAGCGGCTTGACCCGAACGCCTTGCCGGCGCTACTGTGGCTCATGACCTCGCTTGCTCTCGTCCTGTTCCTGGCGGCGGAGTCGGCCAAACCCAAGGTCGAGCTCAAGGTCAACCCCCAGTTCGCGATGCTGGGGGTCGGCCCGCGCGCCTCCGCGACCGTTCACTTCCGGCTCTCGATCAAGGATGGCGGCGACGAGAACTACTATTGCCCCCGTATCGAGTGGGAGTGGGAAGACCACACGATCGCCACCGAGGAATCCGATTGCCCCGCCTTCGAGTCGGCCCAGAAAGAGGACCACGAGCGGACCTGGAACAAGTCGCACCAGTTCTGGGAGCCGGGCAACCACGTGATCAAGGTGAAGGTGTACAAGGGCAGCAAGCTGATCCGCACCCTCGACGGGAAGGTCGAGGTGAGCGGGGAGGCCACCCCGGGCCGATTCAGGGAGCGCTGAGCCCGGTCAGCGCCGAATCCTCTGGCTCACGGCGAGGATGTTCCCCTCGCTGTCCTTGAACCAGGCCGTCTTCGCCCCACCGCTGGTCGCGATTCCGTTCACCGTCTTGATCCCCGGCAGGTCGTACTCCTCGAACACGACGCCTCTGGCCTTGAGGTCAGCGACTTCGGCCCCGACGTCGTCGACCGCCCAGAACGCAGTACTGGCCTTCGACGTGCCCGCGCCGCCGGAGGGGTACATGAAGACCCGGGAGCCGCGGCCACACTCGTAGATCACGCCGCCGGCGTACTCCTCGGCGGGCTTCAGCCCCAGCTTGCCTTCGTAGAACTTCCGGGCCCGACTGACGTCGGCCGCCGGTATGTAGGGAACGATGGGCGCATCTGTCAGCATCGCGTCTGTCCTCCGAACTCGTGCGCTGTTTCGAGTCTTTCATGTGTCATGCCAACCGCCGCCCATGCAATCCCCGTCAGCTCCTGGCGGTCGTGACTGCAATCACAAGGAAGGCGAGCGGGGACCGATAGGCTGATCCGTGCAGGGCAGGAAGGAGGTGCCCGATGCCCGATTTCTCACGGATCATCCGCATGGCCTATCTCCGCATCCTCGACCGCGAGCCGGATCCCGGCGGTCTGGCGAGCTACAACACACGGATGAACGGAGGCATGAGCGAGGCTGCCATGCGCGAGTCCCTGCTGCGCAGCCCCGAATACGCGACCAAGAACCCCGCGCGTCTCGCGGGCGCGGCCGGCCGGGGCCGAGGGGCGAGGACGGCCAGCCGCCGTCCGGCGCCGACCCGGAAGAAGGTCAGGTCCCGCCAGACGCGCTAGCGCGATGCCCGACTTCGCGCGCGTCATCCGCGACGCCTACCGCGAGATCCTCGAGCGTGACGCGGATGCCGAGGGGCTGGCCGGCTACAACGGGCAGATGAACGCCGGCATGAGCGAAGCGACCATGCGCGAGGCGCTGCTCCGCAGCCCGGAGTTCGCGTCGCGGAACCCCGCCGCGGACCTGCCGGCGCGCCTGGGCCTGAACGTCCACATCCCTTCCGATCCGATGATCGACGACGTGACCCGGGGGCTGGGCATGCGCTGGGTCAGGCTCGACTTCGACTGGTTCCGCATCGAGCCGCAGCAGGGGGTGCTCCACTGGGAGGAGCTGGACCGGGTGGTGTCCCGCACGGCTGCGCGCGGCGCACAGATGCTGGCCACCCTCGCGTACACGCCGTCGTGGGCGTCGTCCAACCCGGATGGCCCTCGGACGAGCGATCCCCCGGCCGGGACCGGGTCCTGGACGGACTTCGTCCGGGCAGCCATCGAGCGTTACCGGCACGAGGTCCGTCACTGGCAGTTCTGGAACGAGCCCAACGTGCGCGAGTTCTGGACGGGCTCGCGGGCGCAGTACCGGACCCAGATCCTGGAGCCGGGCGCGAGCGTGGCCCGCGCGATCGATCCCGGCCTGCAGGTCGTGGCGCCGGGTCTGGCCAACCTGGGGGACTGGCGCGACTGGTTCCGGGAGGCGATGAAAGCGCGGGACGCGATCGACATCATCGACCACCACGACTACCAGCGCTCGGGCCGGGAGGTGCTGCTGGATCTGGAGCGCGAGCGGCCGGGGCAGCCGTCGCTCCGGACCCTCATCCGCCAGCTCGGGGTCGAGGACAAGCCGTTCTGGCTCACGGAGACCGGCGTACGGTCCGACCAGGCCGACCAGCGACGGTACTACGAGGACGTGGTCGGGGTCCTGCGCGAGAAGACGTGGGTGAACCGGCTCTTCTTCTTCCATTATTGGGACGGGCCCGGACAGGGTGACGGGGGCTTCGGGATCGTGAACGAGGACTTCTCCCCCAAGCCCGCCTACTACTTCCTTCAATCCGTCCTGCGGCCCACGGGGGTGACGCGCCTCGTCCCCGGGGCGCTAGGCACGACGCGCTGACGCGATGCCGAACTTCACCCGCATCGTCAGCGACGCCTACGAGGAGATCCTCGAGCGCGCGCCCGACCCGGGCGGCCTGGCGCACTTCAACGATCGCATGAACCAGGGACTGAGCGAAGCCGACCTCCGAGAGGCCCTGCTCCGCAGCGACGAGTACGCCCAGAAGAACCCGCCGCCGGGCAGCATGGCCTTGCGCGTCGAGGGCAACCGCTTCGTGGACCCACGAGGGAACGAGGTGAAGCCGCTCGGGGCCATCGTCTGCTGCGAAGACGCGAAGACGAACGGCTGGCCGCTCGTGACCCTCGAGGCCCTCGACCTGTTCGCCAGCCACGGCCTGAGCTATACGCACGGCCGGCTGGGCCCGTTCACCGCCGCCGGCGAGGACGACCCGATCTACGTCGGATACGTCACGACCGCCGATGGGCGGGTCGACCTCGAGCAGTTCTTCCCCGCGTTCTGGGAGCGGGCGCGGGGGATCGCCGACCATGCCCGCCAGCTCCGGATCTACGTGGAGTTCGACCTGATCGACAGGTGGGTGCGCCAGCATGGGGAGACGGACCTGCCCGAGGTCGATCCCTGGTCCGCCCGCAACAACATCCAGGGGATCGACGCGGGCGGACTGGCGATCTTCCTCTCCGCGCCCGCCCCCGTCCACGAGCGCTGGGTCCGCAAGGCGGTGGCGGAGCTGGGGGAGTTCGAGAACGTGCTGTTCCAGGTGGGCAACGAGGGCTTCAAGAGCTTCTCCGAGGCCTGGGAGGTCGGCGTCTACGACCTGGTCAAGGACGAGCTGCGCCGGCACGGCTTCTCGGACCGGCTGGTCGCCACCAACACCCAAGACCCGGGCCTGGAGTCCCGGCTCGACTACATCACGCGGCACGTCCCCCAGGCGCAGCGCGCGGGAGCGAAGCCGATCGTCGTGAACGAGTATGCGCCGCTCGAGCCGTCGGAGGTGATCCGGCAGGTGCGCCGGGCCCGGCGCTTCGGCACCCACTTCATGTACTGGCGGGGCGACCACGACCAGGGCCAGTGGGAGAGCACGCTGGCCCAGCTCGCGGCCATCGCCTCCAGCGGCGTAACGGCGGCGCGACGGCGGTGAAGGCCCTCGTCGCGCGCCCGCCGAGGTCGATCAGCCCGAAGTGACTGCGGGAAGGACCTCCTCTGGCCGTGATCGGTCGTACGCTTGGGTCGCGATGGATGTCCCGTGCGGCACCGGGCGAGCGTGACGCTCCTGGTCGCGCTGGCTGTTGCGGCCATTGAGCAGCCGTCTCACGCCATCGTCACCGCCGAGATGATCTACGAGGCCGCCCCGTTCCCGTCGGCGCACGCGTCGACGATTGCGGAAACGCGCGAGGGGCTGATCGCCGCCTGGTTCGGGGGAACCGGGGAGGGGAATCCCGACGTCGGCATCTGGGCCTCGCGGCGCGGGGCCGGGGCCTGGACCGCGCCGGCCGAGATCGCCAACGGCTCGCAGCCGGACGGCACGAGACATCCGTGCTGGAATCCCGTCCTCTTCCAGCCGTCGGACGGCCCGCTGCTGCTCTTCTACAAGGTGGGTCCGAGCCCGCGTGAGTGGTGGGCCCTGGCGCGCATGTCGCTCGACGCCGGGCGCACCTGGTCGGCCGCCGTCAGGCTCCCCGACGGGATGCTCGGTCCGATCAGGGCCAAGCCAGTCGGGCTGCCCGGGGGGCTGCTGGCCGGATCGAGCACCGAGCACGACGGCTGGGTCGTGCACCTCGAACGCTTTGCGCCGAAAGGCCCGAGGTGGAACGCCCGGGCGCTCGCGTCGGCCAGCGCGTGGTCGAAGAGCGGCCCCCTCAACGACCCCCGGGAGTTCGCGGCCATTCAGCCGACGATCCTCCTGCATTCGCGGACGCGCTGGCAGATCCTTTGCCGGAGCCAGCAGGGGGTCATCACCGAGGCTTGGTCGGAGGATGCGGGCCGCCACTGGACCCGGATGAACGCGACCCGGCTTCCGAACCCGAGCTCGGGGATCGATTCCCTGCGGCTGGCGGACGGCCGGTTCCTCCTCGCGTACAACCCGACAACGAGCGGCCGCGAGAAGCTCGAGATCGACGTCTCCGTCGACGGGCAGGCCTGGCGTCCCGGCCTCGTGCTGGAGGATTCGCCGGGCGAGTACTCGTACCCGTCGATGATCCAGGCGCGCGAGGGCCTCGTGCACGTCACCTACACGTGGCAGCGCCGCCGCATCAAGCATGTCGTCGTCGATCCGGCACGGATCGAATAGGAGGTTCCCATGCGCAGCGTTCGAGCCGCCGCGGTCGCCGTCCTCTCGCTCCTGGCCGGACCCTTCGCGTGGGCCCAGGACCCCGTCGTCAAGTATGTCGGCTCCCTGGTTCGCGTCACTGCGCCCTCGGTCAGCCCGAAGCGGCTGGTCGGGACCCTGGCCGGAGCCAACGAGAGCTTCCTGAGGCTCTCGACGAGCGCGGGCGTCAATGTCATCCCCCGCGACGCCGTCCAGAAGCTCCAGTGGAGCCGGGGCCTGCACAAGCCGGTGCTCACGCGGGCCCTGGAGTTCGCCGTCGTGGGCGGGGCTTTCGGGCTTGCCGTCGCCTTCGCCGCCAACGACCCGAACGAGAAGGACGCGGCCTGTCACAATCGCCTCACCTGTGTCGGGGTGGGAGCCGGCGCGGGCGCGGTCATCGGGCTCGTCGCCGGCGCGGTGGCCCAGCCGCAACACGACTGGGCCGACGTTCCGGGGGTCAAGGTGAGGGTCGCTCTACGACCGCGGCCGCGGGGAGCGGGGGCGTCGATGGTGATGAGCTGGTAGGCGCGGCGCTACGGCGTCCACCGGTAGACGCGGTCGCCGCAGGCGTAGACCACGGTGCCGCTGAGCACGCGCATCCGGTGGATCCGCATGCCGAACTGCAGGAGCGTCCAGGTGTCGCCCCCGTCGGCGGTGGCGTAGAGGGCGAGCGGGCGCCAGGTAGCATGTTTTCCTAGAACTGTAGGGCAAGGCCCGGTGCCCGGGCAAGACACGAAGCCAGAGAATCAATTCAATAAAATTGATGCCCGGCCGCAGCCCTAACGCGCGCCGCCGGCGAGGGTCTTGCCCTCGCGCAGGACGTCCCGGTAGGTGAGCCCGAGCTGGAGGTCCATCCCCTTGTCGAACTCCTCCTTGAGCCGCTCGCGGAGCTGGAGCACGCGGGGGACGTAGCTCCGGGTCTCGGCGGCGAGCTGGCCGACGCCGGCGCGGAAGTAGCCGGCGTTCAGCGGCCCGCCGTTGTACTCGGCAAGCACCATCTGGGGATCGCTGTACGTGGAGAAGAGGATGTCCAGGTAGAGGGCGGCGGCCTGGGTGTTCTTCTCCGGATCGTACAGCGCGCCCTCCTCGTAGCTCCAGCCGAGGGCGCGCAGGAGCAGGCGCCCGGTCGAAGGCCAGATCTGATAGAGGCCGCGGGCGTCGGCGTGGCTCTTCGCCTGCGGGTCGTAGCCGCTCTCGACGATGCCGATGGACAGGAGGAGGAGGGGGTCGACGGCCGGGTATTTCTCGCTGGCCGCGAGCGCGAGCTCGGCGTAGCGATACGCATCGCCGAGGCTCACGCGGGGGTTGGCCTTCAGGATGTGGTCCCGCATGCCGAGCAGGAGGTGCCGGCGGCGGGAGTCGTACGGGATCCCCGACTCGAGCTGCTGGACCCGCCGCTCGAACCGGGCCATGGTGGAGGAGATCTCCTGGTTCTGCCGGTCGAGCCCGCGCACCGCCTCGTGGCCCAGCATCACGACGCCCAGGAGCAGCAGGCAGAGGCAGAGGAAGGCCAGCGACTGCCAGGCGCTCCCGTGGCGGATGACGATCGTGCGCGGCCCGCGCGGCTCCCGGACATGGGCCATCAACGGACGCAGCGGGCGGTCGGCGACCTCGCTCGAGATGCCGGCTTGCTCATTCCTGATCATGGGCGTACCCCCTGACCGAGGCGCTGGCCTCCTCGGCGAGCCAAACGGCGACCGCGCTTTGGGTGAAGGAGAACCTGAGAGGGCTGCTCGTCAAACGACGTGCGCCCTGGCGACGCACCCGAGCAACGGCCGCAACTCCATCTCGACGGCCGCCAAGGTACGCCCGGCACTGGAGCTAGTCAAGCGCGGAAGCTAGCGCGGGAAGCGGTAGGCCAGGCCGATCGACAGGCGCGGATCCGCGTCCCAGCCGGCGTCCCAGTGCAGGAGCAGGTAGTCTCCCTGGCCGCGCAGGGCCCAGCGCGGCGACAGCCGATAGTCGACGCCGGCGCCGAGGGCGCCGCCCCAGCCCGTCTGGCTCGAGGCCAGCACGTCCGAGAACCGGCTGGTCGCATGGGAGCCGCCGATCATGGCCTGGCCGAAAGGCTGCCAGGTCCGGCCGCCGAAGAGCCGGCGCAGCCCCCCCATGAAATTGACCTGCTTCAGGTCCGCTCCCGCGAACGACCCGGAATGGACGCTGAGGTCCCCCAGCAGCCGCCAGCTCCGCCGGAGACGGAACGAGGCGGCGACGTCGGCGCCATGGAGGTGGGCCTCGCCGGAGCGGAGGAACGAATAGGACGCCGACAGGTCGGTGCCCGATGCGGGGGACCTCGCCGCGGGGCGAGCGCGCGCGGCCGCGCTCGCCCCGGCGGGGTGCGACAGGAGGAGGATCGCGCCCAGCGTCCAGGCCAGCCTCACATTCAGTCCTTCTGGATCATGACCTCGGTGGCCGTGACGCTGGCGGCGCTGGTGGTGCAGCTCGTAAGGTTGCCCCCCACGTGCACCTTGGATCCCGTCTTGAGGTTGCTCTTGCAGTCGCTGCCGCCCTTGTTCCCGTTGCACTTGTAGCTCGCTCCCGCGGCGGCCACGTCGACCAGCCCGCTGGAGCGGTTGCCGTTGACCCGCAGCTTGAACTGGCTGCTGGTGCCCGAGTCGACGTTGCCTTCCAGCTCGATGCCGGCCCCGGGCTTTCCGCCCTCGATCATGCAGGTCTTGGTGCCCTGGTCCCCGTTCCCGCTGCCGGTGTCGTCGTCGGTCTCCATGTCGACCAGCTCGACCTCCTGATCCGATACCCTGACCACGATCTTGATTGTGGTGCCTTCCGCGACGGCGGTGATCGTGATCTGGCCCACGGTCGCTCCGTTCACCGAGAACACCAGGGTGAAGCCCCCTGCCGGAAGGCCCTGGATCTCGAACGTGCCGTTGCCCGACACGGTGACCGAGAGGGAGGGATTCTCCTGGACGGTCACCACGATCTTGCCGGCCTTGGCGGCGGATCGGGCGGAGACTCCCGCGCTGGCCGAGGTCGCGGTCGCGTCCTGCACCACCACTCCCTGGAGCTTCACGCCGCCGGAAGGCGAGGTGGGACTCGAGCCGCAGCGCCACATCGCGGCGGCGGCGATCAGGACCACGAGATGACGCGCAGTTCTCAGGAACATGGGTACACCCCCAAACGCGGAAGGTAACCGATCCGCGCCCGCGGGGCCGTGAGGGGGCCCACATCCCACTTGCAGTCAGCCATCTGGCATGACAGAATTAGCCAAATGGCGGAGGGGAACACATGGTGGAGGGCACGCTCGCAGAGACCCCGTCGTCGCAACCAGCACCGATCGAGGCGTACCGTGAGGCAATCAGGGCGGGCCGGCCGGGCGCTTACTGGTACGTGGCGCTGGCCGGGCTGCGCCCCCAGGACCCGATAAGGATCTTCAAGCGCATCGAGAAGGGACTTGCCTTCCAAGCGCTCGTACGGTTTCAAAGGAACTCCGGCCTGTCGATGGCCGAGCTGGCCGCCGCGGTCGCGATCAAGCCGCGTACGCTGGCCCGGCGCAAGAAGCAGGGCCGCCTCGACCCGGAAGAGTCCGATCGCCTCCTGCGGCTCTGCCGGGTCTTCGGGCGGACGCTGGAGCTGTTCGAAGGCGACGCGGAGGGAGCCCGCCAGTGGCTGGCCAACCCGCAGGGCGGCCTCGGCGGGCAGCGGCCGATGGTCCTGGCCAGGGCCGACCTCGGCGCGCGTGAGGTGGAAGCCCTCGTCGATCGGCTGGAGCACGGCGTATTGACCTGATGCTGTCGGCCTGGCGGTTGACCAAGACGAAGCTGCTCTCTGGCGCCTGGGACGGCCAGGGCGCCCGGAAGTCTGGCGGCCGCTGGAACAGCGTGGGGATCGCCGTCGTCTACACGTCGGGCACGCTGTCGCTCGCCCTCGTCGAGGTCCTCGTGCATCTGCCGAGCGGGATCCTCCCCGCGTACTCGGCGGTGCGGGTGCACTTCGACGAGTCGATGGTGACCGCGATCGAGCCCGCGGAGCTTCCCGCGAGCTGGCGGGATCATCCGCCGCCTCCGGAGACGAGAGCGATCGGCGACCGGTGGGTCGCTCAGGGCGGCAGCGCCGTGCTGAGGGTGCCGAGCGTCGTGGTGCCCGACGAGTTCAACTACGTGCTGAACCCGTCCCACCCTGGCTTCGCGGACATCAGCATCGGAGAGCCCATGCCCTTTCCGTTCGATCCCCGGCTGCCCATGCCCTGAGAGCGGCGTCCCACGCATCGACGCGCCCTCGGGCGGCAGCGTTTATACGCAAAGCGTCACGGGCTCGGAGAGTGGACTCCGCCCGGCCGATGGGCTCCCGTCTCGAGGCCGGACCGCCACAGCCGAGCGCCGACGATGATGAACCACGCCGACTGGGCGAGGACGACCAGGCCGAACCCGTGCACGTCCAGCCTCAAGTGGCCGGACACGACCGCGACGACGATCACCGGGCCCGACACGAGGCCGTAGATGCCCACGCCGGGAGCGAGCGCTCGGCGGCTCACGATGGACAAGGACCAGAGCACGATGGCCGTCGCCGAAGCCACCACCAGGACTCTCGCGAACGCCTGGTTGAGCAGCCCGTTGTACTGGAAGAGGACCCGCCAGTGGTCGGTGGCCGGGGGCGACGCGTCGATGAGCTGCCGCGCGAGGCCCGGCGCGACGAAGCCGCTCAGCGTGGCGGCCGCCAGCCCCGCCGCCAGCGCGAAGCCGTACACCACGAGCGCCGCGACGGCGAGCCGGTCCGGCGCGGCCAGCCGCCGGGAGAGCGCGAGCGCGCCGAGGAAGGACAACGGCATGCTCGCGATGGCGATCGCATGGGCGAGCCCGGCCAGGAACGCCGTCGGCGAGAACTGGCCCGTCGCGAGGAGATCGCGCCCCGACGGGTGCAGGCTCATGGTCAGCAGGCCGAGGACCGCGCCCGCGATCAGCGCGGCGCCGCCTTTCCGATCGTCCGTCATGCGGCGTTCTTGTCGCGATAGTGCACGTAGAAGGTCGAGCGCCCGACCCCGGCGCGATCGAGCAGCTCCTCAGCGACGCCGAGGAGTTCTTCGAGGTAATGGCTACGGGACATTTCGCGCGGGGGATCGACCGCCGGCTGGCCGAGCTGCCACGCGGGCGGGGACTCGCCGCCGAGCGGCGCGCGGCGCTCGCCCACGCGCCGGCGGGCGCCCTTCTGTCGCTGCTGTCATGGTGGCTCGGCCGCGACATGCCGGAATCGCCGGCCGCCATGGACGACCCCTATCACTGGATGGTCTGGGCCGGGGTCAACGAGCCATGAGACCGCGGTTCACTCCCGATAGATCGTCAGGCGGAAGCCGTCAGGGTCGTCCACGGTCAAGCTCCGCCCGCCCCAGGACTCGTCCTTCGGCTCCTGGCTGAGGCGGCTGCCGGCCGCCTTGATGCGGGCGGCGAGGGCGTCGATGTCCTGCGCGGTCTGGCACCAGACCCGGAACCCGATACCCTTCTCGCGGTCGCGCCCCTTCGACCAGTCGTCCTGCGAGAGACCCAGGCCGCAGGCGCCCGCCTTGAGCATGACTCCCCGGAGCACGCCGCCGTCGGTCCAACGCTCGCCGACCGTGAAGCCGAGGACGTCGGTGTAGAAGCGCAGGCTCCGCTCGAGGTCGCCCACGGTGAAGCTGGGCTCGATCGAGCGCAAGCGCAGGGTCTCGGAGTCCTGACGCCGGCGCTCGCGCCGGGGCGCGGTACGGGCGGTCGTCTTCCGGGCGGCCGTCCGGCCGGCGCGCGCGGCCCGGCGGGGCTTTCGGGTGGGCATGGAAGAAGCCTCCTTGCTGGCGCGGCTGCCTCGCGCCGGCGGTGTATGCCATCATGAGCCAGCGCGCGAGGCGAGGCAAGAGCCCCACATCAGGCTGACCCTTCTCTTCTGCTCGGCCACCGCTGCGGCAAGGCGGCGACGTCTCAGCCTTCCGTGTAATACCCCTTGCGCGACTGGACGGTGACCGAGGGACGGTCGACCTCGACCTTGATCTTGCGCCAGCCTGCCTTTCCGCCTTGCGGCTCGTAGCCCACCAGGTAGCGATGCCGCAGGGTGACCGCGATCGACTCCACGGCCTCCTTGAGGCGATCGACCGGGCCGTGATCGTGCTCGAGGCCCTTCAGGATCTCGGCCCGCCCGCCGCTGTCGTCGGCCAGCTCTTGCAGGGGCCGCCCGTCGAAATCGGATTCCCCGCCCATCGGGCCCCCGGGCCCGCCCCGGCCGCCGCCGCCCGGCCACCCGCCGCGGCCGCCGCCGCCGGGCCAGCCTCCCCGGCCGCCCCCGCCCCCCCCCGGCCAGCCGCGGGGTCCGCGGCCGCCGCCTCCGAAGCCGCCCCCGGGGCGGAGCACGCTCCTGAGGAAGCTCGTCTCGCTGCCGATGCCGATCGAGAAGATCGGCACCTCGGACCGCCGGGCTAACTCGCGGACTTCCTCGAAGGAAGCCATGCTGGCCGTGTCCATGCCGTCGGTCACGAGCACGACCGCCTTGCTCTCGGCGGGGCCGGCCGCCACGCGGTGGATGGCCTCGATGGCGGCGTCGTAGAGCGCCGTCCCCTGGGCCGGTCGCAGCCGCGAGAAGACGCGCTCCAGCAGGTCGCGATCGGACGTGAAGTCCTGGTCCACGCTCACGTCGGCGCTGAACGTGATGACCATGATCTCGTCGGCCGGCTCGAGGAGGTCGATGAAGTGCCGCAACGCCTCCGAGACCTGCCTCATCTTGCCCGCCATGCTCGCGCTGACGTCCAGGGCCAGCGCGATGCGTCCTCGCCCCGCAGCCCCAGGATCGGCTGGCCGCGCTTGTCGAGGACGGAGACCGGCACCCGCACCGAGCGGGTAGTGGCGCCGAAGGTCAGCCCGCGCGGCCCTTCGGCGGCCGGAGACGACGTACCCTTGGGGGGGCGCGGCCAGGCGGTGGCGGTGGGCGTCGAGGGAGCACCGGCCGGAGCCGAGGCCGCGCCAGGCGGCACCGCCCGGCGGACGGCGACGACGAGGGTCTCGCTGGCCCCGGCCTCGCGTAGCGTAGCCTCCCGCGTGGCGTCGAGCGTCTCGGCGAAACCGCGGTCGCGCAGCTCGGCGAGTATGGTGCGCTCGCTGATCCCCGCGCGCAGGAACCGGACGAGGTCCGCCGTGGTGAGGGGATCCTCGACCCGGGCCAGGGCGACCCCGGCGGTCCCTGCCGCGAGCACCGCCAGGATCAGCACGGCCACCAGCCCTACGAACGAACGGTCTCTCGACATGGCAACCCTCCGTCCTCGGGGGAGACACCCCTGGTCAACGTCGAGGACAGCGCTCTCGGCCAGCACAGATTCGAGCAAAGTAGACCTATTGTCCCTTGCCGGCGCCAACACCAACAGTTCCAGGAACATCACGGCCCGCCCCACGCCCCGTGTCTAAAGAACCTTTGGCGAGGCCGGAAGATTTTGCGCCCCGTAGCCGCCTAAGAGCAGGATCCGTGCCCGCGTCACGGTACGGGCATTGCAACACGCCGCGCATGGCGCAAGGGCCACGAAGAGGAGCTGGCGCGATGAAACTGTCCCGGCAGACGCGGCGTGAATTCTGCACCCAGGCCTGCCAGGCCGTGGCGTTGGCTACGATCGGGAGCGCCCTGCAGGGCTGCGGGGCGGGGGCCGGGCTCACCTCGCCCAGCTCGGCGGCCGCCCTGTCCAGGGTCAGCGGCACGGTGGCCAGCGGGGTCATCAGCCTCACCATCGACGCCAGCTCGCCGCTGGCCTCGGTCGGAAGCGCCGCGCTGGTGCAGACCTCGAGCGGGCTCTTCCTCGTCGCCCGCACGGGCCAGGACACCTTCTCTGCGCTCACGGCGACCTGCACGCACGAGGCGTGCACGATCACCGGCTACGAGAGCCAGACCTACGTCTGCCCGTGCCACGGGTCGCGCTTCGACCCGAGCGGACACGTCCTGAACGGCCCCGCCGTCACGGCGCTACGCTCCTATACCACGCGCTTCGCCAACGGCGTCCTGACGATCGCCCTATGAGGAGGGCGCTCGTCGCCGGGGCGGCCGCGGCCGGCCTGGCCGCTCTGTTCGCCGCGAATGGACCGGCCGCGGCGAGGGAGTCGTGGCGCGTGGCACGGGCCGACGTCCGCGTCGTCTGCCCGCTGACCGTGGGCGGCTCTTTCGAAGCGCGGACGAGCTCGCTCGCCGGGTCGCTGGCCGTGGCCGGCGTGCGTCCGGCCGCGCTCACCGGCGGCCTGGCCGTCGACCTGCGGACGCTCGACACCGGAATCGGCCTGCGCAACGACCACCTCCGCGGCACGTACCTCGAGGTGGACAAGGGCGAGGGCTACGACACCGCCGTCCTCTCCGACATCCGCCTCGCCGACGCCGGAGCGGAAGGGTTCCCGCGCCGCACGTCGTTCACCGGCCTCTTCCTCCTCCACGGAGTGAAGAAGACCATCGCCGGCCAGGCGGAGGTGCGCCGCGAAGGATCCTCGGTGCGGGTGGAAGCCAGCTTCCCGGTGACGCTCGCCGACTACGGCATCGCCAGGCCGCAGTACATGGGGCTCGGCGTGAAGGGGCAGGTGCAGGTGAAGGTGTCGCTGGTGCTGTCGGCCGTCGCGCCGTCGGCCGTCCAGTGAGGAGGCTCGCCGCGCCCGCGCTCGCGCTCGTCGCCGTCGGGGCGAGCCGGGTGGGAGCGGAGCCGATCTTCCTGTCCCGCCAGTACACCCGCTGCACCACCTGTCACTTCTCGCCGACCGGCGGCGGCCTGCTGACGCCGTACGGCCGTTCGCTCTCCCGCGAGGAGCTGTCGACGACCGGCCGGAGCCACCCGTCCCCCTCCAGCGGAAAGCAGGACCTGCGGTGGAGCGTGGCCGAGGACCGGATGGGTCCGGTCAGCATCGGCATCGACGTGCGCCCCGCGCACCTGGACGTCCGCTTCGAGGGGGGAAGCGCCACCCGCGATCTCCTGATGACCGCCGACGTGCTGGCCGCCTACCAGGCGAACGGCTGGACCGTCTACGGCGAGGTCGGCCGCCAGCCGCGGCCGGAGGGGACGAAGGTCGACTCGTACGAGTACTGGGTCGCGCACCAGGCGGAGAAGGGGTTCGGCTTCCGCGCGGGACGGTTCCTGCCCGCCTACGGCGTCCGGCTCGCCGACCACACCGCCTTCACGCGCGCGCCGCTGGGGCTCGACGTCTACGACCAGATCTATGGGCTCGAGGTGAGCCACACCGGCGAGCGGCACCTGTTGCAGCTCACGGCGGGCCCCGGGCGGGCCGACTCGATCCTGCACGAGGACGGCCGGCGCGCCTTCACGGCCGCCGGCCGGCTCCAGATGGACCTCGGCCCGCGGAGCGTGCTGGTCGTCTCGGGCCTCGTCCGCAACACTTCGGCGGTGGTGCCGCGCAACGGATCGGGCGGCGTGGCGTTCGGGTTCGCTCCCCTTCCGCGCTTGACGACCTGGACCGAGGCGGATGCGCAGGTGCAGCACGGCGTGGCGGGAGCGCCCGCCTACGTCCTGCTCAACGAGACGGGCTGGGAGGTCTATCGAGGCCTGTGGCTGAAGTTCTCGCCCCAGCTCCGCACCGAGCTCGGCAACGCATCGGGCGGTGTGCTGAGGCTGCTCTTCGAGGCGAACCTGCTGCCGCGAACGCGGTGGAACGTCGACGTCTCGTTCTACCGCGACCGCGGCCGCGCGAGTGGTCTCGTGACCCGGACGCTGCTGGCCCAGCTTCATCTCTACCTGTGAAGCACCGGCCGCGCGGAGAAGACGTGCCGGAGCCGTTCAAGGGCTTGACTCCGGGCCCAGCCGGCGCTAACGTCCTCCCAACAACCGCGTTCAGGATCACTGGAAGGGGCCGTTCGGCGCCGTGCCCGCGGCATGGAGAGTCCGGGCATCGAAGCGCGAGGGGGTCGAGATCGCAGCACCGGCCGGATGGCGCTGGCATCTGGCGATTCTCTCCGCCTACGCCCTCCTGAGCGTCGGCCTTTCCTGGCCACTCCCGCTACATCTTTCGACCCACCTCACCGGTGACCCCGCCGGCGACACCGGTGTCTACGTCTGGAACCTCTGGCACTTCCGGCACGAGCTGCTGGCGGGGCGCAGCCCCCTCTACACGTCGGCCCTCTTCGCCCCCACCGGCCGCACCGACCTCACGCTGCACAACTACGCGGTCTTCGCGAACCTGCTGTCCCTCCCGCTGCAGCCGCGGCTCGGCCTCATCGCCACCTTCAACGTCCTCTACCTGGTCCTCGGCGTCCTGAACGCCTACTCGATGTTCCTCCTCGCCCGCCACCTGAGCGGGAGTGTGATGGCGGCGTGGCTGGCCGGGGTGTTGTTCGCGTTTTCCCCGTTCCTGACCGCCCGCGGCACCGCGCACTTCAGCCTCGTGGCCGCGGCGCCCCTTCCCGTCTTCCTCCTCCTCCTGATGAAGATCGAGGAGACGCCGCGTGTCCGCTACGGCTTCGGCCTCGGTCTGACACTGGCCTGGGCCCTCTACTGCGACCCGTATTACGCGGTCTTCTGCGTGCTCATCGCCGGCGCGTACCTCGGAACGGCGAGCATTCGCGCCACGCGGGAGACCCGAGCGACGCCGCACGGCTCCGTCGTTCGCATCCTCGACGGCCTGGCCATCCTCCTCGTCGCGCTGGCGGCCTGGATCGCCCTCACCGGAGGCCGGACGGTGGAGCTGGGCGGGGTCCGGATCGGTGTGCACGCCGTGAACACCCCCGTGCTGCTCGCCGTGCTCGTCCTCGCCGCCCGCTTCATCCTCGGCCGCTCCCTGCGCCTGCGCCTCGGACCGCCTCCGCCCTGGCGGGCCTGGGCGTGGATCGGCGCCGCGGGCGTGCTGGCCGCCAGCCTGGGCTTGATGGCCTCCCTGCCGGCCTTCGCCGCGCGCGTCGCCGAGCATGACGTCGTCTCTCCTCCCGTCCACTGGCGCAGCAGCCCCCGGGGCGTCGACGCCCTGGCCTTCTTCATGCCGAATCCCAACCACCGGCTGCTCAGCGGGTCGGGCCCCGACTGGCTCCGGCGGGAGCGGCCGGACGGCTTCGAGGAGAACGTGGCCGCGCTGACCATGGTCGCGCCCCTGGTGATCGTGGCCGGATTCTGGCCCCGGCGGCGGATCCCCCGGCGCTGGGCCGTCCTGGCCGCGTTCTTCGCCCTGCTCGCCCTCGGCCCCTTCATCTGGGTCGGGGGAGTGAACACCCGGATCCCGACGCCATGGGCGCTTCTGCGCTACGTGCCCGTCATCGGCTTCGTGCGCTCGCCGGGACGCTTCGCCGTGGTGGTGATGATGCTGCTCTGCGCGCTCTTCGCGCTGGCCGTGAGCGAGCTGATGCGCCGCCACGCCGCTCGCCGCGGCCTCATCGCGGCGGGCATCGGCACCGCCCTCCTCTTCGAGTTGGCGCCCGTCCCGCGGGCCCTCTACTCCGCCGAGATCCCGCGGGTGTTCCAGAGGATCGCCGACGACCCGCGGGACGTGCGCGTGCTGGAGCTGCCCACGGGGCTGAGGGACGGCACGTCGTCGACGGGCGACTACAGCGCGGCCGCGCAGTTCCACCAGACGCTGCACGGCAAGCCCCTGGTGGGGGGCTACCTGTCCCGGGTGTCGCTCAAACGCGTGCGCGCCTGCCGGCGCTATGCGATCCTGAACGCGCTCTTCACGCTGAGCGGCGGCCAGGTATTGTCGCCGGCGCAGCGACGCCAGGCCTTCGCCCGCCGCTCCCGCTTCCTCCAACGCTCGCGGCTGGGCTACGTGGTCATCGATACCGCGCGGGCCACCGAGCACCTCCGCCACTTCGCCGTCCGACTGCTCGGCCTGGTCAAGGTGGACGAGGACGGGCCGTACGAGCTGTACGTCCCGGACCCGGAACGGCTGGAGCCGGACGCCGAAGAGCCGGGCGGGGGTGCCCGGCCCATGTGTGACCGGGAGCACGCCCGGATAACCGGTCCTCGGGCGTAGACTTCCGCCGTGCGTGGCTCCCTCCGCCCCGCGATCCTGGTGCTGACCGCCTTCGGGCTCGCTTCCTGCCGCTCGCCGGAGCAACGCGCCGCCGATCTCGTCGGGGACCTCCGGAGCCCTGATCAGGAGTCGGTGGACAAGGCGGTACGCAAACTCGTGGAGATGGGCGAGCCGGCCGTGCCCGTCCTCATCCCGGCCCTCCAGGATCCCGCGGCGAAGGTCCGCACCGCCGCAGCGTCGGCGCTGTGGGGCCTGGGGCCGAAGGCGAGAGCCGCGGTACCGGTGCTGGCCGGAGCGCTGGCCGACGCCGACGACGGCGTGCGGGTCGGGGTGGCGATGGCGCTCGAGTCGGTCGGCCCGGATGCGGCGCCGGCCGTCCCGGCGCTCGCCCGCGCCGTGCGCGACCGCGACGGCAACGTCCGCCTGTGGGCGGCCAAGGCCCTCGGCAACATCGGGCCGCCCGCCCGCCCGGCGCTGCCCGCCCTGGCCGAGGCCGCGCGCATCGACTCCACGCGCGTCGCCGCCGAGCAGGCGATGCGCCAGATCAGCGGCCAGCCGCCCATCAGCCAGTAGCGCGAGGCTGCGGCGCGGCCCTGCCCCCGTCGCCCTAGAACGAGTATCTGAGCGTGATCTGCACCGTGCGCGGGTTGTAGGCGCCGGCGGTGCCGACGATCTGGCCGAAGTTGCTGGCGGCCAGGTCCGCGCTGGGAAAGCCGAACTGCGCGCGGTTGAAGGCGTTGAACAGCTCCAGGCGCACGCTCAGGCGCTGATCGCCCACCGTGGCGAACGACTTGTAGATCCCGATGTCCAGGTTCCGCACGCCGTCGCCGAAGAACGTGTTCCGGCCGACGATGTCGCCCCCCAGATCCTGGAAGTTCGCCCGCCGGAAGGCGGTGCGGGGAAGCCGCTCGGTGGCGTGGTCGCGGTCGTCCACCGTCCGGTAGAGGATCGACGGGTCGAGGATCACCGGGCGGTTCTCCGAGAAGCCGTCGAAGTTGATGTCGCCCGTGCCGGTGTCGATGACGGTGAAGGGCGTGCCGGAGGAGATCTTCAGCACCGCCGCCAGCTGCCAGCCGCCGAATACCTTCCCGAAGGAGTCCGTCCGATCGCGGAAGATCGGCAGCCGCCAGGTCCCATTGAGCGCGAGCCGGTGGCGGGTGTCGAAGCGCGACAGCCCGCGCGCGAAGCGCCGGTCGGGGCCGAGGATGTTCGAGTCACCCGCGCCCACGAAGGTGGCCTCCGAGGTGTCGTCGATGGCCTTGCTCCAGGTGTAGGCGACCTCGAAGCGGAGGCCGCCGCTCAAGCGCTTCAGCCACTCCACCTGCAGGCCGTGGTACCAGCTGTTGGCTCCGTTGCTCACCACCAGGTTGGTGGTGAAACGGGGGTCGGGCCGGCGCTCGTTGGTGCGGGGCACGCGGAGGCTGACCTCGTCGTTGGCGATGGGCACCGGCACGGGGCAGGCGGCGTTGGGGTTGATCCCGGGCAGGAATGCGGTTCCGGCGCATTGGAAGTCGTTGGCGATCCTGTCGATCTTGATCCCCCGGAGGTCGGGGAAGCCGGCCGCGGGCGCGTTGTTGGGATGGTCGACGACCACGATCCCGCCGGCCAGCGGCGACACGGGCAGGTTGTCGAGGCTGTAGCGCAGCAGGCCGAGCCCGCGGGTGCCGCTGTAGGTGAGCCGCAGGCTGGAGCTCCAGGGCATCTTGCGCTCGAATGTGAGGTTCCACTTGTGGGTGGAGGGCATCTCGAGGCGGGGGTCGATGAGGGTCTCGCTGTGGCGCGCGGTCTGGGGCCCCGGCCGGAACACGAAGCCGCCGGTGGGGTCGCCCACGTTCAGGCTGTTGGTGAAGGTCAGGAAGATCGCGTTCGGGGGGTTGAAGCGGACGTTGGCCCCCGTCTGGGAGAAGATCGACTGGAAGACGCGGCCGTGGTAGACGCCGTAGCCGCCGCGGATCGAGGCGTTGCCCGCCCCGCCCGCGATCCGCCCCAGCACCCCGTGGCTCCAGCCCGGAGACCATGCGAACCCGAGCCGCGGCTCGACGTTGTCCTTGTCGGCTCCGTATGCGTAGTCCAGCCGTCCTTCCTTTTCCTTCGGCGCCTCCACGTACTCGTAGCGCAGGCCGAGGTTCAGGGTCAGGCTCGGCCTCACCTTCCAGTCGTCCTCGGCGTAGACGTTGTATTCCTTCAGCCGATTCTCGAGGAAGAAGTTGCCGTAGCCCTTCTGGAACGTCGTGACGCAGCCGTCGAGGAAGGCGGCGTAGGAGCTGGGATAGCTCACCCCCCCGCAGGTGGCGCCGAAGCTCCAGAATCCGCGGGAGAAGTTGTCGGCCAGGTCGTCCAGGCTCGAGAAGCGGACGTCGGTCCCGGCCTTCAAGCCGTGGGCGCCGCCGAGCAGGCTGGAGACGTTGTAGACGAGCTGGTTGTCCCGCTGGTCGCGGTGGATGGGGAACCCGCCCGCGTTGCCGATGATCGAGCCGGACACCGGGGTGCCGGCGAAGCGGACGATGGGGGTGTCGTTGCCGGCCTTGATGTCGACGTTGGTGTCGCGGATGCCCAGCCCGTAGCGGAACTCGCCCACCGTCCGGGCCGAGAACAGGTGGGTCCAGGTCAGGCCGTAGTTGATCTGCCGGTTGTTCTGCTTGGTGGCCTCGCCGACGATGATGTCCTCGTTGTCGAAGACCTGCCGGGTGTACTGGCCCCGGCCGGAGACGTGGTCGCGGGCGGTGGGGTCCCAGTCCATCCGCGCCGTGTAGTCGTCGAGGGGCTGGTCGAAGCCCACCGCCCCCTGGTAGGTGCGCGGGCTGCGGGGGTCGTTGGCGGACAGCGAGGCGGGGAAGCGGCCCAGCACCGAGTCGATGAACTGCCGGTTGGCCGGGCTGTCGTTGCCCCGGGTCAGCCGCGTCCCTCCCAGCTCGGCGGGCAGGAAGAGGTCGCGGGTGTAGCTCTGCGTCCCGTCCCGCCGGGTCTGGTCGAAGCTCACGAAGCCGAACAGCCTGTTCTTCATGACCGGGAAGCCGAGGGTGAAGCCGTACTGCTTGCGCTGGTTGTCGGGTTTGCCCCGGTCGAAGAAGCGCTTGGCGTTCCAGTGGCTGTCGTTGAAGTACCCGTAGACGTCCCCCGCGAACCGATTCGTGCCCTGCTTGGTCTGGACCAGCACCACCGCCCCGTAGCCCCGGCCGAACTCTGCGCTGTAGGTATTGGTGATGACCTGGAACTCCTTGATCGTCGACAGGGCCACTCCCTGACGGTTCTGGTTCTCGGACGAGTCGTCGTTGTTGACGCCGTTGATCTGGAAGGTGGCGCCGCGGGTCCCCGTGCCGTCGAAGTTGATCGAAGAGCCCGAGGAGGCGGTGGGGTTGTTCTGGCCCGAGGTCGGGTTTTCCTGGAAGCCGGCGAAGGTCTCGGCCAGGCTCAGGAAGGCGTTGGTCTGGGCCAGGGTCGGCTTGTCGATGATCTGCTCGGCGGTCAGGGCCTGCTTGATCTCGGCGTTGGTCGTGTTGATGGGGGGCCGCTCGGCGGTGACCGTGACCACCTCGGCGACGCGGGGGTCGAGGACGAGATCGACGACCATGGTGTCGTTCAGGCGCACGTCGACCTTGTCCCGGACGGCCGTGCCGAACCCCGCCCGTGAAGCGCGCACCTGGTAGCGGCCGATGGGCAGGAACGGGGCGCTGTAGAAGCCCTTCTCGGTGGTCGACAACGTCCGCGCCAGCCCCGTCTCCGGGCTGCGGATGACCACCGTGGCGCCGGGCAGCACGCCGCCGCTCGGGTCGGTGACGGTGCCCTGGACGGTGCCGGTGACCGTCTGGGCGGCCGCGGCGGCGGCGAGGGCCGCGAACAGGCAGGCGGAGCAAGCCGCTCGAACGCGAGAGGGATGCGGCATGTCTCTCCGGAACAACTCGAAGCTATCGTGGCGCCGCCGGACGGTCAAGGGCACCGAGGAGGTTCGCGCGACCGGGATAAGATCGGAAGATGAGGGGCGTGCTGCTGGTCGGCCTGCTCCTGTCGGCGTGCGCGCCCCGGGATCCCACCGCGCCGGCGCTGCCGCCCGGCGACTACGAGCCGCGCAAGGAGGACGACACGCTGCCGCTGCCCACGGACCGCGCGGACGCGATGCGGGCCGGCGCGCTGGCCCGGGCGCGCGTCTGGCGCGAGCCGCCGCAGCCGATCGGAGAAGTGGACTTCCGGCGAAACCCGCCGGGGGGAAACTGAGGCGCTCGTACGGGCGGACCCCGAAGTTCTACTGCGTCCTGCCGGGCGGCGAGGTCGTCAAGGTGAAGTACGGCCATCGCAACCCCGAGGCGGTGACCGAGGTCGCGGCGGCCCGGCTGCTCTCCGCGCTCGGCTTCGGCGCCGACCTCATGTACGCCGTCGCCCGCGTGCGCTGCTTCGGCTGCCCGCCCTATCCCCAGCCGCGCTTCCGGTGGCTGGACGCGTTCTTCAGCCGGGAGGACCGCGCGGTCGACTTCGCGCCCGCCTCGGTCGAGCGGCCGTTCCCCGGGAAGAAGATCGCCGCTCACGGCGCGCCGGGCTGGGCGTGGTACGAGCTGGAACGGATCGATCCGGGTGGCGGCGCCAACCGGGCCGAGCGAGACGCCCTGCGCCTCGTCGCGGTGCTGCTCGCCGACTGGGACAACAAGGCCCCCAACCAGCGGCTGGTCTGCTTGCCCGGAGCGGAGCAGGCCGGAGGCGAGTGCCGCGAGCCCTTCGCGTTCCTGCAGGACGTGGGCGCGACCTTCGGCCCGCTGGCCCTCGACCTCGAGGCGTGGAGGAAGGTGCCGGTATGGGCCGACCGCGAGGCCTGCCGCGTGGACATGAAGTCCCTGCCCTATCACGGCGCGACCTTCGGCGAGGCCGAGATCTCCGAAGGCGGCCGGAAGCTCCTCGCCACGGAGCTGAAGCAGCTTCGCGCGGCGCAGGTGCGGGACCTCTTCGCCGCCGCCGGGTTCGCCCAGTTCGAGGCGGGGCCCGACGCCAACCGCGACCTGGACGGCTGGGTCCGGGCCTTCGAGGTCAAGGTGGCCGAGGTCGCCGACGGGCCGCCATGCCCGACGCCGTGAGCGCCGCCGCCCAACCCGCCCCGCGGCCCAGCTTCTACCGGCGCTGGCTCTCCCCCGAGGGCTACCTCGGCCTCCACCTCGTCGTCGGCTTCTTCCTCGCGGTGGCCGCCGCGGCCGTCTTCGACCGGATCGCCGACTGGGTGTTCTCGACGCAGAACATCCGCCACGCCGACTTCCAGGCCCAGCAGATCGCCCACCGGCTCGTCTCGCCGCGGATGACCATGCTCATGATCGCGATCTCCCTCTTCGGCCGGCTGGAGATCATGGCCCCGCTCTCCGTGCTCGTCATCCTCTGGCTGCTGAAGATCAAGTCGCATCGCCGGCTCTACGCCTTCGCGGCGGCCATGGCCGGCGGCGCGCTGCTGAACGGGCTGCTCAAGGTCTATTTCCATCGCGCGCGCCCCGCCAGCTCGCTGGTCCTGGCCAGCGGCTACAGCTTCCCGAGCGGCCACGCCATGGGGTCGGTGCTCTTCTTCGGCAGCCTGGCCTACGTCGTCTATTTCACGATCGAGCATCAGCGCGCGTGGCGCCTGGCCGCCGTGCTCGCGTGCGGGTTGTCGGCCCTCGCCATCGGGGCCAGCCGGATCTACCTCGGCGTGCACTACTTCAGCGACGTGGTGGCCGGCTTCGTGGCCGGCATCGGCTGGATGGCGGTCTGCTTCTCCGGCACGGAGGCCTGGGTGCGCTGGCGCGACTACCGGCGGTCGCGTCACCAGGCCGCCGTCAAGGCTGCCGCTACGAAGGCGGCCGGCTCGCTCCTGCTCGCGCTCCTTCTCGGCCGGCCGGCCGCGGCGGCGACTGCGGTCGGGCCGCCGTGCGCGGAATGCGTGGCCTGGGAGGCGACCACGGAGCAGGCCGAGGCGCTGCTGGGCACGGGAGACCGGCTCGCCGGAGTCGAGGTGGTGATGCCGGCCGCGCCGGGCGCGGAGTGGCCGGTGGACCTGCTGAGCCGCCTGCGCGAGCGTGGCGCGCAGACGGATCTCCTGCTGAGAGCGGCCGGCGACAGCGTCGAGGAAGACGTCTTCCGCCTGAAGACGCGGGCCACCGAGTTGCGCTCGCAACAGCCGTCGATCCTGCTCGGTCTGGAGGCAAAGGCGCCGGCCTGGCCGCAGTTGTGGCAGCGCGGCCTCGGGGCGTACATCGACTTCGTCGTGGCGGGCGCCAACCGCCCGCTCCCGGCCGACATGGCCGGAGTTCCCGTCTGGCGCCGCTTCGAGGGCTCGCCGTCGATCCCGGCCCTGCTCTCGCTCACCACGGCCTCCGCAGGGGAGCGTGTGCTGGCCCCCGCCGTGGATCCGGCCCTGGTGCTGGCGATGGCCCGCCTGGGCGAGCTGCTACCGGCGGGCCTCAGCCCGCTGGGGCAGGTCCGCATCATGTGCGAGCCAGCGCGGCCATCAACCGCCGAAGCCTGCACGAGCCGGGTCTTCCTCCATCCGCGAACGCTGGAGGCGATCGCTCTCGTGGACCCCTACGCGCCGCTGCGGGCGGTCTCGGTCGCGCCCGGCGCGATGCGGATCGAGGTCCGGCCGCTCGACCCGGGCGCCGCGCCCGGCGAGACGTTCCCGGCGGCCCTCGGCCCCCACGCGGAGCTGCCGGGCGTGGACCGGACCTTCCTGCTGCGCATCGCCGGCTGGAGCGGCGCCGACGAGGGCCGCTTCATCTCCGCGGTAGACGTCACGGGGCAGAGGAGCCTGACCGTCGAGGAAGTCATCGCCCGCCACCAGGCCGCCGCCGCCCGCCAGCGCCGGCAGGTGCGGAGCCTCATCGCGTCGGGCACGATGGTCATCAGCTTCCAGGTGCCCGGCCTGGATGCGCCGATGACGATCAGCTCGGAGACGGTCATCTATGAGGCGCCGGGGGTCTCGGAGGTCGAGCAGCGCCACATCCGGCTCAACGGCCTCGACTACGAGACGGAGAAGGATGGCGTGCCGCGCCTGCCCATCGTCGAGCCGGAGAGGGTGAGCGAACCGCCCCTCGCGATCTCGCTCAGCGAGGTCTACCGCTATCACCTGGAGGGCCGGGAGAAGGAGCGCGGCCGGGACGCCTACGTGCTGGCCTTCGAGCCGAGGGCGGAGGGACGGTCGCTCTTCCGGGGCCGGGTCTGGATCGACGCCGACAGCTTCGCGATGCTCCGGGTCGCCGCGAGCCAGACCTCCCTGCGGGGCGCGATCATCTCCGCCCAGCAGGAGGACGAGTTCGTCCCCGTCGAGGCCGGCGGCCGCATGGCGTGGCTGCTCGGGCGGTCGGAGGCGCACCAGGTCTACGCCGGCGCCGGCTACCGCACGCCGATCCACCGCGTGCTCACGCTCGCGCAGCACGAGCCGAACCCGGCCGGCTTCGCGGCCCGGCTCGCCGCCGCCCACGCGTCGCCTGCGGTGATGATGCAGGAGACGCCGGAGGGCTTCCGGTACCTCCGGCGCATCGGCAAGCCGGTCGAGCCCGGGAACGTTCCGGGTCCGGGCACGCAAAGGGTGGCGGCGGGCAAGGCGCAGCGGGTGCGGACGATCGCCGCGGGCGTGCTCGTCGATCCCGACATCGACCATCCGCTGCCGTTCGCGGCGCTGAGCTACGTCGACTTCGACTTCCTCGGCACGGGCGCGCAGGTCAACGCGTTCTGTGGCGGTGCCTTCGCCCAGGCGGCCTTCGCCGTGCCGTCGCTGGGCGGTACCCGGCTGCAGCTCCACGGCACGGGCTTTGCGACCTTCGTGGAGTACAACGACCGCTCGTTCCGCGAAGGCGTCGAGGTCTACGCCGAGGACGTGCGCCAGCGGCCGGCCCGGCTCACGCTCGGCCTGCTCCGCCCGCTCGGCCCGCGCTGGCGGGCGCGGGCCGACTACGAGCTGGGCTACACGCGCTTCCGCCGGGCGGGCTTCGCCGACCCGGCCTTCGCGCCCCCCGCGAGCACGCCCGTGCACGGCCTGCGCCTCGCCCTCGAGGCGCAGCAGGGGCCGTGGTCGGCGTCCCTCTGGTGGGGCTACGCGCGGCGCCAGCGCTGGCCGGCCTGGGGATTCACGGGCAATCCGGAGTTCGGCCCGCAGGCGATCGGCTTCCAGCGGTACGGCGCGGACGCCGGCCGGTCGTTCGTGTTCTCGCCGCGGGCGGTCGGCCAGGCCCGGCTGTCGTGGATGGCCGGCCGCGGCCTCGACCGCTTCAGCCGCTTCACCTTCGACGGCTTCGACAACCGGCTGCGCGGCTACCCGAGCGCCGGGCTGCGCTACGACCGCGGAGCTCTCCTGCGCACCGCCGCGAGCTGGAATGCCGCGCGGCGCCTGCGGCTCGACGGTTTTCTCGACGGCGCGTTCGTCCGCGATCCAGGCTTCGGCCCGCGCGAGAAGCCATACCTGGGCGCGGGGGCGGGTGTGGAGACCGTGCTTCCCCACGGGCTTCTCCTGGCCGTCGATTGGGGCTACGGCTTCCAGGCCCGCGACCGCGAGGGGAGGAAGGGCGCCCAGGTCCTGAGGGCCACCGCATTCAAGGTGTTCTGAGCGGGGGAGGGTCGAAATGATTCGGCAACCCGAAGAGTGCGCCCTTCGGGTTGCCGGAGCGCGGAGACCGCAACCCCGTCGCTACGGCAGCGGGATGGCCACGCGCTCGAAGCTCGCCAGCTCGCGCTCGGCGCGCCGACGCTCCGGGATGTCGCGACCGGCGCCCGCGCCCGTCCAGACCTGGCGCAGGACGTAGCTGTCGCCGTACTTGTGGAAGATCGCCTTGGCCTGGTTGTCCGTGCGGGACTCGAGGCGATTGGTCAGGGCGATCGCGCCGTCGCCGTAGCCGCGGACGAGCAGCGACGTCTGCGACGTCGAGAAGGTGTAGACGCCGGCCGGCAGCGTCTTGCCGTTGACCTTGAAGCTGAAGGGGATCTTGGCCCGCATGTCGGCCGCGCCGGCCGGGACCGAAAGGGCCACGAGCGCGGCCACGAGGCCGACCGCTCCCAGAGCCTTGAAGAGCTGCTTCGTCATCGTATCCTCCTTTGCCGCCCGCATCGTGGACGGCTTACCCCAAAGAACGCTGGCGGCCCCGGGTTGTTCGGCGGGAGACGGCGGTCCTAGAAAAACCCTATAATCGTGGTTCCCAGCATTCAGGAGGACGTCATGTCATTGCGCATAGGAGACGAGGCCCCGAACTTCACCGCGGAGACGACCGAGGGCAAGATCGACTTCCACAAGTGGATCGGAGACGGGTGGGCCATCCTGTTCTCCCACCCCAAGGACTTCACTCCGGTCTGCACGACCGAGCTCGGCTACATGGCCAAGCTCAAGCCGGAGTTCGCGAAGCGCAACGTCAAGATCATCGGCCTCAGCGTCGATCCGGTCGACGACCACAAGCGTTGGGCCCGGGACATCGAGGAGACGCAGGGGGCGGCGCCGAACTACCCGATCATCGGCGACTCCGACCTCAACGTGGCGAAGATGTACGACATGATCCACCCCAACGCGGCGGGCGGCAAGCGCACCGCGGCGGACAACGCCACCGTGCGGTCGGTGTTCGTGATCGGCCCCGACAAGAAGATCAAGCTCATCCTGACCTACCCGATGAGCACCGGACGCAACTTCGACGAGGTGCTGCGCGTCATCGATTCCATCCAGCTCACCGCCAAGCACAAGGTGGCGACGCCGGTGAACTGGAAGCAGGGCGAGGACGTGATCATCGTGCCGGCAGTCTCGGACGACGAGGCGAAGCAGAAGTTCCCCGGCGGCTGGAAGGCGCCCAAGCCGTACCTGAGGATCGTGCCCCAGCCGAAGTGAACCTGGGAGCTTCAATGGACGCGTACCAGCTCTCGGCGCGCTTCGGCGGCGCCACGGAGCTCCGGCTGAGCCGCACGCTCGCCTTCTGAGGTGAGACCGACGTCCCGTCCCGCTCAATGAAAGTCGTGGGACGGCACGGCGGCCCCCCGCGGGCAGGGCTCGACGCGCTGCGCCTTCACGGAAACGACGCCGTCCCGGTGCTGGAGCACTCCGTCCACGATGATGAAGGGCTCACCCACCAGCACCTCCCGGTTCGCGTCGAAGAGATCGGGGGTGACGATGGCGTTGGCGATGCCGGTCTCGTCCTCCAGGCTCAGGAACAGGAAGCCCTTCGCGGTGCCCGGCCGCTGGCGGCAGATCACGGCCCCGGCCACCTGCACGTGGAGTCCGTCGCTCAGGCGCAGCAGGTCGGCCGCGCGCAGCACGCCCCGGCGCCGCATCTCCGCCCGGCGGGCGGCCATGGGATGGGGGCCGATGGTGAGCCCGGTGTCGCGATAATCGGCCTCCCGCCGCTCGTCGGCCGTCATGGGCGCGAGCGGGGACGGGCCCTCCTCCGGGAGGGCGGCGCGGAACAGCTCCCCCGGCGGCCGCACGGCCCGGGCCGCGTGCCAGAGCGCGTCGCGGCGGTGGAGAGGCGCGGTCTCGCGGCGGATGAAGTTCAGCGCCCCCGCTTCGGCCAGCGTCGCCATCTCGTCCTTGCGGAGCTGCGGCACCCGGCGGGCGAGGTCGTCGATCCCGGCGAAGGGTCCTCGCGTGCGCTCGGCCACCAGGGCCTTGCCCGCTTCCTCCCGCAGGCCGCGCACGTAGCGCAGGCCCAGCCGCAGGTAACGAATGACTTTCGCTCGCTCGGGAGTGAATCCCTCGCTCGCTCTTTGTGCGGGAGGACCTGCGTCCTCCCGGGGTTCCACCTCGATCGTGCAGTCCCACTGCGAGCGGGCCACGTCCGCCGGCCGGATGCGCACGCCGTGGCGCTGGGCGTCCTTGACCAGCGTGGCCGGGTGGTAGAAGCCCATCGGCTGGTTGTTGAGCATGGCGGCGGTGAAGGCGGCCGGGTAGCGGCACTTGAGCCACGCGCTGGCGTACGCGATGAGCGCGAAGCTGGCCGCGTGCGACTCGGGGAAGCCGTAGAGGGCGAACGAGGTGATGGACTGCACGATGGCGTCCTGGGTCGCGCCGGTGATGCCGTTGCGGTCCATGCCCCGGCGCAGCTTCACCTCCACGTCCTTCATGCGGCGCTCGGAGCGCTTGCAGCCGAACGCCCGGCGCAGCTCCTCGGCCTCACCCCCGGAGAAGCCGGCCGCGACCATGGCCATGCGCAGGAGCTGCTCCTGGAAGAGCGGCACGCCGAGGGTCCGGCGCAGGATCGGCTCCAGCGACGGGTGCAGGCACTCGGGCGCCTCGCGCCCCGCCCGCCGCTTCAGATAAGGATGGACCATGTTCCCGACGATGGGGCCGGGGCGGATGATCGCCACCTCGACCACGATGTCGTAGAAGCTCTTCGGCTTCAGCCGGGGCAGGCAGGCCATCTGGGCCCGGCTCTCCACCTGGAAGAGGCCCACCGTGTCGGCCCTCTGCAGCGAGGCGTAGACGTCGGGGTCGTCGGGAGGGAGGTGGGCCAGGTCCACCTCCTCGCCCCACGCCTCGCGGATGATCGTGATCGAGTCCTCGAGCACGGCCATCATCCCCAGCCCGAGCAGGTCGACCTTGACGATGCCCAGGTCCGCGCAGTCGTCCTTGTCCCACTGCACGACGACGCGACCGGGCATGCTGGCCGGCTCCAGGGGCACGACCGCGTCGAGCTGGCCCTGGCAGACGACCATGCCGCCGGAATGCTGTCCGAGGTGGCGGGGCAGATCCTGCACGGCCCGGTAGAGCTGAAGGAACTTCACGATCCGCCGGTCGGCGAGGTCGAAGCCGGCGGTGCGGAAGGCCTTGACGTCGGTGTCCTTGGGGTCCTTCCACTCGAAGCGGGAGACGAGGCTCGACAGCCGGCCGAGGTCCTCGGGCGCGAAGTCCAGGACCTTGCCCACCTCGCGCACGGCGGAGCGGCCGCGGTAGGTGATGACGTTGGCGGTCATGGCCGCTCCCCGCTGGCCGTAGCGCTCGTAGACGTGCTGGATCACCTTCTCGCGGCGGTCGCCGCTCGGCAGGTCGAGGTCGATGTCGGGCCACTCCCCGCGCTCCTCGGAGAGGAAGCGCTCGAAGAGCAGGTCCATCCCCACCGGGTCCACGGCGGTGATGCCGAGCGCGTAGCAGACGGCGCTGTTGGCCGCGGAGCCGCGGCCCTGGATCAGGATCCCCGCCTCGCGGCAGTAGCGCACGATGTCCCACACGATGAGGAAGTAGCCGGCCAGGTCCAGCTTCTCGATGAGGGCCAGCTCGCGCTCGATCTGCTGCTGCGCCTTCTCGTGATAGGGGCGGTAGCGTTGGCGCGCGCCCTCGCCCGTGCGCTTCCGTAGGAAGGAAGAGGTCGTCTCGCCTTCCGGCACCGGGTAACGCGGGAACTCGTAGCCGAGGTCGGCGAGGGTGAACTGCAGCCGCGACGACAGCTCCTCGGTCCGGGCCACCGCCTCGGGGAGGTCGCGGAACAGCCGCGCCATGGACGCCGGCCGCTTGAGGTGGCGGGCGGCGTTCCTGGTGAGGAGCCGCCCCGCCTGCTTCAGCGTCGTGTGGTTCCGCAGGCAGGTGAACACGTCCAGCACCTCGCGCTGGGCGGGCGTGGCGTGAGCGACGCCGTTGGTGGCGAGGAGGGGGAGACCCAGGCGGCCCGCGATCTCGGCCACCGCCTGGTTGCGCGCCTCCTCGACGGGGTCGTAGTGCCGCTGCAGCTCGGCGTAGACGTTCTCGCGGCCGAAGATGCCGATGAGCCGCTCCGCTTCCTGCCGCGCCTCGCCGGCCCCGCCCCGCGCGAGCGCCTCGGCCAGGGGGCCGTCGTCGCCGCCGGTCAGGCAGACGAGCCCCTCGGCGTGCTCGGCCATCTCTTCGGCGGTGGCCGCCCCCTCGCCCTTCTTCGACCGCAGCTTGTAGAGGCTGACGAGGCGGCAGAGGCGCTGGTAGCCGGTCCGGTTGCGGGCGAGCAGCGGCCAGCGCCCGGCGCCCTCCACCGGGACCTCGGCCCCGATGTGGGCCCTGATCCCGAGCTTCTTGGCCGCCTGGTGGAAGCGCGGGGCGCCGTAGACGCCGTCGCGGTCGACGAGCGCCAGCGCCCCCATGCCGTGGTCGGCGCAGATCTGGGCCATCTCCTCGGGCAGCGAGGCGCCCTGGAGGAAGCTGAAGGCGGAGCGGGCGTGCAGCTCGACGTACATGGGAAGCGAGGAGGGAGACCTGTATTCGCTTTTTCTTCGCTACAGTTCGATTCTGGTCCGGAGCGGCGTGGCTTGTCAAGACGAGCCCCCGTGAACGCTCCCGGGCGCGGCCGGTGACGCTTTGTGGCCCGTCATCGCCCCGGACGGCCCGCTTCGAAGCACAATGGATCCATGGCCGTCGCGAAGCCGAGGGTGGTCCCCGGACCGAAGCGGGTGATGGAAACCGCGGCCCCGCTCGTGCCGGCCCGGCCCACGTTGCCCGCGCTGCGCACCGCCGCCGCCGGCTGCAAGGCGTGCGACCTCTGGAAGCGCGGCACGCAGACGGTCTTCGGCGAGGGGGCGCGGAAGGCCCAGGTGATGTTCGTCGGCGAGCAACCCGGCAACGACGAGGACCTGGCCGGTCGGCCCTTCGTGGGGCCGGCCGGGAAGCTCCTGGACCGCGCGCTGGAAGAGGCCGGGATCGACCGTGGGCAGGCCTACGTCACCAACGTCGTGAAGCACTTCAAGTGGGAGCCGCGCGGCAAGCGACGCATCCACTCGAAGCCCGACGTGGTGGAGATCACGGCCTGCCTGCCCTGGCTCCAGGCCGAGATCGCGGTCGTGCACCCCGAGGCGGTCGTCTGCCTCGGCTCGACCGCCGCCCAGGCCCTTCTCGGCTGGTCACCGCCACGGTCCATCCGTCGTCGATCCTGCGCGCGCCGGACGACGAGACACGCCGGGCGGAGCGGGCCCGCTTCGTCGAGGACCTCAAGAAGGTGGCCAGGGCGCTGGCCGGCTGAGCCCGCCTTCATTCGATCTCGTAACGCTTCAGCTTCATCACCAGGCTCTGTACGCCCTCGGCGAAGGTCGGGTGGACGAACTCCGCGTCGACGATGGCGCGCGCGGGCGCACCGGCCATCATGAGCGGCGCGAAGACGTGGATCAGCTCGCCCGCCTCGGCGCCCACGATCGAGGCCCCCAGCACCTTCTCCGTGGCGGGGTCGAGGAGCACCTTCATCGTTCCGGCGGTCTCGCCGGTCTCGGTCGCCCGGGCGATCTCCTCGAACGCTAGGGTGGCCACCTCCGGCTCGTGGCCCTGCGCCCGCGCGTCGCGCTCGGTGAGCCCGATGCGGGCGACCTGGGGATCGGTGAAGGCCGTGATCGGGATCAGCCGGTCCTTGCGGCTACGCGCGCCCTGTCCCTGCAGCAGGTCGAAGAGGATGCGGTGGTCGTCCCAGGAGGCGTGGGTGAACTGCGGGCCAGGCACGCAGTCGCCCACCGCATAGACCCCGTCGGCGCTCGTACGGTAGCGGTCGTCGACCTCGATGTACCCCTTCTTGTCCAGGCGCACGCCGGCGGCATCGGCGCCGAGGTCGTCGGTGTTCGGCCGGCGTCCGACGGCGACCAACAGGTGCGAGCCCGTCACGCTCCGGCGCTTGTCGAGCCGCAAGGTGACCGCCCCTCGCCGCCCGGTGGCGGACTCCGCCTTGGTCTTCAACACCAGGCGGATCCGTTCCGCCCGGAACGCCTTCTCCAGTGCCGTGCACGCCTCGGGCTCCTCCATCGACATGAGGTGCTCGGCCTGGTCGACGATGGTCACCCGTGAGCCGAAGCGCCGGAACATCTGGGCGAACTCGCAGCCGATGTAGCCGCCGCCGAGGACGATGAGGTGGGGCGGGACCTGGCGGAGCCGCATGACACGGGTGTTGTCGAGCCAGGGCAGCTTCTCCAGCCCGTCGATGGGCGGGACGGCGGGCCGCGCGCCGACGTTGACGATGACGGTGTCGGCCTCGTAGCGGTCGCCGGCGACCTCGACCTGCCGCGGGCCCCGGAACCGCGCCTGGCCGCGAACGAGCTTGAGCCGGGGGCCGGCTTCCTGGAGCCGCTTGGCGATGCCCTCGCGCCACCGCCGGACGATGGCGTCCTTGCGGTCGACCACGGCGGCGAGGCTCACTCTCACCCCGGCGGCCCTCACCCCGAGGCGGCCGGCGGTGCGGGCCACGTGCGCGGCCCGCGCGCTGGCCACCATCGTCTTGGTGGGGGTGCACCCGTAGTTGACGCAAGTGCCGCCGAGCGCCTTGCGCTCCGCCAGGACCACCTTGCGCCCGGCGCCGGCCAGCCGCGCGGCCAGCGGAACGCCCGCCTGGCCGCTCCCGATGATGACGACGTCGACTTTCATCTGACGCCCCCCCGCCCAGCCTATCCCGGCGCGGGTTGACGCGGCGAGACGGCCGCACGATGCTTCACGGCGATGCCGGCCTCGGCCCGCGAGCGCCTCGTCCGGGCTCTTCTCGTCCTCGGCTCGGTGGCCTTCACGACCGCCGCGCTCGAAGGAGCGGCTCGCGTTGCGCGTCACTTCCGCGGGGCCGGGTACGAGGCGGCCGAGACCACGCGCTACATGGAATACGACCCGCTGCTCGGCTGGCGCAAGCGCCCGAACGTCAGGGTCACGTACCGGCGGCGGGAGTACACGGTCGACGTGGCGATCAACCGCCTCGGCCTGCGCGACCTCGACCGCGGGTACGAGGCGCCCGCGGGTTGCCTGCGCATCCTGGCCCTGGGCGATTCGTTCGTGGAAGGATACACGGTGGCGTTCCCCCAGACCGTCGGCCAGGTGCTCGAGAGCTCGATCCGGGCCGGAGGGCGCGCGGTCGAGGTGCTGAACGCAGGCACCAGCGGCTACAGCACCGACCAGGAGTATCTCTTCTACCGGACCGAAGGCGTGCGCTATTCTGCCCGCATCGTGCTCGTCTTCTTCTATTACAACGACGTGCTCTACAACGACCGCGACCGGTTCGCCAAGCAGCCCAAGCCGCTGCTCGCCGATCGGGCGGGCCGGCTGGCGGTGGCGAACGAGCCGGTGCCCGAGGCGCCTCCGGCCGGCCCCGAGCGGAAGCCTTCGCCGCCCAAAGGCTCCGCGCTCCTCGAGTGGCTGCGCGACCGCCTGCTCTACGGCGAACCTCGCGCCCGCCAGGCCCTGGCCCGCCTCGGCCTCTGGGACCCGATCCCGACGACGCGCGCGCCCCTCGAGATCCGGGTGTACGAGCGCCGGCCGCCCCCCGAGATCGAGGCCGCGTGGCGCAAGACGGCCCTGCTGCTGGGCGCGCTGGCCGAGGAGACGGCCGCCCGCGGCGCCCGCCTCCTCGTGGTGTACGTGCCGAACCGGCTCGAAGTGGACCCGCGCACCTGGGAGCTGACGCGGATCCTCTACGGCGTCGACGATACGGTCTGGGACCGCGCCGCGGTACGTCGCCGCCTCGAGCGCATCGGGGCCGAGCGCGGCTTTCCCGTGCTGGACCTCACGCCGGCGCTGCGGGCACGAGTCCACTGGCCGTGGAGCGGACCGTACTTCGACTACGACGGCCACTGGAACGCGGCCGGCCACCACGCCGCGGCGGACGCGGTGCGCGGCTTCCTGGAGCAGGCGGGCTGGCTGGCGGCCGGGTAACCTTGAAGGCGATGGGCCTCGTGACCACTCCCGGCCAGCTCGCCCGCGACCTCCTCGACGCCCGTCGGCGGACGCTGGACCTCGTGGCCGATCTCGACGACGGCCAGCTCCTCGGCCCGCGGCTCGCCATCGTGAACCCGCTGCTCTGGGAGATCGGCCACGTGGCCTGGTTCCAGGAACACTGGGTGCTGCGGCACGCGCTCGGCGAGGCCCCGCTGCGCGCGGACGGCGACGCGCTCTGGGATTCGAGCGCCGTCGCCCACGACACGCGGTGGGACCTTCCCCTGCCGCTCCGGCACGAGACGCTGAGATACATGGCGGAGGTGCGCACCCGCGTCCTGAGCCGGCTCGGGCGCCCGTCGCTGCCGGCCGAGCTGGCCTACTTCGCCCGCTACACGACGTTCCACGAGGACATGCACGGCGAGGCCTTCGCCTACACCCGCCAGACGCTCGGCTATCGCGCCCCCGCCTTCTCCGACGGGCCCGCGCGGGCCGCGAAGGGCGAGGCCGGGCCGCTCGACGGCGACGCCGTCGTGCCCGGCGGCGAGCTGGTGCTCGGCGCGCGCGAGGACGAGCCCTTCGTCTTCGACAACGAGAAGTGGGCGCACCCGGTCCCGGTGCGGCCCTTCGCCATCGCCCGGGCGCCGGTGACGCAGTCGCAGCTCGCCGCCTTCGTCGAAGACGGCGGCTACCGCCGGCGGGAGCTGTGGAGCGAAGAGGGGTGGCGCTGGCGGGAAGGGGCCAGGGCGGAGCATCCGGTCTACTGGCGGCACGCGCGGGGAGGCTGGGAGCGGCGGGACTTCGACCGCTGGAAGCTGCTCGAGCCGCACCGGCCGGCCATCCACGTCTGCTGGTTCGAGGCCGAAGCCTACTGCGCCTGGGCGCGGCGGAGGCTGCCGAGCGAGGCCGAATGGGAAGCGGCCGCCGCATCCGAGCCGGACGCCGCCGGGCTCTCGGCCCGCAAGCGGCCATTCCCCTGGGGCGCCGAGCGGCCCACGCCCGAGAGGGCGAACCTCGATGGGCGAGCCCTCGGCTGCCTCGACGTGGCCGCGCTGCCCGCCGGGGACAGCGCCTTCGGATGCCGGCAGATGATCGGCAACGTCTGGGAGTGGACCGCCACCACGTTCGCACCCTATCCCGGCTTCGTACCGGACGCCTACCGCGATTACTCGCAGCCCTGGTTCGGCACGCACAAGGTCCTGCGGGGCGGCGGCTGGGTGACGCGGTCGCGGCTGCTCCGCAACACGTGGCGGAACTTCTACCCGCCCGACCGCCGCGACGTCTGGGCCGGCTTCCGCACGTGCGCGCCCGGATGAGGATCCTCGTCGTCACGCCCGCCCGGGCCGGGGCGCGCACCGGGAACCGGGTCACGGCGCAGCGGTGGGCCGGCCTGCTCCGCGGCCTGGGCCACCGCGTGACGGTGGCCACCGCCTATCGCGGGCAGCGCTGCGACCTGCTGGTCGCCCTTCACGCCCGCCGCAGCCTTGCTTCGATCGTCGCCTTCCGGCGCCGTCACGCGTCCGGCCCCCTCGTGGTGGCCCTCACCGGCACCGACCTCTACGCCGACCTGCGCCGGTCGACCGCGACCGGCCGGGCGTTGGACCTGGCCACGCGCCTCGTCGTCCTCCAGCCCACGGCTCTCCGGGCGCTGCCCCCGGGCGCCCGGGCCAAGGCGCGGGTGATCGTGCAGTCGGCGGCCGGACCTTGGCGCCGCATTCGCGCAGGCGCCAGCACGTTCGACGTCTGCGTCCTCGGCCACCTGCGCGCCGTGAAGGACCCCTTCCGCGCCGCCGCCGCCGCCCGGCTCCTTCCGCGCTCCTCCCGCATCCGGGTCCTTCATGCCGGGGCGGCCCTCGAGCCGGGGACGGCCGCCCGGGCCCGGGCCGAGCAGCGGCGCAACCCCCGCTACCGGTGGCTCGGCAACCGGCCGCACGCCGAGGCGATGAGCCTCCTGGCGCGCTGCCGCCTGCTCTGCCTCACGTCGAAGCTCGAGGGCGGAGCCAACGTCGTCTCCGAAGCGGCCGCGGCCGGCGTCCCCGTGCTGTCTTCGCGGATCGACGGCTCCGTCGGCCTGCTCGGAGCGCGCCATCCCGGATACTTTGCGGTCGGCGACACCCGCGCGCTGGCCGGGCTGTTGCTGCGGGCCGAGAGAGATCCCCGCTTCTACGCGAGGCTGGGACGGAGCGTGCGGCGGCTCGCCCGCCTCGTCCGGCCGGAGCGCGAGCGCGGCGCCTGGGCCTCGCTGCTGCGGGAGCTCGTCCGGAGGCGATCGGGAACGAGGTCGCCGAGGAGCCCCCGGACCCGCTCGGTCAGGCCCGCCGCGTCGCGCGGCGCATTGCCGAGCGCGTCGTTGTCGAAATAGACGTACACGTCACGGGCGGGCTCCTGCCCAGGGGCGGCCCATCGCCCGATGCGTGCCGCCCACTCGTCCAGCTCCCCGGCCGGGTAGCCGCCCGCGTAGAGCGCCCCGGAGCCGTGGAGGCGGACGTAGACGAAGTCCGCGGTCACCTCGTCGGCCCGCACGAACTTGCCCGCGCTGTCGGCGATGACGAAGGCGCAGCCGTGGGCCCGGAGCAGGTCGTAGAAGGCGGGCGAGAGGAAGGACGGGTGCCGTACCTCGAAGGCGTGGCGGTAGCGGACGGCGGCCGCGGCGCGCAGGAGCGCCCGGCCCCGCACGCGGTGATCGTGGCGGCGGGCCACCCGCTCCGCCGCGGTCGAATCGGCCGGGAGCAGCTTCAGGAAGGCTTCGACGCGCTCCGGCCGGAACGCGTAGCCGGGCGGGAGCTGCCACAGGAATGGGCCGGTCTTGCCGCCCAGGGCGAGGATCCCGCTGGCGAGGAAGTTGCCCAGGGCCGGCTGCGGGCGGGTGAGCTTGAGGTTGTGGGTGATGAACCGGCTCCCCTTGATGGCGAAGACGAACCCGTCTTCTGGCGTTTCCCTGGCCCAGCGGCGGAAGATGTCCGGGCTCTTGAGGCTGTAGAAGGTCCCGTTCAGCTCGACCGAGTTGAAGGCGCGGCTGACGTGCGCGAGCCAGCGCGAGCGCGGCAGCCCGCGAGGGTAGAAGGCGCCTCGCCAGTGGGGATAGTCGTACCCGCTGGTGCCGATATAGACCGCGCCGCGCGCCTGGCCGATGGCCCACCTCTTTCCGGCGAACCGGTGTGGATTCCTGGTGCAAGCGACGTGCCGGAGTGGTACCCTTCGCCGGTTTCCCGGGCCGCGGGTCGCGGCCCCTCGCTGGAGGTCCTGGATGAAGTTGGGTCCCCGTTCCCTAGTCACCGCCGTGGCCGTGATCCTCGCGGCCTCGACTCTCTCCGTCTGCGGCAAGAAGTCGCCCGCCTCGAGCACCCCGGCCACCCCGCCGCCCACCACCGCCCCGCCCGCCACCCAGCCGACGCCAGCCGCGACCTCGTGCAGCCGGCTCGGCTACGTCAGCCCGAGCAACGACTGCTCGGAGTCCGGACCGAGCTTCCTTCCCCAGCTCGAGAAGGCCATGGACCAGCTCATCGCCCAACAACCCGAGATCTTCAACTTCAACGAGTCGAGCGGGAGCGGCCAGTACCGGGTCACCAGCTCGGGCCGCTACTACGTCGGCCTCATCAAGAACCTGGAGGCCCAGGGCCTCTGCGGAGGCTTCGACGGCGAGGAGCTGCAGATCAAGAGCTCGAACTCCTTCAGCGACCAGTACCACGTGCTGACCTCGGCGTTCATGATGCGCCGGGGCCAGGGCTCCTACCGCACCACGTGCGCTCCCGCCGTGTTCCCGACCCCGCCGCCCCCCTTCCCTCCGAACAACGGGTGCTCGCTGCCCGGAAGCCTCGAGATCACCTGCGACCACGAGCTGCGCGAGCAATACCACGCCGACATCGACCGGGCGCTCGACAAGGTGGCCAGGGACGATCCGGGGAATTTCGACTTCAACAACGTCCAGCCCGGCACCGACTGGTACGCGATCAAGGACGCCGACCGGTTCTTCGACCAGATGGTGAAGGCGATGATCTCCTTCGGCTACTGCTCCCGCTTCGACGGGGAGGAGCTGGTGGTGAAGAAGTCGAACGACTTCTCGGAGCACTACGACATCTTCGCCGGCGAGGGCTACATCCGCCGCGGGCCGGGCTCCTACCGCTCGAGCTGCTTCCCCGCCGCTTTTTGAAGGCAGAGCCCGCAGAGGACCGCAGAGACAGGACCAGAGTAACAGCAACGAATGGCGCACGGGTCGCCCGGAGCGCGGGGCGTAGGTCGCGCATGGCGAGTCGAGGTAACCGCGACCTTCGAGCGGAGCGCGCGAAGATACTCGATCCTTTGAAAGCCAGCGCGCGGAGCGTCCCCGCGTGAAGGGCGCTACCCGCGCGCCGAGCAAGCTCAGTGATGCGGTAGCCGGCCCAGCGGGGCCCGGCGCTGGTACATCTGGTAGATGTGGTGCGCCTCGTGGTGCGCCATGTACTCGACCGCGAAGTGCACGTCGTAGTTCGGGTACTCGGGGTGACGGCCGGAGCGGTGCCACTGCTCGGGCCCGAGCGCTTCCAGGCGGGCGAAGAGGCGGTCGCGCCCGGAGAAGAAGTCCTGCAGGCACGCCGACGCGGGCCGCCGCGTCAGCCCCTCGAAGTCGGGATCGTCCTCCGGCTCGTAGGAGGCGATGGCCGGCTGCTCCTGCCCGACCATGGCGGCCACCCGCGCGTCGAAGACGTCCTGGATCCGTCCCAGGTGGCAGACCAGCTCCTTCAGCGACCACTTCGCGGGCACCGTGCGCCGCGACAGCTGCTCGTCGTCGAGGCCGGCGGTCAGCCGCCGGACGTCCTCGGCCTGCTGCTCCAGGCGTGTGATGAGCCGGCGGTGGGCCCCGGCCTTGTCCTGCGACCTCTCGCTCATCGGCATCTCCTTCACATGCGCCGGTAATGCGGTCCGCTGCCACCTTCGCGGGGCGTCCATCGCGGTCCGAGCACGTCGGTCGCCTTGCAGTCGACGCAGTTGGGCGGGTTCACGACGAGCCGGTCGGCCTGTCGCTCGTAGACACCGGCCGGACACATGTGCCGGTACAGCTCGGCGACCTCGGCCGGAACGTCGCGACCCACGATCAGGTGGGACGGGATGTCGTCGCGGGTGGCGTTGCCGGCCTTGAAGACGGCGTCCAGCTTGGCGAAGGTGAGCTTGCGGTCGGGTACGAAGCCGTCGCCGTGGCCCGTCCGGCGGGGAACGTCGGCATCGCGCTCGGTCGCGATCCGCCGGCTCGGGAACGCCCCGCCGGTCACCGTCATGAGCGCCGCCTGCGCGCCCCCCCGGTACAGGCCGGCCTTCTGGAAGACGAGACGCATGTTCCGCCGGGCCCGGAGGTCCTCGACGATGAAGCTCGCATCGACCGCGCGGTCGTAGGCCGCCAGCCCGGCCGCCGAGACGTCCTGCTGCTTGAGGGCGGCGAAGATCGTGCGCGCGGCCAGGATCCCCGATTGCATCGCGTAGTGGATCCCCTTCAGCGAGGCCACCTCCACGTAACCGGCGGCGTCGCCCACCAGCAGGACGCCGCTGCCGTGGCGGCGCTCGGGCAGGGAGTGGAAACCGCCTTCGGGGATCGTCTTGGCTCCCCATTCGGCCAGCTCTCCTCCTTCGAGGTACGGCCGGAAGAGTGGGTGCGTCTTCAGTCGCTGCAGCAGGACGTGGACGTCGAGGCCGGCGTCGCGGTAGTCGAGCCCCACCACGAGGCCGAGGGCGACCAGGTTCGGCTCCAGCGGGTACATGAAGCTGCCGCCGAACGCGTCGGCGGGCAGCGGCCACCCGAGGGTGTGGACGACCGCGTCGAGCGGCCTCTTCGTCTCCCACAGCTCCTTCACCCCGAGGGCGAAGATCTGGGGGTTGGGCGAGCCGATGCGCTGCCAGGCCAGCCAGGCCTGGGTGAGCGATCCCCGGGTGCCCTCCGCGAGGACGGTGACGCGGGCCGTGATGTCGGTGGGAGGCGCGTAGCCCCCGCCGGGCGACCCGTCACGCTTCAAGCCGGAAGCCGTCGTGCGCACCCCCCGCACGCGGTCGCCCTCGACGAGCAGCGCGTCGGCCGGATAGCCAGTGAACATGTTCACGCCGAGCTGCTCGGCCTTCGCGCCGAGCCAGCGCACGATCTCGCAGAGCGAGGCCATGTAGAAGCCGTGGTTGCGCATGGTGGGCGGGGTGGGCATGCGCAGCGCCCGGCTCGCGCCGAGGAAGTAGACCCGCTCGCTCGTCACGCGCGTCCGCAGCGGGAAGTCGCCGTCCTTCAGCTCGGGGAACAGCTCGCGCAGCGCCACCGGGTTGACGACCGCGCCCGACAGGCAATGCGCGCCGAGCGTCTCCGCCTTCTCGAGGACGGCGATCTCCACGTGGCCCAGGCTCCCGCCGGCCTCCTGGTCCTTCCTCACCAGCCGCGCCAGCTCGATCGCTCCGGCCAGCCCGGCCGGCCCGCCGCCCACGAACACCACGTCCATCGCCACTGCTTCCTTGTCCGGGGGCTCGGCGCGGATGAAGCGCTCGACCGGCAAGGCAGGCTGGTAGCGCGAGGGAACGATCATGGACGGCAACATACCACGCCGTTCAGGGAGCGGCGGCCGCGAAGAGCTGCGGGTCCCGCCGCGCGACCTCGCCCAGCGCCCAGGCCGCGACGCAGAACGCCCAGAAGGAGGCCGGGAAGATGCCCACGCAGCAGGCGATGATGCCGACCTGGGCCACCAGGTTGGCCAGCAGGTAGACCACGATGGCGAGGGCGTAGCGCCCGAGGTTGCGGCGGATGAACTCGATGTTCTGCGCCACCTCGAAGCCGGCGCCGAAGCGGTCGAGGACGACGAATCGCGTGAACGCGGCCGGGAAGTAGAGGGCGAGCAGCAGCATGAGCAGGAACGTCACCGCGTAGAGGCCCATGATGGCCAGGGCGATGAGTCCGCCGGCGGCATCGGAAGACGCGCCGCGCGACGACGGGAAGACACCGGCCATGCCGCCGCCCATGAGGGCGATGAGGCAGCCGAACGCCGCCGGCACCAGGCCGACGCCCACCAGGTGGACGAGGTAGAGCCCGAGCGCCCGGAGGCCGTCGCCGAAGAAGCGGCCCAGCTCCTCCCATTCCGGCAGCGGGCGCGGCTCGCCGCGGACGACGCGCCGGAGCAGGTGCACGCCGTAGCCGGCCACGAAGACGGCGCCCACGATGAAGGTCGACAGCAGCATGAACACGCCGCCGATGAGGATCTTCTTGACCCAGTCGGGGTCCTCGAAGAAGAAGCGGAAGGCCTGCCCGAGGTCGAGGTCGCGCGAGGGCGGGTGCGGGGGCGGCGCAGTCATGGCCTCCTCCTGTCAGGATCGTCGCCGACAGTACGTGGAGGCGGCGGCGGCGTCAACCGACGGGGGGCGACCGGGGGCGACGACATCATCCAAGCCGGTGGACGCCGACGCATTGACAAAAATAAACGCAACCCTCGCCGCTCGGCCTTCGTCTCAGCTTCTGAAACCGAGATCGGAGGCGATCCAATGGCGACCCCGAGCACGATGCGGATCCAGGGAACGACGCTGGCGTGGACCGAGCGCTACGGCGCGGCGCTCTCGACGAGGGACAAGGCGCTGGAGGTCGGTCGCGACCTCGCGTTCGCGATCACGCTGGCGGTGATGGTGGCGGGAGCGGTGGGCTTCATCACCCACGCTCCGTCGTCGGAGCGGATGGCTCGCGCCGCGGAAACGAACCGCGCCCTGTAGGACGCTCTATCCTGGGGGCGTGACCGCGGACGCCCCTGACCCCCTCGACCTCCCGCCTTCGGCCTGGCTCCTCGTCAACGCCGACCTGATTCCCCGCCCCGGCCGCGCTCTCGACGTCGCCTGCGGCCGGGGCCGTCATGCGCTCTTCCTGGCCGAGCGCGGCCTGGCCGTGACGGCCGTCGACCGGGACCCGCGAGCGCTCGAAGGGCTTCGCGCCGAGGCCGCCCGCCGGCGCCTCACCGTGGAGGCCCGGATCGTCGACCTGGAGACCGGAGAGGCGGACCTGGGCCGGGAGGCCTTCGACCTGGTCGTCGTCAGCCACTACCTCCACCGGCCTCTTTTCCCTGCTCTCGTCCGCGCCGTCGCCCCCGGCGGCCTCCTCTTCTATGAGACGTTCACGGTGGAGCAGGCCCGGCTCGGCAAGCCCCGGCATCCCGATTTCTTGCTGAAGCACGGGGAGTTGCAAAAGCGCCTGCGGCCCATGACCATCGTGCGCGAGCGCGACGGCCTCATCGAAGGACGACACCTGGCGGCCGTCGTGGCCCGCAAACCCTGAGCACGCCTGCATTTCGGGAACCTTTGCTTCCCGGCAGCGTTTACGCTTGCGGCGCCGTCTGGGGGGGTCCAAGAAAATGACCGAAAGCAATGGCAAGCGTCGGCGGCGGCGCATCTACCTGGGTGCCGGCGCTCTGGGGGTGGTGCTGGCGATCGTGGGGATCGTCTCGGCGTCCCGGTCGAAGACCGAGATCGATCCCTCGAAGCTCGCCACGGCGGAGAAGGGCGACATCGCGCGCTCGGTGGTGGCGACGGGGAAGATCCAGCCCCTCTCCAAGGTGGAGATCAAGTCGAAGGCGAGCGGCATCGTCAAGAAGCTGTACGCCGACTACGGCGACACCGTCCGGGAGGGGCAGTTGCTCGTGGACCTGGACAAGGAGACGCTGCAGGCCCAGCTGCGGGAAGCGCGGGCACAGTTGCTCTCGGCCCAGGCGGCCCTCCAGCGGACGAAGGTCGAGGCCGAGGGCCCCGACCTGCCGTTCCTGAAGTCGGCCGCCGAGCGCGCCCGCCGGCTCTACGAGCAGGGACTCATCTCCACCAACGTGCTCGAGGACGCCCAGAAGGAGTACGAGCTGGCCCTCAACAAGCAGCACGCGGCCCAGAGCAACGTGTCGGTCAACCAGGCGGAGGTCGCCCGGGCCCAGGCCACCGTCGAGCGCGCCGACACCGACCTGCGCAACTCGACGATCGTGAGCCCCATGAACGGCCTCGTCCTGTCCCGCGACGTCGAGGTGGGCGACGCGGTCAGCTCGATCCTGGTCCTCGGCTCCCAGGCCACCCTCATCATGACGCTGGGCGACGTCACCCGCGTGTACGTGCTCGGGAAGGTGGACGAGGCGGACATCGGCAAGGTCTACCTCGGCCAGCCCGCCCGCATCACGGTGGAGTCCTTCAAGGACAAGAAATTCGAGGGCAAGGTGACCAAGATCTCTCCCTTCGGCAAGGAGAAGGACAACGTCACCACCTTCGAGGTGCGGGTCTCGATCGACAACCCGGGCGGGGAGCTGAAGGCCAACATGAGCGCCAATGCCGAGATCATCCGCGAAGAGAAGAAGAGCGTGCTCCTCGTCCCCGACTCGGCGGTGATCTATGACAAGGACCGGAAGACCACCGTCGAGGTGCCCGACCCCAAGGGCGAAAACGGTCGCCGCAAGGTGCCGGTGAAGGTCGGGATCTCCAACGGGGTCAAGGCCGAGGTGCTGGAGGGCCTGAAGCCGGGCGACAAGGTCGTGCTGCAGTAGATGCTCTTCCGGGACCTCATCCGCGATACGGTCCAGACGCTGTCCGCGCACAAGCTCCGCACCGCCCTGACGATGTTCGGCATCGCCTGGGGCATCGTCTCCATCACCCTGATGGTGGCGGCCGGTGAGGGGCTGCGGGTGGGGCAGGCCAGGGTGGCCGAGCAGTTCGGCCGCGACATCATGATCGTCTTCGCCGGCCGCACCAGCATGCAGGCCGGCGGCACGCGGGCCGGCCGGCAGGTCCAGTGGAAGGACGACGACCACCTGGCGGTCCAGGCGCAGTCGCCCGATTGCGCCTTCGTGATGCCCGAGCTGGGCCAGGGCAGCGTCCCCGTGCGCAGCCTCTACAACAACGCCGCCCTCAGGGTCACCGGCTCGCTGCCGGAGTTCGCCGAGGTGCGGAGCATCCCGGCCGCCGAAGGGCGCTACCCCAACTGGGAGGACGAGAAGGACGCCCGGCGGGTGGCCTTCCTCGGCAGCGACGCCAGGAAGCAGCTCTTCGGCAGCCGGCCCGCCCTCGGCGAGACGATCCGCGTCGGCGCGTTCCCCTACGTCGTCATCGGCGTCATGCGCCACAAGGAGCAGGACTCGAGCTACGACGGCCAGGACATCGCCAAGGTGTTCGTGCCCTTCGCCGCGGTGCGCCGGGACTTTCCGAACAAGCCCCCGGCCCGGCCCGACTCCGTCGACCGGCTGATCGCCGTGCCGAAGTCCCTGGGCCAGCACGAGCCGTGCAAGTGGGAGGTCCGGCAGTCGCTGGCCCGCCTGCACGGCTTCGACCCCCACGACAAGGAGGCGGCCGGCATCTGGGACACGGTCGAGGAGGCCCAGGCCTTCGCGAAGATGACGGACGGGATGAAGTACTTCCTGGGCGCGGTGGGGCTGGCCACCCTCTTCATCGGCGGCATCGGCGTGATGAACGTGATGCTGGTCGCGGTGAGGGAGCGGACGCGCGAGATCGGCGTCCGCAAGGCGGTGGGCGCGACCCGGCACAGCATCGTCCGGCAGTTCTTCGTGGAGACGATGATCGTCGTCTTCCTGAGCGGGGGGGCCGGGCTGAGCTTCGCCTACGCCATCTGCGCCCTCGTGAACCTGCTGCCGATGCCGCAGTACTTCGCCGGCCTCCTGCCCACCTGGCAGTCCGGGACGCTGGCCTTCCTCCTGCTGGGGACGGTGGCGGTGCTCTCGGCCCTCTACCCGGCCGGCCGGGCGGCGGCGGTCGATCCCATCGAGGCCCTGCGCACCGAGGTGGGGGGCTGATGCTGCGCGAGGTGCTGGTCCTGGCCTGGGACGCGCTGGGGCGCAACCGCACCCGCAGCGTCCTCACCATGCTCGGCATCGTGTGGGGCATCGTGGCCGTGACGGTCCTCATGGCCTACGGCAGCGGTTTCCGGGGGGCCCTCGTGCGGGGCTTCAACGCGTTCGGCAAGAGCGCGGTGGTGGCCTGGCCGGGGCAGACCAGCGAGCAGGCGGGGGGCGAGCGGGCGGGCCGCGCCATCCGCTTCGAGAAGGAGGACCTGGAGGCGGTGCGCGCCGAAGCCACGATGGTCAAGCTCACCAGCCTGGAGACGGTGCGCTGGCTGGCCATCGCCTACGGCGACCGCTTCATCAATACCGCCACCCGCGGCGTGTACCCCGAGTACGGCGAGATCCGCAACGAGGTGCCCGGCGAAGGGCGCTGGATCAACCCCGAGGATTTCGTCGAGCGGCGGCGCGTGATCTTCCTCGGCGGCCGGGCACGGGAGAAGCTCTTCGGCGGCCGGCCCGCGGTGGGGGAGACGGTGAAGGTCGGGGGCGCCGCGTTCACCGTGGTGGGCGTCATGGACCGGAAGCTGCAGCTCAGCAACTACTTCACGAGCGACGACGACTCCGTGTTCATCCCCTACACTGCGGCCTCCGACCTGTGGGACACCCGCTATGCGAGCACGTTCGTGTTCTCCTCGGTGGCGCCGTCGCTCGAGCCCCAGGCGATCAACCAGGTGCGGGCGGCCATCGGGAAGCGGCAGCGCTTCTCGGCGACCGACAAGCGGGCCGTCCAGATGTTCGGGCGGGAGGAGTTCCGCCCCGTGATCGACGGCATCACGATCGGCCTCCAGGTCCTGCTCGTCTTCGTGGGGACGCTGACCCTGGGGATCGGGGGGGTCGGGGTGATGAACATCATGCTCGTCTCGGTCGACGAGCGCATCCGCGAGATCGGACTCCGGCGCGCCCTGGGAGCCCGCCGCCGCCACATCCGCGCGCAGTTCCTGGCCGAGGCCCTGGCGCTGACCCTGGCCGGAGGGCTGCTGGGAATGCTCATCGCCCCCGGCCTCATCGCCGCGATCGGCACCTTGCCGTTCCTGGGTCCCCTGTTCGAAGACACCAGCGGCAAAGGCGACATCCACCTCCACCTTTCGCTGGCGACGGTGGCGGCCTCCACCGGCATCCTGGTCCTGGTCGGGATCCTCAGCGGGCTGGTGCCCGCCTTGCGCGCTTCACGCCTGGACCCGGTGGAGGCCCTCCGCTACGAGTAGAGCTCAGGGCCGGCCGCGTATCACTTCCGCCGACGGGCCCGGGTCGCGGCGGCCTTCCTGCCCGCCCGGCTCCGGGCGGCGGCCCCGCGACCGCGCGCGGACGAGCGGGCCTGACGGGCGAGCGAGCCGCGGGAAGCGGCCGACCGGCCTTCACGCCGCAGGGCCTTCCTGACCGCCCGCGCCCGCGTCCCGGAGGGGCGCCTCCGGCTCTTTCCCCTCTTGATGTCCTGGGATGCCTTCTTCCGGGTGGCGGCCGGACCCTTGGGTGCGCCCAGCTTCACCCCCGAACGCCGAGCCTTGGACAGGCCGATGGCGATGGCCTGCTTGGTCGAACGCGCGCCGTGCTTTCCTTCCCGGACATGGTGCATCTCCTCGCGCACGAACTCCCCGGCCTGGGTGCTGGGGGCCTTCCCCTCCCGCTCGTCCTCGTGGGCCTTCTCCAACGTCTCTTGCTCGGGCATAGCTCGACCTCCCTAGAAAGACTACGAAATGGCGCGCAGACTCGGAGAATTCCCTGGTTGCTCGCTCGGAAAAAACGAAGTAATGTCCGCTGTCCTTCATCCATCTCTCCGGCACGACGACGGTTGGGCTTCGGACCATGGACGAGCTGTCCCAGATCCCGATCTTCGAGAAGCTCACTCCTTCCGAGCTCGCGCGGCTGGGCGGGATCGTCAAGCGGACTCGGTTCCCCCGCGACACGGTCCTCTTCTTCCAGGGCGATCCCTCCGACTCGCTCCACCTGATCGTGTCCGGGTCGGTGAAGGTCTACCAGACCTCGGAACAGGGCCGGGAGCGGATCCTCAAGATCCTCAGCCCGCGCGAGATCGTGGGGGAGCTGGCCATGCTGGACGGCCAGCCGCGCTCGGCCACGGTCGCCGCCCTCGATGACACCGAGACGCTCTCCATCTCCCGCCGCGACTTCGAGAAGTTCGTGGCCGAGCACCCCCACGTCTCCGGCGAGATGATGGAGATGTCGTTCCGCGAGGTCCCCTATCGCCTCCTCCGGCTGCTCGTCCAGCTCTGCGACCAGCACGGGCAGGCCAGCCCGGAGGGGACCCGCATCGGTATCAAGCTCACGAGCGCCGACCTGGCCGGCATGGTGGGCGCGAGCCGCGAGAGCGTGAGCCGCCTGCTGGCCCAGTTCCAGGATCAGGGGCTCATCCGCCTGGATCGGGGCCAGCTCGTGGTGCCCGACCCCAAAGCGCTCTCGCGCGCGCTGGAGTATGCGTCGGACTGGTCATGAAGAGGAGGTCCGCCTGGCTCCTGGCGGGGGCGGTCCTGTGGCCGGCGGCCGTCTACGCGCACGAGCGCTTCGTCAAGCACAACCTGAAGTATCCCCTGCACACCGAGTACTTCCGCCGCACGCCGGGCAGCCCCTTCGGCATCAACCCCAACATGATGCGGATCGGCACCACGGTCTTCGCCGTGCTGGCGGTCTTCACCATCGTGTGGTTCTTCCGCCAGACCCTGGACGCCGCCGTCGAGCACCTCGCCCGCGGCCCGCTGCGCGGCGGCCCGCAGCGCTGGCTGCATCACCTGGCCTCCTTCGTCATGGACAAGCCGGTGCGCCTGGGCTGGTTCCACGCGCTGGGGGAGTGGGCGGTGATCATGTTCCTGCGCAGCCCGGCCCTCGTGCTCATGTACTCGGCGACCAACGACTCGCTGGTCATGCCGAGCTATCCCCTGGAGCCCAGCTCGGCCACCGCCTTCAAGTTCATCCAGGTCGTCCTCGCCATCCTGATCCTGACCCAGACGCTGCTGCCGCTCAGCGGGGCCTTGATCCTCGGCACGTGGCTCTACCTCTTCCGGTGGGGCTGGATGGTGGCGGTCGACGCGCTGCCGGTCGTGACGGTGGCGGCGGTGTACGTCTCGTCGCCCTGGCAGTCCCACAAACTGGCCATCACCGAGCTCAACCGCGGGCAGATGCGGGCGGTGCGGCTCATCCTGGGCTTCGGCTTCACCGCCCTCGGCTGGTTCAAGCTCTACAACCACAACCTCACCGCCGGGGTGGCCGACAACTACCCGTGGGTGATGAACGATCCCATGCTGGGCTTCTTCTCCCTCGGCACCGACCCCGCCTTCCGCCGCGAGAACTGGATCGTGTCCTTCGGCCTCGCGGAGGTGCTGAGCGGGTTCATGCTCATGACCGGCATCTTCACCCGGGTGTGGTGCCTGATGATGCTGTGGGTCTTCACGAAGCTGATGGTGGTGGACTTCGGCTGGGACGAGATCCCGCACATCTACCCCATCGGCGCCCCAGACCGAGTTCTCCCACGTCGAGGATCTGGAGCGGACAGCCGCGCGGGGAGGACGGCCGGCGGCCCAGCTCGCGGTGGTGGTGCCCGCGTCGGTCGCCATCGCCTTCACGGCGATCTTTCCCCTCCTGTACCTGCTGACCTTCGCCAGTCGCTCGAACCTCTGACCATGAGGCCGCGTCCATGAGATTCAGCAACGTCCGCCAGGTGGTAGCCCTCACGCTCGCGTGGGCGGCCGGGCTCTTCGTCCTCGACTACGTCAAGAACCGCCACCTCTGGCAGCCCTCCGCGGCCGGACCGGCGGTGGCGGGGACGCACGTCACCCTCTGGATCAACCACCTCTGCTGCACCGGCTGCATGGCCGACGTGCAGGCGGCGCTGGCCGGGCTGCCGTGGGCGGGACGCATGGCGATGGTGCGCGGGGGGGCGGTGCTGTCGCGCGAGCAGGCGGACGCCCTCGGCCGGCCCCTGGCCGACTA
>QHVM01000133.1 GCA_003223555.1 Acidobacteriota bacterium | reverse complement strand
GGAGGAGGGGATCGTCGCGGGGGGCGGGGTGGCTCTCCTGCGGTGCGTGAAGGCCGTGGAGACGCTGAAGGCCGAGGGCGACGAGGCGGTGGGCGTGAGCATCGTCAAGAGAGCTCTGGAGGAGCCTGTTCGGCAGATCGCGGGCAACGCCGGTCACGAGGGCGCGGTCGTGGTGGGCAAGGTCCGGGAGATGAAGGCGGACGAGGGCTTCAACGCCCTCACCGAGAAGTACGAGAACCTGGTAGACGCCGGCGTCATCGATCCGACCAAAGTCGTCCGGTCCGCCCTGCAGAACGCGGCGTCCATCGCGTCTCTGCTCCTCACGACGGAGGCCATCGTCAGCGAGATCCCCGAGGAGGGCGGGAAGGCCCCGGCCGGGATGCCCGGGAGCGGTGGCATGTACTGATGCCGTTGCGATCGATCCCGAGATCCCGCTCGTACCCTGCCCTCGGCGCGGTCCTGGCGCTGGGGGCGCCGGCGGGATTCTTGTTGATGAGCGCCCTGGTGGCAGGACGAGTGCCCACGTTGGCCTGGGCGCTGGAGGAGATCGCGCGCTTCCCGGTGACGTATGCGTACCTGACGTTTTCGACGGCGGCCGCCCTGGCGATCTTGGGGTACCGGTTCGGGCGACTGTTCGACCGGTTGCTCCTCCTTTCGAACACCGATCCGCTGACCGGTCTCCTGAATCGCCGTCGCTTCGGCGAACGGGTTGTCGATGAGACGAGGCGGACCCGTCGCTACGGTCACGCCTTGTCCGTTCTCTGCGTGGACATCGACCGCCTCAAGGCGATCAACGACGACTTCGGGCACAAGGCTGGTGACCATGCCCTCGTAGCCGTATGCCGAATCCTGTTGAAGAACGTCCGGGCGATCGATGCCGTCGCGCGGATCGGTGGGGACGAGTTCGCGGTGCTTCTGCCTGACACCTCGGCCGGGAAGACGTGGGCGCTTTCCCAGAGGATCCTGGCGGACGTCGCGCGGCACCGCGATGCGTTGACCGGGCGACTGGCGGTCTCGATCGGCATATCGGAGCTGAGAGCAACGACGGACCTGGGATCCGACGGCATGCTCGCCGCCGCCGACGCGGCGCTCTACAGAGCGAAGGCGGCGGGAGGGGGTCGGGCCGCCATCGCGCATCCGGAAGCGGGCGTTGCAGGGTCGACGCCGGCCGCAGACGTCGCGGACGCCGCGTATCTTAGAGGACCGGACTCAGATTGGAGCGCGTGGAGCGCTCAGACGTTCCCCGGTTCGTTGCGTCGACCCCCTCGCTACGAGATGGAATTGACTTCATAGCGCCGCGGCTGCCAGGAGGAGAACGTAGATGAGAAGAAAGACCCTGTTCCTGGTGCCACCGGAGCCGCGGGCGTCCTCCTCGGCTTGTCCTGGCAAGCGTCATCGGCTGAGACACAGTACGGGACCCGCGACCGGCCCCTCGAGGGTCAGCGCTACGAGACACTACGCGCCCTGGCGAACCGTCTCGGCGAGACCGCCCGCGGCGCGCTCGAAGGCGCCGCCGACGACGCTCGGCGCGGAGCGTCACCGTCCGAAGAAGACAGATTTCTGTCGCTGATCCGCTCCTTCGCGCGAGGCGCCGACGACTTCCACCGGATGGTGGACGGCTACCGAACGACGCCCTTCGACGTGCCCGCAGGTCTGCACGACCTCACGACACGGGCACGGCAAGTGAACGACCACATCCGTGCTGCGCGCGCCCTCGAGAATACCTACGACGATTGGGACGCCATTCTCGACGTGCTGGAGCGGACGAGATTGCTCCTGGCGGGACGCGACGTTGCGGTGCCCGCCGCGCATGTGGTCGCCGCGCTGTCGGGTTCGTACCTCCAGGAGTTCCGCCAGCTGGCGCATGACCTGGACGTCAGCGCCACCCAGGCCCACGTCCAGGCGAAGCGGGACGTGGGCGAGTACCGGGCCCGCGGCCGGCAGTTCCTGGGAGAGCTGTACTACTTCCAGGTGCAGAGCCGCGACCTCCACACCCGGGCGGACGCCACCAAGGTCAACCCGCAGCAGATCGGTCCCCTCGTGGACCGCCTGCTGGAGGAGGCGCGTCAGGCGGATCGCAGGATGTGGGACGCTCGGGTGTTCACGTCCGTCTGGGACGACTCGGGTCGGACCATCACCATCCTGCGCCGGATGGCCAACTTGGTCCGGTCCTGACTTCCCTCGCCGCTGCGGTGACGGATCGCCAAGTCCCATCGCCAGCCGCGCATCGGGCTGCCCCTGGGTGGATTCTGCTTCCCGTAGTCCGACGCGCCTCGCCCTGCTGGAGGTATTGGCGGAGACCATCTCGTGGACTGTGGGCGTAGAGCGGCTCCGCCCCTCCGATCAAAAATAAGTCCGCGGCGAGGCGCGCCGACTGGGATTTGTCATCTTTATGGCCGACCACCTCCCCGAGGCCGGCAAACATTGCACCCCCTTCAATGGCTTGCCGCGGGGCGATCATTCCTTGACGCTATCGCTCCGTCTTGGGTAGATCAGCGGGTAGATCCGAAGAGGATGGGATGGACGCGTCGCTGGTTGCGTCAGGACAACCGCAAGAGAAAGAATGAATTAGATTGGTCGGGGCGGGCGGATTTGAACCGCCGACCACCTGCGCCCAAGGCAGGTGCGCTACCAGGCTGCGCTACGCCCCGTTATCCTAACGCGCTCCGACGCGACGTCTCGACCGCGCGTCGGAGCTGAACTCCGCGTCCTCGGAAGCGCTCGTCATCGCAGTTCCGCCCTCGCGGGAGTGAATCCCGCTCGGGCGGGAAGGAAGCGCTTCCTGCGGGCGCTCCAACGACGTAAAGCCACGCGCTCCGACGCTGTGATGATAGCAGCGCCTCCGGCCGAACGCGAGGCTGCGGGCCCTCACGCAGGTCATCTTCAGATACAGTGTTGTATTCGCATCGGGGTCGAGCGCATGCTCGGAGAGGCGAAGACGATGCCTTCGATTCGCGTTGCAGTCCTGAGCGACGACCCTCTACTCGCCCAAGCCCTCCTGCGGACCATCGCCGGCGAGCGCTCGTTCGCCGTCGTCGGCGAAGGCCGCCGGGCCGCGTTCGGGGCGCCTCTGCGCGCCGCCCGGCCGCAGGTGCTGCTGGTGGACAGCCGCATGGAGGGAGCGCTCGCGCTGTGCGGGCAGTTGCGGCGCCAGGGTGGGCCGGCCGTCATTTTCATGGCGGGCGGGGACGACGACGCCTGGGCGATGACCGCACTGTCGGCGGGCGCGCGTGGCATCCTCGCCGGAGGCGTCCGCGCCCAGGACCTGGTCAAGGCCGTCCGCGTCGTGAGCGAGGGACAGGTCTGGGCGCGCCGTGACGTGCTGGCCCGCACCGTTCGAGGGGCCACCTCCTCCGTGGCCGCACACGAAGTCGAGCCCATGCCGGACCCGCGCCTGAGCGGTCGCGAGAGAGAGGTCTATCGCAAGGCGGCCATGGGCCTGAGCAACGAGGAGCTGGCCAAGCGCCTGGCCATCAGCCAGGCGACGGTCAAGGCGCACCTGACCAGCATCTTCCAGAAGCTCGGGCTGCGGGGCCGGGCCGAGCTGGCGGCCGCATATCACGGCCTGCTCCCGCTCGCTCCTCGGCGATCCGGGCCCGCTCGTTCCCGCCGACCACGCTCAGGTTATCCCTTACGATCAAAGTAGAACCCCTCCGCGCAAAGTAGCCGTTCGGTCAATTGATCCCGCCCGCTCCGGCCTCCATATTCGAGGCAGGCCGTTGCTCGGTGGTCCTGCGGGCCGAGGTTTGCTCCGTCTGCGTGGCACGCGACCGGCGATCCTGTGCGGCGATAGAAGCTACCGGCTCGGTCTGCCGACGACACTTGACAAGGAGGTCGAGCATGAAGCGTGCGAGTCTTGTCGGGCTGGGCCTGGTACTCGTCGCCTCGCTGGCCGGCGCCGCGAGCATCCACATGAAGAACGATCATTCCGTGCCGACGTTCTTCGACCTGGGCACGGATCTCCGGGCCAGCGGTGAGCTGGCCGGGCTGGCCAACGAGAATCTGACCGTGGAGCTCACGACGACGGGCAACCCCACGGCGACGTGCCACAACCCGGGAAACGACCAGAATCTGCCCCCCGGACAGAACCCGGCTCCGGTGACGCTGACCGGGACCGAGACGATCACGCCTGACGCCATCAGCAAGAACGGGAACGCGGCATTCGCGGTCGAAGCCGTCCTGGCCAGCGCCACCGTCGAGGGCGCGACGGACTGTCCCAATCACAACTGGATCGAGACGATCACGGATATCGCGTTCACCAGCGCCACCGTGACCGTGACCCAGGGCTCCAACACCTTCACAGTCACCTGTACGTTCAACCCGCCCACTTCGGACGGCCTGGTCCCCGCGAAAAGCGTGAGCTGTACCACTTCCTAGCGCGAAGGATCCCCGGGGGCGCTGGGAGGTGCGCCCCCGGGGTGGATTCGTGCGCCTAGTGCTGTTCCAACTTAATTAACCTAGGTCGTGCTATCCTACCCCTGGCAATAGGGGGTGGGATGGCGAGACCAGTCCATCTTCGGGCGCTGAGCCGTGCCGAGCACAAGCTCCTAC
>QHVM01000070.1:22929-50849 GCA_003223555.1 Acidobacteriota bacterium | reverse complement strand
GGCAGCGAGCTGCGCGCCCGCTTCCGCCGCCCGGACCATCCCCTCGCGTACGGGTACCGCGAGAAGACGGTGGCCTTCCGCGAGGACCGGCCGCTCTACGCGGTGCGCCGCAGCGAAGAGGGACGCGTAGTGATGCAGTGGGGCACGCGCATCCCGCGCGACGATGACGAGAGCGGCGAGCAGGGCAAGGACCAGAAGAACGACCCGCTGGTGGTGAGCGGCGGGGTGAAGGGCGCCGACGAGATCGAGGGCAAGCCGGCCGTCCTGGACATCCCCACCGGCCACGGCCGCGTGCTGGCCTTCGATTTCGATCCCATCCACCGCTACCAGACGCTGGCCAGCTTCCGCCTCGTCTGGAACGCCATCCTCAACTGGAACGACCTGCCGCCGATCCCGCCGCCGCAGGCAAAGGGAGCGGACGACCCGGAGCTTCATTGAGCCAGGGGGGTGCTAGCTCCGCTCCACCACCATCATGGTCATGTCGTCGCGCGGCCGGGCGGAGCCGCAAAAAGACAGCACGTCGTCCCGCACCGCGTCGATGAGATCGGGGCTGCGGAGCGGGCGGCGGGAGAGGAGCAGTCCCTCGAGGCGCTCCTCGCCGTACTCGCGGTCCTCGGGGTCGAAAGCCTCGGTGATCCCGTCGGTGAAGAGGAAGAGCCTCTCCCCCGGCGCGAGCGTCTCTCCCCTCTCTTCGTACGTCGAGCCGCCCAGGACACCGAGCGCGGCCCCCGTGGTGCCCAGCCGGACCGGAGCCGGCGGCCGCAGGAGGAAGGGCGCGTTGTGGCCGGCGTTGACGTAGTGCAGCGCGCCGGTGGCGGGATCGCACTCGGCGTAGAAGAGCGTGACCAGCCGGTTGCGCGGGATGTGGGCGTAGAGGTGGTCGTTCAGCGTGCGCACGAGCTCCGCGCCCCGGAAGCCGGCGGTGAGCAGGGTGCGCAGGCTGCCCTGCAGGAGCGCCATGAGCAGCGCGGCCGGAATACCCTTTCCCGCCACGTCGCCGACCGCCAGCGCGATGCGGCCGTCGGGCAGGTCGATGATGTCGAAGTAGTCGCCCCCGACGGTGTTGGCCGGGCGCATCGCGGTGTAGATGGAAGTGCCGAGCCGAGAGAAGGGGGCGAAGGGCAGCAACCCGAACTGGATCTGGCGGGCGATCTCGAGGTCGCCCTTGAGGGCCAGCTTGTCCCGGAGCTCGAGCAGCAGGAGGGCGAACACCAGCGTGGCGGCGACGAGGACGTAGGAGTTGGGCGGAGGCGTGCTCCACGCCCCCGCCGCGGCCACCGTGAAGATCAAGCGCAACCAGGCCGAGACGAGGAGCAGCGTCGACGCCGCGAAGATCACCCGCCGCGCCGGGCCGAGGCGGAAGGCCAGGGCCAGGAAGACACGCCACACCTTGGCCGGATGGCGCGCGTACCACGGCTTGGCCTCCAGGTCGGAGAAGTCGATCTCGCGGGTGAAGAAGCGCAGGGTATCCTGGCTGTCGCGGCCCACCAGGTCCTGGAAATCGCGGGCGGTGACGTCGCGGGTGAAGAGGTCCTGCAGGCTCTCCAGGTAGTCGTCGGAGCGCAGCGGAGGCCGCGCGGCGCCGGGAGCCGGCCGCGCGCGCTCGGCAAAGCGGCCGGCGAAGGCCTCGAAGCGCTGCCGCAGCTCCTCCTGCCGGTGGTTCCAACGGTTTGGATCTCGGGGCATCGGCTCCGGCTTCGATTATCCCCCGGCGGCGAGCCGCGAAAGCCACCGGACGACGTCACGGATCGGCGTGGTAATAATGCATTACGATTTCCTCGGCCGGCTTGTTCTCCAGCTCGTAGTCGTTGTTCTCCGGTCCGCCGTGGCCGGCATGCGAGAACCACTTCCACCAGTACACGCCGGCCATCCATTCGCGGGGCCAGACCTCCTCGAAGAAGGCGGCGTAGGCGTCGGCCTGCACGGCGAGGTTCACCGGGGCCGAGCGCGGGATCTCCCAGTGCTTCCAGGCCCCGAAGTCGGCGCTGCGGTAGCCCAGCTCGGTGAAGACGACCTTCCTTGCTCGGGCGGCCGACAAGGCGGCCAGCTTGTCCTCGATCGGCCTCCAGGCCCCGGCCAGCGCGGCGCGGCCCGGCGAGCGTGCGGGGACGAGCGGGAAGTAGGCGCTGACGCCGATGAAGTCCAGCGCGGCCCAGAACGGGACGCGGAACACCTCGTCGAAAGTGGCGCCGTAGGTGACCGGGCCCGGGTAGGCGGCGCGGACGGCGGCGATGATCGCCCGCCAGTGGCGCTCGCGGCCCGTCGTCTTCTCGAGCTCGTTGCCGAGGCAAAGCGCGTCCATGCCGGTCATGCGGGCCAGGATCGCGTAGTGGAGGATGAACTCGCGGTAGGTCCGGAACCACTCCCGCCAGCCGTCCTCGCCCCGGGGTTCGATGGAGCCCGGCCAGTCCGGGGGCCGCAGCCAGAGGTGCGGCTTGAGCATGACCTTGATGCCGAGGGCGTGGGCCTGCTGCAGCACCGCCACCAGGCGCTCGTCGCTCTCCCCGAAGCCCGCCGTCGCCCCGCGGAACCAGCGGAAAGTGGACTCCTGCGCGCCGCGCTGGAAGGCGAAGGGGGTGATGGAGACCCACGTGACGCCGAGGTCCTTCAGCCGGTGCAGTGACTCGGCCGATGCCTCCGAGCCGTAGCCGCCTCCCGGCCGCATCGCATGGGCGTAGGACATGCCCTTGTGCTTGCCGGATGCGAAAGCATCCCGGGATGGCGACGGCGAAGGCGAAGCACCGGCGGCAAGGAGCCAGGCGAGGAGGAGGACCGGGACCAGGGTCAGTACACCCAGACGAGGCCGTAGCGCAGCACCTTCACGTCGGACGGCTCGGCACCACCGCCCACGGCTGGAGGCGGTCGGGGGTCGATGCCGTCGGGTCCCCCGACGTCCTTCTCCAGCCCCGCCAGTTCCTGCCCGGCCGTGGCCAGCTCGCGGCGCTTCCGCTCGAGCCTCTCCCGGAGCCGAGGTCCACCGGGTTCTGAGTGGCCAGCACCACGCTCACGCCCAGGGCCCGCGCCTGCTTCAGCAGCGTGAGCAGCGGCCGCTTGGTCGGCGGGCTGGCCGGGTGCGGCGGGAAGTAGCCGTAGATCTCGTCCATGTAAGCCCGCGGGCATGGACGCAGTATAGGCCGATGCCCGAGGTCAGCGCCTGTCCTCGCGCGACGACAGGACGGCCCCTGGCCGTCTTGCGATCGCTCGACGGCTCAGTCACTTCGAGGGGGAGGCGGACGGCATGGCGGTTGCTCTAGTACCGGCGGGGTCCGTCCCGGCAGCAGAGGAGGGCCCCGGAGGAAGACCATGAAGGTGACTTGGATGGCGGCGGCCGTGCTGGCCGCGGCGGCCCTGACGACGGTGCCCGCCCAGGCCCAGGTCTACGGCCGCTACGACGGCCGGGGGCGAAACGGCTCCTACGGCTACGAGCGAAGCCAGTACACCCGGGGCATGGGTTTCGACCGCGGCTTCAGGGACGGGCTCAAGCACGGACGCAAGGACGGCGACAAGCACCGCAGCTTCAGCGTCGCGCGCGACAGCGACTTCCGTGACGCCGACAACGGCTATCACCGCGACTACGGCCCGCGCTTCGAGTATTCGGCCGGTTATCGCGACGGGTACCAGGAAGGCTACCGCCAGGGGTACGCAACGAGCGACTCCGGACGGTACTACCGCGGGCGTTATGGCAACGGCGGGTACGGCAACGGCGGCAACTACGGCAACGGCAACTATGGCAATCGCGGCGCCTATCGCAACGACGGCTACAACCAGCCCGGCCGATACGACGACCGCGACGGCTACTACGACCGCGACGGCCGGTTCCACCCCTACGACGACGTGATCTACGAGCGCCGGCCGTACTGAGCCGGAAGCGGCTCGCGGCTGAAGCGGGAGGGCCCCACCGGCCCTCCCGCCGTGTTTCACCTTTCCGTATCGGCGAAGATCATTGCGCCGCGCTCAGCCGGTCGCTGTTGCGTGGATGCGGCACGAGTCCTCAGGACACGAAAGGATTCACGGCGCGGACGGTTCCATAGCGGCGGCCGTGCTGGAAGTCCTCGGACCATAGCTCCGCGAGCCCGTAGTACTCGGCATAGGCCCAGAGGTGAGCGTCGAACCACGCCAAGCCGTAGGCGGCGGCTCCACGGAGGGCGAGCCGCAACAGAGCTTCGTTCGGATAGAGCACCACGAATTGGCTCAGCATCTCCTCCGCCTCGCGTCTCGCCTCGTCGGGGCTGAGCAGCGCCGCTCCCGTGCGAATCCGTCGGGTGACCGCGGCGACGAACTCCATCACCGCCTGATGCGGCAGGCGGACGGTGTCGGTGGCGAGCCCACGCCTCAGGATGTCGTTCGCGCGTCGCTGTTTGGCCGGGAAGCGAGGATCGAAGCGGTAGACGAGGACGTTCGTATCAACGAGCGCGGCCACGGCCATACAGGTCTTCGCGATTCCAGCCCCGCGCCCGGCCGATGGCCGTCCGGCGCCGACGGCTCTGCCGGCGCCGTTGGCGCTCGGTCGCTTCGTCGAACTGACGCAGCCTGTCCCGCAGGTCGAGGACCGGCGTCCGGTCGTGCGCGGCCTCGACCCGGATCGCGTCCCCGGCCGGCGTCCAGGAGATCTCGTCGCCGGGCCGGATCCCGTACCGCTGCGCGATCGCCTTGGGCAGCGTCACCTGGAGCTTGCTCGTGACCCGGGACATGTCCTTACTCTAGCAAGGATGCAGTCCTTGTCAACTTCCGTTCAAGCCATGCGCCCCTCGCCGCCCCCGCCTCAGCCTCGCCGCTGGCGGCGCTGCTCGTAGGCCTGGCGGACGATGGCCACGTCCTCGACGAATGCCGGCAGTTCCTCCAGCAGCAGGGCCTGGGGGCCGTCGCAGAGCGCGCGCTCGGGCCGGGGGTGCACGTCCACCAGCACCATGTTGGCGCCCGCGATCACGCCCTGGGCGGTGACGTGGAAGATGTCGAGCAGGCCGTCCGGGCCCGCGGTCCGGCGGCCGACCGAGTGGGACGGATCGACCCCCACCGGGAGCCGGGTGAGCCTCTTCACCACCGGCACGTGAGCGAAGTCCACGAAGTTGCGGTGGGGATCGCCGAGGTTGGTCTTCATGCCGCGCAGGCAGAAGACGATCTTCCGGTTCCCGGACGAAGCCACGTACTCGCAGGCGTTGAGCGACTCCTCGAGCGTGATGCCCATGCCGCGCTTGAACAGGACGGGAAGCTCGGTCTGCTGCCCGACCGCCTTCAGCAGCTCGAAGTTCTGGGCGTTCCGGGTTCCGATCTGCAGCATCACCCCGGTGGGCCGGCCGGTGGCCTCGAGGGCGCGCAGGATCTCCCCGATGTGGTCCTCGTGGGTGACCTCCATGGCCACGATCCGGATGCCGTGCTTGCCGGCCAGCTCGAACACCCACGGCAGGCAGGCCGCGCCCAGGCCCTGGAAGTCGTACGGGCTGGAGCGAGGCTTGTACGCGCCGGCGCGGGTGGTGGCGATCCCCAGCTCCTTCAGCGTCGCGAACGTCGTCTCCACGTGCTCCCGGTTGTCGACCGCGCACAGCCCGGCGAACACGTGGAACGTGTCCTGCGAGATGTGGACGCCGTTGTACTGGAAGCCCACCGCCTCCAGGCCCCCGTCGTGGCGGCCGATCGCGCGGAAGCTCTGGGTCACCCGCACGACCTTCTCGACCGACTCGAATTCCTCGAACGGCGCGGACGGAACGACGCCGGTCGGCCCCAGCAGGTAGACCTCGGTCACCGAGCGCGTCGCTCCCTGGATCCGGTGCAACTGGGTGCTGATGCCGGGATAGCTCTCGGCCAGCGCGATGACGCGCCGCAGGTCCGGCGAGTCCGCGGCCACGTCGGCCTTCATCACGATGATCACGCGGGTGCCTCGGCGGGGACTCTACCACGAGAGGCCGCGGCGGGCGGGCGCGCGCGATCAGGCGATCTCGCGGTTCAGCACGCGGCGCAGGGTCTCCTGGTCGATGTTCCCGCCCGAGACGACGATGGCCACCGTCCGGCCGGCCAGCTCGTCGCGGAGGGCGAAGAGCCCGGCCAGGCCCGCCGCCCCTGCCCCCTCGGCCAGGTTGTGCGTCGTGCGCAAGAGGAGGCGCAAGGCGGCCGCGATCTTCCCGTCGTCCACGGTGACGAACCCGGCCAGGCCCTCCTTGAGCGCCGGAAACGTCAGCGCGGGCGGCTTGCGGGTGGCGACACCGTCGGCGAACGTGCGGGCCTGCGCCGTTTCCACCAGGCGGCCCGCGTGCCACGAGTCGTGGATGGCCGGGGCGCCCGCGGCCTGCACGCCGTAGACCTTCAGGCCCGGCCGCCGCTCGCGGGCGACCGTCATCGCCCCCACCGCCTGCGAGCCGCCGCCCACCGCGATCACCATCGCGTCGAGGGTGGGGGCCTCCTCCATGACCTCGAGCGAGAGGGTGGCCGCGCCGGCCAGCACGCGGGGCTCGTTGCTGGAGTGGACGAGCCGCAGCCCCCGCTCCCTCACCAGGCGGTCGGCCACCTCCACCGCCTCGTCGTAGTCCCGGCCTTCCTCCACCAGCTCGGCCCCGAATCCCCGCATCGCCTCGTTCTTCTCGGGGTTGTTGTCGAGGGGCACGCACACCGTGACCGGGGCGCCGACGATCTGCCCTGCCCACGCCAGGCCCGCGCCGTGGTTGCCGCGGGTGGCCGCCACCACCCCCCGCCGGCGCTCCTCGGCGGTGAGCGAGGTCATCACGGCCAGCCCGTTGCGCGCCTTGAAGGCCCCGGTCGGGCAGTGGTTCTCGTGCTTGACGAGGACCCGGATGCCGCGGCCGACCGCCGCGTCGAGGGGCGCGTAGGAGCGCAGCGGGGTGGGCGGCAGGTGGGGACGGATGCGCTCGCGGGCGCTCAGCACGTCCGCGAACGTGATCGGCCACGTCATCCCGGGCGAGATTCTATACGCAGGGCCCGGGCCGGGGGAGGGAGACGACGCTCAGCCGTTCACGACGTCGTGGACCGCCGGCGGCTCCCACACGAGGGCCTGCGCCCCGGCGATGGAGCTGGATACCCGCAGCGTGCCGTCCCGCACGAGCTGCTGGGTGCCGTGGCTGATGGCGCTGAAGAGGCCCTGGATGGGCAGAGCCGTGATGCCGGGATGGAAGCCCACCCACGCGTTCCGGCCGCTGGCCTTGGCGACGTAGAGCGCCCGGTCCGCCACGCTGATGACCTGCTCCCAGCTCAAGGCGTCGAGCTGCTCCCGGAAGAACGGGTAGCCCGCGAAGCCCACCGAGCAGGTCGTGCGCACGACTCGTCCCTCCCCGATCTCGAACACGTGCTTCGCCACGTGGGAGCGGATCCGCTCGGCCAGCTCCGCCAGGCGGTCGCCGCTGAGGTCGCGGGCCACGAGCAGGAACTCGTCGCCCCCCCAGCGCACGATGATGTCCGAGTTGCGGCTGACCGCCTTGAGGAGGTCACGGACCTGCCGGAGCACCGCGTCGCCGGAGGCGTGGCCGGCGGAGTCGTTGATCGTCTTGAAGCGGTCGAGGTCGATCATCAGGAAGGCCAGGTCGAGCATCTCGGGCGTGAGCGAGCCCTCGGCGAGCCGGTTGTAGCGGCGGTGCAGCAGGGCCACCTCCTTCTCGATGTATTCGGTCAGGAAGCGCCGGTTGGCCAGCCCCGTGAGAGAGTCGGTGATGCTGGCCTGGGCCAGCTCCTGGTTGACGCGCTCCAGCTCCTGCTGCCGCTCGGAAAGCTCGTGGGTCCTCTCCTGCACGCGGAACTCCAGCACCCGGGCGTACTCGACCTCCCGGTCGAACTTCCGCTGCTGGACTCGGACCATCCCCATCACGCAACCGGCGAGCAGGATCGAGTAGCCCGCGAAGGCCCAGCGCGTGGCCCAAGGGGCGGCGGCGACGTCGACGCCCACCGAGATGCCCTCCTCGTTCCAGCGCCCGTCGCTGTTGGCCCCGCGCAGTCGGAAGGTGTAGGGGCCGGGGTTCAGGTTGGTGTAGGTGATGCTCCGGCGTCCGCTGAGGGGAACCCACTCCGGGTCGAAGCCCTCGAGCTTGTACGCGAAGCGGTTGCGATCGGGCGCCGCGAAATCCAGGGCGGCGAACTCGAGGCCGAGGACTTTGTCCCGGAACCCCAGGCTGATGCGGCGGACCTCGTCGGCCGGACCGCCGAGCGGCCGGTGCCCCACGTTCACCGACGTCAGCACCACCGCCGGTGGCTGGGTGACCTGGCGGAGCCGGTCGGGCATGAAGGCGTTGAACCCGTTGATGCCGCCGAAGAGCCCCGAAGTTGAACTCGCTCGCCTGGAGTCCGTCGCTGACCCCGTAGCTCGTGAACTGGCCGCCGCGCGGATCCAGGCGACAGAGGCCGTTGTTGGTGCTGAGCCAGAGCCGGCCATGCCGGTCGCTACGAATGCCGTAGACCACGTCGCTCGAGAGGCCGTTCCGGGTCGTGAGCGTCTCGAAGGACGACCCGTCAGGCAGCAGCCGGGCCAGCCCGCTGTGCGTTCCCACCCACAGGCTGCCCCCCGCGTCCACGAACAGCGTATGGATGGCGTCGGAAGGCAGGCTGCGGGCGTCACCCGGCCGGTGTTCGAACCTCCGGAAGCGTCCCGAGCGCGGGTCGAGCAGGCTCAGCCCCTTCTCCATCGTGCCCACCCACAGCCGGCCGTCGGCCGACTCGGCGAGGCTCGACACGCGGTCGCCGCTCAGACTCGATTGGTTCTTCGGGTCGGAGCGGAAATGCGTGAAGCGCTCCGTCTCCGGGTCGAAGCGTTCGAGCCCCCCGCCGTAGGTCGAGACCCACAGACGCCCGGCGTGGTCTTCGAGGATCGCGGTCACTCCGTTGGCGCTGAGACCCTCGGCACGCCTGGGGTCACTGCGGTAGTGCCTGAAGACGCCGGTGGCGGCGTTGAACCGATCGAGCCCCGCGTCCGCCGTCCCGATCCAGAGGTCGCCCCGGTGGTCGTGGCGCAGCGCCATCACCTGATCGCTGCCCAGGCCGTGCTCGTGCTTCGGGTCGTGCCGGTAGGCCGTCATCTCGCCCGTGGCGCGCTCCATAACGTAGAGGCCGGCATCGAAGGTCCCGATCCAGAGGCGGCCGGCGCGGTCCTCGGAGAACGAAGTGACGTGGCCGCTGCCGAGGCCGGCCGGGTTGTCGGAGTCGGGCGCCACGTGCCCGAACTGCCAGCTGAGCGGGTTCCACTTGTGGACGCCGCCCAGGCGCGTCCCCACCCACAGGACGCCGCCCCGGTCCTGGGCCAAGGCCAGCACGTGGTCGTCGGCCAGGCTGAAGGGGTTCCTCGGGTCCTGGCGGTAGTGCGCGAACGATCGCCGCCCCGGTTCCAGCAAGTCGAGCCCGCCGCTCGTCCCCACCCATAGTCGGCCCTCCGTGTCCTGCAGGAGCGCCCGCACCTGGTCGTGGGCCAGTGTGGAAGGCGTCTGGGCGTCGTGCTGGAAGCGCTCGAAGCGACCGGTCGCGGGATCCATGCGGTTCAGGCCGCCGCCGGACGTGCCCACCCAGATCGAGCCCGCGTCGTCCCCCAGGATGGCGCGCACCTTCGCGTCGCTGAGGCTCGCGGGGTTGGACGGCTCGGGAGCGAAGTGCGTGAACCGCCGGCCGCCGGCATCCAGGAGGTCGAGACCGCCGTCGGTGCCCACCCACAGACGGCCCTCGCCGTCGAGGTGGAGGGCGTAGATGCGGTCGTCGGCGAGGCTCGAAGCGTCGGCGGGGTCGTGGGCGAAGCGCCTCAGCGCTCCGCTGGCGAGATCGAGGCGGACGAGCCCTCCATCGCGGGTGCCGACCCACAGTGCGTTCTCGCGACTCGCGAACCTCAGCACGCGGATGTTGCGGCCGGCCAGCTTCTCCTGGCGGACCACCCGGTCGGTGGCTCTCTCCCATGTGGCCAGCCCGCTGGAGGTAGCGGCCCACAGGTTGCCCGCCCCGTCTTCCTCGACGTCCCATACGAAGCTGCTGGGCAGCGAGGACGCGTCCGCCGGATCGTGCTTGTAGACCTTGAAAGAGAGGCCATCGAACCGGTTCAGGCCGTCCTCGGTGGCGAGCCAGACGTATCCGCGTCGGTCCTGGAGGATGTCCATGACCGTGGACTGGGACAGCCCCTGATCGAGGGAGAGGCGATCGAACCGGATGGGCCGGACCGGCCCGGCCGCAGCCGGGACGGCCAGCGACGCAGCCGCCAGCGCCAGAGGGGCGAGGATTGCGAAGCGCGCTTCAATGGGTTTCATGGTCTCCGCTCTTCATGACCGGGTCATGACGCGATTTGGGGGCCGAGGCCGCGCCGCAGCAACTCGGCGAACGCCTCCGGAGGAACGGCGGGCGAGAACAGGAAGCCCTGGTACTCGCTGCAGCCGTGGCGGCGGAGGAAGTCCATCTGGCCCGGCTCCTCGACGCCTTCCGCCACCACTCGGAGGCCGAGCTGACGGGCCATGGCGATGGTGGCGCTCGTGATGGCGGCGTCTTCGGAGGAAGTGCTGACCCCGCGGATGAACGACTGGTCGATCTTGAGGATGTCGATCGGGAACTGCTTGAGATAAGCGACGGCGGAGTTGCCAGTCCCGAAGTCGTCGATGGCCAGCCGCACTCCGAGGGCCCGGATGGCGCGCAGCTGGCGCAGGATGTCGGGATCGCTCCGGAGGACGCCGCGCTCGCTCAGCTCCAGCTCGAGTAGCGACGGGACGATCCCCGTCTCGGCCAGGGCCTCCTGGACCACGCGCGCGAGGTCGCCACGGATGAGCTGGCACAGCGACACGTTCACGGCGATCCGGCTCAGCGCCAGCCCCGAGTCCAGCCAGGCGCGGGCCTGGCGCGAGGCGGTCCGCAGCACCCAGCTCCCGATGCCCATCATGAGTCCGGCTTCCTCGGCCAGCGGGACGAACTCCGATGGCGGAACGTTGCCCAGCTCCGACGATCCCCAGCGCAGCAGCGCCTCGGCCCCGGAGATGCGGGATGAGGACTCCTCGACGAGCGGCTGGTAGTGGAGCTGGATCTCCCCCCTGTCCAGGGCGTGGGGCAGGAGCCGGGTGATCGCGCGGCTCCGCTCCGTCACCAGGCGGGACGACTGCCCATAGAAGCGGATCGCGCCGCCGCTCTCCACGGACTCGCATGCCGCCAGCTCGGCCTTCTGGAGCACGGCCTCGGCCGTGAGCCCGTCGGCCGGAGCGAGAGCCACCCCGGCGCTGGTGGAGATGACGATCTCCTCGTCTCCCGCGAAGTAACGGCCGGACAGACGATCGACCAGCAGGCGGACGGTGGCCTTGGCCTCCGGCCATCCGGGCAGGCCCGTCAACATGGCCGCGAAGAGCCCGCCGCCCACGCGGGCCGACATCGACATCGACGGGCCCGCGGCGGCGCGCAGGACCTCTTCCGAGCGCAACCCCGCAGTCAGGCGCTGGGCGACCTGCTGCAGCACCGAGTTGGCGCGCGCCCGTCCCAGGCGGCTGTTGATGAGCACGAGGTGCTCGATGTCGAACAGCGCCACCGCCACCTGGCTCCTCTCCGAGGCTGTCCCCAGGGCGTTCTCGAGCGCGCGCTCCAGCCGCTCGCCGTCCGGGAGGCCCGTGAGCGGGTCGAAGTGGTCGCGCCACGCCCTCTCGCGCCGCTCGTCTTCGAGCGTCGTGCGGAGCCGGTCCATCTCTTCCCGGAGCCGGCCCAGCTCCCCCGTGGTCTCGGCGATGCGGACCAGGCGATCGGCACGCCGGGAGGCGAGGCGCCAGTCGAAGGGACGCTCCAGGACATCGGACGCCCCCGCCTCCATGGCCGCTCGCGCCTCGCGACGGTTCCAGCAGAGCGCGATGACCGCGACGTCGCGCGCGTCGGCCTGTGCGCTAAAGCTCGAGGGCGCGGGCCGCTTCCTCGGCGGGGAGCACTTCGAAGGCGGCGCTGGCCAGCCACCGGCTGGCTTCCCTGCGGCTCGAGCTGTCGAGCCCGGCCAGGAGCGCGCGGCGGCCCTCCGCATGCGTCGCGACGCCCGTCCCCGCGTCGCCGCCGTCACCGAGCGGAATCGCCGGCAGTGCTGTCAGTGCCACGTGTCCTCTTCGAGGCTTCTGGTGTTCGGTGCTCCGCTCGCGCTGTCCGGGCAGTTACGGCTCGTCTTCGATCAGGGTGGCCAGGCTCTCGATCGGCACGTCCAGCAGCAGGTCTTCGTCCCAGAGCACCGCTTCGCTCCAGAGCGTGCTCTCGGGCCACAGGGTGGCCTCCGGCCAGAGCGTGGCATCCGGCCACAGCAGCGCGCTCCCGCTGGTGGTGGCGTCGGGCCAGAAGACGGCGTACGACGAGACCACCGCCTGGTCCCACAGCGTGGCGCCTGCCCACAGCACGGCGCCCGACCACAACGCGGCCAGCGGGAACGAGGGGTTCGACCATAGCACGGCCGTGTTCTCGACGTTGAGCTGGCCGCCGGCGCCGTCGCAGAACACCCGGGGGGACGGTGCGTCGGCGACCCATCCCGACGTGCGCAGAGCCGCCAGGATGTCGAGCACGCCCGCGCCGGTGGCGAAGGGGTCGCCGACGGCGACCTTGCGGGCCGAGAGCATGAGTCGTGCCTTCACCGTACCCGGGTTCAGTGAGGGGTCCTGCTGCAGCATCAGCGCGGCCGTGCCCGCGACGAGGGGCGCGGACATGCTCGTTCCCTTCAGCTGGATGTGCTCGAACGCGCCCGGGCGATTGGTGGGGTCGCCCTGAACCCGGAGACTGGGCGCCATCAGCTCGAGGTAGGAACCCGGCGACAGGTCGGACACGATCCGGTTGCCCGGCGCCAGGAGGTCCGGCTTGGCCACGAGGTCGATGCGCGTCGGCCCGAGCGACGAATAGTAGGCCACGAAGTCGTCCGCCAGGGGCGGAGTGCCGCGATCGTTGATGGCGCCGACCGTGATGACCTTGCGCGAGTTGCACGGGCTGCCGATCGTGCCGTGACCGGCGTTGCCCGCGTTGCCCGCGGCGCAGACCACCACGACGCCGGCGTCCCAGAGCCTGTCCACCGCCTGCACCAGCGGATCGAACGCGGCCGGCTCGTAGATCGGATGCCCGAGCGAGACGTTCAGGACCCGGATCCCGTACTGGTCCTTGTGATCGAGGACCCACTCCAGGCCCGCGAGCACGGTCGAGGATGTTCCGCGTCCCTCCTCGTTGAGCACGCGCACCGAGACGAGGCTCGCCTCGGGCGCGACGCCGGCGAAGCGACCCCCGGACGAGCGGCTGCCGTTCGAGACCATGATCCCAGCCACGTGCGTGCCGTGGCCGTCCGGGTCGACGCTGGTCTCGGGTGCGAAGGTCGGATCGTACGTGCCCACGAGGTCGACGGCCGCGACGAGGGTCTGGATCTCGGGATGCCGGGCCACGCCGGAGTCGAGAATGGCGATCGTCACCCCGGCACCCTTGAGGCCGCTCTCGGGCACGTCCGGTCCCGGCTGATCGGCGACCTGACGCCCCACTTCCAGGCCCGTCATTCCCGTGGGCGCATCGATGGCGACGAACTCGACGGCAGGATTGTCGGCGAGCGCCGCGACCACCCGGCCGGGAACGCGCAACGCCATCCAGCGGGAGCGGTGCTGACGGCGGACGTCGCCGCCCAACGAGCGGACGAGCGCCCGCTCCGAAGCGCCTGGGTTCCCGCGGAAGCGCACGAGCACGTCGAGCTTGGCCGCCCCCTTCGCCTCCCTGCGAACCTTCTCGCTGAGCTTTCCGGCCTGGCTGCCGGTCGGCGCCGCAATGGTGGACCCCGTCCATACAAGGGCGAGGACGAGGCCCCAGATCGCGTGTCGCCAGCGCGCCGAGTACGACTTCAGCAGGTGCATGAGTGCTCTCGGGGCGCACTTCATAGCAACGGTGATGCCACCGCGTGGGCCGCAAGGCACGGGCAGACATCACCCGTATTCTCAGTAGATTGCAGACTACGAGTGCGATCGCTCACTGGCGCCGATCGCGAATTTGGCGCGCCGATTTTTAGAAGTGGCGGGGCTGCTGGGCCTTCCGACGCAGGAGCGTCGGCTCGGTCACGCCCAGCAGTGCGGCGGCGGTGCGGGCGTCACCGGGGAGGGCCGTCTCGATCTCCCCGAGCAGACATGCTTCCGCCAACTGGCACACACCGGCGCCGGTGCTCCGGCCATGGATGAGCTCCTCGAGGGCGCCGGCCACCGCCGACCAACCCGGCGAGCGGACGGCGGCGCCGGCCGCGCGTTGGCGGACTGCGCTCCGGAGTTGTCGCCGGTAGGTGGTCTCGGGAAGGCCGAGCAGCTCGGCTCCGCGGCGGGAGACTCCTCCCGAGAGCCTCTCGGCGGCGAGGACCAGATCCTCGCTCAGCCACTTGCCGAGGGGAGCCAGCGACGTCCGGCCGGCAGCGAGCAGCGCCGCGATCTCGCCGCCCAGGGCCCGGCGCAGCCTCAGCGCCGGCTCGGCGCGAGCCACGGCGCCGTTCGGGCCCGCCGGGACAGCCAGCGCCGGCGCGGCTCGCGGCACGGAAAGCGACGGGAGGATGGGCACGCTGACGGAAGCCTGGAAGCCGTGGAGGTCGCCGATGTCGACCTCCGGGGCGTCGCAGAACAGCACGGAGTTCAGGACGAGGTTCTGCAGCTCGCGCACGTTGCCCGGCCAGCTATAGGCTTCCAGCGCACGCTCGGCGCGGGGCGTGAAGTGGTGGGCGGGCCGCCGGTAGAGGGCGGCGAACTGCTGGAGGAACAGGCTCGCCAGGTGCACGACGTCCTCCGGTCGCTCCCGCAGGGCCGGCACGTGGAGCCGGACGACGTTCAAGCGGTGGAAGAGATCCTCGCGGAACCTGCCGTCGGCCACCCTCGAGCGCAGGTCGACGTTGGTGGCGGCGACGATGCGGACGTCGACCTGGCGCGCGCTGACCCCTCCCACCGGCGTGAGCTGCTTGTCCTGCACGAACCGGAGCAGCTTGCCTTGGAGATCGAGCGGGAGGTCGCCGATCTCGTCCAGGAAGACGGTGGCGCCGTCGGCCTGGGCCAGCCGGCCCGGCTTGCGCACGTGCGCGCCCGTGAACGCCCCCCTCTCGTGGCCGAACAGCTCACTCTCGATGAGCGTGGGCGCGATGGCGCCGCAGTCCACCACGACGACGCTCCGCTCGTGACGGGGACTGAGCTCGTGGACGGTGTGGGCGAGGATCTCCTTGCCCGTGCCGCTCTCCCCCGTGATGAGCACGGTGGTGTCGGTACGCGCCACCTTCCGGGCGGTGGTGAGGAGCGACTCCATCGCCGTCGAGCGATAGACGAGCCGGGAGCCGTGCACCACGCGCCGCAGGTCCGTGACCTCGGCCTCCAGCCGCTCCTTCTCCTCGCGCTGCCGCGCGCGGTCGCGCTCGATGAGACGCGCCCGGTCGAGCGCCACCGCCATCTCCGAAGCGAGCGCATCGAGAAAGCGCCGGTCCGTTCCCTCGAAGGAGATGTTGACCGGAGCCACCTCGATCACGATGACCCCCAGGCAGCGATCCTGCAGGAAGAGGGGCAGCGCGCAGAGCGAGAGGGCGGCCGCCTCGCTCCCCTGCTCGCCTACGAAGTTGCGGTCCCGGCACGCGCGCTCCGCGACCGCGAGGTCGCGCTCGGTGAGGCGGAAGTCCTGCTTGCCGCCCTCGCTCCGCTCGAGGCCGCCCAACAGCTCGAAGGCGCCGCCCCGCGAGCGCTCGAGCACTCCCACCCTCCGCGCGTGGAGCGTCTCGAAGAGGCGCTCGGTAAAGCTGCGCGCCAGCTCGGCGGGGTCGGTGGAAGCGGCGACGACCGCCACCGAATCCATCAGCAGCCTCATGTTCCGGTAGTCCTTGGACTTGTCGCCGGTGAAGATGCCCTGCAGGCGGTCCAGGCTGCCGGCGCGCTCCACGTCGGAGCCCTTCTCCCACACCCGGACGTTTCCGGCGTTGCCGCGCCTGGCGGCGCTCAGCGCCTGGTCTGCGCGCCGGATCAGCTCGTGGACGTCGAGCGTCTCGGAGGCGTCGGCCGCCGCGACCCCGGCGCTGAACTCCAGCCGTAGGATGCCGCCGTGGTAGCGGTGCTCGACGAGCCGGCGCACCACGTTCTCCGCCACCACCCGCCCCTCCTTGACCGTCGTGTCGACCAGGACGATCGCGAAGGTGGCCCCCCCGTACCGCGCGACGTGGTCGTCGTTGCGCAGCCCGGCTCGCAGCTCGGTCGCGACCTCCCGCAGCACCTGGTCTCCGGAGCGCCGGTCGAGCCGGTCGTTGACCCAGCCGAAGTCGTCCGGGCCGAGGAGCAACAGCACGACGGGCCGCCCCTTCTCCCGCCCGCTCGCGAGAGCGCGGTCCAGCTCGGCCTGGAAGTTCGCCCGCTCCGGCAGCTCGGTGACCTGGTCGAGCACCGTGCGGGACAGGGTCCGGGCATGAGCCGCGAAGGCGGCGGCGAGGCCGAGGAACCCCTTCCACCAGCGCTCGTCGCTGAGGGCGTCGGCGGCGGTGGCGAACCACAGCAGATCGCGGCCGCTCGCCGCGCTGTCGCGCCTGAACCGCAGCCCGATCCACGCCGTCAGCTCCGCAGGCGGCCGCGGGTCGCGTCGTCGACGCTCCGTCCCGCCCGCCTCCTCCTCGGCCCGCGAGATCACCCACCGCAGGGGGATCCGGTACAGGATGCCCTCGACGCATTCGCTGGCCAGGCCCTTGCTGTCGTCCTCGCCGGCCGTGTCGGTGCCGAAGCGCTCGTGGAGCCCCGCCGCCGCTTCGGCGTTGGCCAGCTCCGGAAGGGGAGCGAGCTCCCCGTCGTGGATGAGGATCTCGCGCTCCCCATCGGCCTCGGGCGGGACATAGAGGGACACCGAGGCGGCGCCGCTGAGCCGCGCCATGAGGCGCACGTAGGACCGCAGGATCTCGGTTGCGTCGCTCATCCGCCTTCACCGGCCCGTCGGGCCTTGTGGATGGGTCCCGCGGCCGAGAGGATGGTGCGCCAGGGGGCGGCGCCGGTCAAGGCGGCCTACCGGCCGGTGAGCTCGTCGGCCACCGCGCCCGCGCCGTAGACCTTGCGCAGCGCCTCCAAGATCGCGCGGGCGTCCACCGAGACGGCCCGGGCCAGCTCCTCCGTGTAGTAGTAGTCGAGGGCCAGGCTCTCGATGTTCCCGTCGAAGATGATGCCCACGAACTCGCCGTCCCGGCTGATCACCGGGCTGCCCGAGTTGCCGCCGATGATGTCGGCGGTGGAGACGAAGTCGAGGGGCGTGTCGAGGTCGAGGTCCTTCTTGTGCTCCGCCCACCGCGGCACGAGGTTCCACGGCGGCTGGTTGCGGAAGGAGTCCGAGCGGTCGTAGAGCCCGTGGAAGGTGGTGCGGGCGGGCACCATCGTCCCTTCCGCCGGGTAGCCCTTGACCAGCCCGAAGGCGAGACGCAGGGTGAAGGTCGCGTCGGGCGGAAGCGCCTTCCCGTAGGCCTTCCACCGCACCTGGGCGATGCGTTCGCCGGCCCGCTTCTGGACCGCGTCCACCTCCTCCTCGTAGAACCGGCGCACCTCGCGGGCGAGCGGGTCGATCCGGCGCGCGAGGACGATCATGGGGTCGGTCGAGGCGGCCACCGCCGCCCGCCCCCCGGCGACCAGGGCCTTGCGGACCGCGACGTCCTTCAACCGGGTGCCCGCGACCGCCTCGTGGGCCACCTGCTCGGCCGTGCGGCCGGCCAGCACCGCCTTGACGACGGGGTTGTCCGCGCCCAGGGCCTCCTGGGTCTCCTTCAGGCGGTCGGCCAGCATGACCTCGTCGAGGTCGTCGTAGATGGGTGCCGTCGAATAGAGGTCGTTCTCCAGCGAGGCCAGGTTCGACTCCCGGAACTCCTCCAGCCGGACGTCGTTGGGCTTCTGCTTCTCGGCCACGTAGCGCACGATGTTGCCCGCGATGCCCGGAAGGTTGGACAGGCGCGCGAGGCCCAGCTCGACCAGCCGGTACTCGGCGAACCTCGCATCGAGCTTCTTCTGGGCGGCGGCGATCGTGTCCCACGGGTCGGCGCCGCCGGCCAGCCCGCGCTCCGCGCCGTAACGGGCGCGCAGGTCCTTCTCGGCTGCCGCCTTGGCCGCCATGGCCTGGACGTCCTGCAGCGCCTGGAGCTGGCCTGTCCGGGCCTTGATGGAGTTCTCGTAGTAGAAGGTCGTGGCCCGGGCCCGGCGCTCGTTCTCCGGCGACCGCGCGGCGTAGGCCTTGAGCACGGCCACCCGTCGCTTCAGCGACTTCAGCGCCGTCGGCTGGATCACGTCGCGCTCCGACTCGAGCTGGGCCATCGTCTCCAGCCGCGACGTGGAGCCGGGATTGCCGGAGACGAACACGAGGTCGTTGTCCTCGGCGCCCTTGCGCGTCCAGGGCAGCCAGGCCGGGGGCCGGGCCGGCTGGCCGTTCTCGTAGGCGCGCACGATGCAGATGTCCACGTCGTGCCGCGGGAAGGTGAAGTTGTCGGGGTCGCCGCCGAAGAAGGCCGTCTGCTGCTCGGGCGCGAACACCAGCCGCACATCAGTGTACTTCTTGTACGTGTAGAGCTGGTACTCCGCGCCCTGGTAGAGGGTGATCACGTTGCAGCGCTGGCCGGTGCGGTCGGCGCACTCCTTCTCGATCCGCGCGGTGGCCGCCTTGCGCGCGTCTCCGGCTTCCTTGTCGGACATGGCCGCTCTCACCGCCCCCAGCACGCGCGGCGTCACGTCCTCCATCGCCATGAGCAGGTTGACCTCGTAGCCGGGGCAGGCCGGCTCCTTGTCCCGCGACGGGGCGAGGAAGCCCTCGGACACGTAGTCGTGCTGCTCGGTGGAGATGTTCTGGATGCAGCCGAGGCCGACGTGGTGGTTGGTGATCATGAGGCCGTCGGGCGAGACGAAGGAGCCGGAGCCTCCGTCGTTGAAGCGCACCGAGGCCAGCCGCACCCTGTCGAGCCACTCCCTCGCGGGCGTGAAGCCGTACTTCTCCTGCAGGAGCTTCAGCGGCGGGCTGTCGAAGGTCCACATGCCCTCGTCGGCGGCGGCGAGGGCGGGCAGGGCGAGGGCGGCGAGCAGGGCGGCGCGCCAGAGGGAGAGGGCTCTCATGAGTGGTCCTCCGGGAGAAGCGGTGCGGCGGCGGTCAGCTCCGGGCCTCGAGCGGCACGTAGGGCCGCTCGGCGGGGCCTCGATAGATCTGCCGCGGGCGGGCGATCTTCTGGTCCTTGTCCTGCAGCATCTCGTCCCACTGGGCCAGCCAGCCGGCGGTGCGCGGGATCGCGAACAGCACCGGGAACATGTCCACCGGGAACCCCATGGCCTGGTAGATCAGCCCGGAGTAGAAGTCGACGTTGGGGTAGAGCTTGCGCTTGACGAAGTACTCGTCCTGGAGGGCGATGCGCTCCAGCTCGAGGGCGATGTCGAGCAGCGGGTTGCGGCCGGTGACCTCGAACACCTGCTCGGCCATCTTCTTTATGATGTTGGCCCGGGGGTCGTAGTTCTTGTAGACCCGGTGCCCGAAGCCCATCAGGCGGACCTCGCCCCCGCTCTCCTTGACCTCCTTGATGAAGGCCGGCACGCGTTCCCGGCCCCCGATCTCCCGCAGCATGCGCAGGACCGCCTCGTTGGCGCCCCCGTGCAGGGGGCCGTAGAGGGCGGCGATGGCGGCCGCGGTGGCCGAGTAGGGGTCCACCTCGCTGGAGCCCACGCTGCGCATGGCGCTCGTGGAGCAGTTCTGCTCGTGGTCGGCGTGGAGGATGAACAGCACCTCCAGCGCCCGCTCCAGCACCGGGTTCACCCTGTACTTCCCGGCCAGCTTGAACATCATCTGGAGGAAGTTCCCGCAGTAGCCCAGCTCGTTGTCGGGGTAGGCGTAGGGCGTGCCCACCGAGTGCCGGTAGACGAAGGCGGCCAGGGTCGGCATCTTCGCGATGAGCCGGAAGCCCTGGGTGCGCCGGTTCTGCGGATCGTGGATCGCCTTGGCGTCGGGATAGAAGGTCGACAGCGCGGCCACCGTGGAGACGAGCATGCCCATGGGGTGGGCGTCGTAGCGGAAGCTCCCCATCAGCTCCTTGATGTTCTCGTGGACCATCGTGTGATAGGTGATGTTGTGGACCCAGTCCTCGTGCTGGGCCCGGGCCGGCAGCTCGCCGTTGAGGATCAGGTAGGCGGTCTCGAGGTAGGTGCTCTTCTCGGCCAGCTCCTGGATCGGGTAGCCGCGGTAGAGCAGGACGCCCTTGTCCCCGTCGATGAACGTGATGCGGCTGCGGCAGGCGGCGGTGTTGGTGAAGGCGGGGTCGTAGGTCATCAGCCCGAAGTCGTCGGGCCCGTTCTTGATCTGCCGCAGGTCGAGGGCGCGGATGGCCCCCTCCTGGATCGGGATCTCGTAGGTCTTGCCGGTGCGGTTGTCGGTGATGCTGAGGGTGTCCTTCCCCATGACCCTCCGAGGCGGTTTGCGCGGCCGGTCTCCGGAGGCTAGCACCCGCGCGGGAGGGGGGTCAAACCTGGCCGCGCAGGCGGTCGACGGCCGTCCTCACCGCGAAGCCCGCCCAGTGGAGCGCGCGCAGGGCGGCCCCTTTCGCTCCCCGGTGGTGCTTGGCCAGGAAGCGCCGGCGGCTCTCGTGGAAGCGCAGCCGGAACTCACGCCGGTCCTGGAACGAGCTGCCGCCGAGCAGATGCACGGCCCGCGCGGCGGGCACCAGACGCACGCGGTGGCCGGCCGCCCGGGCGCGCAAGCCTAGGTCCGTGTCCTCGTAATAGATGAAGAAGCGCTCGTCGAGCCCGCCCAGCGCCTCGAAGGCCGCGCGCCGCACGAGCAGGCAGGCGCCGGACAGGCACTCGACGTCGATCGCCATGTCGCTCCGGGCCCCCACCATCCGCAGCCGGCTGCGCGGCATCACGTTGTGGAGGAGCAGCGCGTCGTAGGCCAGCGTGAGCAGGCCCGGCGCCGGCCAGGCGGAGGGCTGGGGGGTGCCGTCGGGAGCCACGAGCTGCGGGCCGGCCAGCGCGACGTCGGGATGCGCGTCCAGCTCGCCGGCGAGCCGGGCGATGCATCCCCGCTGCGGCCGGGCGTCGGGGTTCAGGAGCAGCAGGTAGCGGCCCCCGGCCGCGCGGGCGGCCTGGTTCACCGCCGCGGCGAAGCCGACGTTGGTCTCGTTCACGATGACCCGCGCCATGGGTGCGGCGCTCCGCACGAGGGCCGGCGTGCCGTCGCCGGAAGCGTTGTCGACGACGATCAGCTCCCAGGCCTGTCCCCGACAGCCGGCCTCCAGCGCGCGCAGGCCGTCGCCCAGGTGCGCCGCCGAGCGATACGCGACGACGATGGCGGTGATCTCCGGCGCGTCCATCGCTTCAGAGCGCGCGGTAGCGCTCGATGACCCGGTCCGGCGGTCCGTCCTCCCGCACCGCCCCCCCTTCCAGGAGCACCAGGCGCGGGCAGAGCCGCCGCAGCAGGTTGAAGTCGTGGCTGACCAGGATCGCGGTGCGCCCCTCGTTCCGCCGCCGCTCCAGCGCGGAGACGCACTGGAGCTGGAACTCCTCGTCCCCGACCGCCAGCGCCTCGTCGACGAGGAGGATGGGCGCGTCGGCCAGCAGGGCCACCGTGAAGGCCAGGCGCGCCCGCATGCCGGTCGACAGCGTCTCCAGCCGCGCGTCCTCGAAGCGGCCGATCCCGGCCTGGTCGAGCACCTCATCCAGCCGCGCTTCCAGGCTCTTCCGAGGCACGCCGAGCAGGACGCCGTAGAGGAAGACGTTGTCGCGCACGGTGAGCGCGCCGTTGAAGCCGACGCCCAGCTCCAGGATGGGGGCCATCGCCCCTTCGACCCGCACCGAGCCGGTCGTGGGCGGGTAGATCCCGGCCACGATCCGCAGCAGCGTGGACTTGCCTCCGCCGTTGCGGCCGATGAGGCCCACGAACTCGCCCGCTCCGATGCGCAGGCTCACGTCGCGCAGGGCGTGGAACGTCTCGTAGGTGTAATGGCCGCGGCCGAAGACCCGGTCGAAGACCGTCTTCCGCTTCTGGTGGGGAATGGCGAACACCTTGGAGACGGAGCGGACCTCGATCACAGGCTCTCGGGGATCCGGGCCTGCCGGCGGAGGAAGAGGCCGACGCCGAGGGCGAACGTGCCGGCGCACGCGGCCACGGTGAGCGCGACGAAGCGCAGCGCGGGGAGGTAGTCGTAGAGCAGGAACCAGCGGATGAGGTACAGGCAGCGAGCGAGCGGGTTGAGGTAGAGCAGCTCCGCGACCGGGCCGCGGTTGGCGACGTAGACGATGGGGGTCAGCCAGAAGCAGGCCTGCAGCATCACGCTCCAGATGAGGCTGGCGTCGCGGAACTGGATGCCGGCCAGGGCGACCAGGAAGCTGACCCCGGCCGCGAAGAGGGCCAGGCAGAGGAGCGGCAGCAGAGCCAGGGGCGCCAGCAGCGACAGCCGGCCGGCGAGGCCGAGGGCGACCACGAGCACCGTGGCGTTGATGGCCAGGGTGATCATCGTCGAGAGCACGCCCGCCGCCACCACCAGCCCGGCCGGGACGTGGATCGCCTTCAGGACGCCGGCCTTGCCGGCCAGCGCGGTTAGCCCGGAGTAGCTGCAGTCCTGGAAGAAGGTCCAGCAGACGAGGCCGACGAGCAGGTAGACGAGGTAGCCGGGCGTGGTCACGCCGAGGACGAAGCGGAACACGAAGTAGAACACCGCCAGCATCAGGAGCGGGCTGAGCATCGACCAGGCGTAGCCGAGGGCCGAGTCGTAGTACTTGAGACGGAAGTCGCTCACCGCCAGCTCGCGCATCACCTCCCAGCGGAGGAGGCGGCGCGGGTCAGGCGAGGCCGGCATAGAGCGCCTCGACGTCCCGGGCGTAGCGGGCGCTGGCGAACCGCTCGCGCACGCGGCGCCGGCCTCCTTCCGCGAGGCGCGCTCGCAGGCCGTCGTCTTCGAGGACCCTGATCACGGCCTCGGCCAGCGCTCGCGCGTCGCCGGTCGGGAAGAGGAGCCCGCTCCGGTCGGGCTCGAGGATCTCCGCCGGACCTCCGCTGTCGGAAGCCACGACCGGCGTGCCGGCGGCCAGGGCTTCGAGGACGATCATCCCGAAGGGCTCGTGGTCGGACGGGCAGACCAGGACATCGAGGCCGGCCAGCACCGCGGGCACGTCGTCGCGGTGGCCGAGGACCGCGACCGCCTCTTCCAGCTGCAGCTCGCGCCGGCGGCGGAGGACCTGGTCGCGGTACCGCCGCAGGTGCGGAAGCGGGCGGCCGTCGAGGTCGCCGCCGACCATCACGAACCGGACGCCGGCTCGCGACTTCCGGATCCGCACCGCCGCCTCCAGGAACACGCCGTGGCCCTTCCAGGTGTCGTAGCGGGCCACAAGGCCGACGAGCGGCACGTCCTCCGTCAGGCCGAGCGCCTGTCGCAGCTCGCGCGGATTGCCGCCGGCGAACGACTCGACCCGGATCCCGGGCGGCACGACGCTGGTCCGGCCGGCCAGCAGCGAGGGCGCCGGCCCGAGCTGCTCCGGCTGCTGCGCCGAGACGGCCAGCAGACGATGCACGGCGGGCAGGGCCAGCGCGGCCAGGGCCCAGCGACGCGGCGCGCCGCCGAGGTAGTTGAGCTGGCAAACGATGCGCGTCCCCCGGGGGCGGGCGGCGACGAGCAGCAGCAGGCCCAGCACGTCGCCGCAGTGCAGGATGCGCGGCCGGCGCTCGCGGGCCAGCCGGCGGATCCGCCACGCCGCGCGGGCCAGCCGGGCCAATGTCGATGGCCATGCCAGCCGATACAGCGGCGGCGAGGAGAACGGCTCGACGATCGTCTCGATTCCCTGCTTCTCCAGCTCCGTGGCCAGCGGACCGTCCTCGCCGAGGACGACGACCGGCGCGAAGCGCGTCCGGTCCAGCTCGCCCAGCAGCTCAAGGAGCGCCCTCTCCGCGCCGCCGATCGCCCCGTAGGGGTTGAGGTAGAGGACGCCGGTCCTCACGCGCGCGGCCCCCGGAGATAGCCCCAGGCGACCGCGGCTTGCGAGAGCGGCAGGCCGACCGCGAGCGCCACGCGATCGGCCGGCTGCGCTTCGGTCAGCGCGGCGGCGAAGGCGCGCAGGTACTGCGCCGCCGACAGGTGGCGCGGCCCGAGCCCCCTCGCCCCTCGTCCGGTGCGAAAGTGGAGCCGCGCGCCGCGGCCGTAGCCCACCTGCTGGCGGAGGAATCCGGCCCAGCCCAGTGGGGGCCGATGCTCCACCACGATGTCCGGCGCATAGACGAGCCGCTCGCCCCGCGCCCGCAGCCGCTCGTGCAGCTCGCGCTCTTCTCCACCCGCGCCGGCGAAGCGCTCGTCGAACCCTCCCGCCGCGCGCAGGACAGCGGCGCGGTAGGCCACGTTGTTCGCGGTGAGGAAGGCGGCGCCCGGGCCCTTGGCGTTCAGCGCGCGCGCGATGCCGTTGGTAATGGCCTGGGAGAGCCTCGCCGGCCGCGACGCGTCGGGGGCCGCCACGACCCGCCCTCCGACCGCCGACGCGCCCGTCTCGACGATCCGGCCGCCCAGCCGGGCCACCCAGTCCGGCGGCGCCTCGCAGTCGTCGTCGGTGAAGGCGACGACCTCGCCCGTCGCATGCCGCATCCCGGCGTTCCGGGCGGCCGCCGCGCCCTTGCCCGGGCCCTCGACATGGACGATTGCGCCGGCGCTCGCCAGCTCGCGCAGGAACGCGGCCGTGCCGTCGGTGCTGCCATCGTCCACGACGATCAGCTCGCCGGGCGCGGCGCCTTGCTGCCTCTGGAGGCTCTCGAGGGCCCGGCGCAGCGACGACAGCCGGTCGCGCGTGGGCACGACGACCGAGACCCTGAGCATGAGGCGCCTAGGATACCTCCTGGCCGCCACCGCTGCGCCTTCGTGCGCTGGCATCGGCCGTGTAGAATCATGCCGCCCGCCCCGTGGGCAGACCTGTCTCATGCGCGTCGATTGGAGGAAGCGGTCTCTCGATCTGACCCTGCGGCTGGCCGACGCGCTCCAGGGCCGTAGCTTCAAGGTGCGCGCATCGAGCCGCATCGCGTCCGCCTTGCCGCCCTCCCCCGCGCCGGCCGGAGATCCCGTCAAGTCGGCGGCGACCGCCGCGGCCATGGCCCGGCTCGATGCGTTCCTCTCCGAGGACGCCGAGCTGTCGTTCCCTTCGGAGGCCGATCCCGAGCTGAGCATCCTGCTCGTCACCTTCAACCGGGCCGAGCTGACGTTCGAGTGCCTGCAGTCGATCTGCGTGCAGCCGCCTCGCTCGTACGAGGTGGTCATCGTCGACAACGCGTCGATCGACCGGACCCCGGTGCTCCTCGACCGCCTGCGCGGCGTCACCATCCGCCGCAACCAGGTGAACGCTCACTTCCTGGCCGGCGCCAATCTCGCCGCCCGTCACGCGCGCGGCCGCTTCCTGCTGCTCCTGAACAACGACGTCCGGCTCTTGCCGGGCAGCATCGAGTCGGCCCTGCGCACCATCAGGGCCTCGCCGTCGATCGGCGCCGTCGGAGGCAGGATCGTGCTGCTCGACGGGACGCTGCAGGAAGCGGGCAGCATCGTGTGGAGGGACGGCTCGTGCCTGGGTTACGGGCGCGGTGGCCACCCCCAGGACCCCGCCTTCATGTTCGCGCGGGACGTCGATTTCTGCTCCGGGGCCTTCCTTCTCACTCCGCGGTCCCTCTTCGAGGCCCTGGGCGGGTTCGATCCGACGTTCTCGCCCGCCTATGGGGAGGAGGCCGACTACTGCCTGAGGCTGTGGGACCGGGGCCTGCGGGTCGTGTACGACCCCGACGCGGTCATGTTCCACTACGAGTTCGCCAGCTCTTCCTCGATGGCGGACGCGATCGGGCTGCAGCGGAACAACCAGGAGATCCTGCGCCGCAAGCACCGGGCCCGCCTCGAGGGCTGCCATCACGTCCCCGATCCGGCGCGGGTCCTCGCCGCGCGGACCCACGGCGATCGCGGGCCGCGTGTCCTGTTCGTCGACGACCGGATCCCGCGCGCCACGTTCGGCTCCGGTAGCCCGCGCACCCGCTCGATCGTGGCCGGCCTGCTCGACCTCGGCTATTTCGTCACGTTCTATCCGCTCACCGAGCCGCTGGACGACTGGACGCGGGTCCGCCGCACGCTGCCGCGCGAGGTGGAGGTCATGCTCGGTTACGGCGCGGCCCGGTTCGCCGAGTTCCTGGCCGGCCGCCGCGGACACTACGACGTGCTGCTGGTGAGCCGTCCCCACAACATGGCGTTCATCGGCGAGCTGATGGCCTCGCATCCCGGGGCTTTCTCCGGCCTGAAGGTGGTCTACGACGCGGAGGCGATCTATTCCCTGCGCGAGCTGGCCGGCGGCCGGCTGCGCGGAGACCCCGTCACGAGCCGCCAGGCGGAGGCGCTGCTGGCGGAAGAGCTGGACCTGGCCCGCGCGGCCCACCGGGTCATCGCGGTCTCCCCGGCCGAGGCGAGGAGGTTCCGCGATCACGGCATTCCCGGCGTCGGGATCCTCGGTCATGCTCTCGCTCCCGTCCCCACGCCGCGACCGTTCGCCCATCGGACCGGGTTCCTCTTCGTAGGGTCCGTTCACGAGCCGACGAGCCCCAACGCCGATTCGCTGCAGTGGTTCATCGGCCAGGCGTGGCCCCTCATCGAAGCGAGCGTCGAGGGCGCGCGGTTCGACGTGGCGGGCGAGAACCACGCCCGCGAGATCGGCGCCCTGGCCAACGGCTCGGTGAGAATGCTCGGACCCGTGGCGGACCTGACGCCCGTCTACGACAGCCACCGCATCTTCGTGGCGCCGACGCGCTTCGCGGCCGGCCTTCCCCACAAGGTGCACGAGGCCGCCGCTCACGGCCTGCCGGTCGTGGCCACGCCGCTCATCGCGGAGCAGCTCGGCTGGCGGGCCGGCGCCGAGCTGCTGACCGCCGAGACGCCGCGCGCGTTCGCCGAGACGTGCGTGCAGCTCTACAACGACGCGTCGCTGTGGGCGGAGCTGCGGGCGAACGCCCTCCGGCGCGTGGAGAGCGATTGCTCCCCGGGTCTCTTTCTCGGGTCCCTCCGGCGGATCCTGGACGATGCGGGAAAGGGCGCGGCCACGTGAGCGGTCCCAAGCCGCCGCCCCCCGAGCGGTTCAACACGGGAGACATGGGGCGGGACTGGGACGCCCGCGCTCGCGCGTGTGCCCGGGAGTACATCCTCACCGGCTTCGCGGACCGGCCGGACGACTTCGCCCGCAGCGGCCAGGCGGCGGCCGAGAGCCTCTTGGCCTTCTGTCCGCCCGGCGCCGTCGTGCTGGACCTCGGCTGCGGCGTGGGCCGGGTGGCGCGCGAGCTGGAGCCTCACGTCGGCGAGATCCATGCCGTCGACGTGTCGGAAGAGATGATCCGGCAGGCCCGCGAGTACGTCGGGCCGGGCTCCCGGATCCGTTTCCAGGTGAACGACGGCTTCATGCTCGCTCACCTATGCCCCACGTGACCCGGGCGGCGTTCGAGAGGTATCTCGGCGAGGTCCACCGGGTGCTGCGGCCGGGCGGCCGCTTCTACTTCTCCGTCGTCTCCCGGGATCGCTCGCCGGCCTACGAGGTGGACGACGGCCGCGACACCTTCACCGGCCGTGCGTACGCGGACGCCGAGCTGAGCGCCCTTCTCCGCGGGCGGTTCGAGCAGGTGGAGCGCTGGCTCGCCGACTCGGGAGACGGCTCCTGGCGGGTGACCTACGTCAACCTCCTCCTGCGGAAGGCGGGGCCGAGCGTGTCGCCGTGATCGGGGACCGGCCCCCGGAGCCCCGGTGGCTGCGAGTGAGCGCCGGACCGCTGCGGGGGGCGGAAATGCTGCTCCGGCCCGGGGCCGCGGTCTGGCAGGAGCAGATGCGGGAGGGGCGGTTCGAGGCGTTCCTCCACGATGCGGTCGGCGACGAAGAGCTGGCCGGCGGCACCGTCTGGGACGCGGGCGCGCACGTGGGCTACCACACGCTGGCCTTTGCCGCCCGGGTCGGCGCGCATGGCCGGGTGATCGCGTTCGAACCGAATCCCCACAACGTCGCCCGCCTGCGCGGCAACCTC
>QHVM01000070.1:3499-22909 GCA_003223555.1 Acidobacteriota bacterium | reverse complement strand
AGACCACCGCGCTTTCCGACGAGGACGGCACGGACCGCCTGTTCCACACCGCCAGCGTGGACGACGGGACCAGCTCGGGCGCCAGCCTCGAGGCGGCCCTGACCCGTGACAACGAGGAGGCCTTTCGCGCCCTGGCCTCGATGCCGGTCACGACGGCCCGGGGAGACACGCTGGTGCGAACGGGATCCGCGCCGGCTCCGACCCTCATCAAGATCGACGTCGAGGGAGGGGAGGTCGGCGTGCTCCGGGGGTGCGGCGAAGTGCTGGCCGCCGCCCACCCCCTGCTCTTGATCGAGGTCCACAGCGCGACGACGATGTTCCGCACCCGGGCGGTCCTCGACGCGCTGGGCTACGAGCTGAGGCTTCTCGAGGACGGCGGGCGTCCCGATTCACGGTGTCACGTGATCGCGCGCCCGCCGCGGGGAGCGTGAGGTGCGCGTGCTCTTCGTGGCCATGGCCGACAGCATCCACACCGCCCGCTGGATCCGCCAGCTCCAGGGGCAGGGCTGGGACCTGCATCTCTTCCCCGTCGAGCGCGGGCGTCTCCACCCGGAGCTGCGGGACCTGACCGTGCAGGACGCCTTCGGCTGTGACGGCTCGGCCCTGCCTGACTCCACGCGACACGTCTGCCTCGACGGCCGCGAGGCGGGCCGCGACCGCGCCGCCGAGGCCCTGACCGCAGTCGTCGAGGGCCTCCGCCCGGACGTGGTGCACTCCCTGGAGCTGCTGAAGGCCGGCGGCCTCGTGCTGGCGGCCCTCGAGCGCCTGGCCGGGCCGCGGCCGCCCTGGATGGCCACGAACTGGGGCAGCGAGATCGCGCTGCTCGGGCGCCTGCCGCAGTACGCCCCGGCGCTGCGCCGGATCGTGGCCGCCTGCGATTACTACACCTGCGAGTGCGAGCGGGACGTGGCCCTGGCGCGGGCGTGGGGACTGCGGGGCGAGGCGCTGAGCGTGCTGCCCAACGCGGGCGGATTCGATCTGGCCGCGCTCGAGACGTTGCGTCGAGAGCCGACGTCGAGCCGGCGTCTCGTGCTGCTCAAGGGGTATCAGGGTTGGGCGGGGCGGGCCCTGGTCGGCCTCCGCGGGCTGGAGCGTACGGCGGAGGCCCTCGACGGTTACCGGGTCGTCCTCTATTCGCCGGCAGACGACGTCGCCCTGGCGGCGGCGGTGGCCAGCCAGGAGACCGGCATCCCGATCGATATCGCCGGCGAGCGCTCGCACCTGGAGATGTTGGCCCTTCACGGTTCCTGGAGGCCATGGTGATGGGCTCGTTCCCCATCCAGTCGGATACGGGCTGCGCTCGGGAGTGGACGCAGGACGGCGTGAACGCCCTGTTCGTCCACCCCAACGACGCCGATGGGGTGGCCGCCGCCGTGGGTCGGGCCCTGGGCGACGACCGCATGGTGGATGAAGCCGCTCGACTCAATGGACGCCTGGCCCGGGAGCGCCTGGACGCGGCGGTCGTCCGGCCGCAGGCCGTCGCCCTCTACGAGAGGGCCGCCGCGCGCCGGTCGCCCGCGGCCGGGCCATGAGCCGCCCCATCCGCGCCGCGACGCTTCCGGGGCTCGTGGTCTGGGGCGCCGGGGGGCACGCCCGCGTGGTCGCCGACATCGTCCGCCTCGGCGGCGAGTTCGAGATCGTGGGCTTCCTGGACGACTGCGATCCGGAGCGTCAAGGCGCGGCGTTCTGCGGGGCCACGATCCTGGGCGGGGTCGACCAGCTCCCCCGCCTCCGCGAGCGCGGAGTCGATCACCTCATCCTCGGGTTCGGCCTGATCGCCGCCCGACTGGAGCGGGCCGAGATCGCGCGCCGGGCGGGCTTCCGCCTTGCGCGGGCGGTGCATCCAGGAGCCACGGTGGCGGGCGACGTGGGGGTGGGACCGGGAAGCCTGGTGGCGGCGGGCGCCGTGCTGAGCCCGGGCTGCCTCCTCGGCCAGAACGTGATCGTGAACACCAGCGCGAGCGTGGACCACGGAAGCCACCTCGCCGACCACGTCCACGTCTCGGCCGGCGCCCACGTCGGAGGGGACGTCGAGATCGGGCGCGGCGCGCTCGTCGGGATGGGCGCCAACGTGATGTCGCGGGTGCGGGTGGGCGCCGGGGCGGTGATCGGCGCCGGGGCGCTCGTCCTGGAAGACGTGCCCGCCCGGACCGTGGCGCGGGGCGTGCCCGCCCGCATCTTTGCCGTCGAGGGCCGATGAGCGAGAAGACGCAGCGGGACGAGCTGGCCGTCTTCGGCGGCCCGCCCGCGTTCGGGGAGGGCGACGCGCTGCACGTCGGCCGGCCCAACATCGGCGACCGCGCCCGCTTCCTGGAGCGGGTCTCCGGCATCTTCGATCGGAGGCGACTGACGAACGACGGCCCGCTGGTGCGCGAGTTGGAGCGGCGGCTGGCCGACGCGCTCGACGTGCCGCACTGCGTGGCCGTCGCCAGCGGCACCGTGGGCCTGCAGGTGGCGGCCCGGGCGCTAGGTCTGGAAGGGGAGGTGATCATGCCTTCCCTGACCTTCGTGGCCACCGCCCACGCCCTCGAGTGGCTCGGCATCCGGCCGGTGTTCGGCGACGTCGACGCGGCCACGCTCACCCTCGACCCCGCCCGCGCCGCGGATCTCGTGACGCCCCGCACCCGCGCGCTGCTGGGCGTGCATCTCTGGGGGCGGAGCTGCGCGGTCGAGGCTCTGGAGAGGCTGGCCGTCGACCGCGGGCTGAGGCTGGTCTTCGACGCCGCCCACGCGTTCGGCTGCACGCACGCGGGCCGGGGCATCGCCCGCTTCGGCGACGTATCGGTCTTCAGCTTCCACGCGACCAAGGTCGTCAACTCCTTCGAGGGCGGAGCGCTGGCCACCCGCGACGCGGAGCTGGCCGCCCGGGCCCGCCTCGTGCGCAACTTCGGCTTCGCCGGCTACGACGAGGTGGTGTGCCTCGGCACCAACGGCAAGATGAGCGAGGTCTCGGCGGCCATGGCCCTGACCTCGCTGGAGAGCCTGGACCAGTTCCTGGCCGCCAACCGACGCAACTACGGGGCCTATCGGGAGGCGCTGGCGACGGTACCGGGAGTGTCCGTCCTGGGACCCGACCCGGAGGACGGCTGGAACCACCACTACGTGGTCCTCATGGTCGATCGCGATCGAGCCTGCCTCGGGCGCGACGAGCTGCTCGACGTGCTCTGGGCGGAGGGCATCTTTGCGCGCCGGTACTTCTACCCCGGCTGTCACCGGATGGAGCCGTACGACTCGCGGGATCCCGCGGCCGGACGGCGGCTTCCCGTGACCGAGCGCGTCCTGGCCGCGCTCCTCCTGCTGCCCACCGGAAGCGCGGTCGGTCCCGCTGAGGTCCGCACGGTGACGTCGACCATCCGGACGGCGGTGAACCATGGCCGCGCGGTCAGGGAAGAGCTGGCCCGGCGGCGCGTCTCGCCGCGCCCTCCCGCGCCGAGCCTGCGCCGGCCATGAACGCGCGTCGTCTGTTGCAGAAGCTTCGGGCACTGCTGGACGCCGATGAAAGGCTGGGCCGGCTCGAGGCATCGGCGCAGGCGGCCGCGGATCGGAGCGCCGCGAACGAGGCCGCTCTTGCCGCTTCCCGAACGGAGCTGCGCGAGCACCGGGGGCGGGAGGGGGAGGCACGGGAGGCCGCCACGACCGCGCTGCGGGACGAGATCGCCGGCATCGCCTCGGGGTTGGAGGCCCTCGAGGACTGCGTGTCGTCCGTCGAGACCGCGGCCCGTGCCCGCCAGGGGCTGCTGGACGCGCGGCTGGCCGCCCTCGAAGCCGCCGTGCGCGCCGCGGCGGCGCGCGCCGCGGAGCTGGAGACGAGGATCACCTCGGGCCTGGAAGCGCTCTCGCGGCAGGTCGCCGCGACGCGGGCGGATCTCCGGATCGCCGAAGTGACGATCGAGGACGCTCGCCACGTCGTATCCCATCAGGCCGAGCAGCTCGACCTGCTGAAGTCGAGCCTGGAGGTCGACCCCCTGCTGATCGGGGAGTTCCAGCAGTGGAAGGCCCGCCATCCGCTCTCCGACCGCCCGCTCGTCAGCGTGTGCATCGCCACCTACAACCGCTCACGCCTGCTGCGGGAGCGGTGCCTGCCTTCCGTGCTGTCGCAGACCTACCCCCATCTGGAGGTCGTCGTCGTGGGCGACGGATGCACCGACGACACCGCGGAGCAGGTGGCGACGGTCGCCGACCCCCGCGTACGGTTCCTCAACCTGGCCCGGCGCGGCCAGTATCCGGACGACCCGCTCCGGCGTTGGATGGTGGCCGGGACGAGGGCGGTGAACAAGGCCCTGGCCCGGGCGCGGGGAGAGCTCGTCACCCACCTCGACGACGACGACGAGTACCTTCCCGATCGCCTCGAGAAGCTGGTCTCCTTCGTGCGCGACAACGACTGCGATCTCGTCTGGCACCCGTTCTGGTACGAAGATCCCGACGGCCGCTGGCAGGTGAAGGACGCGCCGGAGTTCGCGTTCTCGCAAGTGACGACCTCGTCCGTCCTCTACCGCTCCTGGTTCAAGAAGATTCGTTGGGACGCCGAGGCCCACCGGTTGATGGAGCCCGGGGACTGGAACCGCTTCCGGCGCATCCGCTACGTCGGTGCCCTCTGCCGTCGGTTCCCCGAGGCGCTGCTGCGGCACTACCGGGAGCAGCGGCCGCGAGCCGGGCGGGACGGCGCTCCCCGAGGCTGAGCCGTGGACCTCCCGCTGAAGGTGCACTCCCACCGGCGATCGGGGACGCACCTTCTCATGGCGACCCTGGCCGCCAACTTCGAGCTCGGCGACCTGTCGATCGAGGCGGACGTGCCCGGCCAGCGCTGGCACGCCACGGGGGAGTCGCGGGCGATCGTGCCCTGGGGCCGGCTGTTCGGCGACCATGAGCCGTTCTCCCCGCGGGCCGATCCGGGGCGGATGCTGTACATCGTCCGCGATCCGCGCGACACCTTGAGGTCGCTCTGGCAGTTCGAGTCTCCCACCACGCCTCTCGGCGACTTCCTGAGCGTCGACCGGATCCGGTACTGGTACCGGCACTCCTCCGAGTACTGTGCGCGCGTGTTCTGGATCCGCTTCGAGGACCTGACCGGCGAAGGGTTCGCGGCGATCATGGGGCGCATAGCGGCGCGCTTCGAGTTGCGCCGGCGGCTGTCGGAGGCCGGGTCCGGCGGCCAGCGATCTTGCTTCCGGCGCATCGAGGGCCCGGTCGGCTGGTCACCGGGCGCCGGGGGCGTCGGATCGTGGGCGGGCTGGCCGGCCGAGTGGCGAGAGCGCTTCGCGGCGGCTATTCCCGACGGCTTCCTCGGCTATCGTCTGCGCCAGCGCTAGCCAGGAGCCGGGCGGGGCCCGGGTTCGGCTCGGGGGAAGCAGGCCGCGGCCGGCTCCTCGCGCGAACCGCCGAGGCGACGACGCCGCCGGTGAGGGCGATGCCGGCCAGCAGCGCCAGCAGGTGCAGGCGCCGCGCGCCCGGCACCACGCGGCCGCCTCTCCACGGCGGTCCCCCTTCGTAGAGGATCAGGGGCTCGAATCGGGCCGCGTCCACGATGCTGAAGCTGTCGAGCGCGGGACCCGCGAACCACCAGCGACCCGGCGGACGGAACGCCGGCCCGGCCAGGCCCAGTCGGTACTCGAGGAGATGGCTGTGGAACTCGATCGGGTTCCAGGCCGGGTCGTAGACGATCCGGCTCAGCTCGTTCGCGTGGGCCCGCTGCATCGCGCCTCCGAGATGCCCGTACCAGAACAGCACGCCGACGAGGGCTACGTAGGCTCCGGCCGCCGCCGTGAGAGCCCAGGCTGACGGCCAGATCCGCCGGCGGGCCGGCCCGATCTCGACCGCGGCCAGACCCAGCAGCAGCGGGGCGACGAGGACGTGGTCATAGCGCGGGCCCCATGTCTCGTCGGCCCAGAAGAAGAGGGTGCCGACACCGAGGATCGTACAGAGCGCGAGGACCAGGACGAACCGGGCGACCGGACCGGCCCGCCGATGGAGGTCCGGCCACCCGGCGAGGGCCAGGATCGCGGCCGGCGCGTAGAACACCAGGCCCTTGTTGGGTGAGGCGAGCTGGCCCCAGACCCCGAACAGCATCTGCCAGCCGCTCGCCGCCATGGTCTTGCTCAGCGAGCCACCCAGGATCGCCACGTAGGCCTCGTGGCGCGTCACGTAGAACAGCCACAGGCTTGCCGCGATCGGCGCCGTGAAGAGCGGCCACACCCACCACCTCCGGTCGGCCCGGGCCGACCACGTCTCGGCGAACAGCAGGCCCAGGGCCGGCAGCGCGAGAAGGCCCGTCTCCTTCGTCCCGACCGCCAGCGCGCTCGCCAGCCCGGCCGTGAGCGTCCACGCTATTCCGCCGCGGCGCCGGAAGGCGCAGATCGAGTAGCCGGCGGCGAGCACGCTGCCCGACATCACCGGCTCGAGACCGATGGCGGTGTACGGCCACAGGATGGTGGCTCCGGCCGCGGTGAGGCTGACCGCCAGCGAGCGCCGCCGACTCGCGCCCAGGTCGCGGCACCAGCGGTAGAGGATCGCGATCAGCAGCGCGGTGAAAAGGGAAGGGATCAGGCTCACCAGCCACTCCTGGGCCTGGGGATCCCCGGGGCGGACGAGGTTGGCGGCGAGCACGAAGGGCACGTCCAGACATGCCTCGAGGGCTCCGTGCCGTGCATAGCTGGGACGCCCGCCGCTCCACGACTGGGGAACCCGCAGCGAGCCATGCTCCACGAAGCCACGCGCCGAATCGAGGTTCTCCGTGGCGTAGGTCTCCGGGATGCGTCCCGGCGCAGTGCCCACGTAGAAGAACAGCATCCCGAAGAAGAGGACGAGCGCGTAGCTCCGTTCGGACATCGCGCTCATGTTCTCATCGGGGGCGGTGTCTCTCCTTGCCACTGACCGCGTTCAGCGATAGAAAACTGCTGCCGGAGCGCCGTGGGATGGGCCACGCGGCAGGGGAGACGAGCGATGTCGCGGCAGGGTGAGACTCGGCCGCGGACCCTCGAGAACGTCCGCGCCTTCTGGGAGTCGGAGGCCGCGCAGATCGGCGGCAGCCCGGAGGTCACGATCCGCGACTTCTACTTCCGCATCCACGAGCTGCACACCCTTCTGCCTCTCGTCCCCCGCTGCGCCCGGCTGCTCGACGCCGGCTGCGGCACCGGCTTCGGAACATTGCTCCTCGCCGGCCGGTCGCACTATACGCTGGGCGTCGATTACTCCCCGACGATGGTGGCCTGGGCCCGGCGCCTGCTCACCGACCCCGCCCATCGCTCCCGGGTCTCCCGGGCTCTCAGCCCGTTGTGGGAGCTGCCCCCGGCCGCCGACGGCGGGATCGAGTTCGCGGAGGCCGACGTGCTCACGCTCTCCCCCGCCGGCCCGCCCTTCGACGTGATCACCGCCCAGCGGCTGCTGATCAACCTGCCCACGTTCGAGGACCAGCTCGCGGCGCTCCGCCGCCTCCGGAGCTTCGCCGGCGACGAAGGGCTGCTGGTGCTCGGGGAGACCTCGCTCCAGGGCTATGCGCGGACCGACGCCTACCGCGCCCGGTTCGGATTGCCTCCCCTCGAACGCTACTGGCACAACCTCTACGTCGACGAGGAGCGCCTTGCCGAGTGGCCCCGGGCCGGCTGGCGCGTGGAGGTCGTCCTCGGCTTCGATACCTACGCCTTGCTGAGCAAGGTCGTCTACCCCGCCGCCTGCGGCCCTCAGGGCTGCGCGTTCCTGTCGGGCGCCAACGCGGCGGCGATGGAGATCGCCTGCCTGTTCCGCACCCGGGCCGCCGCGGGCGAGCTCGGCGACGAAAGACTCTTGCGGCTGTACCTGGACCGGGTCGGGCTTTACGACCGCGCCGCGGCGGACGCGTTGGCCCGATGGGCGGATCGTCATGCGCGGGCGCTCCCTCCGTGGGACGGCCTCGGCAACCAGCGGCTCATCCTCGCTCGTCCGTGTGCCGTGGCCGCCGGCTAGCGCCGCAGCCCCAGCTTCAGCATCACCCAGGGACTCAAGATCCGCCACCAGTCGACGACGGGCCGGATGTGCGAGTACCGCAGCCCGCGCCGAGGGCTCGGATAGGTCTTCGACACCGGCACCTCCGTGACCCGGTAGCCCAGCGTCAAGACCTTGCAGTGCAGGTACGACTCGAACTCGTACCGGTCGAGCCAGTCCCGCCAGACGTCGATCCGCTCGTCTCGGAACAGGCGCAGGCGATAGGCCCGGAAGCCGTTCACGGCGTCGGTGGCCGGAAAGCCGGTCAGGAGCCGGACGAGCAGGGCGTGGGCCCGGATGAGCAGGTGCCGCCCGAGCGGGAGGTTCCGGTGGCGACCGCCGGGACGGAATCGGGATCCCTGCACGTAGTCATGCCCCGCCGCCAGGGCATCGAGGAACCGCGGGATCTCGGCCGGATCGTCCTTCCCGTTGCCGGCCAGGACGACCACCGCCTCGTAGCCGAGGTCGAGGGCGCTCGCGATGCCGGACTTGAGGGCCGCTCCCAGCCCACGGTTCGTGCGGTGGAGCAGCACCGGCAGGCCGCCGCTCCTCAGGACGTCGGCCGTGCCGTCCGTCGAGCCGTCGTCGATGAGGAGCACGTCGTACCCACGTGCGGCGGGGATGCGGGCGATCGTGTCCCGGGTCCACTCGCAGGTGTCGTAGCAGACGATGATGGCGAGGACGTCCTTCCTCTTCGTGAGCGTCGGGGGCTGATCGGCCGGGGGACGTCCCACTCAGGACCACGGCGCCTTCGATTCGTCCGGCGGCCGGCCCTGAGCCGGGCGGGGCGACTGGGCCCGGAGCACCAGGCCCGCCTCGCTCGTGACCGTCTCGATGGCCTCGAATCCGACATGACTCGTCATCGCCCGGGCGCACTCCGCGTTCGGAAGCCAGAACACCGTGGGGTCGAAGAGGCCGCTTCCCGGCGGCCCGCTCTCGATCCCGGACGGATGGAACCGGGCCAGGGGCACCTGCTCGGCCCCGGCGACTTCATGGGTCGCCGTTTGCAGGAGCAGCGTCCCGGCGCAGACGCTGAAGACCCTTTCCAGGGCCAGGAGCGGATTGCGCAGGTGGTAGAGCACGCCGAAGAAGAACACGAGGTCGAACGTCCCGAACGCCTTGGGGCCGAGGTCATACACGTTGCAGAGATAGGCCGTCGCCCGGGCCGCCAGCGCGCTTCGGCAGATCCCGAAGCGGCGTATCGAATCCGGCAGGACGTCGATGGCGATCACCTCCTTCGCCCCGCGACGCTCCGCTTCGAACGAGAAGAATCCCTCGGCGCAGCCGACGTCGAGCACCCGCATGCCTTGCATTCGCTCGGGCAGGCCGAAGTAGGGCAGCTTCTCCGCTTGCGGATCCGACCAACCCGGCGTGGTCAGACCGGGCCCGAGGTCCATGCGCTGGAACCAATAACCCTCGCCGGCCACCTGGGACCTCACCCAGTCGACGAAGCTGCCGTCCCAGGGGACCTGCGGTTTCTCGAGCATCGCGCCCTCTTCGTGACGAATCGGGGAATTCTATTACCCAAGCTCCTCCTGGCCCGGTCCTTGCAAAAGCGAAACGAGGGAGGTGCCCGATGCCGAGGAGCTGGTCGGACAAGGACGAGCGCATGTACGAGCACGTCAAGGAGAGCGAAGAGGAGCGCGGCCGGGGCGAGGACAGGTCCAAGGAGATCGCCGCGCGCACCGTCAACAAGCAGCGGCGCCAGGAGGGCCGCACGCTCGACCAGACGACTCCGTCGAAGAATCTGCCGCCGTCGGGTCGGCGCACGACACCTTAGGACGCGATCGCCGGCAAGTCCCCCGTGGGCAGGCCGGCCACCTCACGAAGCGCGCGGGCGACTTCGATGCGGGCCATGCGCTTGCGCCAGGCGTAGGCCAGGTCGGCGTTGTCGAGGGGCTTGGCCGGCTTGTAGGCGATGCCGGCCGCCATCTCTATCGTCTCCGGGTCGAGGGGGCGGCCGCGCAGGAACTCCTCCGCGTCGGCGGCTTCGACGGGAGCGGTGTGCACGGCACCGAGCACGATGCGGGCTTCTTCAACCTGCCGCGACGCGCCCCGGCGGACGGCCACCGCCACGCCGAGCACGGGAAAGTCGATCGAGCCGCGGCGGCGGACCTTGCGGTAGGTCGTGGCCCAGCCGGACCGGTCGGGAACGTGGATCGCGGTCAGCACCTCCTCGGGCCGCTTGGTGAGATAGGCGATGCCGTCGGGACCGTAGAGGTCGCTCACGGCGATGCGCCGTTCGCCCGACGGGCCGACGAGCGTCACCTCCGCGCCGAGAGCGATCATGACCGGCGCCGTATCGGACGACGACAGCGCCCAGCACTTGTCGGAGCCGGGGGCGACGAGGCACACCTCACCGTCCTTCTTCATGCAGTAGCCGATCGAGGCGCGCCAGGACTCGGACTGGTTGTAGTAGTTGCAGCGCGTGTCCACGCACAGGTTGCCGCCCATGGTGCCGGCGTTGCGCAGCGGCGGCGACGACACGAGCCCGGCCGAGCGCGCCACTGCGGGCCAGCGAGCGGTCACGACCGGAGAAGCCGCGACCGCGCTGAGCGTCGCCAGGGCCCCGACCGTCAAGCCGCCGTTGGCCTGCACGCCGGAGGCACCCTCCAGGTTGCGCAGGCCGACGAGCAGCCTCGGCGTGAACTGCCGCCGCTTCATGTTGGGGAACAGGTCGGTGCCGCCCGCGACCGCCATCGCCTCGGGACCGTGGCCGGCGAGGATGCGCGCCGCTTCGCCCGCCGTGCGTGGGGCCACGTAGCGGAAGGGCGGCAAGCGAAGCATCAGCGCGATCCCCCCGGCGAGGCGGCCGGCGCCGGCGGGGCGGCCGGAGCGCCGGGCGCCAGCGGCGGCACGACGACCGTCTGGGGGTAGGTCAACGCGGGCATCCGCGGCCCGCGCAGCCGGCCCTCGAGCGCCGCCACCACCTTCTCCGGCGTGATCGGCACCTCGTCGATGCGGACGCCCAGCGCGTCGAAGAGCGCGTTGGCCACCGCCGGGATCACGGGCAGGAGCGGCCCCTGGCCGCACTCCTTCGCCCCGTAGGGCCCTTCCGGATCCAGCGTCTCGACCAGGATCGACTCCACCGGCGGCATCTCGAGCGTCGTCGGGCTCTTGTAGTCGAGCATCGAAGGAATCTTGTGCCGGCCCTTGCGGAAGGCCTGCTCCTCCATCAGGACTTCCCCGAGCCCCATGTAGACCGATCCCTCGACCTGGCCGATGACCAGGAGCGGGTTGATCGACCGGCCCACGTCGTGGGCGATCCACACCTTGTCGACGCGCACGATGCCGGTCTCGCGGTCGGCCGACAGCTCGACGACGCAGGCCGAGTACGAGTAGGTCGGCGTCGGCCCCACCCCGGCGCCCTTCCACCTCGCGATCGACCGCGGCGGCGTGTAGGAGCCGACCGAGCCCAGCGTGCCGAACTCCGACTCGGCCAGCACCACCGCCTCCGCGAAGGACAGTGACCGGGACGGCTCGTCGGCGTCGAAGATGCGGCGCGAGGCCGCGCGCAGCCGGTCGACCGGAACGCCGAGCTTGCGCGCCGCCGCGGCGAAGATCGGCTCCCGCACCCGACGGGCGGCCTGGAGCGCCGCGTTGCCCGTCATCAGCGTGACCCGCGAGGAGTACGAGCCGAGGTCGACCGGCGTCAGGTCCGTGTCGGCGGTCATGACGCGGATATCCTCCGGGAGGATCCCCAGCTCCTCGGCGACCACGTAGGCCAGGACCGAGTCGGACCCCTGGCCGATGTCGGTGGACCCGCAGAAGACGGCCACCCCTCCGCCGCGGTCGACCTTGATCTGGACGCCCGAGTGCGGCATCGCGTTCCAGTAGATCGGCAGGCCGGCCCCGCTGATGTAGGCCGAGGCGGCCAGCCCCACGCCGCGGCCCGCCCCGAGGCGCCCGCGCTTCGAAGAGAAGCCGCTGCGCTCGACCACGCGCTCCAGGCATTCGCGCAGGCCGATCGTACGCACCTGCATCTGGTTGGCCGTGATCGCGCCCGGGGAGAGCGCGTTCTCGATGCGCCACCGCACCGGATCGAGCCCGAGGTCATGGCAGAACTTGTCGACGTGGCATTCCAGCGCGTAGCGCGGCTGCGGCGTGCCGTGGCCGCGCTTGGGCCCGCAGGGCGGCTTGTTGGTGAAGACACGCACCCCCTCGAACTTGTAGCGCGGGATCCGGTACGTCACCGTCTGCAGCGCGCCCGTGTAGTAGAGGCTGGCCACGCCGTAGCTCCCGTAGGCGCCGCCGTCGAGGACGGAGCGGAAGTGCATGGCGGTGATCGTCCCGTCCTTCTTGAGCCCCGTCTTCACCCACATGGCGACCGGGTGGCGGCCGCGGTGGCAGTAGAAGACCTCCTCCCGGCTGAGCGTGACCTTCACCGGCCGGCCGGCCTTCATGGACAGCTTCGCGACGACGATCTCGTGGCTGAACGGGTCGGACTTGCCCCCGAAACCGCCGCCGTTGGGGCAGGCGATGACCCGGATGTGGGCCGCGGGCATCTCCAGCACCTTGGCCAGCGCCCGGTGGACGTAGTGCGGCGTCTGGGTCGAGGACCATACCGTGAGCTTGCCGTCGGGGCCCCGCGAGCCGACCGCCGCGTGCTGCTCCATGGGCAGGTGCGTGTTGCCCTCGAAGAAGAACGTGTCCTCGCGGACGTGGTCGGCCTCGGCGAAGCCGGCCTCCACGTCCCCGAAGTCGAACGACACCTCCTTGTGGACGTTGCCGCGCGGGCCATAGTCGTGGATGCGGGCGTCGGGCCGCTGCAGCGCCTCGTCGATCGACATGAGCGCGGGCATCGCCTCGTAGTCGACCTCGACGAGCTTCAGGGCTTCCTCGGCCGTCTCCTCGTCGAGCGCGGCCACCGCCGCCACCGGGTCGCCCACGAACCGGACCTTGTCGATGGCGAGAGCGTGCTCGTCCTGGCTGACGGGCAGGATGCCGAACGGGATGGGCAGCTCGCTTCCGACGAGCGTGGCGACGACACCCGGATGCGCGGCGGCCCTGGACGCATCGATGCGGCGGATGCGGGCGTGGGGATGGGGCGAGCGTCGGCGAAGACCGTCTGCCCGGTGACCTTGGCCGCCGCGTCGACCTTGGGCAGGGGCCGACCGATGACGTTCAAGGCGGTCGTCATTGAGCCAGGGGGCGCTGCGCCGCGCCCCCCGGACCCCCCGCCCTCGCGCCGGGAGTGAATCCCGTCGCTCGGGCTGCCTGTGGCCCGCGGCTCAGTCACTGGCGTTCTCCATTCTGCTTCGCATCCGCGCCGCGGCCAGCTCGATCGCTTCGAGGATCTTCAGGTAGCCGGTGCAGCGGCAGAGGTTCCCGGCGGTCGCCTCGGCGATCTCCTGGCGCGTGGGCGAGGGCCGCTCGCGCAACAGCGCCGCCGCCGAGAGCAGGAAGCCCGGGATGCAGTAGCCGCACTGGGCCGAGCCCAGCTCGGCGAAGGCCTGCTGCAACGGATGCAGCGCGCCGCCGGCGGCCAGCCCCTCGACGGTCGTGACCTCCCGGCCCTCGCACTCCACCGGCAGGGTCAGGCACGAGAGCACCGGCTGGCCGCCGACGAGCACGGTGCAGGTGCCGCACTCCCCCAGCTCGCAGCCGTGCTTGGTCCCGGGCAGACCCAGCTCCTCGCGCAGGACCTCGAGCAGCGTGTGGTGGACGGGCGCCAGGACCTCCCGCTCCTCGCCGTTGACCCTCAGCCGGATGCGCGCCTTTTCCAGAAGGCCTCCGCGTCGATTTGAACGATCGTTCAAATCAGATCATACACCCGCCGGTCAAGCCCGGCGAGCGCCTACTTCACCGGGGTGGTCAGGGTGTCGTGGTGGGACTGGATCAGCAAGCGCAGGTACGGACCGATGCGGTCGTCGCCCTCGAAGCCGGCAAGAGCCGAGGCGCCACGGCGCGAAGTATACAATCCGCAGGAGAACGCCATGCGCGACTCCAAGGCGATCGCGGCGCTGCACGCGCTGCCCACCGCCGGCCTCCTCACGGATCCGACGCCCGTCGAGGAGCTGACCGGCCTGCGCGCCGCGCTGGGGGGCGGGCCACGCCTGCTCGTGAAGCGCGACGACGCGATCCCCTTCGCGTTCGGCGGCAACAAGGTGCGCAAGCTCGACGTGGTGGCCGCGCAGGCCTACGACGAAGGGGCCGACACGCTGCTCACGGTGGGCGGCGTCCAGTCGAATCACGCCCGCGCCACCGCGGCCGCCGCCGCCCGGCTGGGGCTGCGCTGCGTACTGGTCCTGAGCGGGTCGCCGCCCGAGCGGCCCCGGGGGAATGCGTTTCTCGACACGCTCCTCGGGGCCGAGATCGCCTACGTCTCCTCGCGGGAAGAACGCGCGCCGGCCATGCGAGCCGCCGCCGACCGGCTGCGGGCCGAGGGCCGGCGGCCGTTCGAGATCCCGCTCGGCGCCTCCACGCCGCTGGGCGCGATGGCGTACGCGCGGGCGGTGGCCGAGCTGGACCCGAGCAACGCCCCCGACGCGATCGTGCACTCGACCTCGTCCGGGGGGACCCAGTCCGGGCTCATCGCCGGCTGCGCGCTGCTCGGCCTGTCCACCCGCGTCGTCGGGATCAGCGCCGACGATCCGGCGGCGCGGCTGAAACCGGTCATCGCCGATCTGCTGTCGGGCATCGACGCCACGCTGGGAAGCGGGGGGCGAGTCGCGGCCGCGGCGCGAGACGCCGAGGTGGACGACTCCTTCGTGGGCGAGGGATACGGCATCCCGTCGCCCGCCTCCCGCGAGGCGCTGGAGGTGGCGGCCCGGTGTGACGCGCTGTTCCTCGATCCGACCTACACCGCGAAGGCCATGGCCGGCCTCATCGCCTACGTCCGCGCCGGACGGTTCCGCGCCGACCAGACCGTGCTGTTCTGGCACACCGGCGGCCAGGTGGCCCTGTTCGTATAAGCGAATGCGGCGCGCTCCGCTGCGCGCTCGCCATCATCAAGCGCCTCGCGTCCGAGTGGATCGGTCGCGCGGCGACTGCGGAAACGCTCCGCTTCCCGCGCCGGACGCTCGCGCCGGAGAGTCAGCAGACCCTCCGCTGCGCGTTCGCCATCATCAAGCGCCTCGCGTCCGAGTGGATCGGTCGCGCGGCGACTGCGGAAATGCTCCGCTTCGCGCGCCGGACGATCGCGTAGACGGGCCGGCTGGCGCGATTCCTGCACGTCTCTCTCTTTGCAGGAGGACCGCCATGAGACCTGTTGTTTCAGCCGTTTGCCTCGGCTGGCTGGCCGCCGCGGGCGCCGCGCGCGCCGACGACGTCCGGCAGGCCGCGGTGCCGGTCGGCAAGGACACCCCGCCGGTGACGATCACCGGCTGCCTGCTCGCCGGCACGAAGCCCGACACGTTCGTGCTGAAGGACGTGACCGACTCGGCGGGGCGAGCCGCCGACGTGATCTACTGGCTCAGCAGCACCCGCGGCCTGAAGGACCACGTGGGCCACACGATCGAGGTCACCGGCCCGGTCGTGTCGGTGAGCGAGGGAGAAGTGGCGGTGACGACCGATCCCTCGAAGTCGCCCAACACGACGATCGAGGTCGATGCCCGCGGCAAGGAGGCCAAGGCGAAGACGACCGATCCCGGCGCGTCCCCGAGCACCCGGACGAAGGAGCACAAGGCGATGCCGGTCCACCGGATCAAGGTGCAGTCGGTCCGGATGCTCGCGATGACCTGCTTGTAGACGCGAGCAGCCGCGCGGCGGTCGCCTCCGCGGCCAGACGGTGCCCCAGCTCGTTGGGGTGGGCGTCCGAGTCCGCCAGCCGCACGTCGCTCGGCGGATGGCGCGCGAACACCGGCAGCAGGTCGAGGACCTCGAACCCCGCGGCGGCGGCCGTCCGGGCGACCTTCTGGTGGATGTCGGCGTAGCGGTACTGCGCCCACTCGTCGACCGTCGTCAGGGGAAAGATGACGACCACGACCTGGATTCCTGCCGCGCGCGTGACCTGCCGGATCGACGCGAAGGCGTCCACGACGTTCTTCCACTTCCGGGGGTCGCCGTAGAGGGACCGGATGTAGTCGCCGTCTCCGTACCTGCGGACCCGCCACTGCCAGTCGGCCTTCGCGACCAGCCGCAGCACCTCGAAGCGCTGCCACCAGCGCGTGTCCTGGTAGTAGGAGTGCAGCGGCTGGATCGGCTCGTCCTCGGGGTCGTTCAGCACGTAGCCGATGACGACGATGTCCGGCCTCCACGCCAGGGCCCGGTAACGCAGCACGACCGCCTCGTCGTGGGTCGAGTACCCGCCGACCCCGAAGTTCAGGACCTCGAAGCGCCGGCCGCTCCCGCCCTGGTCCAGCAAGCGCTCGAGGATCCGCGGCCAGGTCTGCCGGGCGGCCACGCCGAACCCGAACGTGTAGGAGTCGCCGAGGGCCGCGATCCGCACCACCGAGCCCGACTTCTCGAGCAGGATCTCGCGCTCGCGCATGCCGTGGCTGTTCGTGCGGACGACGGTCCCGTGCGAGCGCTTCTCCATGCCCGGGGCCAGCTCGTACGACAAACCGGGGAGAGCCGAGCGCCGATGGAGCAGCTCCATCCAGACGTCGCGGGCAGGCGGCCGGGGCGGCTCGCGGAAGCCGACCGGGAAGAACAGACGCAGGATGGCCTCGGCCAGGACGAGCGACAGCGCGAGGGAGACGAGCAGGGTCAGCAGCGAGGCGCGCACGCCGCCCGGCCCCGCCAGCGCTAGAGGCTCCCCTTCTTCATCTCGCCCATCAGGTAGTCGGTCGAGCGCACGGCCAGGGCCATGATGGTGAGGGTCGGGTTCTGGCACGCGCCGGAGGTGAAGCTCGCCGCGTCCATGACGAACAGGTTGGGGACGTCGTGGGCCTGCTGGAACTGGTTCAGCACCGACTTCTTCGGGTCGGCGCCCATCCGCGCCACGCCCATCTCGTGGATGCCCCAGCCGGGCGCGCGGTCCATCACCATCCAGGGCCGGATGTTCTTCGCCCCCGCCGCGGCCATCATCTCCGCCGCCGACTCCGCCATGTCGGGGATCATCTTCTTCTCGTTCTCGCCGAAGGCCATGTTGATCCGCAGGACGGGGATGCCGAAGGCGTCCACCACGTTCTTGTCGATCTCGACGTGGTTCTCGAAGGTGGGCAGGCATTCACCGAAGCCGGCCAGGCCCATGGAGACGACGGGGTCGACGAGGCTGCGCTTGAACTCGGCCCCGAAGCCGGGCGCGTTCCAGTTGAAATTGGTGGAGCCCCCGCCCTGGAAGCCGTACCCCCGGAGGAAGCGCTGGTCCTTCGCGCCGTCCTTGGGGTTGCGGAAGCGGATCACGTAGATGCCGTCCGGACGGCGCGGGCCGTCGACGCTCGGCTTCGCCTTCGCGGCCAGGTCGGGGAACTCGCCGCTGGCCCCCCCCGCGACCCACAGGTGGTCCATGAGGTAGTGGCCGAGCACGCCGCTGCGGTTGGCGAGGCCGTTCGGGTCCTGCTCGCTCGTGGAGTTGAGGAGGATCCGCGCCGACTCCAGGGCCTGCGCACAGAGCACGACCGCCCGCGCGTAGGCCTCCTTCGGCTCCCGCGTCAAGCGGTCGATGTAGAGCACGCCGCGCGCCCGGTGCTGGTCGGGGTCCATCAGCACCCGGTAGGCCATCGCGTTGGGGACGAGCGTGCAGGAGCCGGTCTTGAGGGCGTCGGCCACCGTGGTGAAGGCGGCGTTGAAATAGGAGTGCGTGACGCAGCCGCGCTCGCATGGGCCGCAGTAGTGGCAGGGCGCCCGGCCGTTGAGGCTCCTGGTGATGTTGGCCGAGCGGCCGAGGGTCATGGTCCAGCCGAGCTTCTGCTTGACCCGCGTCTTGAACTGCCGCTCCACGCAGTGCAGGCCCATGGGCGGATGGAAGCGCCCGTCGGGCAGCTCGTAGACGCCCTCCGCCATGCCGGTGATGCCGACGTAGTCCTCCACGATGTCGTAGTACGGCGCGACGTCGGCGTAGCCGAGGGGCCAGTCCTCGCCGAACCCGTCGTGCGAGGCGGCCTTGAAGTCGAGATCGGAGAAGCGGTAGCTCTGCCGGCCCCACACGTTGGTGCGCCCGCCGATGACCTGCATGCGGCCCTGCCACGAGAATGGCTTGCCGGGCGCGGTGGTGTACGGCTCGGCGAGGTCGTTGCGGAACCAGTCGTAGTTCCACTCCGAGCAGGCGTAGCAGTCCTTCTGCACCGGCCGGGTGCGCCGGATGAACTCCGGCGCGTTGTTGCGGTACTTCAGCTCGAAGGCCGGCTTGTGCTCCGTGTAGTCGGAATCGGTGAGGGCGCGGCCGGCGTCGAGCAGGCCGACCTTCACCCCGGCCTCGGCGAGCCGCTTGGCCGCCCAACCCCCCGAAGCACCCGATCCCACCACGATCACGTCGAAGGTCCGGCCGGCGGCGCTCTGCATGGTGCCCTCCCGCGAGGAGTGAGGCTAGCAAGCGGGACCGATGGCGGTCAATGGCCGGCCGTGCTAACGTCCGCCCGTACGCGAGAAGGCGAGGCCATCCCATGCAGAAGAAGCGGAGGCTGCCGGTCCTGAACGAGACGTCCGAGGCCGCCGGCATCGGGCGCCGCCAGGTGTTGCAAGGGCTGCTTGCCGGAGTCGGGGCCGCCATCCCGGGGACGGCCGCTCACCCCATGCGACATTACCTGGCCAGCCCCGCCACGACCCAGGCCGCGGCCGCGAAGGCCCGGGCGGCCGACTGGAGCGCCGAGTTCCTCGACGCGCACCAGCTCGCCACGGTCCAGGCGCTCTGCGAGCGCATCGTGCCCGGATCCCTCGCCGCGCAATCCGACCGCTTCGTGGACAGCGTCCTCGCCGTCGATTCGAAGGAGCACCGGCAGGGTTTCCTCTCCGCCCTTGGCGCGATCGAAGGCGAGTCGATGCGCCGGTTCGGCAAGCCCTTCAAGTCGCTCTCGGAGGGCGAGCAGGTCGAGCTGCTCACCGCCGCCGCGGGTGGCGAGCGCGGCCAGCCGGACTGGATCTGGACGCCCGGCACCGCCGTGCAGCGGCCCGAGCATCCGGCCCGGACGACCCTGCGCGACCACTTCGATCACCTGAAGGACTGGATCGTCGGCGCTTACTACTCGTCGGAGGCCGGGCTCAAGGAGCTGGGCTCGACCGGACAGGTCTTCTTCGCGAGCTTCCCCGACTGCGACCACGAAGGCGGGCACTCCGACTGAGCCGGCTGCCGTGTCGGCCCCGCTGGCCATGGCCGCGATCAACCGCGACGTCTGGAGAAGGACCCCGGAGCCGAAGAAGATCGCGCTCGTGATCGCGGGCGCGGGCTCGCTCGGCAGCTACGAAGCGGGCGTGCTGGCCGAGCTGACCTACGCGCTCGACGTGCTCAACCAGGGCCGCGAGCCGGTCGGCGACGCGGCGGGCCCGCGCGAAGGGGCCTTCGTGGTCGACGTCTTCACCGGCGCCTCGGCGGGCGGGATGAACGCCGCCATGCTGGCGCGGATCTCGATGTAC